>JBGCGF010000001.1:0-143932 GCA_045110575.1 Saprospiraceae bacterium
CGATACAGCGGATTAGCAGCTAGAGTATCTAGTAAATTGCTTACTAGAACATTGAAGCAATGGGTAAATTACCACACGGGAAAATCGCTGAACCAAACAAAACACTGGCTGGCTTAAATTTCAACCGTGCAACGCGTTATATAAGTACCAAGTCGGGACCAACCAATTTGACTCACTACTTACGGATGTGGAAATCACAACGTTCGTTGACGATAGCCAAAGTGACAACTACACCTATACAACAATACAGTCGGTATTTACTGGCTTCCCTAATACAAATATCACAGGGTCATACATCTATTCTTCCGGATATATATTGCATTCATATTCTGAAATTCTCGACGGACACACTTCACCTTCAGAAACTGGAACATGGGCCATCAACCTTAACGTTGATGGAAATATTTCAGCAATCTCAAATACAAAGCAAATTAACGGAGGACCTGAAACAGAGTACAAAAGCTGGACATATCGCTACCTTCCAGGAACTGAACTACCTACAGAAATACTCTACTTTGAAGGAGAGACACCTATACTTGTCAATAGCTCTTACTCCTTCTACAGTCAAGATGCATCCTCAACAAAGGAAGCACTTCCAACCTTTGAGTGCAAATTACAAACGGGCAACACAGGCCCGATGAGCTTTCAAGCTGCTAGCGCATTGTTTACAGGAACATACAAACTCCTTGACAGACAAGGCCGAATATTGCAAATCACTAAAGGTCAGTCAGGGCAATCACTAGAATTAAATGTGCCTACAGCACCTGGGCTGTATTAACTTGTTGGACAATCATCTACTGAACGCTGTGTATCGAAGTTGATTCGATAAATCTTTCGATCAAAAAAACTTAGTTAATAATGCGTTTCATATTACTATTCATTTCACTTCTCTTCTTCGGCAGCATTGTCATTGGCCAGCACATGTGCGATCATGTAGATTTTAACCTGCAGTCTGATAACAAAACCCGCATTACCGAGTTAGCACGTGGAATATACAACGAAGTCTATTCAAGTGGGCTTCTGAATTCTCCGTACACGCTCGACTCTACACGAACAGAATTTCTCAATGACACAACAGGCGTTTTACATACACGCCGCACGTTAAAATACCTACGCCAGAACGACTCCACCGTAAGGAGGGTCTACCGTTCATGGGGACCAAGAGCTTATTTTCAAGGCCAAGGAAATTTTGAAATCTATCAAACGGAAACAAGCTCCGGTCGCAAGTTTGAAGCTTTCAACACCGATATCATTACAAATATCAATACAAGGGATTATATCGCCGAAAATTTCAACATTCCTTCTTTACGTCAAACACGAAGTAAAAACACTCAGTATAATCCACTAACCGGAGTTGCGAATCAACCAAGCTATTCTGCACTCGACACTACGAATTATTCTGACGGCATTTATCGCAGAGAATCTTGGATAACAGATGCGAACTACACACCTACAAGCTTATCCTACCGTCGCATCATAAAATTCGATAATGAAGGCCGAGAAATAGAGCATAGTTTACAAGTACAGAACTTCAACAACTCATCACCGTATGATTCTATTCTTGTTACGCAATATTTCATCACTTACACAGATGGCCAAGGTGACAACTATACTTATACCAAGAACGAAACTGTCAATTATAGTAGACCCAGTCTTACCGAAACCGGATCATATGTATACTCTACAGGATCGATACTACACTCTAATTCACGAACCGTCGATGGCGAGACAAATCCTGTTTCCACGCAAGTCATTACATCCACGGTTGATGCAGCCGGCAACGTTACGGAGGCCACCTCCATTTTGATGTCAAACGGCACCTCAGACACAACACGACAAACGTATCGCTACCTTGCTGGTACAGATTTAGTTATAAAGGCGGACTTTTTCGAAGGGAGCAAGCCTTTGCCGATTGAATCTCAATGGTACTTCTATACCCAACAGGCATCTAGCCTTGCTGAGACGATCCCTATCACAACCTGCAAGCTAAAAAGTGGTAATGTTGGTCCTGCAAGCTTTCAGGCGGCAAGCGCCCCTTTTAAGGCGACCTATCAACTAATTGATCTGAAGGGTCGAATACTTCAAACAACCACGAGAAATGAAGGTCAACGGCTCCATCTTATTGTTCCTAGCACTCCAGGTCTATACTACCTTTTTGGGCAGTCGGCTACTGAACGCTGTGTGACGAAGCTATTGAGATAATCGTTTGATTTAGCTCCATTAATCTACAGCTGTCGCCAAAACAAAAGCCGTCAACAGTCTTGAGGACCGTTGGCGGCTTCTTATACTAGACTTCGTCTGCCCTATAAACGCAGCGCTTCAAACATGGTCTATATTTTGCATATGACATACGGTGCAACGCCCTATTACATCTAGTAAATCAGAAGCAAGAAAGCTAATCGCGCTAGTTTTTTGTTCGATCGTTTGGGCTGGAAGCCTGGTTCAAGCTCAAGTTTTTGACCCAGTCGAAGACGGACCATCCTTCGAGCAAGCAAACTCCGCTTTCGCCCGCATAGCTAGTACTTACCTTGGAGAAACCAGATCTAATAGAAATGATAGTCTAGCTCACGCTGCAATACTCTCCGCTGCAGACTATCACCTCTCAGAGGAATATCTAAACGTCTCAGCGGAAGTAATTTTCAGAGTTTCGGATCTTTCTGCTCGGATGCCTGAAAGACGGAAGATGCTAAATGAAATAGCAGAGCGATGCTATACGCTGGAATCAAGAGATACTTCCGTAACACGTACAATTTCCTTCTTGCATGCAATGAGCGTGCTGGAATTAAGTCGAGCAGACTTCAAAGCAGGGTTATTGTTTGCAGATTCGATACTCACGTTCCCGAAGCATAAAATACATCAACGAGTATACGCAGGTAACTATACCATCAGAGGGTATTGCAATGAAGGTCTTAACGACATCAAAGCTGCGCAAGATGATTTTTTAAAGGCTGCAGAAACTTTCGGAGCAATTCCAAACGAGGAAAACCGAATGATTGCAGTTCTTGAAGCAAGTGCTAGATCGAGCCTTGCATTGGGAGAACTCGATGATGCTTTAGAGATTTCCAATGAAGCAGTCATCCAACTGAAACAATTCGAAACTTCAGGTAAAAGCATGGACGAAGACTACCAAGTCTATCGAACACACGCACTTATACTTTCAAAATTCAACAAGACATTTGAAGCACTTGAAGCCTCTCAAAAAGCTCTCGATATAGTAACTGATCGACAGGAACTAACTCCGATCGCGCGCTGCAATCAAACGATAGCAGAAGTATATGCGGCCTTAGGTCAACGAGAAAAATCGCTACATTTCTTCGATGCTGCAAAAAGTACATTCATATCCCACAATGATCCTAACGAACTTCTAGAGGTCTTGCAAAAAGAGTCGCATGTTCTAGCAGAGATGGGTCGCTATAAGGAGGCATTCTTTATGAAAGATCGATGCCAATCGCTCAAAGACAGTATTGCATCCATAAGTCAAGCAGGAAGGATTCTAGACCTCAGAGATCTACAAGAAACAAAACGGGTACGCCATGAATTAGCCTTGGCACAAGCTGAGCAGGTAGTCTTGGAAACCCAACAAGATTTGGATCACAATCAAAAGATTGCGATGGCACTTGGCCTAGCCTTCTTTGTCTCTGCACTCATTCTCTTTTATTTCAAGCTGACTAGACGAAAGCGAGCACAAAAGGTGCTTGAAGAAATGGTAAAAGAACGAACGGGTAGTTTAGAACGAAAAGCAGAAGAGCTTGACTTAAATGCACAAGCACTTCTCTGTTCAAATAGGGAACTAGAACGATTTGCATTTGTGGCGAGTCATGATTTAAAAACCCCCATTCGAAATATAAATAGTTTTCTCACGCTTATAAAAAGGAGAAAAAACACGATCTCAAAAGAAGAGCTAGCAGAATATATCGACATAGCAATCAGCTATGGCAAACAACTCCACGCCATTGTTAACGACATTCTTGAATTTTCTAGAATTGGCACTGATGTAAAAGACATTTCTTCCGAGATCCAACTACTTGGATTCTTCACAGGATTAAAAACACAATTCACGCCAGAACTTACTGAGAAAAACGCCTCAATTGAAATCTCAGGTCACGCCTTAATGAAAGCGCCTCAAGGATATCTAAACCAAATATTTACAAACCTAATTACGAACGGGCTAAAATATAACGAATCACTCTTTCCAAAAGTAAAGGTTAACATTGAAGAAAAGGATGGGCAAACAGTATCTATAACGATCGCAGACAACGGGATCGGGATAGAAAAAGAATACCAAGCTCAGGTCTTTGAAATGTTCAAACGACTCCACACTATCGACGAATATGAAGGCACTGGACTCGGACTAGCCGTATGCAAGAAAGTCGTGGAACGCCTAGGAGGAACTATAGAATTAGAGAGCACCTTCGGAGAAGGAAGCACATTTATTATTGAACTCCCCTTAGACTGCACAGCTGCTTCTAAGCAGGAAACACATCCGATGGCTGATCTCGCTTAGCAAATACCTAGCGCTCAACCAAATTGCCCTGCATATCAGTCGTCGCTTTCCCTACCGACTTGTTCCAAGGAATACCTAGTTGATACGTCAGATCCTCTGCTCTACTAGCATCGGCGGTATCAACACCGTACACCAATTGACTCTCTTCTATCTCCCCAAACGTCCCGAAAATGCGATCCCAAAAGGAGAACATGTTTCCGAAATTCATGTCCGTGTGAGGGAGCGTATGATGATGGTGCACCTTGTGCATGATTGGCGTAACGATTACGTATCCAAGCGGACGCTCAAGCCATAACGGCAGGCGAATATTTGCATGCGTCCAATACGTAAAGAAGATCGTCACGATGCGATAAAACAGGTAAAACGCTAACGGCATTCCTGTAATCACCACAGCAGCTAATGCCGCGAGCTCTCGAAAGATGAAATCCAGTGGATGATGACGTGTTCCGGAAGTTACATCTACATGCGTATCAGAATGGTGAACCAAATGCAATCGCCAAAGCGCAGGCACCTTGTGTAAGGCATAGTGCGCGCCGTATTGGGCAATGAGGTCTAAAATCAGCAGACTTGCGAATAGCTCTAGCCACATCGGCCACTCTACAAAATTGAGCAATCCAAATTGACTTGTTTGTAGCCAAGCAAATACGCCAGCTGTAGAAAGCCCGAAAATGACGTTGATCAACATCACGAACCCTAGCAGTATCAAATTGGTTCGTGCATGGCTCCACTTGCGGTACTCATGTTTTGCGAAAGCGTAATACCCTTCCGCAATCCAAAACACCGCCATGACTCCTACGATCCAAAGTGCCTTGCCGTAAGTAGGCAATCCTGCTGCAAAATTGACGAGAGCTTCCATGTTGTGAATATAGGTTCTAGGTTCATACACCTTGACTCGTGCTTCGCACTTTGACAAGGAAGTTCAAGGTTCAGCAAGATTCCTCTTGCTGCTACGCAAGTTCGAAGTCTTGGTTCAAAGTGCTTTTCTTCAACCTCTTACCTACAGAAGTAAGAATGGACGTGGATAGTTTTGGCGAAAGCCCCACCGTTCTGGCTAGGATCCTCGAACGTCATTGCGCACTAGTGCTTGATATCGCACGGGACTGTGACTCCGAACAACATCCTACTCGCGTATTGACAACCATTCAAAATTTCTTTGGCCTAAGGCCAATGGCTACAAATTGTTTTACAAAATGCGGTCGAATTCGTACTTTGCCGGCCTACTATGAGCAGTGACCACATTGAAACACTCGTCGATCCCAACGACGGACCTTCGCTAAAGGGCATGTACCAAGATTACTTCTTGGACTACGCCAGTTACGTGATTCTAGAAAGGGCTGTCCCTTCTATTGAAGATGGACTTAAGCCTGTGCAGCGCCGCATCCTTCATGCCCTCAAGCAGATGGACGACGGTCGTTACCACAAGGTGGCAAATGTCATCGGTCAAACGATGCAGTTTCACCCACACGGTGATGCTGCCATCGGCGATGCACTTGTCAATTTGGGACAGAAGGAACTCCTCATTGATCCGCAGGGTAACTGGGGTGATCACCGAACGGGTGACTCTGCCGCTGCTGCACGTTATATCGAGGCGCGTCTCACAAAGTTCGCACTCGAAGTAGTCTTCAATGCGCAAACAACCAACTGGCTTCTCTCTTACGACGGTCGTAACAAAGAGCCCGATACCCTACCGGTAAAGTTCCCACTCTTGCTCTCTCAAGGAGCAGAAGGAATTGCCGTAGGACTATCTACCAAAATCCTTCCGCACAACTTCAAAGAGTTATGTAAGGCTGCGATACAGCACCTGCGCGGTAAAGGCTTTAAGATCTATCCTGACTTCCTCACGGGTGGTGTTGCTGATGTAACAGACTACCAAGATGGAAAGCGTGGAGGAAAGATCAAAGTGCGCGCGCGCATCGACGTGGTCGACAAGAAGACGCTAGCCATTCGTGAGCTACCGTTTGGTGTGACAACAGGAGCCATGATTGACTCCATCTTGAAGGCCAACGACAAAGGCAAAATCAAGATCAAAAAGGTAGACGACAACACTGCCGAAGACGTTGAATTGCTCGTCAGTCTGCAATCGGGTGTTAGTCCTGAAGTTGCTATTGACGCACTCTTTGCCTTTACCAGCTGTCAAGTATCGATCAGCCCGAATGCCTGTGTAATTGTTGGTGACAAGCCGGAATTCCTAGGCGTAAGCGACATTCTCCGTGCAAGCGTCGATCACACAAAAGACTTGCTTCGACAAGAGCTTGAGATCAAACTCAAAGAACTTCAAGAAAGGTGGCACTTCGCCAGTCTGGAGAAGGTATTCATCGAAGAGCGCGTCTACCGTGAAATCGAGGAAGCAACAAGCTTTGATCAAGCGCTCGAAATCATTGGTGTTGAAATGCGCAAGTATTTCCGCGAACCTGATGTCAAAAAAGAAGGCGCAAAAGACAAGCGCATCGCGATTCGTCGCAACATTACAGAAGACGATATCGCTCGTCTAACCGAGATCCGCATCAAGCGAATTTCAAAGTACAACTCATTCAAAGCAGAAGAGCTTCTTGCACAGATCAATGAAGATCTAGCAAGCGTTCAACACGACCTCGATAACATTATCGACTACTCTGTCGCTTGGTTTGAAATGCTGCTCAGCAAATACGGCAAGGGGCAAGAGCGTCGCACAGACCTCACAACGTTTGAAAAAGTGAAAGCTGCGCTCGTCGTCGCCAACAACACAAAATTGTACGTCGACCGCGCCGAAGGATTCATTGGTTCAGGAATTAAAAAATCTGAATTCGTCTGTGATTGCTCAGACATTGACGACGTCATTGTAATTCGCCAAGACGGAGTCTTGGTGGTTACGAAGATGGCAGACAAGACCTTTATCGGAAAGGAGATCGTATTCGTTGGCGTCTTCGACAAGACGGACGATCGTGCGACCTTCAACATGATCTATTGGGACGGCACGAAAAAACGTGCAATGGCCAAGCGATTCAATGTGACCAGCGTTACACGTGACAAAGAGTACGAACTCGCTAAAGGCGGTCCGAAAAGTAAAATGCTCTACCTCAGCATGCACCCTAACGGTGAAGAGGAGATCGTTTCTATCCAGCTTTCTTCTGCTTCTAAAGCAAGGGTCAAGAGTTTCCCGTTTGACTTCGGTGCGCTTGAGATCAAGGGCCGTGGTGTTGCAGGTAACATGGTAACGAAGTATCCAGTTCGTAAAATCGAACAGCGCGAAGTCGGTCAATCGACACTCGGTGCGATTGAGATTTACATGGACGAAGTGAGCGGTCGTCTCAACACAGACGAACGCGGAAAGCGCCTCGGCGGCTTTGATACAGGCGACCTAATCATTGCCGTCTTCAAGGACGGAACCTACCAACTCACCGATTTTGAGATTACGCACCGCTATGACGTGGAGCAGTTAATCCATATTGGAAAGCTCGACGAGGATGATGTAATTTCATCTGTTTACTACGATGGTGAGCGAAAGCGCACCCTTGTAAAGCGTTTCCAAATTGAGACCACGACATTGGACATCATGCAATCGTTCATTACGGAGGCTAGAGGTTCCAAATTGCTGTTTGTTACGCTTGCGCCAAAACCTACGGTTACGTACTCCATGTCCCTCAAAGGCAAAAAAATGGAAGGAGGCGAAGTAGATCTCGTCGAATTCATTGACGTCAAAGGCTGGAAAGCCCTTGGCAACAAGTTGTCTGACCTCAAACTGAGCAACGTCAAGTTGGTTGGTGATGGCGGTGCAGCTGAAGCAGCAGCCGCAAAGGAAAAAGAGTCTAAGCGCAATGCTGCTGCCAAAGAAGATGACGACAAAGGACAAGAGAGCCTGTTCTAACAGCGTTTTCTATTCATCAAATAAGACAGCTTTTTTCTCTAGATACGCAACGGCATCCTATAGCTGTGCGTATCTAGAGCTACGTATGTGTGTTTGCTCAGTAGTATCGACTAACCCACCTAAGCACAATCAACTGATTCGCTTTACGAAGCTTCGCCCACGGAACCCCTTTCATGGCCAAACGTCCCTCTAAAACACACGAGCTCATTCGCGAGCGACTTAGCGCTGATGCCATCTCGGAAGGTCGAAAGATCTATCTATCGAGTGCAGTGCGTGAGTTACGTATTGACGTGCGTCGTAGACGCTTCAGTGCCATCATTGATGGTGAAGACAGCACTACAACCGTCAAAATCGAACACGGCAAAGACGGTCCAACTTGGATCTGCAGTGCCGATGGTCGCAACCATACAGGATGCGCGCACGTCGCAGCAATCCTTACGGCTATTCGTGAACGAGAAGCAAGCGAAGGCCCTTCGACTAAGAGTGGAGACAAGGCGAAAGAAAGCCTCGTGGATCACTTGATGGAAAACGCAGATCGCGGCCACCTCATTCAAGCCTTCAAACTCTGCTTGCGCACGTATCCAGAGTTGCAGGGAGACCTTGTGTTTACCATCCTAGAGAACATCGACGCCGACGGTCAACTCTACGACGAAGTGGTATCCCTCATGGATGACCCGACGAGTAGTGAAGACTATACCCTACCGAAAGACGGGTTTGATCCGTACAGATTGCTTGACGAGATTAACTATCTCTACGAGCAAGAGAAATACAAGCAGAGTTTCCTTCTGAGCCGGGCCATTTTGACCCAATTGCTGCAGAAAATGTCCTCAGGCAAAAACCTCATGGAGCACGAGGTTGACTTAGTGATTGCTAGCAGTGGCATGCTGAGTGACCTTACTATACCGCCAGTACCAGAGCAACTTGCAGAGCAGGTTCATGGACTGGGAATGAAGCTACTTCAGCGGTTCCCTAAGCTTGAACCTCAAGTACAAAGCAGCCTGATTGCACTTCTAGATGACAGTGCGCTAGATCAAAGTGAGATCGTCGCTCTTGAAAAAACACTGCGTTCTCGCTGGGAGCGCGCTCGCAAAAAAGAAGATGGTGCAGAGCATGCAGAGCGCTTGGCTATGCCATTGGCGTTGTTCTATGCTCGCACGCGCCAGTTTGGAAAGCTGCACGGTCTGTTTGACAGTTACCTGCAAAACCCACTCCTCCGAGCACCTGCACTCGCAGAAATGCTACACCACCAATTGCACTATGTGGTGGTCAAGTATGTCGAAGATGCCCTCGTAGTGCCTGGAGAAGATACGCTGCGCGAAGACCATGAAGACATGGCTCGATGCGGAATGTACAACGACCTCGTTATGATGCTCGTCGAGTCTGAAGAACTCGAAGGAGATCAACGCGACTTACTGCGCAAAGCATTCATGAGTGTTGGTCACCGTATTTACGGCATCCTAGATGTCTACAAAGAACACGTTGGAGAAGAAGTATACCTGAAGGACTTAGCTGAAATTGCTGACGAGATTCGAGAGCCTGCCTCAAGAGGTGTCTACGTTTCATTTACGAAGTACTTCGTGGTGCTGTGTGAGCTTGGACGCTTTGAAGAAGCTTTCAAAACGCTCGATGAGCAAGGAGTCGTTGATCCGGTAATTCTACTCGACTATCTACCAAACTTTCTCCCACTCCACAAAGAGGCGCTCTTTGAGCCTGCCATTCAGAGCATTGTCGAACTGCTCCCTTTGGTTGCTGAAGACATGCTAAGAGAACTTGTGAGCCGCAGTATCACTACCGTTTGGGACATCAACGAAGCGGAAAGTAGGAATACACTAAACCGTCACTTTCTGGACATTGTCGATGAGGAACTAGCTGATTTTGTAGACCTTCTTTTAGGTGATTTCGATTCAGATGAACTAGGACTTTAAACTTCTTACTTGAATTCAACAAGAGTCTTCGTTCTGGCAACTACTTTGGCAGCAAGAAACACGCGATGAAGGTTACGGATTACATATCAGCTGCCAACGGCACTACCCTTATTTCTTTCGAAGTGCTACCGCCGCTTAAAGGCGGAAGCATGAAGTCAATCTTCGATACGCTTGACCCGTTAATGGAGTTCAAGCCACCGTTTATTGATGTCACCTATCACCGAGAGGACTTCGAATATGTGAAGCGACCTGGTGGTCACTACGAAAAGACTGCTATTCGCAAGCGACCTGGAACTGTAGGTATTTGCGCGAGTATCACTAACCGATATGGCGTTGACGCTGTCCCACATTTGCTTTGTGGTGGCTTCACGGTTTCAGAAACTGAAAACGTACTGATTGACCTAGCCTTTCTAGGGATTCAGAATGTACTCGCCCTGCGTGGAGATGCCCGTCACTTTGATGGAAAGTTTGTCCCTGAAGAGCAAGGGCATTGTTATGCGGTAGATCTCGTCAAGCAGATCGCCGACATGAATCGTGGCAACTATCTCGATGAGCACATCAAGAATGCTGAGCCAACTGATTTCTGTATCGGAATTGCCGGATATCCTGAGAAACACTTCGAAGCTCCGAACCTAGACATGGACCTCAGGTACTTGAAGGCCAAGGTTGACGCAGGGGCTCAGTACATCGTAACGCAGATGTTTTTTGACAACCAAGTCTACTTCGACTATGTCAAAAAATGTAGAGCTGCTGGAATCAATGTTCCAATTGTTCCGGGCCTTAAACCGCTCACGAAGTACTACCAACTCAATAGCATTCCTCGCCTGTTTCACGTCAATTTGCCAACCGACCTGGTTGAAAGCATTGAGGCCGTAAAAGACGATCGTAAAAAAATCAGACAAGCCGGAATCGAATGGTGTATCCAGCAAAGCACAGAGCTTAAGGCTGCAGGAGCACCTTGTTTACACTATTACACCATGGGTGATGTGCGGACAATACGCAAGATTGCAGAGTCTGTCTTTTAGGTTGATCAGACAGTAAACCTGCAGCCTAAAAGTTATTTGTTTAAGAGTCGGTAGCCAAAAGTGATTCTTCCGTAAAGGTCGATATCTCTAGTTGCTTGGTTACCCAAGGAAAGGAAATCTCCAGTCTGGCCCTCTTCACGAACGAGACGTCGCGCAAAGTTTCGTCCTAAGCCTGCACCAACACTCAAGACAAAATCGTTACCGAGTATTTGCTTGTAAGATCCGCCAAGACCTATTGACATTTGACTCAATGTATAGCTGTCTCGCTCAAAAAATGTGGTAGACAATTCGATCGCTTCATATCGTACATTAAGAAACCTCGAGTATGCAAAAACACTCCATTTGGCGTGCTCTGCTTCTTCATTCATGTAGAGGTGAGCCAACGCTCCAATCCGATATCCTTCAGTCCTATAATTCTGCGTCCAAAAGCGCTGCGCCCGGAAAAAGTAAGAAGATTGTAGCTCTAAAGCCACTACCTCACTGACAGGAATTTCAACCATTACCACAGCTGTACCAAGCAGCGCGCTCATTGGGTTGAAGGTGATGTCAGTATGCTGAGCCCTCAGAGTCGTCGCTCCAAATGAAGCCATCATTGAAAGTAGAAGCAAGAACCGAATTTGGATAGGCATGATCATCTCGTGATTGGTGTGCTACAAACTTCATCTTGAAGCTGAATTCAAACCGTTTAAATATTGAAACTCTCGACTCGATCTTATTCAGAGATCGGCACTCACACGCATAAGAAAAGGGTTGTAAGCGCTAAGCCCACAACCCTTTTAAAAATCAAACGAAGTCCGATTAACGTCCTAGACGGTATCCAAGTGAAAGACGGCCGTAAGCGTCAAACTGAGTTAGAGCATTCAAAGAATCCTCGAAAGCGTCGTCTCCATCTTCATAATCGAAATTGTTGAGGAGCGCACGTCCCCCACCAACTGCAATTTCGAAAACAAGGCCATTGTCAGCAACCCACTTGTGTCCTACAAGAACACCAAGTGAAAGGCGCGTACGAGTGTACTCCTCAGCGAAACCACCAGATGAAGAACCATCATTTTCCTCAACCTTGTTCTTTGTACTGCTAAAGCGCGTGTATGCGCCAACGTAGAAACGATCGTGGCCGTCTTGTGGATTGAAGTAGAACTTGCCATTTACACCAGCACCGAAACCAGATCTCTTGTAAGTCAATCCTCCTAAGCTTGTGCTACCAAGTCGTAATGCAAGTGACGGCTCTACACCTATTGTCTCAGCTACCGGGAATTCCGCGGTAGCACTGAGGTTACCGAAAAGGGCTCCAATAGGATTGATTTGTATGTCTGTATACTGCGCTTGTGCAGAGAACGCTGTAGCCATTGCAAAGGCTAGTACGAGTAGAGAATTTCTCAAGGTGTTGAGTTTTTTGGTTATGGATAAGATTAAAACTAAAGCTAATTAATAGCTCATGCTAAGCAAACATAAGAATTTCCCCAAATGCTTACGCCCAGCCTCGTTGATTTGCTGCTACCAATTTGTACTATGCACGATTGAACTTTTCTACCGATTTTGGGCCTCTATGCGCAGCACCTCTATCGTCTTCTTTTTGCTACTCAGCTTTATTGGAGCACTTTCGGCCCAAATCACCACTCCTCAAGACTTTTTCGCGGACTACTCAAAATCGTTCACTGCGCACCACCAGCTCATTGAGTACTTCGAAGACGTCGCAGATAAAAGTCCGCGGGTATCGATACAACAGTACGGCACCACGTATGAGGGACGCCCTTTGATGCTTGCGTTCATCTCGTCGGAGGCGACTATTGCCGAACTAGAAGACGCGCGCAACAACCACCTCAAACGAAGTCAGGTCATCGATGGAGAAGCTGGCGGAACTGCGAAAGCTGTCGTTTGGCTGTCTTGCTCGGTACACGGTAATGAAGTCGCTGGTAGCGAAGCTAGCCCACAGATTCTCTACGATTTAGCTTCTGCCCCCGCTCGAGGGTCTACGGACAAAACAGGTGATTCGCTAGCAATCTACCTTGAGAATACCATCGTAATTCTCGACCCTAGCCTCAATCCAGATGGTTACACCCGCTATACCGACGATCAACGGAGGCGTGCAACCCGCTGGCCAGATGCCAGCCCAAGCGCATGGGAACATTACGAAGGCTGGCCTAATGGGCGAACCAACCACTACCAATTCGACCTTAATCGTGACTGGGCTTGGGCAACGCAAAAGGAAACGCAAGCTCGCCTCAAGGTCTACCATGCCTGGATGCCACACGTACATGTCGACTTGCACGAGATGGGAGCAAACTCTAGCTACTACTTCGCTCCTGCAGCAGAACCATACCATGCTTACCTGACAGATTTCCAACGTTCTTTTCAAAAGACGATCGGCCAAAATCACGCTCGTGTTTTCGACAAGAAGGGATGGATGTACTACACCGGAGAAGTGTTCGACCTACTCTACCCTAGCTATGGCGACACCTATCCAATGTTTAACGGTAGCATCGGTATGACCTACGAACAAGGAGGTAGTGGTTTTGCCGGAAGGGCTCTGAAAAGAAATGAAGGGGACACCTTAACGCTGGCTGATCGAATGGCGCATCATCACGCGACAAGTCTGAGCACAATTGCCGTTGCCAGTCGTAATGCTGAAGCTCTCGTAGCTGCAACTGCAGACTACCGGAACGCAGCTAAAACGAAGGCAAGAGGAGCATACGAGTCTTATGTTTTCCCGAAAGGAGAAAACAGCATCGGGCGACTAACATCTCTCACCGATCTCCTCGATACGCACCAGATCACGTACGGAACAGCGACGTCAAAAAGTGAAAGTGCAGGTAAAGCCTACGGAGCTAGTAAGGCCAAAAGCTTTACGATCAACAAAGGAGACCTAGTGGTTCCTGCTCGTCAACTTCAAGGAGTATTGGCGCAAGTACTTCTAGACCCAGTTGCTACTGTAGCCGACAGCCTGACCTACGACATTACCGCGTGGAGTCTTCCAAGTGTGCTCGGTATCAAAGGATTTGCGGCTAAGAATCAAGTCAAAGATTTACGTCAAATTATTAAAGGGTCATTTTCAGGCCCAAATCCTCTTCCAGCCTATGGGTTCGCTATTCCTGTCGATGCGTTAAACACTTGGACCAAACTTGCTCCTGAAATCAAGAACGGTTTGGTTGCCCGGTACAGCACATTCGAGACGAAGCTCGATGATCATTCATTTGCTCCAGGAACGCTTTTTATTCTCGCCCGCGACCAAAAGGGATCTTCTTCAGCTTACGCAAAAACCCACGGCACACTCCTTAGCAAAGGCATTGAAATAACACCACTCTCAGGAGGAATGGCTAGCAAGGGAAAAGACCTAGGAAGTAATGACGTCACACGAATCGATGCACCTAATGTGGTGCTCGTTCAAGACGATGCACTTGATGTCAATGCTTTCGGTCATGTATGGCACTTCTTTGAGCAACGCCTCCAATATCCTATCCGTCCAGTGCCTTGGTCACGGTTGAATACACGTGCCCTAGCTGATGTTGATGTTGTCATCATTACACAAGGAAGACTAGATCTATCTGGCTCAAATACAGAAGCGCTAAGATCTTGGATTAAAGCTGGCGGCAGGCTCATCGTCATGGAGGATAGTGCTGAGCAATTTGGACGTTTAGACGGTTTTGCCTTGAGCGAAAAAGAGAAACCAGCCAAGCTGATCATTGGCAATGGAGGTGTTGATCCGATGCGTCCTTTTGCGAGTAGAGAACGTGAGAGCGCTGCGAGTAACACACCAGGAGCATTGGTGGCCGCTCAAATTGACTTAACGCACCCGCTTGCCTACGGACTCAATTCAGACTTCTTTGTGCTGCGCGCCGATCGTCGAACGTGGGATTTTCTCGAAAACGGATACAACGTAATTGGCATCCGTGAAAATCCTGAAATCAGAGGTTTTGTTGGTAGCGAAGTTCAAGACGAACTCGAAGAAACGCTCAGCCTCGGTGTACAACCAATGGGCCGCGGAGACGTGATTTATGCAGCCGACAACCTTGCCTACCGAGGTTTTTGGGAGAATGGAATGCAGATTTTAACCAATGCTGTTTTCTATCGATAGACCAGATCCTAAAAGGCTCAAAACCAACTAACTAATTGGTACTGCGTTTGCTATACAGATACTAAATGGCGTTATATCGTCATAAAACCTATCCAATGGCTTACTCAAAGTACTTTTCTACCCTAGCGTTAATCTTCGGAATTTTCGCAACGTTCCAAGCGCAAGCTCAGATTGGCGTTGGCTTCAGAGGGGGAGTTCTCATGTCTAACCAGACAGCAAAGCAGATCGCTTCGAATAGTGAATTTGAAATAGAGACTGAAAATTTCACGGGATACGTAGTTGGTATTCCCGTTGAATTTAGCCTGTCCAAATTTTTCGCGTTCCAGGCAGAAGTGAACTACCTGAAACAAGGTTTTGGCTTGGCCGAAAACACGAGTGTCAATCTTCCAAGTAGAAAGGTGATCTATGATGTAATAGATATTCCTGTTCTGGCAAAAATCGGTTGGACGGGCAAGAAACTAACCTGTGCTGCTGTCTTTGGACCTTCGTTTCAATACATCGCAAGTGGACGAGTGAAGTTTGCAGAAATTTCGAGTGGCTCTATACAAGTAGAAGCATCCGAAAACAAGATCGATTTCTCTCAATCTATTTACGAGGACTTTAATCGAACCAATATATTCGGACAAGCAGGTGTCCAATTTGGGATACCAACTGCTGGCGGCAAATTCGTTTTTGATGGCCGCTACCGCTTTGCGATCAGCGACCAAGACTCGAGCGATGACTTCGAAGTCAAAGGGCGTGGCGCATCTGCTACTATTGGTTATATTGCGACGTTTGGTAAGTACTAGGTTCTAGCCCCATCTAGATTTGTGCTTTTTCGCACTTAAACCCCAAACGGACTAACCTTCGTTTGGGGTTTTTCTTTGAAATGACTGTTCCTTGGCCTAGCCTTTTTACCTTGCAGCAAAGCCTTGGACAGGCTCTTAACCATCTCAAGCATGCACCCACAAAAAAGCTGGATCCCCGGCGCCGACGACAGTGATTTTCCATTAGCACACCTTCCAATGGGAGTTCGCGTGCGACCTGATGGTTCTCATGCCCTCGTTTCTCGCATTGGCGACCAAGTCGTTGACCTTCGCGTTCTCGCTGAGATTGGCGTATTTGACGATACCGGTGCAGACCGGAAGGATTTTGAGCAAAAGAGCCTCAACCAACTTATCGGTCAAGGCAAAAAAGTGACAAGTGCCGTCCGCACAAGACTTGCAGCTTGTCTCGATGATGATCCAGGCTACTGGGACTTGCGTTCACGTAAAGAGATATTTCTCCTTCCGGCAAAACAAGTCAACCTTATCCTACCTGTTGAGATCGGTGATTACACGGATTTCTACTCAAGTATCGAGCATGCGACCAACGTAGGCACACTGTTCCGCGATCCGGCAAATGCGTTGCTCCCTAACTGGAAGCACCTTCCGGTTGGCTACCATGGTCGCGCGAGTAGTATCGTTATCAGTGGAACACCGCTCAAGCGACCAAACGGACAGACCAGGCCAGGTGAGGATGGTGTACCAGGTTTTGGCGCAAGCAAACTGCTGGACTTTGAGCTTGAAATGGCCTACGTCATCGGTAAAGGGAATACCCTCGGTGAATCTATTGATGTCAAAGACGCAGAAGATCACATCTTCGGATTAGCACTCTTTAATGACTGGAGCGCTCGCGATATTCAAGGCTGGGAATATGTCCCACTCGGACCTTTCCTTGGAAAGAGCTTCGCGAGCACAATGAGCCCGTGGATTACTCCACTTGAAGCATTGGAGCCAGTAAGACTTGCAAGTCCAAAGCAAGACCCATCTCCACTACCCTACCTGCAACACTCGGGTACGAACAGTTTTGACATCAAGCTTGAGGTGTACATCACACCTGAAGGAGGCCAACCGTCAAAAGTGTGCGCAAGCAACACCAAGTACCTCTACTGGAGCATGGCCCAGCAGCTCGCGCACCACACGGTGAACGGTTGTAACCTCCGCCCTGGTGACCTTTGCGCGAGTGGTACCATTAGTGGTCCTACCCCAGATAGCTACGGATCTATGCTAGAGCTCAGCTGGAAAGGAACGAAGCCATTGACGTTAGATGACGGCTCGACACGCAAGTTTCTTCAAGATGGCGATACCGTAACGATGAAGGCATATGTCGACGGCGGTGGGGTCAAGTTTTCGCTCGGCAGCGTAGTAGCGAAGTGCGTTTAGCACTTGTAGTTGCTTGAAGGAGGAGTTTTACATTTGAGCCATGAGAATTTCTACGCTCGTACTCTTTCTTTTCGTTCTGTGCTTCGCTATTCAAGATGGCGAAGCACAGAATAGCAACCTCGTATCACGACTCGATGCAGCCACCGATAAGTTGCTCTCCAATGAGCAGCTTAAAAGAGCGAGCGTTGGCATCGCAGTCATAGACGTAGAAAGCGGTCGATTGCTCAAGTCGGTCAACCCATCGGCAAGCGTCATTCCTGCCAGTCTAATGAAGGTCGCGACTACAGCCACCGCATTGGAAGTCCTTGGAGAGCAACACCGGTTCACAACCGAACTATGCTACTCAGGCGCGATCACCAACGGCGTTCTAACTGGCGACCTCTTCATTATAGGAGGAGGCGATCCTAGTCTTGGTGGTGGTCGACCACACGGAGCCCTCGACCTGAAAGCACTACTCGCTCGCTGGGCTAATGCCGTGCAAAGCGCAGGAATCACTTCTATTCAAGGCAACATTGTCGGGGAAGAGTCTTTGGCGCCAGGTGCTGAACCGAGCCCTTACTGGCAATGGAATGACATCGGCAATTACTATGGTGCAGGCGCAGGTGCGCTCATCATTAACGAGAACAAATACAACCTCCGCTTACAACGAACGGCCAACGTCGGAGGTAAGCCAAAAATCATCTCTTACGACCCCGACCCAGGGCAACTTCGCTGGACAAACCTCCTCACCAGTGGCGCGAGCAATAGCGGAGACCAAAGCTACATCTTTGGTGCACCAGGTACGATGGACCGTGTGATACGCGGCTCTATCCCTGCAGGGAAAGGCACTTTTAAGGTCAAAGGATCGCTGCCCAATCCCGCAATACATGCAGCTGATTGGCTAGCAGAAGTACTAGAAGGACGAGGTGTTGACATTAGCGGTGATGCAATCGCGGCAAGTCGACCGGAAGCGCGCAGCACATCTACTAGCTTGGATATTTACGAAAGTCCGACGCTCAAAGAGCTCGTGAAGCAGACCAACTTTCGGAGTCTGAACCTCTTTGCGGAGGCATTTTTCAATGCACTTGGCCGTCACTGGGGTATTTCCGACGACCCCGCTGAAATAGGAGACCGTATCGTTGAATACTGGAAAGGCAAAGGGCTAGATACCGAAGGCTGGGAGCAACTAGACGGCTCCGGTCTTACGATGCGAAACATGATCACGCCGTTGCAAATGACCCAATTGCTTCAGCTTTCTGCAAATTCTTCTATTCCTGAAAGTTTGCCTCGGGTTGGGAAAGAAGGAACCGTTAGAGGCGTTTTGCGCAATCAAGAAGCTGCAGCCCGCATCCGGGCAAAGAGTGGAACGCTTGCAAGATCAAAGGGCTTTTGCGGGTTTGCAGAGACAAGTGATGGTAGGCAGGTTGCCTTTACGGTGGTCGCCAATAACTTCACTGGAAAGGACAAGACACTTCGCGTTGCGCTTGGTGAATGGATGTCTGCGCTTGTCAAGTAGAGCGTACTAACTTGCAGCCAATGGTTTGTAGAATAACGTGCTTTTGTCTGCTCTTCACACTCTTGCTTGCTGCTTGTAAGCAAGACAACTCATCTAGTGAGCAGAGTCCGATTGCCAAGTTCTTGCAAGAGGACAGTATATACAGGGCTACGATTGGAGATTCAACCAATAAGCATGTCACTTTCGACTACGAGAACCTCAATCGTGTAGTCTGGCAAAAGCCCAATGTGCTCGTTGAGCGAATGGGAGACCTATCGGGAAAAACAGTCGTTGAAATTGGCTCAGGAACTGGATTTTTCACTCGACGTTTGGCCCAGACGGCTGACATGGTCATTGCGTTAGACATCGACCCAAGCATGCTATTGCTACTCGATAGCTTGAACAATGCACAGTTGGATTCGGCAGCTTATTCGAGGATCGATCCTCGTCTTGTCCCTGCCGATGATCCAAATTTAGGGGATCAAGAAGCCGATGCTGCATTGGTCGTTAATACCTTCATGTACATCCCTAAACGTGCAGACTACCTTTCTAAATTGGCCCGAGGGCTTAAGTCAGGAAGCGCCCTTTTGATTGTTGATTTCAAGAAAAAGAGCACGCCGGTAGGACCGCCAGTCGCTAGTCGACTTCCTGTTTTCGATGTTGAACAAGCACTTCGAGAAGCTGGATTCGAGCAGATCCTCATAGACGATACCACCTTGGATTACCAGTATATCGTTCGTGGGGTGAAACCGTGAATGGGACAAGGGATTTGAGATATGAGATGCTAGTAGGGACTCCTTCGAGATCAGTTTGCCCACACTCTGTGGGGACGCCTCGCAAAGTGTAGCGAAGCTATTCGCGCAGTCAGAATTGGGACTTCAACGAAAGGAGCACGTGAATTAACACAGTCGTTCGAACAACTTGATCGTAGCCCTCACAGAGTGAGAGCAAACAGGCTTACACCATCAAAAATGCCCCTCCGAACATCGTTCGAAAAGGCAATTTATTCGAAATTGATGAGGATGTGAGATGCTAGTAGGGACTCCTTCGAGATCAGTTTGCCCACACTCTGTGGGGGCGCCTCGCAAAGTTTAGCGAAGTTATTCGCGCAGTCAGAATTGAGACTTCAACGAAAGGAGCGCGTGGATTAACACAGTCGCTCGAACAACTTGATCGTAGCCCTCACAGAGTGAGAGCAAACAGGCTTACACCATCAAAAATGCCCCTCCGAACATCGTTCGAAGAGGCATTTTATTTAAGATCGAAGTTGATGCTTTTTCTTACGCATCAACGTTCGCGTACTTCGCGTTCGCTTCGATGAAGGCACGACGCGGTGGTACTTCGTCTCCCATAAGCATAGAGAAGATACGATCTGCTTCGATGGCATCACCGATGTTGACTTGGCGCAAGATGCGCGTTGTCGGATCCATCGTTGTATCCCAAAGTTGCTCGGCGTTCATCTCTCCAAGACCCTTGTAACGTTGAATCTTTACACTGGTATCGTCTGGGCCAGAACCGATACGAGCCATTGCTTCTTGACGCTCTTCCTCGTTCCATGCGTACTGGAACTTGGTTCCTTTCTGTACACGATAAAGTGGTGGAGCTGCAATGTAGATGTAGCCTTGCTCGATGAGTGGCTTCATGTAGCGGAAGAAGAAGGTCAAGATGAGTGTAACAATGTGGCTACCGTCAATATCGGCATCACACATGATAACCACCTTATGGTAACGAAGCTTGTCGATGTTGAGCATACGCTCACCCTCTTTCTCTTCGATGCTTACACCGAGCGCGGTGAACATGTTTTTGATCTCCTCATTGTCGTAGATACGATACTCCATCGCCTTCTCAACGTTGAGGATCTTACCACGAAGTGGCAGAATCGCTTGGAATTCACGATCACGACCTTGTTTCGCCGTTCCACCTGCTGAGTCACCCTCCACTAGGAAGATCTCTGAGTCAACCGGGTCTTTTGAAGAGCAATCGGATAGCTTTCCTGGAAGTCCAGCACCGGTAAGTACGTTTTTACGTTGTACCGTTTCGCGGGCTTTACGTGCAGCGTGACGAGCGGTAGCAGCGAGTACTACTTTCTCGATAATGCGGCGAGACATCTGCGGATTTTCCTCTAGGAAAGTCTTCAATGCTTGACCTACTGCACGACTAACGATACCGGTTACTTCAGAGTTACCGAGCTCGCCTTTTGTTTGTCCTTTGAATTGTGGCTCTGGGACTTTCACAGAAACTACCGAGGTCATTCCTTCACGGAAGTCATCGGTGTTGACCTTAAACTTCAGCTTTGCGAATAGGCCTTCGTCCTCTGCGTACTTACCGAACTCACGAGCAACTGCACGACGGAAACCAGAAACGTGTGTTCCTCCTTCTCGTGTGTTGATGTTGTTGACGTAAGAGTGGATGTTCTCGGTAAAAGAGTTGTTATATTGCATAGCAACCTCTACCTCTACGTTATCTTCCTTTCCAATCACGTGGATTGGCTCAGGAATGATCGCTTCACGAGACTCGTCTAGGAAAAGAACAAATTCTTTAAGTCCACCTTCAGAAAGGAATGTCTGCGTGCGGAAGCCTGCATCTTTTCCATCGTCGTCTTTCACGATTTCACGCTCATCGGTAAGCGTTAGGTGAAGTCCGGCGTTGAGGTAACTCAACTCGCGCATACGAGTTGCGAGAATTGAAAAGGTATAGACAGTGTCTGCGAAGATGTTCTTGTCTGGACGGAACGTGATTTGCGTACCGTTGCTGTCAGACTCACCGATCGTGATGACTTCAGAGGTTGGTTTACCTTCTGAGTACGTCTGCTCAAACACTTTGCCTTCACGATGTATTTCAGCACGGAGGTATTCAGAGAGTGCATTCACACAACTCACGCCTACACCGTGAAGTCCACCAGATACTTTGTAGGTATCCTTATCGAACTTACCACCCGCGTGAAGGACAGTCATAACGACCTCAAGCGCACTCTTTTGGAGCTTCTCGTGAATCCCTGTTGGAATACCACGACCGTTGTCCTTGACGGAGATAGAATTATCCTTGTGGATGACTGTCGAGATGTGCGAACAGTAACCTGCTAGGTGCTCATCGATTGAGTTATCAATGACCTCCCATACAAGGTGGTGGAGTCCTTTGGAATCGGTCGAACCGATATACATACCTGGCCGCAATCGAACAGCCTCAAGGCCTTCAAGAGCGGTAATATTTCCTGCGCCGTAATTCGACGCATTGGGGTTTTTATTTTCAGTAGCCATGCAAGGGCTAAAGTACGCAATTTTACCCACCCTACCTAGGCTTAAAGGTGCTTTTACACTAAGTTCAACCCTTTCATCTTCAGCCACTTACGCTGCTCCCACCGCGACAAGTCTTCCACATTTCAAGAAGAGCAAAATATTTCGAAGAGCCTTGGTTTAGCCCTTGGCTTTACTCAGGTGAAACATTCGACTGCTTCACATTTAATTGGTTTCTGCAAAACCAACCATTTCCATCAAATATTCGATGCTCGTACTGGGATTCATCAAGGTCACTCTAAGCCAGTAGGCTCCTCTCAAGCGGGTGTTCACAACGTACCATCGGCCATCGAGAAGGAGCTTATCTCGAATGGCTTTGTTATGGCTATCGACGTCGGATATGGCGGCAGGAATATGGCGAAAGCAGACGATGTTGCTCATCGGTTCGGTGGCGATTTCCCAGGAAGATCGAGCATCTAGCGTTTTGGCGAAAGCTCTTGCCAAGGCATATTGATCATCAACATACTTGGCTAACTTATCCATGCCGTCGCCCTGGGTCACGGCCAAGACGCGAAGCCCCATCATCAACTTTGTACACTCTACCGTTCGCTGCCCACTGTGATACCACTCAGGTCCGGCTTCGTCCCAGAGATAGTCCGCTTTTTGCGAAAAAGTCCGATAGCTGGCCACCTCATCTCGGTAGAGTAAAAGGGTCGTTAAAGCGGGGACCCTCATCATTTTATGCGCATCGAGTGTGATCGTATCAGCATTCTCTATGCCGAGTACTTTATGCTTTTCGCTTTCGCTAAAACCTGCTACTCCACCGTGCGCCGCATCGACATGAAACCAGAGGTCATGGGTTTTGGCGAAAGCTGAAATCAACTGTAAGTTGTCATAAGTACCGGTACTTGTAGAACAAGCCATTCCAACAATCGCGATGGGTCTACGCCCGCTCTTGGAAGCTTCAAGGAGGCCTAATTCTAGACTTTCGGCAGTCACTTGAAAGGATTCATTGGTCGCAACTTCAACAATGCCTTCTGGGCCCCATCCCATAATGCGGACCGCTCGGTCGATACAATAATGTGCTTGATCGCTCACGAGAACGCACAACGATTGTCCCTCAGCGTTGGGGGCTTTCTTAGCCCTAGCGGCGAGCATTGCGGTTAGGTTCGCAAGACTTCCTCCGCTGGTAAAAATGCCGGTCGCTGTAGTTGGCAAGTCGAAATGAGAAGCCATTTCTTTGGAAACACGTCGCTCGATTGCATTGGCGGCCATCCCCATTTCATAGACTGCACTTCCATTATTCAAAACATCGCTAACCCAACTCGCGAGAATACCTTCAGTAGAAGGAACGGAGACTTGGTGCCCCACATATCCAGGATGATGAACGGCGGTTGATTGGGCCAACACCGCAGCATACAAAGACTGCTCATCGCCTTCAAAACTCTCCCAGTAGGAATAGGACTCCTCAGGGGATTGATACGGTATGCTTCGCCCGTCAGCTCGTTCGGCTGCTTCAAGATGGTCTGCAAGAAGATCAACGAGGGCGTGCGCACGTTGTCTGAAATCGGGATTTGAGCTCACTTCACAAAGCTAATGAGTGCTATAAACAAAAAAGCCCTTGCGATTGCTCACAAGGGCGTTTCTACTCAGAATCAGTCTCTAAATGATTACGATACCCACAGTACGGCTTTCTGGGAACTTCTGGAAATAGGTGCCTGTTACCTGTGGAGTACTGGATTGAGACGCAGCAGTAGTTCGGAGGTCACATTTCTTTAGCGAGAAAAATGAAAGTGGTAATAAAAAGAAGGCCCCTGCGATTGCTCGCCGAGGCCTTTCTAACCAAAATCAGTCTCCATTCTAGGGATATTTCACAGGGCCACTCACCAGTTTTACTGGTTGCTCGTCGCCTGTTTCCTGCGAAATACACCATTATGACGCTACACACATGCCCAGGTCACACTCTATCAAACCGATAGAATTTAACTAAAGTTCAAAAACTGCAGGTAAGCGTTCTGACGTAAATTTAACCTAAATATTACTGTGTTTCAAGCATAATATCGATGGCTTATACCCGACGGCTCGAATTCACTCCTCTTAGGTTCTGCATTCAACTACATCTGAAAGAGTTTTGCAGTAAAGAAGAACCACTTACTACAAAGTAAAAGCTGCCTCTAGCGATTACTCACCAGAGGACAGCCTCAACTAACCAAATCGGTCGCCGTTTTATGGGTATTCACGGGTTGAAATTCTAGAAGATCTAGAAATCACTCCAACTAGCTTTCCCGCAATACGCCATCAAAACGGTCATTTACTTTCTAGTAGTCAAATTCTTGGCAAAAGGAAGGACCTTGTGATTGCTCACAAGGCCTTCCATACCAAAATCAGTCTCCTTAATTGGGGCATTCGCAGGGTGAATCGCTCTGTAGAAACCCACCTGTTTCCTGCGGAATACGACTTTATGACGCACCACTTCTATGTCGGTCACATCTTTTTCGACGAGAAAAAGACTGAAAGAATTGGACAAAAAGAAGGCCCCCGTGATTACTCACAAGGGCCTTTCTAACCAAAATCAGTCTCCTCGTTAGGGGCATTCGCAGGGTGAATCTCTCTAGAGAAACTCACCTGTTTCCTGCGGAATACAACCTTAAGACGCAGGAAGATTACCTTGGTCACATCAACAGCCTAAAATAAACGACATGTCAGCAAGTGCCGCTCCATCTTCAGAATACAAAGCCAGACTTTCATCGCTTAGAAGCGCAATGCAAAGTGCTAATATTCACGCTGTTATCCTGCCAAGTGCAGACCCTCATCAAAGCGAATATGTAGCTGAACGGTGGTCTACTCGTACATACATTAGTGGATTCTCAGGTTCTGCAGGTACTGCCGTTGTCACGCTCGAAGGCGGAGGCGTATGGACTGACAGTCGCTATTTTGTACAAGGTCCTCGCGAACTTGAACGTACAAGTGGTCTAGCGTTCATGAAATCTGGACAAGGAACTGCAGAGTATATCGATTGGCTGGCAGAAGAATTACCAGACGGTGCGACGGTAGGAATTGACGGTAAGCTGTTTACCGTAAGCCAAGTGCGTATGATTGAAAAGAAGTTCGATGCGACCTCTTTAAACCTTCAAACGGACGTTGATCTTATAGATCAGGTTTGGAGTGACAGGCCTTCTATGCCGACTTCGACGTTGTTTAGTCACGATGTGAAGTATGCGGGAAAGAGCGATCTTGAAAAGCTTGGCGATTTGCGAGAGCAAATGACAGCTCATGGATTGAGTCACACCTTCCTCTCTAGCCTCGACGAGATTGCTTGGTTACTCAACATTAGAGCAAGCGACATCAAGTGCAACCCATTAGCAATTGCTTATGCAATGGTTGGATTGGATCGAGTTGATCTATTTACTGCTCCAGACCGAATTGATGACGAGACGAGAACTCGTTTTGACGCAAGTAATATTCATGTCCACCCTTATGCAGTACACAGTCAATCCTTGATGGGACTTGACGAAACTGCTAAAGTTGGAATTGATGAAGGCCAAGTAAACTCTGAGCTCGCATCTTTGGTTTCTGACGATCAGTATGTTGTTTTCGCTAGCCCAATACGGCTCGCAAAAGCAATGAAGAACAAGGTTGAGATTGCGCATATCAGAGAGGCACACATCAAAGATGGTGTCGCATTGGTGCGCTCATTCAGATGGTTAGAGCATGCACTTCGAACACGTACTGTGCGTGAGTGTGAAATGGTAGACAAGCTTCATGAAGAGAGGGCTAAGCAGCCACTTTTTTACGGTGACAGTTTTGATGCGATTGTCGGGTACGGTGAAAACGGTGCCTTACCACATTACCACAGTGTACCAGGAGAAGATGCAGAAATCAAAGATGAGGGAGTTCTACTCGTAGACAGTGGTGGCCAGTACTTAGATGGTACAACCGACATCACAAGAACCTTCGGACTTGGAAAAGTCACAGACGAACAACGCACTCGATACACCTTAGTACTTAAAGGTCATATTGCTCTATCCAGAGCGCTATTCCCAACAGGAACGAGAGGTATTCAACTTGACACCTTTGCACGTCAACATTTGTGGCAGCAAGGGCTCAACTTTGGACATGGAACAGGGCACGGTGTAGGATTTTTCCTCAATGTACACGAGGCACCAAACGGTATTGCACCAACCTTAAGTGAGCGCGGTAAGACTGGCTTTGTTGAAGGTATGTTTTCAAGTAATGAGCCTGGATTTTACAAAGAGGGCGAATACGGTATTCGAATTGAAAACCTGATCCTCGCGGTACCTGCCTTCCCTGAAGAGGAAGAGAACGATCCGGAGAAGTTCCTTCGCTTTGAGACCATTACGTACTACCCGATTGACTACCTACTACTCGAGCCAGATCTCTTGACACAAGAAGAACGTGACTGGCTCAATGCTTATCATGATGAAGTTTATGAGCGGCTTTCGCCAAAACTAAATGAGGAAGAATGTGAATGGTTAAAAGAGCGCTGCTCGTCACTCTAACAGAGAAACGATCACCCCTTCACCGAGATCATATTCGATTCGCTAGTAATATCCTTTACTAGCTTTGTACTACCAAAACAATCCCCCCGTGAAAAAACTACTACCCCTTTCCCTTCTACTCCTTGCATGTGCTATTGCAGGAATTTCAACTGCTCAATCTAGGAGCGGTAACGTCCTTACAACTTTTGGTAATGGCGACGGTGATCGCTTTGGCGCTACCGTAAGTCTGAGTAATAACGGTACTCGTATTGCTGTAATGGCTCCCGACAACGGTCGATTTGGCACAGGTTCACCACAAGCTGAAGTCTACGAGCTCCAGGGTGGGAGCTGGGTGAAACTCGGCAATACGTTTACAGACTACTTCACGTCTCCTTTAGACGAAGAAGCGACAATCACCTTGAGCGGTGGAGGAACCACAGTTGCCACTGGCGAACCTGCGTTCAATACGGTTCAAAATTTATCGACCGGTAGAATAGTAACCTCCCGGTATGGTACGAGCGGTTGGGCGACTATTGGCGATGAACTAAACGGCATTTACAGAGACGCTCAATTAGGTAAGAAAATAGCCTTGCTTACGAACGGGACTCAAATGATGACCGCCAATTTTGGGGGCGATGAAAATGACAGAAGAGGCGCTTTCAATCGAGTCCTTACTACTACAGAGTGGATTACGGTAGGTACTCAACCAATCTTACAATCCACGGGTGAAGAATCACTTTCTGGAATCGCTCTTTCAGAGCAAGGGCTAGTAGTCGGGATGGGACTGAATAAAGGAGTTACTGCTCCTGGCGAGGTTCAATTCTTTCAATTTACTGCCGATTGGGTTTCAAGAGGCTCTATCACCGGTTCAGCAAACGGAGACGGTTTTGGCGAAAGCATTGCCATGGGAAGTAATGGAAACATCATAGCGATTGGTGCTCCATATGATGGGAACGGTAAGGTTCGAGTGTATGATGATCGTCGTGACCAAATTGGCTCTACCATTGATGCCCCAGCTGGTGACCAAACCTTTGGATACAGTCTAGATATTTCAGAAGACGGTAACACGCTCGCTATCGGAGCACCTGCCAATGACCCTACAAATGTAGGGATGGGCAACGCATATGTGTACGAACTCGTGAACGGAGACTGGGCCCTTACCTATACGTTCCGTGGAACTGTGATGGGCGAACAAGTGGGTCAATCAATTTCGATTTCAGATGATGGAATGCACCTCGCTATTGGTCGTCCAGGATTTGAAGCAGCAGGTCAAAGTGACGCAGGGCAAGTAGACGTATACGTACTCGATGGCTCAACTTCAACAAGTGAAGAGGCTGTATTAGAACTACAAGCTTATCCAAACCCGACGAGTGCAGAACTTCATATCGAAGGACTTCCACAGGGTGAGTCAACGATCTTTATCCGTGATGCTATTGGTAGGTTAGTAATGACAGCTACGAATGTTACTGGAACAGTCAACGTCGCCGGAATATCAAACGGATACTACTTACTCGAAGTACAAAGTACAGAAGGTGTAGGACGAATTCCTTTCGTCAAAAAGTAAGGAAACGACTTCCTTAAATTAGAAAAGCCCGCTACACAAAATTGTGCAGCGGGCTTTCTTATTTTCAAACAAGAGTTCGATACGATTACTCGCCGTCCTCTTCTCTGAAGCTATTCTCTCCTTGCCAAATATCGTTATCTACAGGGATGACGAAGCCTCCGTCTTTATCCTTCTTCTCCTTCTTCTCCTTCTTATCTTTATCCTTGTCGTCCATTTCTGCAGTATCCTGTCCTGAGCCGAATCCACCTGGAAGGCCATCAATGCCATCCTCTGTGCATGCGACATTGAACATTAGGAGACCTGCCGCGAGAAGCATAAGCAAGTATTTCGGGCGTGTTGGGTTTGATTTGTTCATAGTTTAGGAATTTAAGTGTGTTTAGTTACTGCGACTAATGAGTTTGTGAGTGCGCCACAGTTGTACCTAGACAATTGCAATTCACGTGCCGATGTACCATATTGAGTGTATTAAAATAGACATTCAAAAATCTTATCATTTCTCATCTTGATTTCACCTAAAACCCAAAATTCTTCATCTTGACTTGACAATCAATTAGTTATTCATTACGACAAATTCAAATATGAATATACCTCTCACTATTAGCCAATTCTTACAAGCTGTACTCAACCGCTTACAAAAGCCAAAAACAGGGTCTTTTGGTCCTTTTAGACTACTTTTTTGAGCTTTCGCCAAAACACTAAACAGATTTTTAGGCCCTGGGCCCAATTGCTGATCTATCACTCAGCTTAAAGGGCCATTTAGGAAAAAACCACGCTTTTCCCGCCGAATTCGCCAGACAAACAACTTAGCAGCGTGCCTAGCGGTTGGATATGCGATGAAGATCCCCGGCACAGACCCTTCGCAGTTGTTAGAGGTAGAGTACGAACGCTTTGTTGAGTTCGGCCAAGTCATAGACCGAACCGGTCGACGCTACCTTATAGAGTACATCCGCAGCCAGCTAGAGCCAGATAGGCCATTGCCTCAAAACATGGACGATGCGTACTTCCGGTATTTCCGTGGTGCACTAGAAGGCATATTCACGATTGAAGCCTTGGTAGAGATCTGTCGACAGAATGCAGGAATGCGTCGCCAGGTGGCTAGTGATACACTGAAGTGGTTACGACAGACCTATAAGGAGATGCGCAGCAAGCATCCTTATGAGAACGAAGTGAGCCGCTTAACACAGTGGACGGTAACGCCGCTTCCTCTCTTCATGGACCGCTACCCTATCCTGCTCACCTACCTTCAGGGGACCTACATAGAAGACGAATTGCCGGTTGGCTTCTTCACTTCCCGTTTTGCGGAAGCTAAAAACCTCACCACAGAAGAAAAAGAAGTACTCCTCAAGGATTTGCTGGCCCAGTGGGACGCTTTACTAAACGCGAAGATTCTAGGCCACCAGCTCAACAACTTGAACCAGAAAGCCGAAGACTTCCAAAACCTCATGGAGGCGAAGGTCTCACAGTATTCCAAGTTGATCAAAATCGTGAGTCCATTTAGCGACTACCTCTCAGGATACTGGGACATGAGTCGTAGCCTTTGGCAGGACACGAGCTTTGATGTGCTTGAACATTATTCAGATCTACTGAGTAGAGAAGAAGAATTACGTGAGCTGGCAGACATGCTTGGTCAGTGGCGAGATGCGGAAATAGAAATTGAGGAGGAGACACTTGAAAAAACGATAGTGCGCCAACGCTGGGTGTCAGACCCAAACATGCGCTCTGAGATTTCAGGAATCCACGAATCGAACAACTTGAATACGATTCTCAGTTCGGAAGTCGCACTCCTCGGCGACCCTGTAACTGAAAGTGCATTCTTGAAACGCTTTGCTGATGGCCAATTATTGACCTTCCGCTATGATGATCGTAAACTGGTGAGCAGTAACGATCACGAAATCGAGATCTATAATAAGGTCCGCGAAAAAGAACGTGGTCCATTCATCCTCTGTGTGGATACGTCGGAAAGCATGAACGGTCGCCCCGAACAGGTTGCCAAGGTGCTTGCGCTGGGTATCCTCAAAATGGCTGGCCGCGTTAAGCGTCGTGCATACCTTATTAGCTTCTCGACGGGCGTTCAGACCTTAGACTTACACGACGTCTCACGTTCATTAGAAGACATTGCCGCCTTCTTGCGTATGAGTTTCCGAGGTGGAACAGACATTTCACTTCCTCTGTACGAGTGCTTCCGCCAGTTACGAGGCGATGATTATCGCGATGCAGACATCTTAGTGATCTCCGACTTTATCATGTACAAGCTTGATACAGATATCATGGAGGAGATGCGACACTTTCAGCACAACAAGGCTACAGAGTTTCACGCCTTGGTGCTGAGTGAAAGTGCAAACGAAGAGATCGTTGGTGCTTTCGACACCACTTGGCAGTATGATGGAGAAGGCGTTGTGGAGCGGGTTGCTCGGGATATTCTAGGGAAAGAGTAGGAAGTGCCACCGTTGGTGAACCTAGAACCGACCAACATGAGCAACGCGAATATTTGGCGCATGAACCCTGAACCAAAAAAAGGATGACGCCCACAGGGCGACATCCTTTTATTTACGTAGCGGGGGGGGGGCTCGAACCCCCGACCTCACGATTATGAGTCGTGCGCTCTAACCAACTGAGCTACCTCGCCGTTTGCCGCCACTTCACCCGTTGGATCCGCTTTGGCGGCCGCAAATATACACGTTTTTTGAAGTCGTGCGGGATGGATTATCAGGTTTTTCCCTAGAAAATGAAGCAGGTTTTAGCGCAAGCGAGCAAGTCCGGCCTTTGCTTGTTGGTGCAAACCGGGTCCGTACTCACTTGGCTTAAGCTGGAGTGCTAGCTTATACTGGGCTTCGGCCTCTTTGGGCTTGCCAGCTTCTTCTGCAAGAACTCCTAATTCGACTGCAGCTTTACAGGCAAAATATGCTGGTTCTTCACGACCTATTGCAATCGTCTGACGATAGAGGCGGCCAGCCTCATCATTTTTCTTTCGGGCTCCAGCAATACGCGCTGCTCTATAAGGCAATTCAATCTGCTGCTCACCGAAGAGCTTGGTCTCATCGACATTCCCTATAGCTTCGGCTGCGCGGTCGTAATATCCTCCATCATACAGTAGCCGAGCCCTAAGCAGGTCAGGATTCGGCATTTGGCGGAGATGCGCTTCACGTAGGGCATTCTTATCGCTGCCAACCACGTCTTTACCAAATTGCTTGATGTGCTCGAGCTCATCATAATAGGCGTATGGCTTTTCTAAGAGCACGCCCTCCCACGCTAGCTTCTGATAAGCTTCTTTGATGAAATTCCCTGTTCGCTTTTGCTCCACAAAACTTCTGAAATAGACCTTGGCAACGGGATCAAGTTTTCGCTGCAGACAGACGCCCAGCATGAAATCTAAGTATGGGAACGGATAAAAATGTGGCGAATGCGGACGGTTCGACAGCAATTTGATCGCTCGGTCGTTTCGGCCAGTACGCATGGCAATGTTCGCCATCACGAAAGCACCGAGGAGGCTTTTGGTAGGATCGAACCCAGCGTCCTTTATTTTCATCCAGCTCCCGTCTTCGTCATGCGATAAGTTGAGCAGCAGAAATGCATAGATCGCAGTCGTCTCTTGGAGGAAAGGTGAATCTGATGATTCTTGTTGAGCGAGGACCTTTTCGATGTGACGCTTACCACCGTCGAGATCGCCTGTCATTCCGGTAACGAACTCTACGCCCCATTGGTAGCCGGAAGGCACCGTCGCAACTGCTGCTTGTAAAACACCAAGCTCCTTGCGCGTAAGCAGGAAATCGGGGTGTACTTCTAGGTTTTTCTCAAGGAGCTTGTACGCTTTGCGTGCTTCTCGAAAGGTGGTGATGTACTGGCCGTGCTTCAAACGCGCGAGCGCCCAGTGAAGCATAATGTTAGCCCGCACATAACGATGATATGGAGACTCCTTCGGACCTTCTTCTAAAAGCTCAAGTCGTTCTTGATATCGATTCTCGAGGCGCTCGAAGTCCTCTTCGTCTTCATCGATGTACGCTTCGAAGAAGTCAGCGTAATCTTCGAGCCAGACCGGGATCAAGTTGCCAGGTTGTTGACGACGGATCTCTCTAAGCTGTGCTCGTCCTTCCGATAAGCGAAGTGCGATGATCGATTCGTATGCCTTTACATTGGCTTCATCAAAAGTGTAATGGTAAGCCTGATCAGCCGTTTTGGCGAAAGTCGAAAAACACGACAAGCACGCCAAAAGAGCGGCGATGAACGTGTAGGTAGGATGTAAGCGCAAAAGCAGGGGTTGTATTGACCAAGGTCTAAACGACGAAGGTGAGCGCAAAAGTACACCTTCAAAAGGAGTGGTCCTCAAGCCTCCAAACGTAAAAAGTGATGCACGAGTCTTTCGACCTGAGCATCACTTTTACAAACCCGGTTTCATCCGACTTTGCAGTTCACTTCTAGTGGATTACACCATGTAACCTTCGTCCTGAGGTTCTTGCTGATCCTTCTTCTGGTTGCGACGCTTTCCGCCTCCACCACCAAACTTGTTAGACCAGTCGGTTTTACTCACTTCATCACCCCATTCTTGGAGTCGAGTAGAAATATTGCTAAACTCATCCTCAACCTCCTTAGAGATGTTGCGAACATCGATAGCTGCACCTCGCATAGCAAGTTTGTCTCCTGCTGTTCGTGCAATTGGCGTAACCATCCAGAGCACGAAGTATGCAATAATACTTGCACCACTTGTAATTGGTATGGAAACGAGTGCGATAATGCGCATCACGAGCGTGTCTTCAATTCCGAAGTACGCTGCTAAACCTGAACAAACTCCGGCTAGCTTTTTATTGTCAGGATCACGCATGAGACGCTTACCATAGCGAGAATAGCGTTGCTTTCCACCCTTACGGCTGCGCTTTTGGTGCTCGAAAGACTTCTGCTCGAAAGCTTCTTCTTCATGAACTTCATCACTTGCTCCAAATTCTTCAGGACTTCCCATTGTAGCGACAGCTGCACTCACGTCTTCGGTGGTGACAATACTGCGGCCTTTTAGGTTATCAGAAAAAAGTTCAGCTAGACGAGCTTCAATGTCATGCATGATCTCGTTGTGACCGTGCGATTTATTGAAGTACCCATCGAGGGATGCGAGATACTCGTCAAGGTGGGAGTATGCTTCGTCATCAAAGGTGAAGGCGATGCCGCCGAGGTTGGCTTGGATTACTTTATTCATGATAAGAGAGAGATTTGGTTGTGGTGTCGACGGCCTCTACAAGGTCACGCCAACTGGAATGGAGTTCGGTTAAAAAAGCTTCACCTGATTCGGTGAGGCCATAGTACTTGCGCGGTGGTCCGGCTTGGCTTTCGCGCCAGGTGTACTTGAGCAATCCACCGTTTTTGAGGCGGCTGAGTAAAGGGTAAAGGGTTCCTTCAACTACGATCAACTTAGCTTTTTTGAGACTGTTGATGATATCTGTTGGGTACGCTTCTTCCTCTTTCTGGATGATGCTTAATACGACTAGCTCGAGTGCGCCTTTACGGAGTTGCGCCTTGGTATTCTCGATTTTCATATTGCAAACATACGGTAACCATAAGGTACTATGCAATGCAAGGAAGTCGGTTAAGGTAGGTATTGCGACGAACGGACCAATATTTCGGATGAAAGGGGTGCTGCTTCCGCCAAAACGGGGGGAGTGGAGGTAGACGGGGTGAGGGTTAAATACGATTAAAGCTAGTAAACAGGGCGTTTTCATCGCAAGGAGGCCTGCTGCGGGCATTGATCAAAGGGTGCTAAATGGCAGATCAGACGTCTTTTATCGCAGGGAAGCTGGCTGCAATGCTGGAAAGCAGCCAGACGTCTTTTATCGCAAGGAAGCCTGCTACGCAGACTACGCAAGGGCGAAGAGCGCAATGCTAGATGTTACTGATCGACCGTTTCACGGCCGACAACCGGATGCCCTCTTCATAAAGAGTGATGGTTATTCTATTTCTTCGGGGAATGGAAATTTTAGAAAATCAGATATCCCATATAGTCATGCAAGCAAGTATAAAAGTCCACAAGCATTTAGGCCCAGGACTTTTCGAAAGTGTTTACCAATCATGTCTAGCCTACGAACTAGAAAAGGCAGGGCTGTCAGTACAAGTCGAATTCCCACTACCTATTAAGTATGAAGAGCTGTTCTTGAAAGATGCTTTCAAAGTTGACATCCTAGTAAACGACATCGTCATACTCGAACTGAAGGCCGTTTCTGAACTTCAACAGATTCACTACACGCAGCTTACGACCTACCTTAAACTATCAAACAGAAAACTTGGTTTGCTCATCAACTTTGGAGGATTGCGCCTAATGGACGGATTCAAAAGAGTTGTCAATGACCTTGTTGAGGAATGATAGCCCCCATGTTAGCTTTTGACAACATCCTGCATTGCGCCCCTTGCTCCTTTGCGTAAGTGGCGCAGCCATTCCTTGCGATAAAAAAGGAGCGGAGCGATCCATCCTGGCCCGTGCGCAGCACGAAGATCCTCGCATAGCGGGACATTGCGATCCCTGCCTTTCGCGAAGATCGAACGTCGCTTTGCGCTAAAAGAGAGCACGACATACCACACCAGCACGCACAGAGTGAGTCGAACGCTGGCACTCCTTGCGATAAAATCCGCCAGCACCGCGCGGAGCACGGAAGCCGCTGGCTACGCAACACCAAGATCAACCAAGACCTTATCGATCTTCTCCTCCAAGGCCTTCTGCGTTCTATCAAAAGCATCAGCACTAGCAAGACCAGCATTCACAGAGCAGTAGAACTTAATCTTCGGCTCCGTGCCACTTGGACGTGCACTAACGATCGTCCCATCTTCTGTAAAAAATTGGAGGACATTCGAACTCGGAAGATCGATCGACTCAATTTCTCCAGAAGGGAATGAGGTGCTCGTTGAGAGCTTGTAATCTTTAATCGTAACCACTGCGCTGCCTCCAAGAGAGGTAGGTGGGTTTTGGCGAAAGCCGGACATCATGGCTTGAATTTCTTCAGCACCCGCCTTGCCTTCTTTCTTAACCGCAACAAGCTTCTCGAGGTAGAAACCGTACTCGTCGTATAGGTTAACCAGTACATCCCAGAGGTTGCGACCTTCTGATTTGTGGTAAGCCGCCATCTCTGCGATCAAGGCACAGCTGATAACCGCGTCCTTGTCACGTGCGTGCTCACCAGCGAGATAGCCGTAGCTTTCTTCGCCGCCAACGAGGAACCGACGCTCCCCTTCAAGCTTCGTCATTACCTGACCGATAAACTTGAAGCCCGTTAGTGTATTGAAGCAATCGACACCAAAGCTCTTGGCAATATGGTCGATCATATAACTTGTTACGACCGTCTTGACGACGTAGTCGTTTTTGCGTAAATCACCTTTCTGCTGGTATCCACTCAATACATAGTGCACGAGTAAGCAAGCGGTCTGGTTACCGTTGAGCAGGACCAGTTCGCCGTCTCCATTACGAATGGCAATACCAACGCGATCCGCATCTGGATCAGTTGCCATAACGAGATCAGCGTTCACTTCGCGCGCCTTGTTGAGCGCCATCGTAAGTGCTTCCTCCTCCTCTGGATTAGGATAAACGACGGTCGGGAAGTTGCCATCCTCAACCATCTGCTCTTCAACGGTAATTACGTTCTTGAATCCGAAACGCTTGAGAATAGGCGGTACACTTACCGAGCCCGTTCCGTGAATCGGAGAGAAAACGATTGGCATATCGGCCACCTTCGCGATTGCTTCTGGATGGAGAGATAGCTTAACGAGTTCGTTGAAGTAATCCTCATCGATTCCCGCTCCGATCATTTTGACAAGCGAATCGTTGCGGTCGAACTTGATGTCGTCAATGCTATTGATGTTACGCACCTCATCCATGACTCCCTTGTCATCAGGGAATACGAGTTGTCCGCCATCAGGACCATATGCTTTATAGCCGTTGTACTCTTTCGGGTTGTGCGAAGCAGTGAGCATCACTCCACCTTTGGAGCCCAATTTCCTTACGGCAAAACTCAACTCAGGCGTCGGACGCATTCCATCAAAAAAGAAGACGGTAATGCCATTGGCCGAAAAGACATCGGTTACAAGATTGGCGAACAACGTTGAATTGTTGCGACAATCATGTGCAATGACTACGCTGATGTCACCATCAAACGTCTTGTTGAGGTAGTTGGCAAATCCCTGTGTCGCTGCACCTAAAGTGTAACGATTGACTCGGTTTGAGCCAACGCCCATGATCCCACGAAGTCCACCTGTTCCAAACTCAAGGTCCTGGTAGAATGCATTGGTCAGCGCTTCTTCATTGCCTGCGTCTAGCAAACTTTGAATTTCAGCTTTGCTCTCAGCGTCGTAGTTGCCGTTGAGCCAAGTGTCGATGTTGCGTTGGGTGGTAGTATCGAAAGCCATAGTGAGGTAGGATGAGGGATGTGAAATTTGGGATATGAGACTAGTACTGCGAATTGACAATTCGCAGTACTAGCCTCAAAGACTGCGCCTACTTACGCGCAATGTTGTCGCCATAAGCTGCTCCGCCGTCTTTCATTTCGCCGCCAGAGGTCTTCACGGCGTGACCACCGAACTGGTTGCGTAACGCACTTAGAAGCTTGTAAGCGAAGCTGTTCTCTGTTCGAGATTGGAAGCGCTCTTGCAAACTTGCAGTGATTACTGGAAGAGGAACGCGCTGGTCGATACTCTCACGAACCGTGAAACGGCCCATTCCAGAATCAGGAACATAAGCTGCTAGTTCTTTAAGGTCTGGTGACTCCGAAAGCGCATTGGCTGCGAGGTCGAGCAACCAGCTACGGACAACAGAGCCATGCTGCCAAGTCGTTGCAATCTTATGCATGTCTAGACCGAATTCTTCTTTCGACTTCATAAGTGCGAAGCCCTCTGCATATGCTTGCATGAGACCATACTCGATACCGTTGTGGACCATCTTTACGAAGTGGCCTGAACCACTTGGGCCCATGCGGTTCCAGCCTTTGTCAGCTGCAGGAGCAAGCGTTTCGAAAGCTGGACGTAGTCGCTCAACAACTTCTTCCTTTCCGCCGATCATCATGGCGTAGCCTTCTTGAAGGCCCCAAACACCACCACTAGTTCCTACATCGATGTAATCAACACCATGCACGGCAACTTCTTCGCCACGGCGCATGCTCTCGCGGTAGTCAGAGTTGCCTCCTTCTACAAAGGTGTCTCCTTCAGCAGCGTGCGGCAACAAAGCCTTGATGGTTGAATCTACAGGACCGCCTGCAGGTACCATTATCCAGAACGTACGAGGCGTTTGGAGCTTCGAACTTAGGTCAGCGAGAGAAGTTGTGGTGGTTGCACCTTCTTCTCCAAGCTCAGCGATAGCGTCCTTATTAAGGTCAAAGACAGCAACATCATGTCCGCCGCGCATAAGGCGACGTGCGATGTTCGCGCCCATTTTTCCAAGACCAATTACTCCGATTTGCATAGTTGAGGATTTGCGGCAAGGTAACGTTGAGCAGGTAGATTCTGTAAACGCATTCCTAAACGAACACTGAATGCTCAAGCGATAGGAAAACGGTAACACATCACTTCACAAGTAAAACCCTCTTTCAAACGTTACTTGCGTGGACTACCCTATTCACCGTAGTTTTGCTCACTAGAAAAATACACATGAGACTCACCCCGATTTTTACCGCCATCCTCCTACTTGTCTTCACGACAGCCTGTGATCAGGCGACGATGAACCGCGTGCTTGAAACAGCAAACACTATTGGTGGCGACGGTGCATTGAGCCAGTTAGACATTGGCAACGGTTTGAAAGAAGCCCTAACCAAAGGCATCAGTACTGGCGCAACGGCTCTCTCTCAGAAGAATGGCTACTTAAATTCACCGTACAAGATTCTTCTTCCTGAAGAAGCACGTAAAGTGACCGACAAGCTCCAAGGCATTCCTGGATTTAGCAACGTTGAGAACCTTGTTCTCGAGAAGCTTAATGCTGGAGCAGAAGATGCTGCCAAGCAGGCGAAGCCAATTTTCGTAAATGCAATCAAGTCAATGAGCTTCTCTGACGCAACCAACATCCTTATGGGTGACAAGGACGCGGCAACAACCTTCCTAGTTGCAAAGACACGTGATCAGCTTTACGCGAAGTTCAAGCCAGTCATCATCAACTCACTTGACAAGTTCAAAGCTCGCGAGTACTGGGGAGATGTAGTGAGTAGCTACAACAAGATTCCGTTGACACAAAAGATGAATCCTGAACTCGACGACTACGTGACGAATCAAGCACTCGAAGGCCTTTTCGCAATGGTCGCACAAGAGGAGCTTAACATTCGCTCAAATACAGGAGCTCGTACAAGTGATCTACTACGCAAGGTGTTTGCGAAGCAAGACTAATTTTTTTTCAGTCTGCGAGGCAGATTGGGATAGCCTGCGGCGCTTGCCTTAGGGAATGCTGACAGCCTGCGGCGCTACCTTAAGTAGTGTTGTTTGCCTGCGGCGCTGCATTAAGTAATGTTGCTTTGCCTGCGGCGCTTGCCTTAGGGAATGTTGTTTGCCTGCGGCGCTTTAAAAGCCGACACATCTTGAATGGATGTGTCGGCTTTTTTTTACGTAAAGCCTTATCCTAAATCTTAGGCGATAGACTCTTTTACCGTGGACGACGCGGCGTTTAAAACAATGGAGGAGTAAGAGTGAGGTGTCGTAATTTCTTAGCGATGCTGACCACTAGCGCGTAGCTAGTCCCTTATAGTTCCCATCTCTAAACACAGCGACGAAAGCATCTTTCCAACCTGCGTCCTTTACGCGGCCCAGCGCTGCACGAGCTTCTTGAATTGACGGGTAACTCCCAATCAAGACTCGATGAAGGTCCTTTGCTGTGATGTAATCACTCGTAACCTCCCCTACTTCTCGGGCAAGATTATAGCGGCGGTGATTCGAATCAAAAGCACGTCTCGCTTCGATTTGAATACGGTATTCCTTACTAAGAGGAGATGATTGAGGTGTCGGAGTTGGAACGGTTACCGTTCGTCTTACTTCAGGTTTCGGCTGTTGGGCCTGCACCTCCGTTCGAACCGTCGCAGGGCGAGTTGGCGCGGTCGTCTGCTCAGTACGCTTGATTTCCTGAGTCGGAACAGGAACCTCCTTAATCCTTGGTTCAACAGGAGTTGCGACAAGAGTTGAAACAGGAGTTGCGACCATTTCTTCACTCGATGCTGGCCTAGTTGGCACCTTTACCTCCTTCTCTACTCTACCTTCATTGGGCAACGTCGAAGAAGTCGAAGCTGGAGCCTGAGGTGTTGGAGTCGGTGCTGGTGTTGGTGTTGGGGCAGGAGCTTGTTCAACGGGTAATGTCTCTGACGGGATTGTCCTTACTGACATTTCCGTCCGCTCGGCCTCGATACGTTGAGCATCCACAAGCGGAAGCCGGATTCTGGCCATTCTCAATGGAGGAAGCTGAAGGTTACTTCGTTTACCTGCTGGGGTCGTGACGAATTGTACGCGACGACGGTAATCCAAGGCTTGGACATCGAAATCTAAATCCGCATCGATAGGAAGCTTCACTGAGAAGTAACCGTCTTCGCTCATTTCACTCGTCACCAGCCTGCGCGTCGCTCCTGGCACCTTGGTGTAAATGGCCATCGCTACGTTGCGTAATGGACGACTATTCGCTGAATCAACCACTTGAACCGTGACTGTAATCGAAGGTGAACCGGGACGAACACTAAAAATGTCCTCATTGCTCGTTCTCGTCTTTTTACCTTCTAGTGCACGGTTACTTGCAAAAAAAGCAAGTGACGAGTTGGGCGCTTCACGGTAGTAATAGTCGTCGGCCGAACTGTTGCACGGATCCTTCAGGTTCTCTGGTGTATTCCATGCTAGACCTTTTCCTCGAGTCTTGAAGATGTCGTAGCCGCCCATGTTGATATAACCGTTGGTCGAGAAGTAGAGTGTCTGCGATTCTGGATCGTAGTACGGCGTTACTTCATCTCCTACTGAATTGACAACTGGGCCTAGGTTTTCTGGAAAGGAAAAATCTGTCGCATCAGAAGTTAAGTATCGCTCTGCGCGGTACAAGTCCATACCTCCGTATCCGTCCAATCGGTCAGAAGAGAAGAGTAAAACTTCAATGTCATCTTCTTGATAGACATACGGTTGACTGGTCGAATTGCCTTCGGTATTGATGTAGGGCGGCAGCGATTGAGGTTTCCCCCAGCCATCTTTCCCTTTCACGATAACCACCAACTCACACGGAGCTGTTGGTTGGCCCATGAACGAACGAGCGTCGCAAAGACTAAAGTAAAAACGATCGCCTGTAGGTCCGAGGCTTCCGCTACCGACATGCTTTCCAGGTACGATTGGAAATTGCGTCGCCTGTTCTCCTTTGGTCCACTCGGTGCCCACGAGGTTACTACGGAACATACGGGTGTAGCCGCGTAGATCACTCAGGTAGTAGACCGTCCCTTCGGCAAGCGGCATGGGAGCAATCTCATTTTTTAAGCTATTAATGCCACCTCCAAGAAGATCGACAACCACATCAGTGTTGTAGCTCTCTGATGCTTGACGGGCCATTTCGGTACCCTTGACTTCTATTTCTACGAGCTCTTGAATAATTGCGCGGTCATCGCCTTTGTATTCTTGAAGAAATTCGAGGTAGGCCTTGGTCGCGATATCATAGCGTTGAGCCTGCTTGAGGCTTCTCGCATACTTCAATCCTGCGAGCGGATAGTCTTTCCAATTCTTCGCAACGATTCTGAAATACTCAGCAGCTCGAGCGTAGTCTTTGATGAGGTAAAACTGCTCACCCGCCAAGTTGGCGTATTCCGTTTTTGAGGTTTTGGCGCCGTAGGCAGCTGCATACCGCTCTCCAGCCTCCGTGTATTTACCCTCAGCTAGAAACCGCTCTGCCATCCGAACTTCATCCTTGTAGCTAGATTTCTGCGCTTCCGCAAAACCTGCCAACAGCACGCATACGACTAAAAGCGAATATGTCAGTAAACGTCTAATCATCAATGGTTTAAACTCTCTAGGTACATTTCTAGTACGCGTGGGTAATGCAGGTGTTCTAAGGCAAGCACCTTTCGGCCAATGTCTTCTGGCGAATCTGATTCAGCCAATGCTACGGACTCTTGAGCGAGAACCCGACCTTTGTCGTACTCTTCATTTGCGAGATGAATGGTAATCCCTGAAACTACGTCACCAGCCTCTTTCACGGCTCGATGGATGTGCGCGCCATACATTCCTGGGCCTCCGTGCTTCGGAAGCAAGGCAGGATGTATGTTGATCACCCTTTCGGGAAAACGAGCTAACACATCGGTTGGGATCAACTGAAGGTATCCAGCAAGTACGACTACATCAGGTGAGTGTCGTTCGAGTTCGGCAAGTAATCCACCTTCCAACTTTCGTCGCTTCGGACCTATGAACACCGATCGAATTCCAGCCAACTTGGCCTTTTCGTGTACTCCGGCATATTTACGATCTGAAACTACTGCGACGACTTCTGCCTTCGCGTGGTCTGCAAAGTGCGCCATTATACAGGCTGCATTTGATCCGCCGCCAGAGGCGAGGAGGAGAATGCGGGTTTTAGAGACAAAGGGAGTACTCACGGGATAAAGGTATATAACCGATTCGGTTCGACGTGCTTTTGCGCGTTTTCTTCTTGCATCAAGACGTACACCATCTCCTCATTAAGCAGCCGGACAGCTACCACGATCCGGTTCGACGTGCTTTAGCGCGTTTTCTTCTTGCACTCTTTATCGCACCTGACGACGCAGCACCCCAAATCCCCGCAAAAATGCGAGGGTCGTGACATGCGGAACCAGACCGCAATTATCCCCTACTTTGCCACCGTGAACCTCCTCCCTCTCAAATTTGCTTGGCGTTACATTTTTGCCAAGCGTTCGGTCAACGTAATCAACCTGATTACAGGCTTGAGCGTCTTCGGCCTTGGCGTGGGGGCAGCTGCGGTAATCCTTGTACTCAGCGTCTTCAATGGATTTGAGCAAGTCATTGGGGCGATGTTCGGGAAGTTCAACCCTTCCATTAAGATCACACCCGCAATTGGAAAGACCTTCTCTTCAGATAGCATCCCGCTAGATCAAATTCGAGGCGTAGCAGGGATTCGACAATTGTCACTCACCCTCGAAGAGACCGTCTTTTTCGAATACGAAGAATCGCGTGCCTTTGGCAAAATCAAAGGCGTCGACTCACTGTTCACCGAGGTGTCAACACTTGGAACAACCCTTATTGAAGGAACCTTCAGTACTGAAAACAATGGCCGAGCGATGGGCATCCTAGGCCTGGGGCTCCGCAATAAACTGGATGTCAATTCGGGCGACCTGTTCAAGTCTATTCGAGTCTACGCTGCCAAACGCCAATCACGCGGCGCCTTCGACCAGCCGTTCCGCATCAAAGAGATCTACCCGCAAGCAACGTTTGCGATACAACAGGATTACGACCAGCAGTACATGTTCACCAACTTGGCAGCGGTCCAATCCCTGCTAGGATCTCCTAATGCGGCCAGTGCTATTGAGATCGCAACAGAAGAAGACGTTGATTCTCGCGAACTGGCTGATCAACTGCAGGAATTGCTGGGCGATACTTACGTCGTAGAAGACCGGTATGAACAAGATGCGGAGTTGCTTCGACTCATGAACATAGAGAAGTGGCTGAGCTACATCATCTTAAGCCTAGTGCTACTCCTTGTGAGTTTCAACCTCATTGGTGGCCTTTGGCTTATCGTCCTTGAAAAGCAACGGGACGTCGCCATTCTTCGAGCGATGGGCACACAGACCAACGACATCCGCCGCATCTTCTTGGGCGTAGGCATTCTACTTTCCGTTCTCGGAGCCGCGCTTGGCGTGTTCTTGGCCTTGGTGCTCTATTACTTGCAAGTCAACTTCGGAATTGTAAGTGTCCCTGAAGGACTTGTGGTGAGTGCCTACCCGATTGAAATGCGCTTCTCGGACGTACTCATTGTTGTTGTCACCGTGCTCTGTATTGGACTGATTGCAAGCATTCCTGCCACACGTCGTGCAACGCGTATTGGCGTTGAGGAGATGTAGGTAGCAATGGCACCGAACCGTCAGATCGGAGCGTAAACTATCGCTATTTTGATACATGACGTTCAACTTTTAAGCTGAATGGTTAGTAGATCTGACGGTTCAATCGTTGCCACAAAAGCCAAATTTCCCTCCCATCTTTGCGTCATCGCTTTCTCAATCTCGCTATGACAACCGAACCGCATCTCTTTGTAATTTTTGGCGCTACAGGCGACCTCAACCGTCGCAAGCTTTTGCCTGCGCTGTACGAAGTTTCACTTCAAGAAAATGCACCAGAATTTGCCATTCTGGGTACTTCTCGATCACAACTTTCGGATGCTGATTTCGATAAATTGGTCCGTGAATCACTCGTCGAGTTTGCTGGCATCGACAAAAAGACCGCCAACAAATGGATGGAGGGCAAGCTTCATTTCCAAAGCTTAACGCAGGAAAATGATCCATATCAGGAACTTGTCAAACGCGTCCACACGTTAGAAAAGGAGCATGATCTTCAAGGGAATACGGTGTATTATTTGAGTCTGCCACCGCAGATCTTCCCGAAGGTGATCAAGGGCCTTGGAGAGCACGGCGCCAACGATGGCGATGGCTGGACTCGCCTAGTGGTCGAGAAGCCGTTTGGGCAGGATTTAGCTTCCGCCAAAACCCTTAACGCACTCGTTCACGAGTACTTCGAAGAATCGCAGGTCTATCGCATCGATCATTACCTCGGTAAAGAGACCGTGCAAAATATGCTGGCCTTCCGGTTTGCAAACGCCCTTTTCGAGCCACTCTGGAACCGCGACCGTATCGAACGTGTCGAAATTACGGTAGCAGAAAAGCTAGGCGTCGAAGATCGCGCAGGCTACTACGACAAGTCAGGCGCGTTGCGTGACATGATTCAGAATCACCTCACGCAGTTACTCACGGTTGTCGCGATGGATGTGCCTGCAGGTTTCAATGCAGACGCTATACGCGCAGAGAAGCTGAAGGTCTTGAAAGCAGTCCGTCCGATCAAAAATGAAGACCTCGTGTATGCCCAGTACCTCGAAGGAAAAGAGAAAGGCAAGCATGTTCCTGGCTACCTCGACGAAGACGGTGTAGCCCACGGCTCCTCTACCCCAACCTATGTTGCAGCTAGGCTTTTCATTGACAACTGGCGCTGGCAAGGGATTCCATTTTTGCTCCGCACAGGCAAGCGCCTCAAGACCAAATTGACAGAAATTGCCATTGTTTTCCAGTGTGCACCCGTCAGCCTTTTCGAAGGTGGCGCCGATGGTGACCCAAAAACAGGAAAAGGAGGAGTACCCCAAGATATTCTGCGCATCAACATTGCTCCAGAGCAAAGTGTAGAGTTGAATTTCAACGTCAAGAAGCCTGGACCAGGCATGGTGCTACAGCGCCAACGTCTCACTTTCGATTACGACGAAGTGTTCGGAAAACTCCCTGATGCGTACACGGCATTACTCTACGATGTGATGGAAGGTGATCGTACGCTTTTCGTAGGCGCCGATGAGGTGGAAGCAAGCTGGGAAATTTACGACCCAGTGCTTTCAAGAAAAGTCAAAATGCATACCTACCCTTCTGGAAGTTGGGGACCAAAAGAGACCAGAAAGTTTGTGAAGGACTGGGAGACAGGAGGGGAATAAATGCCCATTTTGAATTTTGAATGTGCGAGATGCAAGCAAGATATTTTGCGGATCAAGCACATTAATATCAGGCAGTAACTAACCTGGTTCACTAGAAAAATGGTAATTCTTGAAATGGCCTTTCTTCCGCTGACCACACCCAAATCACCGAAACTTCTCCGCCTCCGGATTGGACACTAGCTGAGGCTTGAGGAAAGGTAAACCCTGTGCCTATCCGTAGACTCTTGTTGACTTTCATTTGAAGGATGAGGTCTATGTTATTTCGAGTGATCGCCTCGGGGAAATCCGCGTATCGATAGCTCAAGCCTCCGCTAAACGTTCGTTTCCAGACGTACATGACATTGACATCGTAACCGATAGGAGCTTCTGTGACATATGCCACTTGCACGTTTGGTTGGAGTTCGCTTTCTCCGCCTAACGAAAACGCTGCGCCGACCTGACCTCGAAAAAGGCGTTTACCAGAAGAAAGCGGGATATCCCCGCCAAAGGGATCTTCAATTTGATTCCCAAGCATATTCTGCGCGGAAACTCCAATGTATAGCGATTGATCGTAGTACAATCCACCGAAATTTGCGTTCCCTCCTACAATCGTAATTGGTGGTTGAAATTCATTCGCAAAGAGGCTACTCGTAATCGTACGAAAACTCCCTTCAAGGCCAAAACTGAGGTACTGCTCATCGCCCACCCGAGAATGGTACGAATAGATCGCGCTCATTTCCGTCGCTTCGAAATCACCTACTGTGAACCCTTCGAAACTCACACCAAGCCCTACCCCAGTATCAAGTAATTTTGCTGTTGCCCGAGCAACTTGACCACTTGCAATCTGTCCTCCACCGCCTAGCAGTGAATTATCGATTAAAGAAACGGTAGAGGTGTAATTCGCTCCAACAAAGGCCGGATTCACATTGACCTTGTCGTACATAAATTGGTTAACCTGAAAGTCTCGTTGAGCAGAAACAACAAGTGAAAGCAGGATGCCAACAGTTAGCAAGTAGACTTTACGCATATTGAATTATAAGAAAGAGGAGAAATCCATTTGAAAGAGTGTCTAGTCGTGCTCTACTAAGGTAAGAATCATGTTTCACTATTCAGACGACGTATTCAACCAACGTTTTGACTGGTTAACTGTAGTACTTGAGTAAGTTCTCTTAACGTGATGTTTTGGGATTTGCAGCTCCTTTTCGGTTCGCTTATTTCTGTTTCCCAGCCAACCGTTGGTTCCCAGGACTAATTACCTTCAGCCTTATGTTCGAAGCGCTCAAAAATATCTTCAAACCAGACGACCAACGTCGTGCACTGGAGTTTTGGACTTGGTTTTTCGCAAACGAAAAGCACTACAGAAACATGGACGAGGACGGTCCAGATGAGCGAGACCATCGAATCAAAATCTTCCTCGATCACCTTGCAGGTTACAACCACGAGTTAACCTTCGTGACCGGACAACATGCTGACGGGACGTATGAGCTCATCATCAGTGCCGACGGGATTCAGAAGCACTTCCCTTCCGTGGAGACCTTGATAAATGCTGTTCCAGCATTAAAAAAATGGCGGTTCATTGCCTTTAAACAACCTCAGCCTGACCTTGGATCGGTAACGCTGAACGACAAAAGCTTCGAGCTTGATCAACTCAAATTCGCGCGGGTCAACAATCCCGAAGCGCCCGAGGAAATGAACATCGTGATCTTCCATCCAGCCTACCAGCAGGAAGACCAAGAACTCCATGTAGTAGCAACCTACATGCTGCTCGATGGACTTATTGGAGAGCGTTCGGTAGTAGAAGACATTCAAGGACTGGATGTACAGCCCGTTAATACCGACGTACCTGCAAATGTGCTTCGCCCACTTAAAGCACTTCCTCAGGTAATCGCTTCACTGAAGTAGCAAAATTGGATACTGGTAAAATTTGCAGATGCAATGCATCTTTGTCGGTGTGCTGACACGTCTAACATCTTGGTTCTCTGTCCTTCTGACTGCAATACTCCTTGCATCCAGTACGGGCGCATTTGCGCAAGAAAACACCGCTGCCGCGTGTGCCGATGGCATCGACAATGACGGTGATGGACTTATCGATTGTGCTGATGGTGACTGTGTTGCCTTGCCCAATAACGGTTGTTCTACCTGCACAGACGGAAGAAGCTTTGCCGATGTAGTTCTCAGCTACGAACCGGGTTGCTTCATCAGAGACCCAAGCCCGCAAGGAGCTTTGGGATCAGCAGATTACAATGGCTCACCTCTTGCCCTCGGTCGTTTTTGCTTCCTTGGTGATGGCGGTAAGCTGAAGCTCGGCTTCACAAACAACCTACTCACCAATTCTGGTGATAGTGACGGTGACGTATTCATTTTTGAAATCGGTGGAGCCGTTGAGAATTGTGACATCTCCCTCCGACCAGAAGATGCTGCTACAGTTGCTGCCCTCGTAAGTGCAGGTGTTCCTGACCCAGACGGTGATGGATACTACTATTTCGGATTTATATCTGGCGCAACCACTGCTCTCGACATCGATGCACTTGTACCTGGACTAGCGGCCGAAACACTGCTTTTCAATGCAATTGAAATCCGAGACATTCCAGATCGTGGATGCGCGGGACTAACGCCTGGTGCAGACATTGACGCCGTTTGTGCGCTCAGCTTGGTTCTCCCACCCGACTGCGCAGGAACTCCTGGCGGAACGGCTATCTTAGATAGCTGCGGCGTTTGCTTAGAAACTACAGACCCAGCATTTAACCAGAGCTGTACAGACTGTGCGGGCGTTCCTAATGGGACTTCCATTTTGGATGATTGTGGCGTTTGTCTTGAACCCACAGATCCAGCATTTAATCAAAGCTGTGCCGATTGTGCGGGCGCGCCAAACGGAACAGCAATCTTCGATGATTGCGGCATATGCCTAGAGCCTACTAGCCCTATTTTCAATGTCATCTGTGCCGATTGCGAAGGCACTCCTAATGGAACGGCGATTCTCGATGACTGCGGCGTTTGCTTGCAACCAACAGACCCGAGCTTCAATACCTCCTGTTCAGATTGTGCAGGTGTGCCTAATGGAACATCGATTTTAGACGACTGTGGAGTTTGCCTTGAACCAACGGATCCCACTTTCAACGCAAGCTGTACAGACTGCGCGGGCGTCGTCAATGGGACATCCATACTTGATGATTGTGGCGTCTGCTTAGAAACTACTGATCCATCGTTTAACCAGAGCTGTACAGACTGCGCGGGTGTTGTAAACGGGACATCCATACTTGATGACTGTGGCGTTTGCTTGCAGCCAAGTGATCCAAGTTTCAATACGAGTTGCGCCGATTGTGAAGGCATCCCCAACGGCATGGCCATCTTAGATAGCTGTGGCGTCTGCTTGCAACCGAACGACCCCGATTTCAATGCGAGCTGTACAGACTGCGCAGGAATCCTCTTTGGCACCTCCATTGCTGACAGCTGTGGCGTTTGCGGCCCACCGAGTGGAATCAGTTTTAGCGAAAGCTGTAGAGACTGTAACGGCGAACTTTTCGGAAATGCACTGCTCGATAGCTGTGGCGTTTGCCTGCTTCCAAGCGATCCTGATTTCGACCAATCCTGCCTCACCGTTGCATCGATTAAGGTTTATCTCCCTACAGCGTTCTCACCTAATAATGACGGTACGAACGACCTCTTGCGTATTTTTTCACGGACTGGTGGACAGCTTATCGTAACGTCTTTCAGAGTGTTTGACCGTTGGGGCAACATTGCTTATTCTGCACCTGAACAACCACTGACATTTACCACTCCGTCTTGGGATGGCACCACCAATGGCGACCGAGCTGAGAGTGGACTTTATGTATACGTGATACAGGTACGTACTCCGGCCGGATTGAGTAAGACGATCTCTGGCGAGGTTACATTGCTTCGTTAAAGTCCTGCAGATTAACTGCTCCTCTCGTAGCTTGCAGTATGCACAATGCCTTCAACATCAGCTTGCTAATCAGCCTCGTAAGCTGCTTATGCGTCATTGGATGTTCTACGGAAGACGCACCGACGTTGCAGGTAGAGAACGCAGCAACGCAGGCCGATACAGCGACGGTTTTTCAAATTCTCACTTCTGCCGATCGATCAAGATTACTGGAAGAAAGCACTACGCTCGTTGAGTGGACGACCGGGGCGCAGCCGAACCTCCCGACGATCACCATTGATCCAAGCGCTACTCACCAAACGATGAACGGCTTTGGCTATACCCTTAACGGTGGCAGCGCTATTCTCTTAAGCCAGATGAGCACATCGACCAGAGCAGATTTATTACAAGAAATGTTTGGGCGCGGAGAAAATGAGAGCGGCGTCAATTACCTCCGCTTGAGTGTAGGCGCTTCAGATTTAGACCCCGAAGTATTTAGCTACAACGATGTTCCTGCAGGTCAGACAGACGTTAACTTGATGTGCTTTTCAATTTGGAAAGAAAAAGAATTCCTACTCCCCATCTTAGAGGAAATACTAGCAATAGCACCCGATATTAAAATAATGGGATCACCATGGTCTCCGCCGATCTGGATGAAGGATAATGGAAGCTCTATTGGCGGCAGTTTACAGCCCCAATATTACGAGGTGTATGCCAATTACCTCGTCAAGTACGTTGAAGCAATGGCCGACGAAGGTGTGCGGATTGATGCCTTGACGGTCCAGAACGAGCCACTTTACCCAGGAAACAATCCTAGCCTCCTGATGCTAGCGGAGGATCAAAAAACGTTTGTACGTGACTTCCTCGGACCGGCTTTTGCAAGCACAACGCTCGGCACCAAGCTCATCATTTATGACCATAATTGCGACAAACCAGAATATCCAATTACAATTCTAGATGACGCTGAAGCGAAGGCTTTTGTCGATGGCTCTGCCTTTCATTTGTATGACGGTGACATATCAGAATTGAGTACGGTGCATAACGCTCATCCGGACAAACATCTTTACTTCACAGAGCAGTACACAAACATCAACGGTGACTTTTCTGGCGACTTCATGTGGCACGTGAAAAACATGCACATTGGCGCCCCGCGCAACTGGTCTCGCAACGTGTTGGAATGGAATCTTGCCTCTGACCCAACAGCCAGTATCCACACGCCTGGTGGCTGCACTGAGTGTTTGGGCGCAATTACCGTTGATGGTGATTCAATCTATCGGAATGCAGCCTATTACGCTGTCGCTCACTCTTCTAAATGGGTTCTTGATGGATCTACACGCATCTCTTCGACACAGCCCAATGGCTTGAACAACGTGACCTATTTGACACCTTTCGGCAAAACCGTACTCCTCGCCATAAATGAAGGGGGAAGTTTGAAAGCATTTCAGGTTACCGTGAATCAACAAACGATACAACTAGAACTTCCTGCGCGCACCGTAGGTACTTATAAATTTTAATGGCCAATACTCCGCAATCCTATATCGCAAAATACCGCTCATTGACACCGGAACAATTAGCGGCAATTATCACAAGTAAAGAGGACCATCATCCCGACGCCGTAACTGCTGCGCGTGTTGAATTGACGGCGAGAATGCTTCCTGCTGAAGCGTTGGATCGGGTATATGAGCTGGCAGAAACGCGAAAAAAAATACCAAAGAGCACTGCCGTAGAACTAACGCCTTGGCAGAAGGCGCTTAAAAAGCAGGAGGAAAACAATAAAAACAGTAAGTCTATTTGGTGGAAGACAATTGGCCTTAAAGTAGTCCTAGCATACTTACTCTACAGTTTAGGACGAAATATTCGAACAGGAATTTCAGACTACTCATCTCTTACTGCGCTAAACTCTTCAAGTTTAGACTTACTATTCTATTTCTCCCCCCCTCTGCTATTGTTGCTAATAATCGGCTTAGGAATAAAAGGATACAAATCAGCATGGTGGGGAGCAATAGGTTTATTTACTTTCAGCTTACTTATTACGATTGCAAGAATCTGCAATACCTACCACTATCATTACTATATCTCTTCCAATAAAGACGCTAATACCATTAGCGAACTAATCCAGATCCTCACGCACGACCCCAAACAATTAGCATTGAACTTAATACTTCCTGTATTCTTCCTCTACCTCCTCCTCCGCAAAGACACCAGAATCGCCTGCGGGATCACAAAAGGAGAAGCTGTCAAAATGGATGAGTTGGATCACTTGATCTAGCTGAGACGATAAAGGAAGAGCTTTGAGTGCAGGAGAAATACTGTGATTGTTTTTGTATTCGGGGGACGGGGTCCCTCAGCCCCTCGTCGGGCTGGGGCGGGACGCCGCCCCCCGAATACAAAAACTACTTAATAATCAACTTACCCGTTCCTGCTCGCTTTGTGCCATTAGCACTTATTGCCGCTAGGCGCACCACGTAAACACCTACAGGAAGACTATCTCGACGAATAGAAACTTCATTATCACCAGCAGCTCCTTGAATCGCTGGTAGCTCTCGTACAAGCTTACCATCTAGACTAAAGAGACTAACCTCTACCCTAGCGGACTGTGGTAAAGTAAATTCCAATTTCGCCTCACTACCCGTTGGATTCGGAGAGAGTTTTAGCGAAAGCTGAGGGATGCTTCTTGGTGTAAATACGCTACTTGAAACAGGGCGACAACTAAGTATCGTGTCGATCTGCTTGGCAAGTACACTATCCCAAAGTATGCGGTGTGCAGCATCATTCATGTGCACTCCATCACCTGAGTCATACGCCGGATCAAGGAGACCATCGCCAGTAGCAAACGGCGTCCAAAAATCAATCGCACGAGCTCCAAAACGCGCAAACGTGGAGTCTAATAGTTCTTGCTGAACAAGTACTTGAGCTGCACTAAAATTGCGTGGCTGTGGCGTAGTGATATAAACGGGAACATTACCAGCCGCAGCTAACATTTGATCATAGTTTGCCAACTGCTGCGCCACGTCATAACCCGAAGCTGCGTCGTTACTTGGTAGGTTAATGATGATCGCCTCTGGGTTCAATGCCAGGGCTGCAGTGATGTTTCGCGTAGAGTCAATCGTTTGCATTACACCTGTTGGTATGAACCCATCATCGGGCAACAACTTGAAGGTATTGTAGCCGCCACGAGCAAGGTTTACAACTTCAAGACGTGTATCACATCCAACAATTGAGCTGCGATATCGATTCACCCAAGTGCTATCTGGCGTACTCGGGCCTGTACCCGCGGCCGTCGAGGATCCAAGAACAACGATGGTACAGGGATCTCCTGCTTCAACGATGCTAAACAATTGGCTACTAGCCCACGATCCAACTTGGCCTTGTGGTCCAAAGCTCACTAGCCCTAACCTAGCAGATGATGTAACAAAGTTAGGAACCGTCCACTCGAAGCCAAAATTCAAATATGCGTTTGGCACGGTATCTACCAGTACACCTCCCGAAAATAGGCCTAAGTAAGTATTACAAGGATTATACGAGTACCCAGAAATCAAAATTTGATCTCCAACCTCATATACGGGTCTTCCCGTTGTGCAAAGTGGATCAAATGAATGTACATGATTATTTGTGACTGAAGAAAAACCATGCCTTATCGTAAGACCGCCGAGATAAAAGAAACCCTCAGGCGTATCGTTTTCTGGACCAGCGGTCATTTCAATTCGAACAAGTCCTTTTCCTAAAGAGTCTATTTCAATTGGGCCAGTAGTTACCTCGACAACTTGATCAACATTGTTGTTTGGATCAAGACAAACCTGTATCGTATCTTGACCATAGAACGTGTAACACGTCTGTCGATTACCACTACCAATGCGGCTTGCAAACAAGCTAAATTCTACAGATTCCGAAAAAGAAGGAATCCCACGTACCTCAATGGCAGCTGTAGGATTCGTTACTCCATTGAACATCCCCGTGTGGCCGAAAAAACTATCTCCTGATAGCGAAGGCGGAAAATTCAAACTGGGATCCGCCTGTTGGGTGCCGCTGTTATTGACTCCTGAAAAATCGTCGACAATTACGACCTCTAGGAAATTGTCACAGCCATTCGTTGCAGGAATATCCAATCGTGTACCAGCAGCCGTGCTCGTTATACTATTGACGGGTACCTCAGATGCCGGACTGCCGAAATCAACCATGTGATACCCGTCCACTTCAAACTGAGCGAATGCACTCGGCACGCTTAGTAGTATGAATAAAGAGCCGAAAACAACTGTGAGTATAAATCGCATTCCGAAAGGTAACAAAACGACCAACTCGCATGCGTACTCCAAATCAAAAACCCTTGCACGCTTTCGCGTGCAAGGGTCAGAAATGCGTTACCTAAGGTCTTCGCAGATTACTTTACGGTAATCGTGTATTTCGGAGTAGGATTCATCGGACAGAAGTAGAGGTACTCGCCCGGTGTGAGTGAAACAACACCTGTTCGTTGTGTAGCGCCTGGTGCTACAACCTCAGTTGTAAATGCACTCTTGATTGCGGTCTTCATCATGTCTGCGTCTCTATCAGCAGCTTTTTGAACTACAAAACCGACTTCGTGATCAACGCCATCATTAGTTACTTCAAACGTGTAGTCACCTGCGTCGAGCGTTAGACCTTTGACATTAAATTCTCCTGGAGTTTGTGTGAGCTGAACAAGTGTAACAGCTGATTCCATCTTGTGCATGCCTTTTTCTTGCATCTGATCTGACTGCGCGTGCAGGCTAGTAAACCCGTTGAGCGTTACAAGTACGAGAGCAAGAGCGATGAGGCGGTAAGTGAATGACTTCATGATTGATAATTTCAATGTTGGTATGCCGTGATTGGCAATGCAAAGATCACGGCACTTACCCCCGTAGCCCTTTCCCCGAATTCCCGCGGACTTACCAATTCTTCCTAAGCTTCGGAATACTTCATAAAAATCGCTTCAAGCAGCACTTTTGTAACTTGTCAGCATGTCTCATACGCTCACTGTTGCCCTTGCCCAATGCTCCTCTATTCTACTCAATCGAGAGGCCACGCTTGCAAAGGTCCTCGACCAGATGCAGAAGGCCACTCAGCAGAATTGCGACCTCATCTGTTTTGGCGAAAGCCTCGTGCCTGGCTACCCGTTCTGGCTATCCTACACCGGAGCCGCGAAATTCAATGACACCGTTCAAAAGGAGATCCATGCGCGCTACTTAGAAGAAGCGGTGTGTATTGAGCGTGGTGATTTAAAAGCTGTTCAAGCTTCCGCCAAAACCAATAAACTAGCCGTCTACCTCGGCATTATCGAGCGCCCACTTGACAGGGGCGGACACAGCTTGTATTGCTCTTTGGTGTACATCGACAAGCACGGCGCTATCCAATCCGTGCACCGCAAGCTCCAACCGACCTACGAGGAACGTTTAAGCTGGAGCCCTGGAGACGGGCATGGTTTGGTGACACATGACCTTGCGCCCTTCTGTATCGGTGGACTCAATTGCTGGGAAAACTGGATGCCACTTTCAAGAGCTGCACTGTATGGTCAAGGCGAAAACCTCCACGTTGCCGTTTGGCCAGGAGCCGTTCGAAATACCGAAGACTTAACGCGTGTCTTAGCCAAAGAAGGACGCTCGTATTCCATCTCGGTCTGTGGGGTTTTGGCGAAAGCTGACATCCCAGAAGACTTCCCGCATCGAGACCTGTTTTATGATGCTGTCCCTGATATCATCGCCGATGGTGGAAGCTGTATTTCAGCACCCGACGGGAGTTGGATAATCCCTCCTCAAGCAGACGGAGAAACACTGGTCGTGGCAACCTTGGACATTCGTCGCGTATGGGAAGAGCGCCAAAACTTTGATCCGAGCGGCCACTACTCTAGGCCCGACGTTACCCGATTGGTCGTCGATCGCACCCGCCAAGGCATCGTTAGCTTCGAGAACGAAGACTAACGACACCTAACGCATTGATATCTAGTCATTCAGCACAATTTCTGCATCTTCACGCCAAGAACAAATGGCCCCGCTGCAGCGTGGCAGTATGCAGATGAGACTATTCAAACTACTAGCATTCAGCATTTGCTGTTTTGCCTTCTCGAACATTCAAGCACAAACGGAAGAGCGTGCAGATTCAACAAGTGGAGCGCAAACGGCAAAAACCGAAATAGCGCCCGTGTGGGACCTTAAGGTTGGAGGAGCACTTCGCTTCAACTACAACCTGTCTACGTGGAAGAAAAACCAAGTCAAGCGTGGCGGAGACATTGGTTACGATGTATTTCGCATCAATGTTGACGCTCGGTATAAGAAGCTTGAAATACATGTGGAGCAACGTTTTTACTCGGCTGAATTTGGCGGCGCTTTCTTGAAATATGGATGGTTTCAATATCCAACCTCTTCTAAGTCTCACCTCAAGCTTGGCTTAATACCAGCCTATTTCGGAACGCAACAGTTCAACTCCCACTCGTGGTTTTTCGCACTACCCTACTACTTAGGATTTGAAGACGATCACGACATGGGGTTGAGCTATTCGTATACGGGAGATAAATGGCACTATGACCTTGCCTTCTACAAGAATGCGGAAGAGTTGAGTTTTAGCGACAGCGGACCGATCAGTGATTCTAGATATGGCTACGATATTTCGGGAGACTATAAAGAAGTCAATACAGGAACCGTTCGCGTAATTCGTACGATAAAAAAAGGAGAGGTGGAACACAAAGTCGGGGCCACTGCTCAGTTTGGCGGGCTATATGGTATCGACACGAAAGATATTGGGCGAAGCTCTGCTCTCGGAATTCACTATCAACTTGCTACGCCAAAATGGAGTATCAAAAGTATCGTTCTTGGCTATTCAAATAATGGCGGTCCGACTTCTGACAGGGGTATTTTCAGCATGAGTGCGTATGGTGCACCCTACGACACACCTGCTGAGGCGATGATTTACACGATTGGAGTGGCGCGCACTTTCCCAGTCAGTTGGGGCCCAATCAGTAGTGTTCAGGTCTACAATGACTACAACTACATGGATAAAGGAGGTGCTCCTTTTGAAGACACCCAGATGAACGTACTGGGCGCACTTGTCACGGCTGGACCTATTTATACCTACATCGATGCCGCGATGGGACGGAATCAACCTTGGCTCGGCCCAGGCTTTGGAACCGCACTTGGAGAAGGTGACCCTAACGCAAAATGGAGCACACGCTTCAACATTAACTTCGGCTATTACTTTTAAGAGTGAGCCTTTCTTAAGCCTCTCTTCCTTCCGTTACCCCTCAATTTGAATCTGTGAGTAAGCGCATCGTATATGCTTTAGCCGTTTTGGTTTTTGCAGCCTTGGTTTACCAGGCATTCAGCTTCTATCAATTTGAGAAGGAGCGAAATACCTTCGTCATTGAGAAAGGGCTTTCTACTACTCAAGCCCTCAGAAATAAGGTTGACACGATTCTACAAATAATCGTTTCAGAGGGAGATCGGCTGGCTGAACGGTTTGGATCAGAAGAATTAGATGATGTACAGATACGCGACATTATCCGACAGAGTGCCCGTTCTATTCCTGAGCTACAAGGAGTAACTGCGTGTTATGAACCTTTCAGCTTTCGCCAAAACCAGCAACTCTATTGCCCGTACTACGACAAAGGAAATTCAAACTACATTCAAGTAGAAGACAGTTATGACTACACGGTAAAAGGTGCCGGAACAGCTTGGTATACAGGTCCACGTGACAATGGCGCTTCTTGGGCCGAACCATACTATGCAAAGGCTGCGCAAGATTGGTACATCGACTATGGCGTTCCCTTCTACTATCGCTCAGGACCGAACAAGGGCAAGGTGCGCGGAACAATAACCATGAGTTTCGTTGCAGGAGGATTCAAAGACATCGTCCATAAACTCAGTGTAGGTAAAACTGGCTACGGGCTAATCTCTTCAGCAAAAGGGAACCTACTCGCTCACCCACATGAGGAGTATATCGGCGTTCGCGACTTGGACTTCCTAAATGAAAACGAGACGGCGCTTTCTTTGAAGAGTGCCTACACCGCCATGTCGAATGGAGAGACAGGAAGCATCTCATTTTACGATGAAACCCAACGAGATGAAGCGCTATTTTTCTATGACAAAATCCCATCTTCCAATTGGAGCATTGGTCTTGCTTTCTTTAAGAACGACATGCTTGGCGACACACAAAATCGCGACCGCATATTAATACGACTAGGATTCCTGCTATCGCTATTCATCATTTTGATTTTTGCGAGTTATTTCATAAAGGATTACTTAGACGAGCAAGAAATATGGATCCTTAGTATTCTTGGAAGCATACTTCTTCTAGGACTACTCGTATTCGTCGGCTACTTACAACACCGATCACAAGACATCCAAACGAAAGAAGAAACGGCACCTATTGTGGATGTCGCTTCGCTCGGGAGCTTCACTTATTCATTGGACGAACGAGCCGATGAGCGCAAGGTGCCGCGACCGACAGCCGTACCTACGGGCATCTTCATCAACCGGATGACGTTTGAGAATTCGTATGACTTGAGTGTTGGAGGAAAGGTCTGGCAAAAGTATCCACTTTCTATTGTCGACGACGTAGATATCGGATTCGACTTCCCTCAGATGTCGCCCTTTGCAGAAGCGAGCTACATTGAAGAAGTAAACCGTGACACGGTCCCATCAAAAGAAGGGGAAGACGGCTATTTACTGGTCACATGGGATGTACGCGTAACGCTTACACTCAACCTCAAATACGCGGACTACCCTTTTGACAAGCGCCACTTGAGTCTACAAATCACACCGCTCAATAATCGGGACCGACTTGTCTTCACGCCTGACCTTGGCAGCTATAGCTTTACCAATCCTTCTCGAAAAAGTGGCCTAAATCCAAATATTCGGATTTCAGGAAACCAGGTAATGGAGACCTACTTTAACTACACGGTAGATACGTATGAGTCCGATTTCGGATACGGAGACAAGAGTCTTTATGAAGGGGTACCAACACTAAGGTTCAACATCAACCTGAAAAGAGACCTGCTCAACTCCTTCGTCACCTATCTCATCCCGATAGTGGTATCGCTCTTGATGATGTTCATCCTGATTTACGCTGTACATAAAAGTGCAGAACGTCAAGGAGTCATCGAGAGTATGGCCGCGTTTTTCTTTGTGCTTATCTTCTCGCACATTGACATGAGGAAAGAGATTATTACAGCAGATTTAATCTACTTAGAATACTTCTACTTCATCACCTATTTCATGGTAATCCTGTCGACAGCGAATTTAATCGTGTATACGAAAGACAAGAGTGACATCTTTGACTTCAACGAGAATCAGATTTACAAAGCGGTGTATTTCCCGCTTTTCCTTTTCCTGATCTTAGTCGTTACGCTCGTAAAATTCTATTGATTTTCAAGAATAGATCTAGGTACCGGCCAATAGCGAGTACACTGAATCTTAAACGAACTTGAGTGTTGTCCTATGACTTAGGCTCATCGACAATGAGCTCGCTTTGGTCACGCAGACGCTCTAACTCTGCAGCTTCGAGCAATGCGTTTTCAGTACCGTAATACGCCTTGCTCAATGCAAAACGATTAGGCATGGAGTGAACTTGCTCTTTGCGATAGTCTACCCATGGTTGCGGAACCAACCCAGCTTGCTGAGTTAGGATATCTCGATCTTCACCACCTTTTACTTGGTGCTCTGTGCGTGATTGCCAAGTGATGGTTGCGGTTATTACTACAACGGCTGCTACTTTAACAACACGGCCTAATACTACTGATGTCTTCACTACGTCTTATTTTGACTCATCGCGTGCTATAAGGCGCTCACTTCAACGAAATTCAACCGAATTCCAGACGAGTTTGCAATACTTAAACAAGCTTTAAAGACGTGTGTACGATGGTAGCTTCTGAAAGGATACAACAAGTAACAATTGTCACCTTCAAGCACATACTACCCTACCAAATAAGGTTCGAGTAAATCTCGAATTTCTTCAGAGACAACGGAGGGAGCGTTGGTCGTATAATCAAAGTTCACCACCACTGTGCGGACATCGGCAGCCAATTGACCCTTCCACATAATGTGTTGGCGCAGCGTCATGCTCGTCTTGCCGATCCGCTCTACTTGACTCTCTACAACAAGTCCCTTTGTAGGATCTGTAAACGAAGCGTGCGCGTCGAATTCCACCTGCATCTTATAATCTATCTCCAATCGGGCAAGTACTAGACTACCTACGGGCAAGCCCGTTGCTACCAAGAATCCTACCCGAGCGCTCTCGATGTACAGCGCATAAGCAGAGTTATTGATGTGGCCGAGTGCATCGGTATCCGCAAAACGGAGCTGAATGGGATGGATATGCTTCATGCGGTAGTATTACGATGCGTTGAGTGGATGATCTGCTTTAGCGCGCAGCTGCATGGCGCTCTTCAGCTCCCGATTAGCAGTCGCAAGCTAAAGCATGCGGAATCAGACCTTCGCACTCCGAACCGGATCCAATGCTACGCATCAGGAACGTTACGCTCCAATTCATCGATCCACATCTTAGCGGTAGAATCACTTGGGGCGCGCCAATCTCCTCGCGGACTTAAGCTTCCACCTGACTGCACCTTCGGACCGTTAGGAACCGCAGAGCGCTTGAACTGACTCACTTGGAAAAAGCGCCAGCAGAATGTCCGTAGCCATTTCTTGATCGTCGGCAAATCGTAGGCATTCTTAGCGCCTTCAGAAATTCCTGCAGGCCAGTTACCATTGGCTGTATCACGCCAAGCATGGTAGCTCAAAAAGGCCACCTTGCTCGGAGCAAAGCCATAACGCGTTACATAGTAGGTGTTGAAGTCTTGTAATTCATACGGACCGATCTTCGCCTGCGTCGACTGCAAGGCTTCGCCTTCTGCTGCAGGGACGAGTTCCGGGCTAATCTCCGTATCGAGAATGCTGAACAAGACTTCCTTCGCATCTGCACCAACTTCCCCCGTCTCAGCAACCCAACGAATGAGGTGCTGAATCAACGTCTTTGGTACTGAGGCATTCACGTTGTAATGACTCATGTGGTCACCAACGCCATAGGTCGCCCAACCAAGTGCTAGCTCACTCAAATCGCCTGTACCAAGCACCATTGCTCCGTGGTGGTTTGCTAGTCGGAACAGGTGGCTTGTACGCTCGCCCGCTTGGACGTTTTCGTAGGTAATGTCGTATTGCGCGACACCTTCAGCAGCAGGGTGCTTTATGTCCGTGAGCATCTGATTACTACTCGGACGAATGTCTATTTCTTCGGCGCTAACGCCAAGTGCATTCATGAGTTTCCACGCATTGCTCTTGGTACCGTCGCTGGTCGCAAATCCAGGCATCGTATACGCTAACACATTGGTGCGTGGCAACTTGAGACGGTCCATGGTTTTGATCGCAACAAGGATTGCCTGCGTTGAATCTAATCCACCACTAACCCCGATAACGATCTTATTGATCTTAGCAGCAGTCATGCGCTGTGCGAGTCCCTGCACTTGAATGTTGTACGCTTCGTAGCACTGCTCATCGCGACGAGCATTGTCACTTGGCACATACGGGAAACGCTCAATATTTCGCGACAATGGAACGTCTTGCTGTGGAAGCAACAATCCAAAATGAACAGCTCTAATCTTGCTGACTTGCTCACGGTGCACACCTGCGCTGTCGCGAAAGCTCGTGACACGTGAACGTTCTTGCACGATTCGGCCTAGGTCAACGTCGGCAAAGATGAGGTCTTCTTCTATGCTAAAGCGCTCACTTTCTGCAAGCGACTCACCAAGTTCGTGCACCATCGCATGTCCATCCCAAGCGAGATCGGTAGTGCTTTCGCCAGGTCCGGCAGCAGCGTAGAGGTATGCCGCGAGGCACTTTCCACTTTGAGCTGCGCAGAGTTCTCTCCGATATTTTGCTTTGCCGATCGTGATGTTACTCGCCGAAAGGTTGGTGAGCATTGTCGCTCCCGCCAAGGCCGCGTGGGTGCTTGGTGGGATTGGCGTCCAGACATCTTCGCAGATTTCCATGTGGAAGGCGAAATTGCTGACGTTGGTTGCTTGGAAGATTAGATCTGGCCCAAACTCACAGCGCTGCCCAAGCAAGTACACGTGATCGAACGTTGCATCTCGCCCACTTGAGAACTGTCGCTTTTCGTAGAATTCTCGGTAGTTGGGCAGGTAGAGTTTTGGCGAAAGCCCTAAAATACGCCCCTGATGTACAGCTACTGCGCAGTTGTATAAGCTTCCGCTAAAACGTAACCCAGCACCAACTATAATGACCGAACTGATTTGCTCACTCGCAGAAACCACTGCTTGCAAGGCATCCAAGGTTCCGTTGAGAATGACGTCTTGCTGATGCAGGTCATCATTGCTATATGCACTCAACCCTAATTCAGGGAAGAGTACAAGCACTGCACCTTGGTCAGCAGCTTGCTTGGCCATTGAGATCGTCCGTTCAGCATTGAATACTGGATCGGCGACTCTAACGTGAGGCACGGCAACGGCAACGCGAGCCATGTCATGCGCATATAGGGAGTGAAACGTAGCAGCCATGGGGCTAAGATGCGACTATCGTAGCACAACTTTAGCACTTCGCTCACCTTCACTTGTTCGGAGTCTAACAACCACTAGTCCAACAGGAAGACGTACATCGTCCCAGATGAGCTGAGTTTTGCCGGAAGGTGCAGTACCTAACTGACGTCTTGCTAGTACGCGACCGTTTACGTCGATCAACTCAACAGAAACGCCTTGGGTTTCAGTCGTGAGGTCTAGTGAAGTATAGAGGATTCCGCTTTCGCTAAAACCTGTAATTCGGAAATCGTTCGCAGCTAGAACGTTGTTGGTTCCAGATACAATTTGCTGCCAATCATTTGACATGATTTCGTTCGCATTCACGAAGTCAAATCCACCCGCTCCATTCTTCTTCCAAAGAACAGTTACAAGGCGCACCTCGTCCATCATCCAGGTAGCAGGAAAATCGAAAGAAAAGCTTGACGTGTAAATAGCATCTACTGAAGCCGAACCGTTTACGACTAGCTCTCCGAAACTGCTCTGTCCTAGAATAGTGCCTCGCATTACGCGATGGTGTACAGCGTCGTTTCCACGGCTCGTTTGGCGATTGATGACATCATCTTCTACGGCATAGACCGCTAGGTTGTACTCACCACTGGCTGCCTGGAAGAACTGAGTCTTCGTTTCAAAAGAGAACTCGCGGCCTTGAATAGCAGTTGACCATACGGTTGCATTTGCTACTGGAGCAGAAGCAACTTGCGCATCGATCGCATTCTTGATATTGGTACGAGACGTTGCTGCCGAACCTGACGTTGCTGATTGACGCGTATTTCCTAGGTAGAAACTTGGCTGTCCTGATACGCCGAAGTTGTCCGCGATTTCATTGCCAGCGGTCGTTTCAAGATCGCTTCCTGCGTAATGACCAGCGATAAGCACAGCAGAGGTCTCATTGTCTTCTATTAGGTCTTCGAAAAGATCCCAGCCCCAACCTCCACATGGAGGACACCAGGTTGCAGTAACCTTAGTAACCATTGGCTTCTGAACCTCAGGAACCGTTTGTTGGGCGAACAGGCTTAAAGAAGAGAGAGCAAGGAGTAAAAGTAGAATGCGCATAAAATACCTACGTCAAGAAACGCGCCTTGGTTGCCTCCCTTCTTAAAAATTGACAATAGTCTTCAGATTGTGCGATATTAGGACTGTGATCTTCGTGAGACTTCTGCTAGTAACTGCCTTTTCAATCCTCTATACAGTGGCTTGGGGGCAAGACAAGTCTGCTGACGTCGATTGGACGTTCCGGATAGATAGCCTTCTGGAAATAGAGGACTTAAAGTATCAAGATCTAGTACCTGTCCTCTACGAAATTCGATACGACAGCACCCTGATGACTTACTTGCTGGGGGAAGCACAAGTACTCAACAAGAAAGTAGCACAGTCTTTTGCCAAAAACTTGCTAGGGACGATGCACCGAAGGCGCTATCGCTATGATTTTGCCCTCAGAGCTCATGAAGAAGCGCACATACTTGCGATCAAAGCCAAGGATACCCTTGGAGAAATCATTTCGCTAAACAGCCGAGGAATCGTCTTCCGATACACCGACCGAGTTACGGATGCCTTGGATGCGCACCAAGCGGCAATAGAACTTGCCAAGGCCTCGAAAACTGATAATTCCGAATATCTCCGTGCGTTAGCCATCGCCTACGATGGCAAAGGGCGTATCCACTTGAAAATTGAACAATTTGACCAAGCAGAGAAGGCCTTTTATAATTCCATGGAGTTTGAAAGGAAGATAGGGAGCACGCTGGGCTTAGCTATCAACCACTTCAATCTAGGTACGGCATTGGAGCTCCGTGGGCGACTTGACTCTGCACTAATCATGTATCGCAAGGCACTGGTTTATAATGCTGAGATTGATTCGGAAATCGGGTTCAGCATCAATACGATCGGTATTGCAAGAGTATTGACACGTCAAGGTTCGTACTACAAAGCCTTAAAATTGATCAGGGAAGCGCTCCCGATTGTAGAGAAGCGAAAGCACAATTTCTACATGACAACAGCAGAATTGGCCTACGGTGACATCCTGATTGAAACGAATAACTTCCCCGTTGCTAAAACGCATCTCCTTCGCGCCCAAGCACTTTCAATAGAGCATAATCTCATCGACGAAGAGGCCAAGGCACTGCGTTTGTTATCCAAATTAGAAGAGCGTCAAGATCATATCGAGGAAGCGTTTGCCTATTTTAAGCGTGCCAATGAACTCGAGAAACGCGTCCTCAACGAGAAGAACCAACGCTACGTTTCGGCACTCTCGGCGCAGTACGACGATGAGCTGAAAGATCTAGAAATCAAACGTCTAGCACAGGAAAATGAACTCGTGCGTGAGCGTTCCCGTCGAACACGACGCAACTTCACAGGCTTCGTTATTCTACTCCTGTTCTTGGGTGTTATTCTCGGTGTCTTATACCGCCAGCGTAAACTTGTCTTACAACGCGATCTCGTAAAACTTGAGCAACAACGCCTTGCTGCCCAAATGAACCCGCACTTCCTCTTCAATGCGCTAAATAGCGTGAAGAGTTATCTTATTTCCAACCAAGGCGATGCAGCAATCAACTACTTGAGCAAGTTCGCCAAGTTGATGCGTCGCATCCTTTCATCGACCAATAACGAGCAAGTACCGCTTGCAGAGGAAATCGAGAATTCAAAGCTCTACGTATCAATAGAAAACGCTCGATTTAATGAGCTAATCGACTTTCGTGTCAATGTTGCTCCCAACGTTGACGGCGATTTCTTGACCATCCCTCCGATGGTTCTTCAACCCTTTTTAGAAAATGCCTTATGGCATGGCTTGCGTCAGAAAGAGGGCGAGAAGATCCTCGAACTGGAAGTCACTGTCAATGAAAACGAAGCCCTCCAATTGATCGTTCGCGACAATGGAATCGGTCGTGCGGCAACCCAGTTGGAAAAGCAGCACAACCCGACCAAGCAGAAGAGCTTTGGACTTGACATTACTCGTAAGCGCCTGCAGCATTTTGCCAAGAAGCAAGGTCGAGCTGCTGATTTTGAGGTAAAGGATTTGACCTTGGCCGATGGAAGTGCTGGTGGGACGGAGGTTATTATTTGGGTTGGGTAGCGTGTCTTCTCGGTGAGCAACACTATCCACTTCTCCCATATGACATCGAGATAAGACTCCTGTCAAAGCTATTGACAGGAGTATCCGCTTAAATCTGAGAACCAGTGTGTCCAATGCTCCACATAAGAGCTCAACTCTTTTCGCGCGAGTCACCACGGGACTATTTTGTTAGACAAATTGCATTGAAAGACCAGCCTCTCCTGCACTTAAGAAAACGCCCATAATCTACTGTCCAAAAGCACTTTACACTCACTCAAACACCACCACACGACACGGCACGAAGTTTTATGTAAATATGGAGTTTAGTTCACTTAGACGAATCCCACCATTCGTTAAATCGGCAGTCCAAAATGAGCATGAGTAACACCTTCAAGATCTCGATAGTATTCTATGCTTGTCTCCTTTGGTTTGCTAGTACAGGGGCGGCCCAGCTAACCACTGAAGACCCCATGTTCGATTACGCCAATGAGCTAAAAACCGAATTGGTAGAAACAGGCGATACCACCTCGCATCTTCGAATAGCGTTAGGCGCAGAAATCAAGCAAATCTGTGAATCTGTCGCCTGTTCTAAAGACCATACAGAGTTTGTCTCAGTACTCTATGCCTGCGAAACGCTCGTCCAAGACCTAAGCGATTCATATATCTACTTGTCAATTCTGCAGCGGACAGCAAACTCGTGGAATCAAACGGGAGCCGATAACGAAGCGATTGCAGAAGTGTACATGGCCCTCGTAAGAGTAGCTGCTCGAATGAGTAATCATCCTAGCGCATATCATTACTTAGATAAGATTTCGCAGCTCCCTCCAGCTAGTCTCAATCAGAACCTTAGAACGAAACTCCATTTCTTTAAAGGGTACTTAGCCTACTATGGAGAGAACATGGAAGAAGCTGCGATTCACACGCAAAAAGCTGCAACCGAAAGTCTTCGTGGAACAGAAATTCGCGTAAAGCTTCTTTCACATGATGCCTCGGCTACTTGCCTAAACGAAATGGGCTTTCATGATAAGGCAATCATCTATGCAACTAAAGCCGTTGAACTTCAGAATGCCTATCTAGATACTGCCAAACAAGGAACGCCCATAGGTAACTTATACCTAAACCTAGCCGAGGCTGAATATGGCATTGGACGTAAGGATGATGCGTATAAAAATACAGCAATAGCATTTACACTTGCTGTCGAATCTAACCACCCCATTGTCCTTGGTAATTCGCATACCGTCCGAGGTCGATTCTATAGAAAAGATGGGCAACTTACAAAGGCTAAGAAAGATTTAGAAATAGCTCTCGACTATTTTAAAGGCGCCGGTGATTTATACTCCTCAAACCTTGCTCGTAAAGAGCTAATCATTATCGCCAAAAAAGAGAACAAACTGGCCACAGCCTTTAAAATCTCAGATGAATATCATCACCTTCGTGATAGCTTAGACGCAAGAAAACACTACATCTCTGCTCGAATGGAGTCTTTAGATCGTGAGGCCGAACGTAGCATTGCACAACTGGCACTTTCAAACGAGATGATTGCTCGACAAGAGGCTGAGAAGGCCAGCGCACGATCAGAGCGCCTGGCATGGAGCGTCCTTGTTTCTCTACTCAGTTGCATTGTAGCGTTCATCTATTACAGGCTGAGACTCCGTCATAATACGCAGCAACAACTAGAAGAAGAGGTCGAGCGAAGGACAACAAAGATTACAGAACAGGCGAAGCGACTACAGGCATCGAATGAAGAACTAGAGCGATTTGCATACATCGCAAGTCATGACCTTAAGACGCCACTACGTAACATTACAAGCTTCCTCAGCCTCATCGAAAGACGATTGCCAATAGAGGCAAAAGAAACCGTATCGGAATACCTCGAGATCGCAAAGACGAATGCACGTCAAATGCACTTTCTAATTACAGATGTACTTGAGTTTTCTCGAATTGATTCAAACATTAATTCTGAATCAGAGAAATTCAATTTAAACACTGCGGTTAGCCAATTGATCGACCAACTTTCTCCCGATCTAAAACGTGTGAACGGAAAGATTAACTTAGCTGGTGATGTAGATCTAGTCGCTCCAAAAGCATACATTCTACAAGCTGTTCAAAACCTTGTTGAAAACGGATTGAAGTATAACGATTCTGAAACACCAGAAGTTAACATTACGATCTGGAAGAAACAAGAATTTGCGTACATCTCCGTCGCAGACAACGGAATAGGAATTGCTCCAGAATATCACGAGCAAATCTTTACGCTGTTCAAACGACTTCACACCACGGATGAATATGAAGGAACGGGCTTAGGCCTGGCCGTCTGCAAAAAAGTAATCACCAGACTAGGAGGAGACATACAGGTTTCGCAGGGCGAACCCACTGGGACAATCTTTGAGATCAAAATCCCACTTGCGATTACCACGGAAGACAACAAAAGCAGTTTTAGCGAAAGCAGTAATGCACTAGAAGTGGTGTAACAGGGATTCCTATAGGTATTCGTAATTGCTTTAGCGAATACTACTTTAACAGATAACTACCCGGCAACAACCGTAAACAAATACCCCAACTCTCTACCCAAATCATCAACCACGAGCAACTTGTGCTTCCCTAATGAAGGCACCAACGGCTGCTGATGATGACGCTCGGTACTTCCAACATAATCCTCGTCCAAATACCAATGTAACGTCCGCCCCAACTCCGCATGGGCCACTTCAAAGACGACTGGTTTTTGAATACCGGATAGATCGCGTGGCAAGTGCAACTGCCGGCCACCACGCGGATACACAAGAGACATCAAATCCGCACGCTCCACTCCACAGCCTGCAGCCCATTTCGGGCGCGCACCGTAATTCGGATGATGCTTGCGGTAGTACCAGGCCCACGCAGGTGGCAGCGTGAACAGCGAGACTTCTGTAGCAGAAGACAGGCCTCCGCAATGCGCATCGATGCGCTCCCCCACTTCATTGACGTAGGCAAAGGTGTGGTATCGGCAGACGTCCAGACGTTGTCCATTCGCGGCAAGAAGTACCGTGTCAATCGAAGTACAAGCAGCTATGGCTTGCAAACCCGAAGCGTTGCAGAGGAATACCTCACTCATCTCAGACACAGGTGCTGAAAACCACGTAGTTTCTGGCAGATCATCGAACACCTCGAAGAGCAACGGTGCAGCAACACTAGCTCCTGTAAGACCCGGTCGACCTTCACCGTCGGCATTGCCCGTCCACACGGCAACGATGTATTCAGGAGTTACACCTACAGCCCAAGCATCGCGAAAACCGAAACTGGTACCTGTCTTCCAAGCCACTTTGCGACTGCCCGAAAAAGACCTCCACGCAGCGAGATCGCCAGGACGTTTCAAATCCGTGAGCGCATCTAAGGTGAGGTATGAAGCGCTGGGGGAGTAAGGGAAGGTCTGGGCGTGGTCTCGGTTGACCGCGGGAGCCGTCAGACCACTAGTCTTTGCAGCCAAGGCCATACGCCGATACACCTGCGCCACATCCCAGAGCGTCACTTCGCCTCCTCCAAGAATGAGCGAGAGTCCATAATTATCCGCACCACGATCCAAGCTAGAGAAGCCCGCCTCGCGCAATTGAAGCAAAAACGGTTCGATGCCATATTCCTGTAACAAGCGCACATGCGGCACATTCAACGAGCGCGTCAACGCCTCTCGCGCAGGCACAGCACCGTCATAAGAGAGGTCAAAGTTCTTTGGTGAATACCCCGCAATTAGCGTCGGAATATCCGGAAGTAACGTCTGCGGACTGATTCTTCCTTCATCCAAAAGCGCAGCGTATAAAAACGGTTTCAGCAAGCTCCCACTTGAGCGCCTTGCTTGCACGATGTCTACTTCACTTCCACTTCCTCGATCTGCGCAAGTGGTGTTGCCGACGTACGCAATTGGCTCGCCTGTTTTGACATCGAGTACAAGAATTGCGGCGTTATGAATTCCGTTCGAATGGTGCCGTTCATGGTGTCGATCAATCGCTCGATTCAGTTCTTTTTGCAGATCCGATTGCAAGGTGGATTGTCCGTTTCCCTTTTCAGATTGAGCAACTGCTTCTGTAAAGTGAGGCGCAAAATTCGGGAGCGGCTGTGGCTTCCCTGGTAGCGGTTCAGCTTTCGCCAAAACGAGTTCTGTCGCATCCAAATAACCACGGTCACTCAGCTTATCTAAGAGTGCATTTCGCTTTCGCAAAAACTCAACAGGTGAACGTCCGGGATAGATAACACCAGGCGCATTTGGGAGCACGGCCAAGCCCGCAGCTTCTGCCCAACTAAAGTGCGTCGGCGGCCTACCGTAGTATCGCCACCCCGCCGCAGAAAGCCCAACGACATTCCCACCAAACGGAGCGTGCGCCGCATACAATTGCAAAATTTCGTCTTTGCTGTGCGTCAACTCCAAACGCGTTGCCCAGCTTGCTTCGATCAACTTTTCGATGAAGCGCCTACGTTTTCCTCCACGCATCAACCTCACTGTCTGCATCGTAAGCGTTGAACCGCCACTTATCGTTTTCCCTGCTTTCCAGTTTTGCCGAAAGGCGCGAAAAATAGAAACAGGATTCACTCCCGGATGCCACTCAAAATACTCGTCCTCAAACAGCTTGACAGAAGTAACGTACTTTTCATCCAAGCTATCAGACATCGGGAATCGCCACTGCCCGTCCTTAGCAATTCGAGCACTCAACAACTCCCCTTCCACACTGTACACCACCGTACTGTATGGCGCTTCAAACAGAACTGAGGGCAAGCAGCACAACCAGACAAGCAGTGCGACCAAGGCCACTGCTCCAAAAAAATATTTGCGGTTGATTCGTTGCATGGGGTAACTAAAATACTAGTACGTTATTGGAAGCTTGACTACTGCACAGCTAGAGACTGGAGACCTCTCACGTCTGCGAAGTAGACGAACAATACTGACGTAGGGTCGAACGCACAAAACTAAAGTTCGACGCTCGAAAGACTAAACTAACGTGTTGACCAACGCAAAAGTAGATAACCTCACGACCCTACGCGAAACACATGCCCGCAGAGCGGGTCCGAACCTTCATACATTGCATCCCCTTACAACGCCAATCCCTCCCAATTTATGATGCTCAGAATACTCGGTATAAGCATTGCGCTGCTCACCTTGGCCATGTGTAAGCCTTCTTCATCTACCCCGGCTGCTCCGACAAAACAGTTCACCCAATACGAACTCCGCTCGGATAGCATTGGTACCATTGACGGCGCAATAATATCAGACGGAGGCTATTCCGCGCTAACCATCGACCACGAGGGAAACCTACTTGCACTCAACGATCGAGGCCCAAATCTTGATGCCGAAAACCACGCGAACAAACCCGCGAAGCGGTTTCCAATTCCAACCTATTCACCTGCAATAAGCACGCTTCGCATAGACTCAACCGGTGTTCACATTACACGAGACATCTCTCTTCTCGCTTCAGATGGATCGCCATTTCTAGGCTTACCAATCCCTTCTACCAACACGAAGCAAAAGATAGAAATTGCTCTAGATGCGAACTATGAAAAGATTGCCAAGTCTCCACTCGGTATCGACAGTGAAGGTCTCATTGCCATCGATAGCCTCCTTTGGGTCGCTGATGAATACGCCCCCAGCATCTTGGAATTTGAACGCGCTTCCGTCGCCTATCGATCGCGCTTTTCTCCGCTTAGCATCACCCCTTCAAGGAAACTCCCCAAGTGGCTTTTGCAAAGACAACCTAATCTTGGATTCGAAGGACTGGCCTATAGCAACGGGTACTTATTCGCTGCGCTACAAGGTCCGCTAAGTCCGCCCACAGGAGATCCGAAAACGACGCTCGTTCGCTTCTTGCGCATCAATACAAAGACAGGCGCCGTCCGACACTTTATCTATTCTCTTGATGCCGTCCGCAGAAAGATCGGAGACCTTGCCATGCATCCCGACGGCAGGTTACTTGTGCTTGAGCACGGGTATGACAAATACGGCAAATGGTCGGCTCAAGTCTATGCCGTCAACCTCGGCGGTGTGACGTATCAAGCAAAATCGGCCAGCCCACCAGAAAGGTATTCAGACAATGTATCGGCGCTTTTAGGAGGCGTACTCTTGGCTCCCAAAGCTTTGTTCCTAGACTTACTATCAGCTGGCTACCCAAGCGATCTCAAAAAACCGGAAGGCTTGGCCGTTGATCCATCAGGCAAGATCTACATCGTCAACGACAACGACTACGGAATCGAAAGCCCGGACAGTGATGGAAAAGCCGTTGCAACGGGAGACAAGTCGTTTCTGTTTGTATTGGAGTAATGACGGAATCTGAGCTCTGCTCAGGTCATTTCAGGTCTCGAATAGCGCCTAAAATGCCGGATTCCGCTTTCCGAAGCCAGGTCTTTTCTGGTCTCAAATAGCGCCTAAAATGCCAGATTCCGCTTTCCGAAGCCAGGTCATTTTAGGTTTCGAATAGCGCCTGAAATGCCGGATTCCGCTTTCCGAAGCGAGGCATTTCAGGTCTCGAATAGCGCCTGAAATGCCGGATTCCGCTTTCCGAAGCGAGGTCATTTCAGGTCTCGAATAGCGCCTAAAATGACGGATTCCGCTTTCCGAAGCCAGGTCATTTCTGGTTTCGAATAGCGCCCAAAATGCCGGATTCCGCTTTCCGAAGTCAGGTCATTTCAGGTCTCGAATAGCGCCTGAAATGCCGGATTCCGCTTTCCAAAGCCAGGTCTTTTCTGGTCTCAAATAGCGCCTGAGCAGAGCTCAGATGCCGCGCTAAATCACTTCACCTCCACCCACATCCCCGGAACCCTCGCCCTAATATCCCGATCATACATTGCTTGCGCATATTGATCAGGCAAGAAATACTTACCCAAGTATGCTGCATTCAGTTGTGTCGTAAGTGTGATTGACTTATGTCGTGCAAGGTTGAAATAGCTCATCACCCGATCATCTCGAATGTCTTGATAATCCACTCCGCTCGGACGTCCTTGACCTTCCAGACGCTCATTGCGAATCTCCCAACCAGAAGGGAAGATTTGTGTGTACGCCATCTCGCTATAATAGCGGAGTGATCCCGGATGCGAAATCGTTGTCACCGCCAAGAAATCTTGTCCCTGACGCAGCTCTCTTGGGTCGATCTTTTTACCACCAAGATCGGTATACTTGACCGTCATCTTGAGGTTGCTAGACTCCGCTTTGGATTGAGACGTTGTCGGAATACCACTCGTTACCAAGCGGACATACATCCTTCGTTCACCTTTATTCTCAACCGAGAAAGATTGCCCCACTTGCGGTGGCTCTGGTAAATCGACGAGACGTACATTCTCTCCTTGGGTAATCGCAGATTCAGCACCTTCATAGGCATAGGTATAAACCAATGGCTTGTTCTTCGGCTCACCTCCTGTGTACGTAGACATGGCCAATAAACCCCATGCAGTTGATTGCGTCGAATACCATCGCTCACTGCTCAAGTGAGCACTCATGGTTTCCGCTAGCTTGAATGCCTTCTCACGTTCGCCAAGCATCGTATGAACATAAAGCGATACAGAAAGGTCTCGCATTCTAGAGCCATAAGAGTAGCGGTAATAATCGTCTTCTTTTTTAGAATCCTGCGTACTCGCAAGTAGCTCCCTGGCCACATCTCGTTGACCGGCCAACGCGTATGCCGCAGCCAAAAACTCCTTACTTGTCGCATCTAGTTTGTCGTAACCACGAAGGCGGTTCATTGCCCCCAATTGTGTCGACTTTGCCCTCGCCAGCGTAAACAAGCGATACGCTTGAGTCACTGGTTGCTCGTAACGGTAATTCTTGACACGCTGGGGCGTCCATGCATTCGCTTGACGCTTTTGCGCTTGCTTCCAACGGTTCATGCGGGTCTCCGAAATCCGATAGCCCTTGTCTTTCGCTTCGAGTAGAAAGTGCCCCGCATAGCTCGTTGCCCAAGCAGCATAATTGCTTCCTCCGGGCCAATAAGAATACGACCCATCATTGCGACTGTATCGTTCGATTTTCTGGATCGCTGCCTTCACATTTCGCTGAACCGTGGCTGAACGCTCCTCTTCCAACTTCACCAAATCACTTAGATACAACTGCGGGAAAGCAGCACTCGTCGTTTGTTCCAAACACCCGTGCGGATATCTAGTCAGGTAACCCAACCGATTCTCAAGGTTGAGCGGTAGGCTTCCACTTATTTCGAAAGTACCGGTATTGGTACCCTTCATTCCTGGCGCTTCATAAATGGAAGACCATGATTCTCCAGGTTCAAGAACCGCACTTTTCACGTCTGCCACTTCTGGGTTTGGAGCCCTGACTTGGAGTTCAATTTCATCGCTTGCGCTAAAACCTGCCCCCGTCGCAGTGACCTTTACTTTCGCTACACCAAGTAGCTCAGGAACCTTCACCGTGAACGTTGCCATCTGCTCTCCTGGCTCAGCAAAACTGACTGAAGTTGTATTGTTAGTTGTAGTCAATAACTCTAAACCTTCAAGTTTTACTTCTACGTTTTTAATCTTCGGATCCATACCAAAAACAGTAACTGGAAGTTCGATTGTTTCTCCAGGTCCAAGTACGCGAGGCATCGTAGCGAGTACCATCAATGGTCGCTTCACTGGGCGCGTCTCTTCTGTAGCACCATAGGCTTCTCCTGCACTGGAAACGACCATTGCACGCACCGAACCGATATAGTTAGGCATCTCAAAGGTGTGCTTCACGGTCTTGCCTTTCGCAAGCTGGAACGGGCCCACATACTTCACAACTGGCCGAAACCTGTTGGCGCGTGGATCGGCTTCATCTCCACCATCCTCGTCTCCTCCAATAGCAAAAAGGCCAGCAAGCTTACCCGTAAACGCACCGACAACATAGCGGTACAGATCCCACGTTCGCACACCGTGCGCTGTTCTCCTATTGAATCTTGCGTACGGATCTGGCGTTTTGAAATTCGTGATATCAAGCAAGCCTTCTTCCACGATTGCAAGCGTATAACTCATCGCTCGGCCATCAGTTTCACTCACTTCAACGGTGAATGTTTCTTCTGGTGAAAGTTCGGCGGGCAAGGCAAGTTTTGGCGAAAGCTGACGGTTAGCATCCTTCACCGTAAACGGCTGAATACCATACATCCGAATCGGTTGATCGTTGCCCGTCTGCGCATGCGGCTGAAGCAAGCTTACGTGTACATACGCGTTTGGCGCATACTCAGCATCTGCCCCCAATCTCACTTCTTGAGGTTCATCATTACCTTCTACCCAACGATAACTCAAGACTTGACTACCGGACTCGACGGTAACGAACGCGCGTCCGCCAGGGAAAGCTGGAAGAGAAACTTTGATGTCCTCACCTAACGCGTACTCCTCCTTATCAAGATTGAACGCTAACAACTCAGCACCTCCAGGACGTGAACTCGCATCGTAAGCCCAACGTGGATTTTCAAGGTAAAAGGTCGTCGCCGTCGAGTGTCCGCTCACCGGATCTACGACACGAATCATCTTACGCCCGTAGCTCATCTTGGAGAAATCTCCGAGATATGTCCCCTTACCATTTTGCGCAGACACCGTCGTTTCGATGGCAATGTGTTGCGCTTTATTCGCAACATAATTACTGAGGGTATTACCGCGATTGCGCTCCCACCAATAACTCCAATCGATATCGTAAATCTCAACGTGGAGTTCTTCCCGATCAACGGGACTTCCATTTTCGTCAAGCACGATAAGCTGGAAATTCTGCGTTTCGCTTGCATTGAGCCCGTAGTAGCTTTTGCTCTCTGGGCGCTTCAATCCGACATATGTTTTGAATGGGCTCAACGTAGCACTTTGCACCACGGTACTGAAGGCCCCAGTCTTCTCAAACACACGAGTTGTGAACCGAGCGTTGATCATTCCAGGTGCCTGTTCTAGGTTTTCGATACCCAAGTCAAAGGTGGTTGTCCCTTCAGCGCTAAGGGTACCATCAAAAACCATTTGATCGCTTACGCTAAAACTCTTAGTGGCGTCCCTAAACGTATATTTCTTGTATTTCGGAAAATCAGGATTAATACTATTCCCGGAAAACTTCACGTCCGCCTTCAAGGCACCAGATACCGCACCATGCAGCCAACGGGCCGAAAGTTCAGCCTCGCTGTCGTCATAAAGAGGAACGGGATCACCAGCAAAACCCAACTCCACTTTAAGGCGATTGGGCATAATAGACTCTATCCGGACGGTCTGCGCGATTGTAGTTGCTCCTGAACGAACACGAGCTCGCCATGGCCCAGTCGGATCGTCAGGATCGGTCGCCGTGCGCAGGCTAAACATTCCTGGAGCGCTCTCTAGCACGGCACGTTGAGCGACCATCTGTCCGCTAGGGTTGAACCATTCAAAGATGACTGGCACCTTGGCCGTTTCCTCCTTTTCGTCACGTTCGAGTAGTAACGTTAGGTAGATTGAATCGCCAGGTCGCCAGACGCCTCGTTCGCCATAGATCAAACCTCGTGTACCGTCATTCGCGCGCTCACCAGCAACATCAAACGTACTCGTGTTGAGTGCCATTCCATCATCAAGACGGAGATACCCACGCTCTTCTCCACGCTTGGCTACAGCCAAGAAGGGTTGATATTCTAGGTTAAAAATTGCGACACCATTTGCCTCCGTCGTAGCCGTGGCCATTACCTTTTGCTGCACATTGAGCAGGTCGATTTCAATTCCACCTAAGGGTGCCGTACTCTTCAAGTCTGTTGCGACAACAAGCATTTCCGTACCACTACCGGCTTTGGCCATTAGACCAATATCAGAGGCTAAGAAATTACGTGAGACCTTCCTTCCAGAATAGTAATTGAGCTTACACGGATCATCGCCACCATGACCTCGGTAGTAGTGACCCTGTTCGTAATCACTGTAATAATTCAGCTGATTAAATGACGCCAATTTTGCTTGAGGATCAACACTTGCAATTGGAGCTTTTAAGACTTCTTCGCATGGATAGCGGGAGTCTTCTGGTCCAAAACTGATCACGGTATGGTAGATCGCTCCAGGCTCCACGGCAATGAGTTCGGCAATGTCAATTGCGAAGTAATTCCACGCGAGATAATCAATTGACCCTGTCGCTTTGAGTGGAACCTTTCCGTCATAAACCGGTCGACCGACGCGTGTAATACCAGACCAGCTATCGAGTTGATTCTGCTGAAGAAACTGCGCTACATTACTCGTGTATACACGAATGATTTCGACATTGACGCTCTTAAGTGCAACAGCTCTAAACGGTACTTTCATTCCTTCACTGGAAGGAACGATCGTGCCTTCTCCCGTCATTTCAAGCGCAGGTTTAAGGTCCGTGAAGTTGACCTTGAATCTGCCCTCTTTCCCAAGCTTGCCACCCGCTGAAGATTCGACGCTGCCATCAACAACTAACTCAAGAGAACCTGTACGTCGCGCAGTTGGATATGCAAGAATGGCCGAACCTTGTTTGACCAAACGCAAGTCTGTTCCATCCGACAAATAGACGAGTCCTGTGAGGTCTTGTTTTGGCGAAAGCGGATCAGAGAAAAAGACAGTGACTACCTGATCGGTGGCTTGTTCAACTTCGATACTGGTAGTCGTAAAACTATTGACGCTCGGCACTTTGACAACTCTGCTTGAATCTATTGAAACATCAAGTGCATCACCACGCATGCGCAGCGTTATTTCTCCTTCTTTAGATCCACGCACTACCCCATCGGCAATGAATTCATGACTACGACCTTTATCCGCATGCGTCCAGGATAACGCTAAGTTCTTACCGTTCTGAGTAACCGTAAGGGTCTGCTCTATCTCGGCAGACTCGGCGTAATCAAAGCTCACGATCTTGCCGATAACCTGACGTTTCCTGGGGTCATCGTCTAGCGGATCTGGGCGGAGCCGAGCATCTTTTAAATTAAGTCCTTGAGGAATAGCCGAAAACGAAAACTGGAATCGAGCGAGACTATCTGGGACGTCTGGACGCAAACTTCCGAGCGCTACGGTTGCCGTATACGTCGTGTTTTGGCGTAAGCTTTCAGAAGGAGTAAAGGTGAGTATAGAGCGTCGCTCCCAGCGCAAGGTCCCTTCGACTTTTGGCTCAATGCTCAACAGCTTCGGATCAGCGTCACTACCGGCATTTACGCCATCAAGTGCGTAAGGAAATTCGACTCGAATCCGTTCACGGGCACCAACAAGTCCACTTGAAAAAGCTGAAATGTATGGGGCATAGCTGAGCGAAGGCATTGCTTCTGCCGAAGCAGGATCAGGACCAAAATCACAGGCAGAAACAAGTAATATGCTAAGGAGACAGAGTAGGGAAGAAATGCGCTTCATATAGATCAGACTGAGGTAGATCTATAATACGACCAGATCAGCGATTGTCGTATATATGACAGACCTCTTAGACTATAGTAATTCGCAACAGCGAGGAATTTCTACCCCAACTCATCACCTCTCAGCCTTCTGAAGCGCTTGCGGGCTTCGACGGCGAGGATGGAATTTTCATACTCCAAGAAGAGACGTTCGTAAAGGGTCTTAGCCTCTTCTGCATCGCCTAGCTGGCGCTCTGAGATTTCGGCAAGGGCGAATAGTGCGTTATCTGCGCGGATCTCTTCAGGAAAGACTTCTAGCACCTTTCGGTAAAACTCAGCAGCGAGTGTGAAGTTGCCTTGTTGGCGATGAAGGTTAGCGCGAGCAAACAGCACATCATCAAGTAAGTCGTTCTCTGGGAACATGGTGTCGATGGAGTCAAGCTTAGCGAAAGCTGCGTCGAACTGACTTTGGAATCCGAGCAACTCGGAAGCAGCGTACATCGATAAAGGAACCGCAGTGGTATCTAGGTTGAGGTTGTCCATGATGAACACCGACATGTCGATGGCATCGTTGGCGATAAGTCGTGATGTACTTGACTTTAGGATGTCGAATTGCTCTTGTGCCCATTCGAAATCACTGCTGTAGTAGCTGAGGCGTGCATTTCGAAAGCGTGCCTCATGACCGAGAACTCCTTCCGGAAAAGCTTTGTCTACTTGACTGTAGAGCAGCGTTGATTCCCAGCGTTCGCCTTCCATGAGGTAGAAGTCGCCAAGGTCGAGCTTGGTACGTGCGGCAAACTCTTTCGAGGTTGGAAATTCCAGAATGGCTTTCAGTCCTTCAATCGCCACGTCTCTTTTGCCAAGCTGGTTGACTTGAAGCATGGCAAGTTCGTGAGCGAGTGGCGCAGTTGCTGTATTGAGGCCCATTTCGCCGAGAAAGGCAACGTACTGTGCTTCTAATGCGACGAAGGCTGGCTTGTCGAACGTTGGAGCGGAGAGCAAACGTTCGCGCTCTGCTTGAAGACCGAGCTTCTTCGCGTCGATGTAGTATGGATTCCGCTCACCTTTGGTTTTGACGATATAGTCAAACCCATCTTTAGCTGCAACGTACTGGCGTTCGTTGAGCGCGGTGGTAGCGAGACGATATATGCGCTGACCGTCTTCTTGGCGACGCATGTCGAGTGCCCTGACCTGACGCATTGCCGAACGGAAGTCTTTCTGTTGGATGTAGGTCCAAACGAGCAGCTCCGTAAGTGTTTCGTTGTCTGGCGCACCTTGTAGTTCGAGTAAAATTTGCGTTTGAACGCGGCGGTATCCTTCCTCGTCGAGGTAACGTGAAAGGATACTTTGTACGCTTCCGAGTCGCATCGGCTTATCCCGAAGAGCGAGAAGGTAGTTGCGTACCATTTTCTCTTCGTCGTTGAGTTGCTGGTAGAGTGCACCGAGGTTGTAGGCGAACATCGTTTCGTCCTTCAACAGTTCGCCACCACGCTCGTAGGTCGCGATAGCATCCTTGTACTTCGCAGCACGAGAGAAGGAGTTCGCCAACTTTTGAATCGCAAACCGTTCAGCCGGAAGCTTCTTGATAGCATCCTCGTAGACCTTTTCGGCCTTGAGCATTTCGCCTTGGGCTTCATAGTTCAATCCGCGCTGCACGTAAAGTGCCATGTTGGTTGGATTGGCCTTGATCGCTTTTTTGATGGCCTTCTCTGCATCTTCGAAAAGGTCTGCTTTAAGCAGGCTTTCGATGTAACGTGTCAGGTAATACTCGTTGCGAGGTTGCGCCGTGTAGAGCTTGTCATAGAGTTCGGCAGCCTTCTCGAATTCGCCTTGGCTGTAGTACTGCTTCGCCAGCTCTACTTCCATTTGCGCGAACGCAGGTAGCGTCAGAAAACTGAGAGCTAGAACGAAGGAAATAGTAAGGCAACGTAAAAGGTGCGGCATATACATCAGTAAACGAGAAAGGTAGGGGTTGAGTTGCCCCCGAGCAAGAGTTGGTGCTTGCTCGGGGGTTATCATGTTCAACACCTTAGCTAGATACTGAAGAGCTAGTCATTCAATTTAAACTTAATAGGTAGGTTAAACTGTACACGGACAGGCTGCATCCTCTGCATTCCCGGATTCCAGTTCGGGAAACTATTGACCACATCAAGTGCTGCTTTCCCCGTCATCGCCCCAGGATCTCTTACAATTTTCGCCCCCGTAATAGTGCCGTCCTTTTCGACGACAAAGCTGATTACGGCTGTTCCTTGAACGTTGTTTTGCTTAGCAATTTCTGGATACCTAACACGTGCATAAATGTACTGGAGCATCTTTTCTGTCGCACACATCTCCATCTCCCCCTTTGAGCCACCAGCGCTTTCACAGCCTGGGAACATGGGCATTTGCTCAACAACCACGAAGATGTCAGTCTCATCGACAGGCGCAGGCGGTGGTGGTGGCGGTGCTGGGGGAGGTGTAGGAGCTACGTAGACCACCTTCACATTTTCCGGCACCGGCGTGGGTGCATCTTCAATAAAATTAAGATCTTCAGCGGGCTGCGTATCCTCTACCAATTCTAGTTCTGCAAGCAGGTTGAATTTTTCGACTTTATCGTCTTGTGGAGGTGGCGGCAATTCAAGGTCTTCAGGATGTGCCGTGCGAATCACTTCGACCTCAACCACCTGCCTAAATACCTCCCCAATTTCTTGATCATATACAGGAGGGAGCGTCTCGTATTCAAACGCCATCGTTACAAATCCGAGAGCGAATACAAGACCAAAGTTTAGAAACGTAAGTCTGTGAGAAGACCATTGACCACGCGGTAACCGTGCGTCCGTTTTGAGGACTTTGTTGCGACGGGCATGGTATAGATATAGCATGGCCAGGACGGTCGTGAAACCGAGTAATAGAGGAGTCATCAGTATAGATTTTTAGTCCGGAAACTTACCGGATCTAGCGAAGCCAAACTCTACGTAACCGTTTGTCCTTCAAATATATAGATGCGAATACGCAAGGGATTGGTGGCTAACCCACGAAGAATAATTACTCTTTTATCGCAGATCGTATCTCGACGGCTGACATCCTCTGGATGTGTCGAGCAACCCCTCTTTGAAGCGCAGAGGCGTGGTTTTGCCACTTCGCAGAAAAGTAGGAAACGCAGATCATGACGGCAATCGCAACGTTTTTTGAATCGCAGAGCGCCCTGCGGGCTACGCAAAGGGGCAAAGGTCGCAAAGCCGGATGTTGACAGACGCCAACAACAAGCATGTAGCTATTAGACTTTACGTCTAGCATTGCGATCCTTGCTCCTTTGCATAAGAGGCTCAGCAACCTTTGCGATTCTAATTCCGCCAGCCCTCACAGAGTGCGGGCAAACATTAGTCGCTGGTCGACATCCTAAGTACCAAAACCAAAAACGCCCATCCTCCTTGCAGAGAACGGGCGTTTTGATTTAGCAAAAGCTGAGTTCGATTTTACTCGAGACGGAACTTCACTGGGAGGTTGAACTGTACACGTACAGGTTGACCACGTTGCTTACCTGGAGCCCATTTAGGGAAGGTCTTCACTACGCGGAGTGCTTCATCTCCTGTTTGAGCACCTGGATCACGAACAACTTTAGCACCTGTGATGCTTCCGTCACGCTCTACCACGAAAGAAACGACTGCCGTTCCTTCTACGCCGTTTTCACGAGCGATGGCTGGGTACTTAATGTTACCGTAGATGAACTTGAGCATCTTCTTGGTAGCACATTGCTGTAGCTCTTCGTTAGATCCTCCTGAGTTCTCACAACCTGGGAACATTGGCATTTGCTCAACGACCTTGAAGATCTCTTCAACCTTCGGTGCAGGTGGTGGTGGAGGCGGTGGTGGTGGAGCCACTACGGGTGCCTCAACAACTGGTGCTTCAACAACTTCCTCTGCCTCGACAGATTGATCGATAAATTCCGGCTCATCCTCTTCCTCGATAAGCTCCTCTGGAACTTCCTCGATTACAGGTGGTGGTGGCGGTGGTGGCGGTGGTGGTGGCTCAGCAGTACGCGGAGGCTCAACTTCAACCAACTCCTCTAGATCCATTGCATCATCCGGAATGAAAATCACGTCATCATACGTGGTCCAGTTGAAAGCAAAAATGCAGGTAAGTAGAGAAAGTACTAAGCCGAAAGCAAAAAAGCTGTTGCTAAGACGAAAAACATCTACACCAGGGTACTTTGTACGTCCGATAATAGAGCTTTTCTGGTCTAAACCAGCAGCGAGGTCTTCGCTAGTCTTGCTGTTGTAGCGCATTCGTATGAAGAAGACCAAGGCAATGACAGCGGCGAAAAGGCCAGCTATGCCTAGAACTACTCCCATACTCGGGATTACGACGTCCATAGATTTGTGATTTTTACGAGGGTAAAATACGTTTAAAAATGAGGCTACCAATTCCAGCCCCTATTCCGTTTGCTAACATGTCAGCATATTCGAAGTAGCGATTGGGGAAAAGTGTCCATTGTAAGACCTCTAGTAGTACCCCAAGTAGAAAGAGTGCTCCCCATAGCCAAAGCCATAGATAGCGGCCCTTTTTGCTTCCTGTTGGCGTTCCAACAGTGAAAGCATTTAGCCAAAGAACAGCGAGCGTTGCATACGCTAGAGCGTGTTTAATCTTATCGGCGCCCTCAAAGTCGAACAGCTTAGGTCCTATTTGCGGTGGATTGCCTAAAGACAAGTACACGACCACGAGCGTGACAAAAATTGCGAGCACTAAAGCCCACTTGCGCGTGTTCGGTAGCATAGATGCAGCTTTCGCCAAAACGGGTGGTTGAACACTAAAAAAAGTTTCCTTTAAGGAAGAAACCTCTTAGCTGACTAGATCTTGATATGCAGAAGCACTCATTAGGCTACTCACCTCAGATGGATCCGATAGACGAATCTTGACGATCCAACCTTCTCCATAAGGATCTTCGTTGAGAAGACCTGGGTTGTCTCCACCATCTTCAGAAAGCTGCTGGTTAAACTCAAGTACTTCACCACCGACAGGCATGTAAAGATCACTGGTTGTTTTTACAGCTTCTACGATGCCAAAAACATCGTCTTCAGCAAGCTCTTCGCCTACTGTTTCTACCTCAACGTATACGAGTTCATCCAGCTCTTTTTGAGCGAAGTCTGTAATACCGATGTAGGCGTTTGCCCCACCGTCAACTACACGTACCCATTCGTGCTCTTTGGTATAGAGGAGGTCGTCAGGAAATTCCATTTGGCTATCAATTTGGTGTGGGTAAGAAACGGCATTTTTTCGCTTTTCAAAGCCGACCTACACGGGGTATTTTCAAAAAAACTATTCACGCTTAGTCGCAGGCCATTAAAACGTAAAATGCCCCCGCTTTCCAAGGGGATAGCGAGGGCATTTTCAACTGATAAACGTCAATTACGATTCTGCAACGAACTTCTTAACCCAGTCTGAAGTCAAACTCTTCGGACGCTCAAGTGGCATACCGAGTGCACGACTCCAACAAGATGCTGCAAGTACACCCATTGCACGGCTCACACCGAACATTACAGTGTAGTAAGAGAAGTCAGTCATACCGTAGTGAACGAGAAGTGCACCAGAGTGCGCATCAACGTTTGGCCACGGGTTCTTAACCTTTCCTAGTCCTTGAAGGATTGGTGGTACTACTTCGAAGACTCTCCAGATCGTTTGGATCAGTTCGTCATCGCTAAGGTGCTTCTCTGCAAACGTGCGTTGCGCAACAAAGCGCGGATCAGGTTGACGAAGAACTGCGTGACCGTATCCAGGAATAACGCGTCCGTTAGCAAGTGTTGAGTTTACGTACTCAGCAATCTGCTCTTTGGTCGGCGTCTTCGTTCCAAGTGCATCAAGCATCTTGAATACCCACTTGATAACCTCTTGGTTAGCAAGTCCGTGAAGCGGACCTGCAAGTGCATTCATACCGGCAGCAAGGCTGTTGTATGCGTCACTTAGCGTTGATCCTACGAGGTGAGTCGTGTGAGCTGATGCGTTTCCGCCCTCGTGATCCGCGTGGATCGTTAGGTAAAGACGCATAAGGTCTTTGAATCCTGGATCCTCTACACCCAACATGTGCGCGTAGTTCGCAGCCCAGTCAAGCTTGTGGTCAGGAGCGATATGATCTCCGCCCTTAAAGGTGCGTCGGTAGATGTAAGCTGCAACACGTGGAAGACGAGCTAGGAGGTTCATTGTGTCCTCATAGGTAGCATCCCAGTACTCAGACTTATTCATGCCTTCCGCATAGCGGCGCGCAAATACACTTTCCGTCTGCATCGCATTGATAGCAACGGTGTATTGTGTCATCGGGTGTGCATCAATAGGCAACGCCTCGATAGCATCGAAGACGTGCTGTGGCACTTGCGAGCGGTTGGTCCACTTATCGCTGAGCCAGCGTACTTCTTCTTCTGTAGGTACTTCACCAACAAGCATCAACCAAAACAGGCCTTCGGGTAAAGGCTCGGTTCCGTCACCTTTCGGCAAAATCTCCTGAAGCTCAGGAATAGAGTACCCACGAAAAGTGATGCCGCTTTGTGCATCCAATGAGCTGGTCTCCCAGATCATCATCTTCACGCCTCTGGCTCCGCCAAGTGCCTGACTGAGCTTTACCTCATCAATTTTCTTATCACCGTGCTCTTTTCCGAGCGCTCTCATTTCTTTGTAGAGAGCTGATGCTTTTTCCTGAAATTTTAACTTTAATGGATCCATTGGTTCGTTGGGCTGTGAAGGAGATCTAACGGCGTTACTTTGTGCCGCATCTTCTCGCTGTGGCGCTAAGGTACTATTTGGGCTTGTTTTAGCAGAGGAGTCCATGTAGGAATTTTACAAAAGAAATTTTCGCTGCTATGCTCATCGTAGATGATAAACTGATTTCGGACGATATCGTTGTAGAACAGTTCATGTGCAACCTCAAAGCTTGCAAGGGCGCTTGCTGTCATGAAGGTGACTACGGAGCCCCGCTTACAAATGATGAGCGCACTATTCTCGAAGAAGAATATAGCAACATCAAGCCGTTTATAACGGAAAGAGGGCGCCAAGAGATACAGGAACAAGGACTCTATGAGTACATCAAATCATCGAAAGAGTGGGCTACGCCCTGTATCGATGAAAAAGCATGTGTCTACATGACCCGGACTCAAGAGGGTTTTGCTGCTTGTGGAATCGAACAGGCATATCGAGCTGGAGCCACCACCTTCAAGAAGCCAATTTCTTGCGAACTCTACCCTATCCGTGTCGAAGCAGATGAATCTGCGGGCTTTGAAGCCCTCAATTATGATCGATGGGACATCTGTTCGGCCGCCTGTGACCTAGGCAAATCTGAGAAAATGCCGATCTATAAATTTGTAAAGGATGCCATCATTCGCAAATGGGGTGAGGATTTCTACGAGCAATTAGATGCAGCAGCCCAGCACCTCAAGAAAGGAGAAGGGAACGTGCTATAGTCACCTCAACCGAAGCACTACCATAGCATTTAGGCTTTAGCTATTTCAAAGCGGCATGTCCGTAGCGGAGAGATTCATTCAATCTATCCGGCCTCAATTGGTCTGCTAACACCACCAGGTTTCCCCGCGGCGTAGCTGAGCTACTCTGGTCGAAATAGCGGTTTCTCTCGCTTCAAGAAGCAAGATCAGAACCATTCAAAATTGAAAATTCTAAAATTTGAGCATAAGTAGCACGATTAGCTTACTTTTGCGGGCCTTTTGAAGCTTTCTAGCTTTTTTTACGTAAGAACCGACTCACTCAGGCCTTATATAAGGTCTATACAACACACGACATGGCACTGATTGGAGAAATCCGCCAACGCAGCTGGCTACTCATCGTCCTTATTGGTCTCGCTATGGCGGGCTTCATCTTCATGGACATGTTTAGCGGTGAACGCTCAATTTTCTCAGCTCAACGCACCGCTATCGGTGAAGTTGCTGGAGAAACTATCGACCAACGTCAGTTCGAACGTGCTTACAGCGCGCTCTACAACAACAGTCAAGGAGATGTATTCCAACAACGCCAAGGCCTGTGGAACTTCATGGTTGAAGACAAGCTCGTGCGCACAGAAGCACGCGAAATTGGTATGCAAGTTCCTGCAGAAGAGCTTGAAGATCTACAATACGGAACTTCACTGAGTCCGATCATCACACAACGTTTCCGTGACCAAGCAACTGGCCAGGTGAACCGTGAGGTGATCAACAGCTATAAAACAGCTGAACTTGACGGTTCAATCGGAGATCCAGCGAAAGTTGATCCGACACGTCGTGATTTCTGGTTCTTCCAGAAGACCGAAATCAACAAGCAACGCTTGCAAGACAAGATGGCTGCCTTGGTAGGTAAGTCTATGTACACACCAGATTGGATGGCAGAAGAAATCGCTAAGGGTCAAAACACCCGTGTTGATTTCGCTTACGCTAAGGTCGACTACAGTGCGATTCCTGACGCAAGCGTAACGCTAGAGGATGCTGACTACCAAGCATTCATGGCTACTGAAGGTCATAACTACCGTCGCACAAGCGAGGGTCGCAGCATCGCTTACGTAGCGTTTGATGTTACTCCAAGCCTTGCGGACAGTACTGCAATCCGTGGACGTCTAATAGAAGCTAAGAACTCTTGGAGCACAGCTGCAAGTGATTCTACTTTCGTTACCTCTAACAGAGGAACCTTCGCACCTACTTACCTCGCTACAAGCGCGCTGCCTGCAGCTGCTCAAGGCGCTGAAGTTGGTTCAATCGTAGGTCCTTACCTCGTTGGAAACAGCTACTCAATCACTAAGGTGGTTGATCGCATGACTATTGCAGACTCTGTTGCAAGCCGTCACATCCTTCTTCCTGCATCAACGCAAGAAGAGTACATCGCTTCACAAAGCCTAGCCGATTCATTGGTTGCGCTCGTAAAGGCTGGCACCAACTCCTTCGACGAACTTGCACGACAGTTTAGTACTGGTCCTACAAGCACAAAAGGCGGTGACCTCGGCTATGTTGCTCCAGGAGCAATGGTTGGTCCTTTCAACGACCTCATCTTTTTCCAAGCAGACAAAGGAGAGCTCAAGCAAGTAGTTACTCAATTCGGACTTCATGTTGTTGAAGTAACTGGACAGAAGTACATCAACAACAACCAAGGAACTCGTATCGCTACCATTACAGAAGCAGTCGAGCCTAGTACAGACACACAGAACGAACGTTACGAAGCAGCTTCTCGCTTTGCTCAAACGAATCGTACGGTTGATGCACTTCGTACTGCAGCTGAAGCAGATCCTTCACTCACATTCGTTGATGGCATCATCGCTGGAGCAAATGACTACATCGTAGGTGCTCTCGGATCAGCGTCTGCAAGTCGCGACATGATCAAGTTTGCATTCAAGTCAGCTACTGGCGAGGTTTCACCTAACGTATACAGCTTCAAAGCTCCAGGCGCTTTCTTTGACGGAAAGTATGTGGTGACTGCTCAGACTGGAGAGATCCCAGCGGGTATTCCATCATGGTCTGCAGCGAAGTCTCTCATCAAGCCAGCTGTCATGAACATGAAGAAAGCTGCAATGATTGCTGCTGCTGGAAGTGACCTCAACGCTGTTGCAGGTCGCTACGGTGTATCACTTGATACTGCCCGTGCAGTCAACTTCGGTTCTGCATTCATTCCTGGTGTAGGAGCAGAGCCAAAGGTTCTTGCTGAAGCATTCGGCATGGCTACAAACACAACTTCTGGCGTTATCGCTGGAGGTGGAGCTGCCTTCATGATCAAGCCATTGGTACGCACTGGACCAGGCGATGTAAGTGGACAGACGATCAACATTCGTCGTACACAAGACGCGCAAAACAAGAATGCTGCTGGATCACGCTTCGGTCTTGCGCTTCGTGAAGCAGGTGAAGTATCAGATGACCGCGGTCGCTTTTACTAGCCAATAGCTTAAGGATTTTAGCTTTTGCCCCAGCTTTGCGAGGGTCAAAGTATAAAGCCATTAAAGAGGTCGTTCCGCAAGGTTCGACCTCTTTTTTTATGGCTGATTCTTTGTTGGACCACTGGAGCGGCCGAACACAAGAAGTACACACTTGACTGGTAAGTGGTGCATAACGAATCTCAAATCCCACATCTCGCCTCTCAAATCGCTTTTCCTGTTACCTTTTCGGCATGGATACTTTACTCAGTGTACTAGCAGCGGTTATTCCTGTTCTTGTCATATGCGTGTTCGTGTATTTGAAAGACAGCGTTCGTCCTGAGAAACCGAAGCACTTGCTCTTCACCTTCCTGCTAGGTGCGGCCTTCGCCTACCCTGCACATCTACTTGAAGCACAAATCGGATCCTACGGTTGGCAAAACAGTACAGAGTGGCTACCATACACCCTCTTCATGTTTTTGGGAGTAGCACTCATTAATGAGGTCTTGAAGTACATCCCAGTACTCATCTACCCGTTCCAAAAATCATTCTTTGACGAGCCACTTGATGGTATCGTCTACTGCGTTTTTGCAGCAATGGGCTTTGCACTCGTCAAGCTCCTACTCTTTGCTCCAGTGCTCGATTGGGGCGCAATGTGGGGTAAAGCAACACTCTCCGTTCCGGCCCACGGTGCCTTTGCCATGCTTACGGGATACTATCTCGGCCGTGCTCGAGGTAGAGCTGGCGCCTTACGTACACGCTACATCTTACTCGGACTTTTCTGGGCGGTGCTCGCACACGGCCTCTACGAATGGATGCTCTTCAATCCGTATTCAGAAGCACTCAAGGTTGCCTCTGTGATCGTACTGCTAGCAGTCTGGATCATTGCTCTTCGCCTTACGGCAAAACATGCGAAAGGTCCTGACCCTACGCCGTTGGCGAGTCGGTAAGTAAGGTTCGAGGTTCGACAACTTTCCCTCATGCTTCGCATGTGCGGAAAGCTGGTTCAAGGTTCAGCATGCATTGCTGCTGAACCGTCAGATCTACTGCTGTTACTAAAGTTGATCTTCAATATTCAGTTCATATCCTTAATTCCATTGAGGCTCGATCTGACGGTTCGGGGTTCTGGAAATGACTACACAATACCTACATTCTCGGTATCGTCAAGATTTCCTTCGCTCTTCCGTCAAGGTAATAGAAGCTGTCGCCTGTCCAGACGCCGTCTTCTTCCAGCATGATGCGAACAAGCTTCTTCCATTCCTTCACATCGGTAGCAGCAAAGAGCTCAATCGAATAAGCTGTATTCGCATAAAGCGGATAGTCACCACGCCCTTTCACGCCGCCTTGTGAGTCCCACATGCCGATCGTTGGGCCTGCAGCGTGACCATGTAGACCGATCGGATGCGTATAAATACTTGCGGTAAGTCCCTCTGCTTTAGCCTGTTTTAGCGAAAGCGAAAGGATTTCATTGCCTGAACGCCCACTGACATAGTTGCTTGTAAGGATGTCTTGTACGCGACGGCCATTGGCAAACGCCGCTTTTAAGAACTTCGGTACTTCCTCTTCTCCAGGTTTAAGTACATAAAAATGCTGCTGCTGGTCGGTATTTAACCTGAGGTACGTGATTCCGAAATCAACGTGTAGCAGGTCTCCTGGGAGGATAACGTTCTGCTCCGGACGTCTACTAAAGCTTCGTAAAAACTCCTCGTTGCCAGAATCTGCACGTTGCACCGAAACGCTTGGGTGAAACCACGTCGCCAAACCATAATCCACTACCAATTGACGCAGCGCCCACTCGACATCGGTGGTTGTCGTGATGCCAGGGTGAATAATCCGCTCGCTTAGACCTTCTTGAAGGATTGTATGCCCAAGACGCGCAATCATTGGATAGAGCGCAAGTTCCTTCTCAGAACGCGTCTCTAACCACGATACGGCCAAGTCTTCCGCACTGGTCAACTTGGCTTTTAGTGGAGCTGAGAGCTTATTAGAAAGCGCCTCATATTCAGTGTGCACCAACCCGTCGGCGAGCGCGAAGGTCTCAGAGGTATTGATCCCGATCTTCTTCGGATTACGCGCCTCAATAATGCGGACGAGAGCATCCCACTGGTCTGGATACACATCGATGTTCCACTCGCCTTTGAGCAGCTTGCCTACGTTGTAACGTGCGATAGCGATCTTCTCCACGCCTTCCTCTTCTCCGCGATCATAGAAAACGACAATGGTGCGGCGACGCGCTGAGAGCCACGTGCTAGGCAACATCGTCTTGAGCACCGGATCTTCGTTGTATTCCCGACTAATGATCACCCACATATCCAGTCCTGCGCGACGCATGAGCTGCGGTAACAGGTTGTCTAGGCGATCTGCAAGAATGTCATCGATGACCTCGGCTCGCTGTTCGACAGGGAGAATTCCAGGAAGGGCATGTTGTGCGATCGATGATGCACAAAAGAGTAGGCTGAAGAGTAAGACTGGGAGACGCATGGCTGGAAGATGCAACACACAGCTCGCTTTCCCAAAATACAGCGCCTACTTCTTCATCATTCCAATGGCCATCCATCCGAGAAGGCCAGCGACGATTGCAAGTGCTCCGTACAGCCAAAGTGAGTTACTAAACATCCCTTCGACCGAGTCGATTGGATCTTGAACAACGAAGCTGTTGAGGGGAGCAAAGGCGAGCGTACTAGGGCGTTCCTTCATAGCTGACAGCTCTTGCGAGATGTCGTAATTCGGTCGCCTCAGAGACTCGCATCCATAGGCTAGGAAGTACTTCTCAGCGCCACTAAAACGAACATTTACCCGAGGCTCTTTTACACCTGCCTCCATGCCCAAGAGAGTGAGCGGCTGGTTGTCCTGGTTACGAATGAGAACGCGAAGCTGGTGAGCTACGACTGGTTCAAATCCAATGGGTTGTCCTGGATCTAGGCTACTGACAGAGCTTCTAGCTATCGTTTTGTAGCTAAACTTCATCTCTTCGCCTCGTTTGAAACTGTCTTGAAGTACTTGTATTTCCACTTGACGCACATAGCGCAAAGTATCTGCAAAGCTTAGGGTGAGGTGATCGATCAATACTTCATCCGATAGGCGATACTCATGCATACTCGTCTTAGGGATTTCAGACTCCTTATCGACAGCTCGTAATTGCCCTAAAAAATTCAGCGTGTCAATCTTCAAGACTGTCTGTCCTCCTTGTTCAACCTGCTCAAGTTTCACGTCCTCTACTCCAGCAATCGTGATGCGATAGTATCGATACACAGATGATCGAAACTTAAGCGTCGTAAATCGATAAGGACCGCCATTGCTTGAAAGGTCGATGATTCGGTAGCCCTTGAGCACCGTTTGCCAATCGCCAAGTTTATCTGCCCCTTCCAATTTGACTAAACCTTCAAAATCAGTATTTCCTAGCTCTAGATAAAGTGACTGAATCGGCTCTACAGATGATGACTCGTATGTAAATCGATAGCCAGCTGCAGTTTTTCCTGCGTTAAGCTGCTTTAGCGCAAGCGGACTGGTCCTCTGCGAAAGCCAAGGATACGCCCACGGCATTTCCAATGTATCACCACTTGCTGCCACGCCATAAACACGGAAATTGTAGCGATCTCCATCGGTTTTGGCGAAAGCTGAAGGAGGCAACTTCACCTCATGAATCAGTTCGGTCGGTTGATCCAACTCGTGCTGATAGAGACAATCACCGAACTGCGCGAAGGCCTGATGGGACAGGACAACCGCGGTTACAACAACGAATAAAAAGCGCAGCGTATTCATAGAAAGGAGAGATATAGTATGACAGACTAGGCTTCTGGAGTGCTGCCTATGCGGTCCTTGTATTTCGTGTACAAGAAGGAAATGATGAGTAGCAAAACGCCAAGAACGACGAATACAATCGTCTTCCCTATCGTATCGAGCGAACTCAAATCATAAGCGAACAACTTGAGCAACGTGGCTGTAAACAGGGCAATTGCAGCTATACGCAAATGCGCTCCGCCACGCCAAATACCTAGCGCAACAAGAACAACAGAATACACGCCCCAAAGGATGCTGACGCCGAGCTTGTACTGGTTCTGCGAACCTTGAATATCCATCCAATGCAGTAGCTCACTTGTGAGCACCCAAAGAATAGCGACATGGAAGACGATCTCAGCAATCCGAGTGAAGAGCGACGCATACCCTTGTTGAGTAAAGGCCTTTTTCAATAGTACCAGCAACCCGCCTAAGAGGGCAATTCCTAGGTAGCGCAGACCTGAATAGAGTGTTTCGCGAGGATACACGTTATCCGAACCAGGTTCGAGGAATGCCTCTCGCAATTCGCTGAGGCTGTAGAGGCCTCCCACTAAGAAATGGACCGCCGCTAAGACACCAACGCCAAGCGCAATAAGCGCGAGCCAATTGAGCCGCCCTTCAGTTTCAGTCTTTGATCCAAAGCGCAGATACCCAAGCAACACCAGCACCGCAAAGAGCAGGCTGTATATCGAAGCCCAGACCATCTTCAAATCCTGGATGTAGTAATCGTAGGTAAAGTAATCATAGTCTGTGACGCCCATATCAAGCGTTTTAGAGGCCTGGAATTTCGCTTCGAAAAAGAGGTTAATCTCCTGGAAGAACATGCTATAAAGTAGGATAAGCGTGGCTAGCGGAAACGCAACTCGGATTATCTGATCGATGATCAATTTAGATGTCAGTTCTCGGCGATAAGAAAGCCACGTAGCAATACCGAAGGCCGCTGCCACTACCCCACCCGCAAGGAAGAGTTGATTGAAAAAAGGTCGATAACTCGGAGAAACATCATCGTTAAAAGCATACGAAATAGCTCGTTGCGCGCTCTCTAGATCGTCCATGAGGCTCACGAAAGCAAGCAAAAAGAGCGGATAGGCAAACCAACGTACAGCTGGCACTTCTGCTCGCTGACTCATCCAGAGGAGTAAGGCTGCGAGTGTCGCCCAGATCATCGTAACGTAATTGCCGTCCAGCTGAACCGGAATCGCAATGACGACAAAGACTAAGGCCAGACCCGCCAACAGTGGCTGGAGATTGCCTTTTGTGACTCCACGCTTCTGCATGAGCATTCCGATCAGGAGATGCACTCCTGCGTTTGCAAGCGTGAATGCTCCTAGCCAAGTTCCCATCTCTTCTTGCTCATCGAAGAGGAAGTAACCAAGGCCAAAGAAGATGGCGGCATTAGCCACCAAGAGGATGATGTCAGAAGTTCTTACTTGCTCTTTTCGGAGCCAAGGAGGCACCACCGCCATCGCATAGAATGTCAAGAAAAAGACCGTCGCAAAACTGATCAACTGAGCGAAGGAAGCCTCAGAAGCAAAGATGGTTATCGCAAGTATCAACCAACTCAAAATGAAGGAAATATAGAGCAGTATGCGCCAGTTTCGCTGGAAGCTGACGATCAGAATCCCAACGTTGACCAAGGCTACATAACTGAGCAAGAAGAGTGTATTACCACTTCCAGAACTCAATAGGAAAGGCACTGCATAGGCACCGACTAGACCGAGTAACGCAATGATCTGTCGGTCGTATCGAATCGCTGCAAGTGCCGTAAACGCTGTGAATACCACCATTAGGCCAAAGGCGACACCTTGCGGAATCAGGTCGTAAAAATCGTAGGCGATATAGGTTATGAAATACAACACTGCCATGCCTCCTCCTAGGAGAACCGCACTAAAGCCATTGTATTTCGTTCTTAGCCTTTCGGCAAAACCAAGGAGGCCAATACCCACGAAATAGCCAAGCACGATCCGGATCGTTGGACTGATTAGGTCTTTTTCGATTGCATCAATAACACCGTAGCTAACTCCCAGAATAAGGATCGCGATAGCGACCACAGGAAGGAGATTTTCGCCGATATACTTCTCGAGTTGAGAAGGTGTTCGAGGCGCCTTCGGCTTTGGTGGAGTAGGCGGAACCACCGGTTGCACAGGTACATTTGACTTGTAGCTGAAGACCTTGGATTGAGGGACTCCAGGCGCAGAAACAGGGAGCGGTGGTGGTCCAGCAGGTCTTGCCACACTACCCTGCCCTAACCCACTTGCCGCCTTCAGCTGTTGAAGCTCCGCTTGAATAAGAATGAGCGAACGTCGCTGCTGAGTATTTGCCTCTGCAAGGCGAGCTAGTTCCCGTTCGAGTTGGGCTATGCGGGTTTGTGCGTCTGACATGTATAGTGTATCGGCTAGTCAAATGCAAGCTAGGGTAAAATGAGACGTGGGATTTGAGATATGAGATTAGAGATGCTAAAAGGAACGCGAGCCAGCGGTTGACACGTCCGTGATCCTCGGGCAGCTGCGTACGCATTGACCGCGACTTTTCATTAAAACACAATCTCCCCGTATAGCTCTCCGACTCTACAAGCGAGTGCTTCAGAGCTTTCTGCAGTCACATTGATGAGTCGAAACGGAGCTTCGCCGATGGCCATTCGTCGGCGCCACTCGCCTTGGTTGAGGGTTTGCACATCCCCGTTATCCATCCACCAAGCGGTGTGAAGTATCGCATCATTCCGCACAAGGCGAGCCGTGTAAACTTCTCCTCCTTCAGTAAGTGTAGTGCGCTCAATCTGAGCGAATTGATAACCACTTCCTCGCCAGCAAATGGTGGGACTGTGTTCTGCATGATAAAAGGCAGGAACAGGCTTTACGTAGACGATTGCATCCGAAAAGGAATAGCCTAGGACACCGTTCGCACGAACCTTTGGTTGCTGCCCAAAGAGCGGAGATGCGACGGTCTCAACATGCACCTCTCGATGTGCCTGAAACAGTACTAAGCCCACAGCCAGAAAGGGAATAATCGCCATGCGCGCGAGTCTCCAAGGCCCTCTAGGTATGGGTTTCGAGGGTTTTGGCGAAAGCTCCCCTCTTCGGTGAGGATCCTCGCGCTTCTCTCGGGACTGAACGAGAGGAGCCACTGCCCAAGACCTCTTGACGAGCCAGCGCGTTCCAAAGGCTAGTGGAATCAAGACATAGCCCGCAAAAGCGAGTAAACCAACAGTTCCATGCATGACATGTGCAGGTCCCCAACCGGTAACGACGAGCGTGAGAATGCGCATCAAGTTTGCCGCAACCACTGTAGCAAAGGAGAACCCAACAACACTAGCAATGAGCGGTAGCTTGAACGTAGCCTTTGCTTGATATTCAGCCAAGGCTAGACACAAACTACTCACGGCTAAAGCCGTCAACATGAGGTAGATCCCGACGCACTCTGCATCTACGGAGAAAGGTTCGCCGGACATCCAAATTACATTGCCCACTACCTCGACTTCTTGGCCTACGAGTAGCAGCATTTTGCCTACCATTTCTGTGAGCCAAAGACGTAGTTCAAAACCGGCCAACGCATCGAAATACCTCAGAAAAGGATTGACGAGTAACGCACAGGCCAAAGGCACCGCACTCCGGAAGGGCCTCCATTGATACACGAGTCCAACCACCAGTAAGCTTACGCCAAAACTCAACACGGATCGCGTCGGCACTGCGGTATAGCACAGCAACACAACGAGCGAAAAGGGAAGGGCGAACCGCCCCAACCCGCGCCCTCGAGTATACATCGCCAACCCTGCTGTAGCGACCGTCAACGCGAAGGCGCCATCAACTACAAACAACTCGGTCAAGTTCATGAGCGACGGATGTACATCCCTCCAAGAATGGCGAGACTGAGTAAAATGAGCGCCCATTCGTGTGGCTCAGGTACAGAACCCGATCCTTGCTCGAACACGAAATCTAAGTCTTGCGCCGGGCGCGCTTCCCCATTGATCACCGCTACTGCAGGGGGTGTCCCTCCTTTTGGCGGAGCGAGGCGATTGGGTCCGATCACATTTGGAATGTCAAATCGATCGTAGTCTTCATCGTTTTCGAGTACGATGAGGCTAGAAAATGGCGTAACCGCGTTGGCTTGTCTTGCGCTAACGAACGCTTTTTCTTGGGCGATCGAATCTGGTTCCTGCAGCAGATTGGTTAGCAAGCTCTGGCGATACATAAAGAGTTGAAGTAGGGCCGGATCTCCTGCAGAATTCGGATCCTCCGTCGGCAATGCAGTAATGCGTGCATGGCCATCAAAGGCTTCTATAATGCCTGGACCGTCTGCGAAGATCCGAAAACGTTGCTCATCAAGGCGTTGGATGAGCGTCTCGAAATCCCCCGTCTCTGAGCTGATTGCCCGGCTACTACCTATCGTCTGTAGGTAAGATGGCACGTCCTCTCCTAGGTGATAATGAGCAAGTGATACTTCTGTTGAGGAGTTGGCCAACCAACTGTCGATCTTTCCAGACCAAGCGCTCTTCTTTACTGCGTCGTACTTGAAAGAAAGGTGTTGATCTCGTGTGATAAGCAAGCTAGATTCAAGGTCTTTAATCGCATAGATGGGGAAATAGCTGCGCTTCCTTTTGTGCGCAGAAGACAGTACCTCGACGAGGTTCTCTTTTGTGAGCTCGATACTTGTGCCGTTGTAACCAAACACTTTAGCCCCTCCGGCCATGCCTTTAGCTTTCGCCAAAACCTGCTTCGCCTCTATCGTTGTCCACCCTTCCGTGAGGTCGATGTAAATACGCTTGATGGTACGATCCGTAAAGTTGGATCTCGCTGACTCCAACGTGTAGGCCATGCCATCTCTGACGTAGCGTTGGGTCGCAATTGCTTGACTTGTTAGATAGATTGGCTCTGGTCGATAGCCTCTTGAATCTGAACGAGTCTCTTTAAAACCAACGGCTGCCTCGACGGTACGATTCGCGGCTGTCGCATTGGTGATGCGCGCTCTTGAGGTTGGCGGACCTTCAATACCAATGGGAGCTATGAACGTTCGGTCACCGTCTTTTTGAAGTGGAGCGGTGACTTCGATACTAAAGCTCCTCGGCAGTTTTGAAGTGACTGGGAAGACGCGCATGGCCACGGTATTACCGTTTCGCCACTCAACGAGCGAAGGATCACGGCGTTCGCGACCGACGATGCGTGTATAGGCCTCACGAGCCTTTGATTTAGTCGAGAGTCGACCAGGTTGTTCTACTCCAAAGACGACAAGCGAACTCCCTGTTACGACCGCTCCTTCTGGAAGTTGGAAAGTGTAGATCGCCTCTCCTTGTCTTGCGTGTTTTGAAGTGGCTTCAAAACGATAGGTGCTTCGCACACTAGCCGTGGCTTGATTGACCTTGTGTTGAATATCGATGGAAGCCGTTGATAGACCCGATGAACTCCAAAGTGCCTCCTCTACATCATGGCCCGTTTGGGCGAAGAATTGAGCGAACTTATCATAGTCTCGTCGCGATTGCGAAAGCGGGCTTGACAGCTTGTTAGCCCAATACATAAAGGGGCTATGCTTTTGCGCGCGAGTATTTCTGCTAAAGGTCGTCCGAAAGGGAACGGACTGATAAAGCGAAGTTCGAGTAAACACAAGTTGGCTTAACCAATCCGCTTGCACATGCTCTAGAATTTGTACCGTTTGCGGCAACTTGTACGTTGAACTCGGGATATTTTGAATCGTCTGAACGCGATCCAGAAAAGCCGCGCAAAAGATGAAAAGTGCTAACGCAGGTACTGTTACACCGATGCTGAAGCTTGCAAAATGTCGCTGTCGCTCAACTAATGTTGGACCTAAATGAACGAGAAGAGAGAAAAGTACTAAAGGGGGCACGAAAGCGTAAATCCCAAAACCTCCGACCAAAAGGCCGATACCTGCTATCATAATCTCGTCAGAGAAAAGCATAAAGCATGACTGGTGTAAGAGGACAACAATTGCTGCGCCCGCTGCTGCCAGAAAAGCAATCCTAGACTTAGGTCCGAGCAGATCTTTGATGGGTTCTAGCGCCAAAACGCCCACTGCACCTGCACAGGCCAAACCCCACCAAATTGTAGGGTCGGCAAAGACGGTGATACTCATGTTTAAGATAAAGCAGCCGACATACAAGTTGGCGAAATAGAGTATCCCAAGTCGAACGGTTCGACGCTTGGTTTGCGCAAGCATGATCCCGTAAACTTGCGTCAGGAGATAGCTTATGATTGGGACCACGATGTACCCGAGCTCACCTCTACCTTCAAAAGAGCTGGTCAGAAGTATCATACCGAGTAGCAGAAAGAGGTTGATTGCTAACGCGAAGTAGCCTACTCTGAAATGATAGTCTGCCGTCCATCGATGTTGGAATCGTGACCAAAGGGATGAAGAATTGGCAATAGATATCGAGGATAGGTCTGGTAAGGTGATTTGGTCCAATTGGGACGCTTGTGGAGTAGATGAGGCCATGATGGATAGTTTACTTTGTGATGCAAAGTAAACTACACTTTGCACCACAAAGTGCTTTTTGTCTCAAACTTTAACATTTGGAAGGTTAGCCAGCGGACGACACGTTCTGCGTGTGCTGGCGCATTTTATCGCAGGGTAGATCGATGGCGCTGGCTGCGCAGAGGAGCGGAGACTGTAGAGCTGGGTGGATCGCTACGCTCCTTTTTATCGCAGGGAAGCCTGCTATGCAGACTACGCAAGGGAGCAAAAAGCGCAAAGCTAAATGTGAATAGAGAACGGATTTTATCGTAGGGGAAACCGCTGGCGTTGGCTGCGCAGAGGAGCAGAGACTGTAGAGACCGCAGAGCTGGGTGTTACACAATCGACGGGATAAATCCCAGTCTACATCCGAGCGACGCACGCTACGCGGCTACAATAGGGACGTATCGAAATGCGGAGGCATGATGGATATACGCATCGCAGGTGAGCTGCGTAGCGCGATTGCCACAATCGCGCTGCCCTAAGCTCAGCCAAATGGCTATCGCGCGATTTATCGCGGTAGTTGAGATAGCGTTTCAGTACGAAAGTTTAAATCCCTAAAGCTCGAGCGTATATCCCTTTTGCTATTTACTGAGCCCTTCGGGCGCTTTGCGATAAGTAGCCGCCAGCACTCACAGAGTGAGTCGAACGCTAGTTTCCCTACTTCAACTTCTCGTTCCCTGCATGCCGATCTGCATCACGATTGGTGCGCTTGTCCATGCCGCGGGCAAACGCATCAGTTAGGTCCACACCTGTTTGGTTGGCCAAACAAGTGAGCACGAAGAGGACATCACTCAGTTCATCGGCCCAATCGGTTTTGGCGGAAGCTTTATCCGACTCTCGCTTGAAGCTTTGTTCCCCATACATGCGTGCACTGAGGCGCGCCAGCTCACCTACTTCCTCCGCGAGTACGGCCGTATTGGTGAGTTCATTGAAATAGCGAATGCCGGTGGTCTTGATCCACGAATCAACGGTCTGCTGCAAAGGGGCGAGGTCGGGCTTGCTCATGGGTGAAAGGTATTGCGCAAGGAGCCTGAGTATCAAATAAAAAAGAGGATGAATAGCATTGCTATTCATCCTCTTTTATTTTACTACTGCCTGTTGTTACTGCGAACCAGTGGTTCGCAGTACTAAAGTGCAGCAATACAATACCTACTCGCCTGCTGGTGCAGCCTCTGTCGTAGTTGTAGTTGACGCGTTCATGAGGTCTAGAACCTCTTTCGTGATGTCGTATGTAGGGTTGACAGCGAGTACGTTAGAACCGCCACCGTAAGAAAGGATGTAATCGTATCCACCTGCTGCTTGAGCTGCGTCAACTTTCTCTTTCAATACGTTCATTACCTCAGACTGAAGACGCATGCCTTCGCTTTGGAACTCTTGTGCCAAACGCTGCTGCTCTTGTGAAAGCTCCTGCTCCTTTTGAGCGAGTGCACGTTGCTCGTTCTCGATTGACTTTGGCGTCATGTTGCCGCCTTGTGCACGACGCTGAAACGACTGAACCTTGTCTTGGAAGTTACGAACCTTGCGCTCGAGACTAGCAGAAGCATCAGCCTCTCTCGTTGTAAGGATATCCGTTTGCGTATTGAGGTATCCATAATTTGTAAGCACGGTATCCGTGTTCACATATCCGATCTTAACTCCTGGAGTTACCGCAGAAACAACTGCATCGGCAGTAGCTCCTGGTTGTTGGCAGGCAGAAAGAAGAGCGAGAAAGCTGAAAAGCGCAATAAGGTGGCGCATAATGGTCTTTTTAGTTGTTGATGCGAAGATGCTGTTTCGCTTGCAATTCCTTGCTTCCTGCGGTAAACTCACTTTCCCCAACGAATTGTGAAGAGTGCGGTAACCTTTCTTTAACCCAGTCGTCATGCAACCAAATGGATTCTTTTTGCCTCCTTGCAGGTACAAATCACTTGTTATGAAACTGTACGCATCTCTCTTCTTGCTTCTTAGCTCACTCGCTTTTGGTTTTAGCGCAAGCGCCCAAGGTGACGAAACGCTCGTCGACAAATTCACACTTGATCTCTCCGGAGCATGGGGTGGATGGCATCTACAAACCACCAATATCGGTGGCAACAACACACTGGTAAACGGTGGATTTGGAGGTGTTGAATTCAACAAGACCGTATTTGTAGGTTGGTCAGCTTACGGCGTATCAGATAATTTGATTGACGATAACGAGAACTTAGTTCCTTACAATTACAGCTACAACGGTCCTATCGTAGCCTACACGCCGCGAGCGCGAAGTGTCGTACACCCAAAGATTTCTATGCAAGTAGGCTTTGGCAAATACGAAGTCGCTAACAATCCGACCGACCGCTTCCTAGTACTTCAGCCAGGCATTGGCGGAGAAGTCAACATCCTACGCTGGTTCAGAGCTGGAGCAACTGCCGGCTACCGTTATTCTCTAAATTCAGACTACGGGTCTGATAGCTTCGGTAACACCGACGGCTTCTTCCTCGAAGGCACCCTCAAGTTTGGCTTCAGCTGGGGCACCAACTAGGTCTGCTTCTAGCGTTCCTCCTCTAAGCGCACGAATGCTGCTCCAACCTGACCGGTGAGTGGTGGATTCAGCTTCTGGATTTCAAGGCGAAGCTTTGCGACGAGATGGCCATGCTCTGCCCAGACGCGTGCTGCGATACGTTCGGCTAGTTCTTCAATGAGGTAAGCACGTGTGCCCATGACTTCGATGCAAATCGTGTGCAACTGCCCATAATCGAGCGTATTGGAGAGCTGATCTTCAAGGTCAGCGGCACGTGGACGTAGGTCTGCATCAATGTTGACGAGGTATTCTCCGCCCAACACTTTTTCCTCAGGATGAACGCCGTGTTGCGCACGAATTCTTAAGTCTCGAAGGCCGATCGTTAACATAGCTTGAGTTTTGTCGCAAGGTAAACTCTCTTCGTTCGTATCCGTTAAAGTTCGTAGTACTTAGAGTCTGTTCAAGAATCCTAATTCACCTAAAAATTGGGCTATTTTGAGCTGCTTGGCGTTGAAAATGCTCGAATTAACCAGTTAATCCTTGCGCTTTTCGCCTTATTCAGCTCAAAATCTTCTCAATTTCGCCAGAATCTGAATTCTTAAACAGGCTCTTAAAACACGTAAGAAGGCTTTACCTTTGTAGCTGTTTAGCTTTCGCCAAAACATCCTAAAAGGTGGTTTTGGCGTAAGCTGAAGAGCCCTAATTAATTGCAACCCGATGGATACTACCACAACATCAGCTCCGGCGCATCACCGTTCACAACGAACGGACAACTACGGAGGACACGACTACTACGGTGTCGACGAACTTCTTTCTGAAGAGAACCTACTTGCCCGCGATGCGGTGCGTGATTGGGTGAAGCAGGAGGTAAGCCCGATTATCGAAAGCTACTCTGACAAGGCCGAATGCCCAATGCACCTGTTCAAAGGTCTTGGCGAAATCGGCGCTTACGGCCCAAGTTTACCTGCCAAGTATGGCGGTGGAGGCATGGATGAGATCGCTTACGGCGTGATCATGCAGGAGCTAGAGCGTGGAGATTCTGGTATTCGTTCAATGGCTTCTGTTCAAGGCAGCTTGGTGATGTACCCAATCTTCAAGTACGGAAGCGAAGAGCAGAAGATGAAGTACCTACCGAAACTCGGTTCAGGTGAATTCATCGGTTGCTTCGGACTTACCGAGCCAGACCACGGATCGAATCCAAGTGGAATGGTAACCAACCTCGTTGACGATGGCGATTGTTACATCCTCAATGGCGCTAAAATGTGGATCACGAATTCACCGATCGCTGACATCGCTGTGGTTTGGGCAAAGGACCCAGAAGGCAAGATTCGCGGTGTAATCGTTGAAAAAGGCATGAAAGGCTTCTCTGCTCCTGAAATCAAGGGCAAGTTGAGTTTGCGTGCAAGTATTACAGGAGAGTTGGTTTTTGAGGACGTTCGCGTTCCAAAGAAAAATGTTCTTCCAGAAATTGCTTCACTTCGTGGACCGTTAAGCTGTCTTTCGAAAGCACGTTACGGTATCGCCTGGGGTGCTATCGGAGCAGCTCTTGATTGCTATGACTCTGCACTTCGCTACTCTTTGGAGCGCGAGCAGTTCGGTCGTCCGATTGCAGGATTCCAGCTACAGCAGAAGAAATTAGCTGAGATGATCACTGAGATCACAAAAGCTCAGCTTCTTGCGTGGCGCCTCGGTTCGCTAGCAAACAAAGGCAATGCATCGTCAGCACAGATTTCAATGGCCAAGCGTAACAACGTTGCGATGGCATTGGACATCGCGCGTGAAGCACGTCAGATACACGGTGGCATGGGTATCACAAACGAGTACCCGATCATGCGTCACATGATGAACCTTGAGACGGTTCTTACCTACGAAGGCACGCACGACATTCACTTGTTGATTACAGGTCACGATGTGACCGGTATTCAGGCATTTTCATAGTGAACTTTTCACCCGTTTGATGACTTCAAATAGCGGATGATTGGTACAGATGAAAAGTTTGGTACATATTTAGAGCATGTTAGAGCACACTTAAGGAATAACACCCTTTGAATTGCTTTAACATGCTCTTCGTTTTTTTCTATGCGAAACCCCAGTTAGCATGCGTTTAATCTCTGTGCTTAGAGATACACTTCTTGTTTTGTCGTTGTCGCTTTGGTCTGTAATGGCCCTGGCCCAACCCGACGACCTTGGTCCGCCGCTTACGTTGAGTAACGCTTCTTTTGAAGATGTTCCTCGCCAAAACCACGCGCCCAAGGGTTGGTTTGATTGTGGGTTCAGTGCTGAAAGTCCAGTGGACGTTCATCCAGCAACGCTCATGAATCCTGATTCAACCTATTTTGGTGTTGACGCAAAAGCGTTTGATGGCAATACCTACCTTGGTATGGTTGTCCGCGACAACGATACCTACGAGGCTGTAAGTCAACGAGTCATCGAAGGCCCACTCAAAGCTGGCCAATGCTACACGTTTAGCATTTACTTGTCCCGTGCGAAATCCTATAACAGCGTTTCTCGCGAAACCGACCTTCCTGTAAACTACGAAACACCTGCCAAGCTCCGTATTTGGGGCGGGATGAGCTACTGTAATCGTGGAGAGGTCCTCGCTGAGAGTGCCCCCGTGAAGAAAACGGAATGGCTACAGTATAATTTCCGTTTCGAGCCAAAACGTGACCACAAGTTCCTTGTACTCGAAGCGTATTACAAGACGCCCGTACTCTTCCCTTACAACGGTAATTTATTGCTAGATGCTGCAGGAAAGATTACGCCTATTCCGTGCGAGAATACTCCACCACCAGAGGCAGAACCGGAAATTTCTGATGTTCCAGAAGCAGATCCACCAGCGAAAACCCCAGTGGTCAAGCCTGCAGTAGTTGCCGCACCAGCAACACCAAAGCCAAGCACTCCGACAACTCCAACCAAAGCAATTCCTAGCAATGCTACCCTTGCGGGAAAACGTATTTCTGAGCTTAAAGCGGGTTCAATCATTCGTGTTGACAAGCTGTTTTTCAAGGCCGATTCCACTGCGCTTTCTCCTTCGAGTATGTCGACAGTAGAAGAAATTACAGATTTCCTCACGATTCACTCGAATGTCTCAATAGAGATTGGAGGGCACACGAACAATATTCCTTCCGACGAATTTTGTGACAAGCTGAGTCTAGCACGCGCTACTTCGGTGGTAAACGAACTCGCCAAAAAAGGAATTGACCGTCAACGCCTTTCATCTAAAGGATACGGCAAACGCAAGCCTGTTGCCACCAACCGCACCCCTACGGGTCGAAAACGCAACCAGCGGGTGGAGATCAAGGTGCTGAGTTTAGGGAGTTAATTGCCAATTAGCAATTGCTAATTGATAATTTGCGCGACGCCAATCAAAATTCAAAATTCTCGCAGCATGCGCATTCGCCCCCGCCGCAATCGCCGTTCTGATGCCGTTCGTGGCCTTGTCCGCGAACCGTTAGTTCGTCCAGACCAGCTAGTGCATCCAATCTTCTTGTTACCAGGTGAAGGAAAGCGTGAGACGCTTACTACCCTACCCGGCTTCCCGAGATTAAGTGCAGATGAAGCAGAACGTGAGATCGAAGAATTGCTCGCGCTTGGCGTGAACAGCTTCATTTCTTTCCCTGCGGTGCCTGATGCGCATAAGGATACGGTTGCGACTTACGGGTCTGCAGCGAGGAACTTCTACCTCACTTCAGCGCGTCGCTGGAAGGAGAAGTATCCTGAAATTTGCCTCATTAGTGATGTGGCCATGGATCCATACTCAAGTGATGGGCATGATGGCTTGGTGGTCGGTAATCGTATTGACAACGATAAGACGCTTCCTATTTTAGCAGACATGAGTGTCGCACAAGCACAGGCTGGTTTCGACTACCTCGGTCCTAGCGACATGATGGATGGTCGCGTTGGATATATGCGTGATGCCTTAGACAAGGCAGGCTATACTGAAACTGGCATCTTGAGCTACACGGCCAAGTACGCAAGTGCATTTTACGGTCCGTTTAGACATGCCTTAGATTCTGCTCCGCGGGAAGACTCTACCGCCCCTACGCACAAAAAGTCTTACCAGATGGATCCTGCGAATCGTCGTGAGGCATTGCGGGAAGCATTCTTAGATGCCCAAGAAGGTGCTGACATCTTAATGGTAAAGCCTGCAGTGCATTACATGGACATTATCAGCGACTTACGTCAAAACTCCAATCTCCCAATCTGCTGCTACCACGTGAGTGGGGAGTGTGCGATGTTGTTGGGTGCTATTGAGCGTGGTTGGTTGGATGAGTCTGCTATTCCTGAAACGATTACGAGTTTGGGACGTGCTGGTGCGGATATGATTATCACGTACGTGGCGAGACGGTATGTTGCTTCGCTTTAGCCTACGATGGTTAGATCTATAGCTGTCTGCGTTCTTCGAAAATACCATTGTTCGAAAAACGATCTCTTCTGGAATCTGGATTAAGTACTTGAAACGAGCATCTTGAAGGGAGCTGCATGTACCGTGAGAGGCTCGATGCGCTAAAGTGAAGTTTGTCTTCTGGTAGGCAAAAGCCTTTGTGATGACCCGTGCAAGCTCAGTCTTGCTACCTTTCTGCAATTCTACCGGCCCTTCCACTAACCTCAGCGACCATGTCCTCCTTCAAAAGCATTCTCCTTTTCGCAGCGCTTACAGCCTTCGGCTCGCAAGCTTTCGCTCAATGCGTCGACCCTGCAAACATTTACACCTTCACCTTTGACGGACACACCTATGAGGTCGTTAAGGAAGCTAGCACATGGACAGCAGCTGTTGATTGCGCCATCGGACGCAACGGATACCTCGCTGAAATCACAAGCGAAGCAGAGCAGGCGGCCATTTTCGATGAGTTGTCCAACAACGCAGGCATCAATACCGCAAACACCCAAAATCAATTTGGAACGGCATCCGTCTGGCTAGGCGGAAGCGATGCCGTAACCGAAGGAACCTGGATTTGGGACGGTGACAACGATGGCGTAGGATCTGAATTTTGGATCGGTGGACCTAACGGCGGCGCTGTCGGTGGCGCGTATACCGTCTGGGGCACCAGTCCTGCAGAGCCAGACAATTCTGGAGGCCAAGACCACTTGACGATCATCCTCAAGCCTACTGCGACCAACTTCGGACGCTGGAACGACCTCATCTCAACCAACAGAATCTACTACCTCATTGAAATTGACAATTTGGTTTCTACTCAAGAGTTAGAGCTCAACAAAAACGTGCGCGTTTACCCTAACCCGTTCAAGACAACGATCTCAATCGAGAATAACAATACGGAAGCTATCGCTGGGATGACCGTCTTCAACTTGACCGGACAAAAGATCAAGACAGCTAACGCTTCTGAGGTTAACACCGCTCAACTTGACCTTTCAACCTTGGCGAGTGGCGTGTACATGCTCAATGTCCGCTTCGAAAATGGAGTCACGATCAGTCAGAAGATTGTGAAGTAACCAACTCCTGAGCTAGATCAAAAACGCCCCGCTGATAGCATTTTGTGCTTTCAGCGGGGCGTTCTCGTTTTAGCATTAAGATTTGTCCTACTTACCGCGTAGCAATCTCAAACAGCTCCTCACGCAGCCGCTCGAAAGCTTCATCAAAGGCATCTGGATCGGAATTATCGACACTCGTCGTCACATAGGACAGCATCACGCCCGTATCCGGGAAATAGAACAAGGCAGACAGATAAGACCCTGTTGATCCGGTGTGTCCGTAAGCTAGTCCTGCCGGTGTATTCCAGCGGGAAAGACCTAGTCCATAACCTTCATTAGGCCAGTCGAAATCACTCTGACGTTCAGGCACATCCATAATGTTCGAGGTCATTTCTGTCAAGGATGCGCCATTCACCAATCCTCCAGTAAACAGCCCACTGAAGAAACCGCTCAGCTCGTTCATGTTGGTCAGGATTCCACCATCACCCGTAGCAGCATCAGAAACAGCGAAGGATATAATGTCAGAATACTTCCCGCCATTAAGCGCCAGATAAGGTCGTGCGACATCATCTGGAATCGGATCAAGTTCTGTTCCCATCGCAAAGTTTGGAAGACTTAACGGTTGAGCGATACGAGCGTCAATAACCTCCCAAAGTGGCATCTCATCGATCACTTCTGCGACAAGACCGAGAAGCACGAAATTAGTATTTGAATACGAGAATTCTTCACCAGGACTATTAGTAGGCTCTTGGTTGTGAGCATATTTTAATTTTTCTCGTTGCGTCTCGATTAGATAAGGTTCATTCAGAGAATTGAGAAACTGCTTAGCCGTTAGATAATCAGGAATACCACTCGTATGATTAAGTAACTGACGCAATGTTGCTTCAGAAGCATTTGGAATTTCACCAATCAACGAAGCAGGTAGGTACACACTCAATAAATCATCGAGATCCAGTAATCCATCATCAAATTGCTGCAGAATAACCGCTGCCGTGATTGTCTTAGAAATACTTGCAATCGGAATACGGTGACAAGTTTGGAGGTCGACACCTGCTTGAATGTCCGCCATTCCGCGAGCGCCCGTCCAGCGGTTTCCTTGTGCATCGGTAAGCGCTACTTGAACGCCTACAAAATGTGGGAGTTGTTTGTCCAGTAAGGCATTGAGGTCATCAGCATCTGGATGTTGATCGCCCGCTTGTGCTAAGCCATCTGCACACGTGTACGTAGCGGGTGCAATGGGATCGGTTTTGCCGCAAGCAGAAACTAGAAATACAGCGACAACTAGAAGGAAAGGATACAGATTCATCGTGCGAAAGGGTAAAAGGTGAAACCTGCTCCGAGGTAGAAATGAGGAAAAGGAATGTTGCGGAAAGGGTCTTCAAACGACTGCCTAGCAATCAGGCTCACCTCTGGAGCATTCGCCTCGTTATTGAATTTCCAGCTTACGCCAAAACTGGTCGCGACGTGCAAACCTGCCGCGCCCCAATCGGTAACCTCACCGTAAGTACCATTGTCAAAACGGTAGGTCTTTTCAGGCGTAAACGCATACGTTAATCCTGGTCCAAAATCGAGCGCCAATCCGAGTTGGCCGAACTGATGACGATAGCCAATGGCTGATGACAACTGCAACGCAGAGCGCACATACTGGTGATGATAGCCACCGAATTCGCCGAGGAGAAACCACTTGCCTTTTGGCATTTCTTCTTTGGCTGCTCGCTTTTTCGAAAACAAGTCATAGGTCGTCCCTATCCCGAATGCAGGATTGAACGGATAGGAAAAAGTACTCGCACCAGGAAGGGTAAGACTTTCATCATACACAGCCACACGTACGGGCCATGCTTGATCAGTTTGAGCTTGCACATCTAATGCCCCGCAAATGAAAAGTGCGCAGATACAGACGGCGATGAGCCGAAGGCTTTCGTTTGATAAGCGACGTATGGCTCGAAGGGAATAGGATTGACACATATGTAGGACAGTCGGATGAACAGGCAGAACGTTACACGCTGGGTAAGGACTTTTCCAAGAAGTTGAGGTTGCATCTCCTTTCGCCAAGTCATTTCGACTGCAACTGGCGAAGCCGTGGAACGGAGAAATCTGTTCGCTTAACCCCATTGTCGATTGACTATATCTAGTCATTGCGATCTGCCGCGACGAAGGAGCTAGCTGGTGTGTCAATCTCCTTCCGAAGTACGTTGGATTTCAGATATCGGATGTCGGATGCTTTAGGAACGCAATCCACACCTTAATATGAATCGTCATTTCGACCTGCTGACGCGAAGCTGTCGTAATGCGGAGAAACCTGTTGGTGTAAGCCGTTTGAAACCGATGTGTTTCGACCAACAGATCTCTCTGCTACGCACTAAAAACAGTGACGTCACTGAAGCGAAAACTGTCTTGAAGTACTCGGTCGAGATGACCCCACATAAACAAAGCCCCCTGCACTTTCGCACAGAGGGCTTCCTTTTCGCCTAATTCAAGGCAGTGTTTATGACTTAGTCTTTTCAAAAAGCTAAGAAGACCTTCCAAAAATCCACTTCGACCAGTATTGGCCTAAAGGTTCTTCTTAGATCCTTGCTTACTGGAGTACGACTTCTTGTTGCGCAACCATCTTGCGGATGTTGATCAATGCATAGCGCATACGACCCAAAGCAGTGTTGATGCTAACGCGTGTCAAACCAGCGATTTCTTTAAAGCTCATGTCCGCATAGTGACGTAAAATCACTACTTCACGCTGCTCAGGAGGAAGTGCATCGACCAGCTCACGCACCTTGGCATACGTCTGACGCTGAATCACTTGATCCTCAGCATTGAGGTTGTCGCTCTTGAGCACATCGAAAATATCAAAGTCTTCCTTCGCATGTACGATCGGGCGGCGCTTGTTGCGACGGAAATGATCTACACAAAGGTTATAGCTGATACGCATCGCCCATTGGACAAACTTGCCCTCGTGGTTATACTTACCACGACGCAGTGTGTCGACAATCTTGATAAACACCTCTTGAAAGATGTCATCAGCTTGCGAGTGATCCTTTACGAACAGGTAAATGCTCGTGTAAATCTTGTCGCGGTGGCGGTTAAGGAGAGTTTCGAAGGCAAAATCGTTGCCGTCGAGATACGCAGCTATAAGCTGCTGATCGTTCATTGCAGATACTTCCATGACTAAGTCCGTTGCAGACCCTAAGGCCTAATGTGAAAAGTGGATTAGTGTAGAAGCTCGCGTCGATAGAACGTATTTTAGTTAAAGCAATTCGCTGAAGTACAACGAATATAGACACTTTCGTTGCTGTTTGCTTGTCTTAGGAGCGATTTAACGTTTCCCTAACCTGCACAACAAATAAGCTGTCGCTTGATGGCCGAAATGTAGACCAAGTTTGTGGAACTACGCAAGTATTACAGCATAAATGTCGCCAAAATTCTTCCAATCAGAAGATAATTACCCTACATCATGCATGTTGTGTTAACAGCACAATACCCCCTCAGCGCCTTATTTTACTAAGCTTAAGCCACTATAGTACAAAGGGACAACAGATCGGCTCAAAAAAATCAAAAGTGGGTTGCCATTCAGCTTCTAATAGTACATTTCAGCCATGAACAACTGGATATTCATTGCCATTCTTCTATGCTTGAGTGGGTGCAAGGCCTCGAGTCCAGAAGCTGAAGCTCAGACAGAAGCTATCGAAACCGCAGCAGAGGTTTTGCCGAAAGGCGTAAAACTGATACCCATCCAGACGCCTAAAGGCAAATTCAGCGTCTACACAAGGCAAGTCGGCGAGAGCCCAACCATAAAAGTCCTGCTTCTTCATGGCGGCCCAGGAACAACTCACGAGCTATGGGAGCCCCTTGCTGACTATCTGCCACAAGAAGGCATCGAGTATTACTATTACGACCAACTGGGCAGTCATTTTAGTACTCAGCCCAGCGATACTAGTCTTTGGACAATCCCCCGATTCGTAGATGAAGTTGAGCAGGTGCGCACCGCACTCGGGCTTACACCAGACAATTTCATCCTAATGGGACAGAGCTGGGGCGGCATGCTAGCTATGGAGTACGCATTAGTACACCAAGACAAACTAAAAGGCCTGGTTGTCTCCAACATGATGTCCAGCATCCCAGAGTATAATAAATATGTCTTGGAGGTTCTTGCTCCAAAACTTCCTAAAGCTGTACTCGATTCATTACTCAGCATAGAAGCGTCTGAAGACTACAATAACCCTCTATACATGCAATTATTAGAAGAGCACTACTACCCTCGGCATGTGGTCAATATGCCCATAGAAAAATGGCCAGAATCTTTAATCAGAACTTATAGGCACATGAACATGAAAATTTACATTATATGCAAGGGCCTAGCGAATTTGGAATGAAAGGGGATTATAAGCTAGCTAATTGGGACATTACCGATCGACTTCCAGAAATAAAAACGCCGACGCTCGTCATTGCTGGAAAAGAGGATACCATGGACCCTGTCTACCTCAAAATGATGAGCGAGAAAATGCAAAATGCAGACTACTTGCTTAATCGAGGAGGCCACCTCAGCCAATACGACAGCAAAGAGACCTTCTACCCCGGCCTCATTAATTGGCTAAAAGCCTTGTGAAATTAGAGGTCAAGACACCAAGTCGACCATCAGAAGTTGTTCGTTGGAACCTGCCTGGGGCCATATGTATGCTTTCCTTACTAGTGGAAAGGCCGACTAAAAACGCAGCATCCAACGTCATTGCGACAAGTAGTCTTAGCTCGCCGAGCATCTTAATTTTGAGTTCAGCTTTGTAAAACAATTTGTAGTCAACGGATTACCTTCACAACCTCATTTGCTGATCTACTTGATTGATCTCTGAACAACCTTCAAGTTCAGACTTTGTACGTAAGTATACGCAGGTGCTTTTCTGCTTCGCTTTCAATTCCGCTATCCTCTATGGCAGCTTCCGCCAAAACCCCTTCTAAGTACACTGCAACCAAGCCGAAGGCCAAAGCCAAAGCGACCAAAAAAGCAGCTGGAACCTCTAAAACCGGAAAAAACGAAGTCAAGGCTCCGCTCAGAGCGAATAAGCACGAGATCTTCATTAAAGGTGCACGTAGCAACAACCTCAAGAACATTGACCTTCGCCTGCCGAAGAACAAACTTGTTGTAGTTACCGGTGTCTCAGGATCAGGAAAGTCATCCATCACAATGGATACGCTTTATGCAGAAGGCCAACGACGCTATGTAGAGAGTCTATCAAGCTACGCGCGCCAATTCCTGGGGCGAATGAAGAAGCCTGATGTCGACTATATCCACGGCATCTGTCCAGCGATTGCTATTGAGCAGAAAGTAGCAACCAGCAATGCTCGATCTACTGTAGGAACACTCACAGAGATCTATGACTTTTTGCGCCTACTCTATGCGCGTATCGGCAAAACAATCAGTCCGATAAGTGGGAATGAGGTAAAGCGTCACCAAGTGAGTGATGTTATCGACTACCTCTCTGATTTGCCAGAAGGAACGAAAGTCCAACTCTACACTCCCTTGCCTACCAAGTACGGCGACCGTACACTTGCCGTAGAACTTGACCTGCTTTTCAAAAAAGGCTTTACTCGTCTTATTGATAAGGAAGAAACCATTCAGATCGAGGACTTCCTCGCTGGCAAAGACAAGCGCCTTAAGAAGCAGCTTGACACCCTGAAAAAAGAAGATCTACGGATCTTAATCGATCGCTTCGTCATCAAGAAAGAGGACGAAGAGAATAACAAACGTATTGCCGATTCAGTGCAGACGGCCTTTTTCGAAAGTGAAGGAGAGGCTGTAGTCGCACCTATCGGTCTGGACGAAGTACGGTTCAACACCCGCTTCGAATTAGATGGACGCGAGTTCTTAGAACCAAGTCCACAGCTCTTCAACTTCAACAACCCGTTTGGTGCGTGTCCACGCTGTGAAGGCTTCGGTCGGATCATGGGCATCGAAGAGAGCAAGGTGATACCAAACAAGAGCTTGTCCGTTTACGAGGACGCTGTAGCCCCATGGCGCGGCGAAGTTGGCGGTCAGTGGCTACAGAAAGTGGTTCGCCACGCACAGAAGGTTGACTTCCCTGTGCACACAGCCTACTCCCAGCTTACCAAGGCTGAGCGTAAGATGCTTTGGAAAGGAACCGAGCATTTCGATGGTATCGATGCCTACTTTGCTGAGTTAGAAGCGAAGACTTACAAGATTCAGAACCGTGTTATGCTCGCTCGCTATCGCGGCAAAACTAGCTGTAGCGCTTGTGAAGGCGGTCGATTGCGCGAGGATGCGAACTACGTATTCGTTGGCGGAAGAACACTTACCGACCTAATCGATCTTCCAATCGATGAGTTACAGGGCTTTTTCAGCAAGCTAGACCTCACAGGATTTGATTCTAAGATTGCCAAGCGGTTGTTGTTTGAGATCAACTCACGCATCCAATTCATGCTGGCAGTCGGACTTGGTTACCTCACCATTAACCGAGTGAGCTCTACCCTATCGGGCGGAGAGACACAGCGCATCAACCTGACGCGCATGCTAGGATCCAACCTTACGAGTTCGATGTACATCTTGGATGAGCCGAGTATCGGTTTGCACCCTAGAGATACCAATCGACTGGTGAGTGTGCTTCGTCGCTTGCGTGACCTTGGCAATACCGTTGTTGTAGTCGAGCACGAAGAAGACATCATCGCTGCTGCCGACTTCCTTGTGGACATTGGTCCAGAAGCAGGTGTTCATGGCGGAAAAGTTGTCTTTGCGGGCAACTACACCGAGATTGATAAAGCTGCTCCTGAAAGCTTGACGACCAAGTACATGACAGGGGAGATGAGTATTCCGCTTCCGGAATATCGTCGCCGACCACACAAGTGGATCACGCTCGAAGGAGCTACGATGCACAACCTCAAAAATGTAGATGTCAAGATTCCACTCGATGCACTAACCGTAGTGTCTGGCGTGAGTGGATCAGGTAAAACGACCTTGGTCAAACAGATCCTTTTCCCTTTCCTCAAGCGTCACCTCGGTGAGCCGTACACTGGAGAGATGGGATCATTGAAAGAACTCAAAGGAGATCTTCGTCACATCACTCAGGTTGACATGATCAACCAGAATCCAATCGGTAAATCAAGCAGATCGAATCCGGTGACGTATGTAAAAGCATACGACGACATTCGGAACCTGATGGCTGACCAACCGCTGTCTCGCGTACGTGGGTTCCAGCCTCGACACTTCTCGTTCAACGTGGATGGCGGTCGTTGCGACACCTGCAAGGGTGAAGGTGAGCAAGTGATCGAGATGCAATTCCTTGCAGACGTGCGCCTAGAATGTGAGACCTGTAAAGGCAAACGTTTTAAGCGAGAGGTCATCGAAGTGACGTATCGCAACAAGTCTATTCACGACGTACTGTCGATGACGGTAACCGAAGCACTTGAGTTCTTCGCAGACCAGCGTACTGTTTTGCGGAAGCTAAAACCGCTTGAAGACGTTGGACTTGGCTACATCACGCTTGGCCAATCCTCTTCTACCCTTTCAGGTGGAGAAGCCCAACGCGTCAAATTGGCTTACTACCTCGGCCAGGAGAATAGCAGCCAACGCATCCTTTTCATCTTCGATGAGCCGACCACTGGACTGCACTTCCACGACGTACGCAAGTTGCTCGTTGCTTTGAATTCACTTGTCGATAAAGGACACACTGTTCTTGTGGTTGAGCACAACCTCGAAGTAATGAAATGTGCGGACTACATCATTGATCTCGGCCCTGAAGCAGGAATCAACGGTGGACAGCTCCTGTATCAAGGACAACCGGAAGGACTCGTTAAAGTCAAGAAGAGCCACACCGGCCGCTATCTTGCTGAAAAGCTAAAGGTGGTGAAGAAGAAAAAGTAACTGAGCTTGCGGCGCTGGCGTTAAGAATGCCTCACGAGCCGAAAGCGAGCAGCATCTCGACATTATCAATTGACCATTAGCAACTGCCAATTAACTAACGTAAAAACGCCCCGTGAATCTTGCGATTCACGGGGCGTTTTATGTAGCCGTTGTCCCTACTTGGTGAGGGAACAGCTTTCGATCCTATTACTTAGGACTTCATTGGACTGCTAAGCTCCGTACGCGCTACCAACTCAGTATCGGTAAGGGTGTGAAGGAAAGCGAGTAGCTCTCTCTTCTCCTGCTCAGAAAAACCAAATCCACGCTTTCCGTTGATCAGCTCTAAGCGCTTAAGTTCTGGAGAAAGGTTTTCACGATTCTCGATTCCCTCTGAGTAGTGATCAACAACTTCTTCAAGCGTCGCAACAGATCCGTTGTGCATGTAAGGAGCGGTAAGGCCTACGTTACGAAGTTGCGGAGTTTTGAACCAACCATCTTGATTTCCGAAATTGCCGGCGATTGCACCAACACCTTTGTCCTCATATCCACCTTCTGGGTAGAGACCATTGTTGTGTGCGCCCAATCGTGTTGGTAGCTGGTTAGAGTGGCAGGATTGGCAATTTTCGAGGTAGAGTGATTTTCCTGCGTTTTCTTCATCAGTAAACCGCTCTGAAGCTGAACCAGTAGTGAAATCGCCTTCGACAGATACGAAGCTAAATGATGAATTATTATTTTCTGCTTTTAGCTTGAGGTCGAGCGCTTTGTCGAACTTCGATCCAGTACTGGAGATGTTGCGCGTAAAGGCAGCAAGAGCAGTAGTGATTGTCTCGTTGGTTATTGCTTTATCGTTCGCAAGGCGATCGAAAAGTATTGGGTACGTTTCGGTTGCTCTCAAGCGATCTGCGACATCATCCAATGACATTCCCATCTCATCAGGGTTGCCCATGGTCTGCTCAGCTTGATCTTCTAGAGAAGTCGCACGTGCATCCCAGAAGAATCCTGAACCGTTATCGCCATAGTAAGCGCGGATATTATTGATTGTCTGTGAATTACGAGCAGTGCTTCGACCTTCGATTCCATCACTAAATGCTTTGTCATCAGCAAATCCCTTCGCTTGATCATGACATGAAGCACACGAAACGCTAAGGTCTGCAGAAAGACGAGTGTCGTAGAAGAGTGCACGACCGAGGTGGATCATGTTGTCTTCGCCACGGCTTACCGTTCCAAAGCCAAAGCGGCTGAAGTGGGTTGGCAAGTTTTCAGTAGAGGTATACGTAGGCACTTCAATAAAGTCCTCATTGAATTCGTTTAGAATTGCAACTCGCTCTTCAGGAGCGAAAGGAGAAGTGGAGGTGATTAAGTCGTCTTGGCAAGAAGCGAAGAGTAAACTCGCCGCACCAATAAGGAGTAATTGTGATGCTTTCATATAGAGGTAGTGAAGGATGTACATGACTAACTTACGCAGTCCTGACAAAACAACGTGCGAAACATGGCATTTGTGCCGCTTTGTATCAAGACTTTAACAGTTTTGCTATGCTTTTTGCAATCTTGCCGTCATGTCATCTACCAAAAAAGTGCGCTTTCAGAGTGCAAACGGCCACGAACTCGTAGGATATGTGCAGGTACCAGCAGACCAGCACCCTGAGCATTTTGCGATTTTAGCGCACTGCTTTTCGTGTACTAAGAACCTTGGAGCTCTGCGCGAAATCGGTAGGTCACTAACGCTTGCTGGCTTTGGAATTTTGCGGTTTGACATGACTGGACTCGGCGAAAGTGAAGGTGAGTTTGGCAATACAGGATTTGTCAGCAACATCACTGACATCGTATCTGCCTATCATTTCCTTGAAGCTGAGTATGCAGCCCCAGACCTACTTATAGGCCACAGCTTTGGTGGAACGGCTGCACTTTGTGCTGCTACAATGATGCCTTCAACAGAGGCTGTTGTTACCATAGGTAGTCCAAGTGATCCGCGCCACGTGATGCATCGTTTTGGCGAAAGCTTGCTGGAAATCCAGGAAAAAGGAAGTGCCACCGTAGAACTTGAAGGGCGTCCTTTCACGATAAGCCGGGAATTTGTCGAGAGTCTATTAAGTGATGACCTTGAAAATGAACTGGCCACGCTCAACAAGGCAATACTTGTTATCCATTCTCCTCAGGACACCGTCGTTAACGTAGACCATGCGAAGCGTATCTATGATTACGCAAAACACCCGAAAAGCTTCGTGAGCATCGATGGTGCAGACCATATGCTAACCAATAAACGGGACTCCCAATACATCGGACAGCTCATTGCCTCTTGGTCGAAGCGATACCTGCCGCAGCGCTTAAACAACGATGACCTGAAGCGCTCACGAGGCGTTTCTGTGCGACTCGATGGAGACGAACAGTTTACCACTGAAATCATGGTGCGTCATCATGGCCTCCTAGCTGACGAACCTGAATCTGTTGGTGGCAACGACTTTGGACCAGGACCTTACGAATTGGTTTCGGCTGGTCTAGGCGCATGCACAGCGATGACCTTGCAGATGTATGCACGTCGCAAGAAATGGCCACTCGACCGTGTCGAAGTAGAACTTCGTCACGCAAAAGAAGCCAATGATGCGGGCGAAAAAGTAGACGTCTTCCAACGCACAATTACCATTGAAGGCAACCTCGACCAAACCCAGCGCGAGCGACTACTTGAAATCGCGAACAAGTGCCCTGTACACCGCACGCTAGAAGCAGGTGCGACGGTGCGAACGGCCCTGGTCTCAGAGGCGAGTTAAAGTGCTTTTTAGAGGTTTATGCAAAGACCAATGAAAGCATACCACTAGCGGCGCAGATGTCTTACGTTTGTGGGTATGGATTACTACAAAGAATCGCTAGCCCTGCACCGTGCTTTGCGCGGAAAAATTCGCGTGACTCCAAAGATTGACGTCCACACCAAAGACGATCTTTCCTTAGTGTATTCACCAGGGGTTGCGGAACCTTGCCGTGCGATTGCTGCAGATCCAGAAAAAGCCTACAATTACACAATCAAAGGAAACACCGTTGCTATCATTACTGATGGCTCAGCAGTGCTTGGCCTAGGTAATATCGGAGCAGCAGCTAGTATTCCTGTAATGGAAGGAAAGGCGCTACTCTTTAAGCGCTTTGCGAACATTGATGCATTCCCGCTTTGCCTAGACACGCAGGATACGGACGAAATCGTGCGTACTTGCCAGATCCTTGCGCCTATTCTAGGTGGCATCAACTTAGAGGACATTGCAGCTCCACGGAGCTTTGAGGTTGAGGCTAGGTTGCAAGACTTAGGCATTCCTGTATTCCATGATGACCAACACGGTACTGCAATCGTTACGCTCGCAGCGCTAATCAATGCAGCAAAAGTCGTTGGAAAACAACTCAAGCACCTCAAGGTGGTCATTAATGGCTCGGGTGCAGCAGGCATGGCGATTGCCAAATTGCTTCTTGGTGTTGATGGTACAGGCGGAGGTTCTGTAAGTATCGATCCAGTTGCCGATATCATTTTGTGCGACTCAAAAGGTATCCTTTCTAGTCACCGTGAAGGACTCAATGCTTCAAAAATGGAGTCCCTCGAGTTCTCGAACAAGGGAGATCGTGAAGGTTCGGTATTTGACGCAATCAAGGGGGCAGATGTCTTTATTGGTGTGAGTGTGGGCGACCTCTTGAAGGCAAAGGACATCAAGACGATGGCTCCTGATTCTATCGTGTTTGCGATGGCCAATCCTACACCTGAGATTATGCCTGAAGAGGCAAAGGCAGGTGGAGCTAAGGTGGTTGGTACCGGTCGTTCGGACATGCCAAACCAAGTCAATAATGTGCTTGGTTTCCCCGGCATTTTCCGTGGTGCACTCGATGCACGAGCAAAACGCATCACTACTGCGATGAAGCTTGCTGCTGCTGAAGCAATCGCAGAAATGATCCGTGAGCCAAACCCAGAGTACGTTATTCCTGCCAGCTTGAACGAGCAAGTCGCTTGGAACGTAGCTAGAGCTGTTGAGGCTGCTGCACGGGCTGAGGGAGCGTGATATTTCGTGCGTAGCACGAGAAATCAGACCACTTCGTTACTAGACCGTTTCACTGATGGATCGCTGCGCTGCTGGAGGTCCTGCAGCACGAGGATCCTCGTGCTGCGCACGGGACTGGACTGCTAATAGGGACGCAGCTCCGCGTTATGTGGTCCGACCGTTATGTGGTCCGACCGTTATGTGGTCCGACCGTTGTACGGTCGACCGTGCTACGGCCGGACCATAACATTACCTCATCTAGAACGCTTAGATTATGCTACACAAAATCTTACAGTGGCTCAAAACGTCACCTTGGTGGTTTTTCGATAATGGGGAAATCGATGGATTCCGTGGGCACAATGAGCGCATGGAAAAACGTCAACGTGAGACGAAGTTCGATAAAAGACGCATAAAGAGGCCGCGAAAGTAATAATGTAGCAATGCGTGTAAGGATGAACGTCACGATGAGTGCTCAAACGAGAGCCTCTTGATTTAGAACCTCTACTCCCTTGCGTAGGCCAAAGGCCGTTGTTGCGATTCTATTTCATATCGGATATCCTGCGAAGCGAATGTCTTTGTGCTCCGAACGGGATCGGATGTCTGATTCAGCACATACTATTGCGCAACACGAAATGTGGTCTAGCTAATTTAAGAGTTGCACTCCTGATCGGCCAGACCACAATCGCGTATTAAGCATTTCAACGGGACCTCTTTGTCTTGCCCGATTCACGTATTCCTTGAGAAGTAGTCTTAAGGCAACTTAAGACCGCGATTTGGTAAATTAATTACCGTCAAACGGAAACACGACTGCTTGATAGTATCCGTTTTCAATGACTACATCATCTGCATAAGCTGGATCATTTGTGCAATCAGGATCACGAAACAAATGCGCTGAAAACCCGCCTTCTATAACAGATTGATTTCCATGGTACTTTTCCGTCTCAAAAATAGCAGTGTAGTCATTTGTCTTACAGCTATAGATAGAATTGTACTGATCAGCGTGAGTCCAAGAAAATGTAAAACTACGGCTATCAAATCCTATCTCCGATGTTGTCGAATCTTGACCTGTTGAACAATTTCTATTGTTCGGAGGAAAAGATGATACCAATAAAGGAACATCTTTCTTCTGAAAATGAATCCTTAATAACGCAGTTCTTACACAAACCTCATTGGAGACGACCCCAATAAATACCCATTCATCGTTTTCGTCTTCTGCAATAACGGTTGCTCCTGTGTAAGAGACACCATCAATATCAACGGTCATAAATCCCCTTTCACGACTGTCTCCCAGTACGATTTCAGCACAGTCATATCTACCTTCATCGGGGAACGGAATTTGATACTCTTTATCCTTTTGACAGGAAAAAAATAGCAACATCAAAATAATGAGCAGGCTTAAACTTTTCATTTATTCAAATGAATTTTACTTGAAAAAATAGCTCCATCCTCATCGATTACACTGACAATGATCACCTGGTTTTGAGTTCCGGAAAGTAAATTTGGCGGAATTGATATCCGATCTGATCCCTCCGTACTTTCATAGCGATAAAGCTCACGCCCTAAAAGATCAGAAAAGATAATATCAACTTTTGAAGAACTAATGACAGAGCTGTTCAAAACAATTTGATCACCTTGTAAAATAGCGACCTGATGCTCTTCAAAAGAACTTTTTGGTTCGGACAAAGCCTCGTGCCCCGCACATGGATCATATGGTTCATTTACATAAACAGTTTGGAAATCTGAAAAGTCCAAACCGTTACACGTAATTTTAGCTTGGAGTGTTACCGACCTTGAGTTTTGAGGCATCTGATAATCTAACGTTCCAGAATTTTGCCCTAAATAAGTAAAAGGACCTCCGTCAATTGACACAAACCATTTTACCATAGATGCCGTAGCACCATCAGGGCATTTTGTTTCTGTGGTAAACGTTTCTGTTGTACCAGGTTCTGTCTCGGTTGTACCAGAAATCATAACGCCTGAGTATGCTCTATCGGCGAACTCAGACATGAAGCAGCCCAACATGTCTAATTGCTCAACATTATTTCTCGTTGCTGATCCAGTAGGCAAGTCATCAGGGCCCCAAGTCACATCAGGATTAGAGAAATGAAGTACGCGAGTACCAGCCTTAAATTCATGGCCGTTAGGGAGCCAAGAAACATCTACTGACATAATAGTTGACTCAAATACTCCACCTGCTGTGCCATCTACAATTGCACCTCTAGCGCTTAACCTTAACTCAGAGACCCCATTTGGAAGATTTCGATCGTCATTATTATGCTTACAACCATGATTGTGAGCGAGCTCGTGCTGAGGAGTGAAGGATAATTCAGAGTCAATATTTGCAATCACAGTATTCCTATCGACTGGTGCAGTAGTATTACGTATTTCTGCTATACCGTTAGCCCCATCAAAGAGGAATGATTGAGGCTGTGTTAGGAGCATAAAAACATCAGCTCCTGAGGATTCCATTAATGCTATTACTTGCGGATCCATTTCTACGATACCTGTTGCTGTTGCCGCAGGCGATGGAGTGAAAAATTCTAACGCAGTAATATCAGAATAGCCAGCCAAACGATATCTAACCTCTCTTGCCTTTGAATTAAAAAGTGCTCTATTCATAACGCTAACGACGTTTGCAGCCACAGGGCCTCCTGCTGAATGAAGCAAAGCCCTAGGTGTAGCACCGATATATAAGTCGATTGTGCAAGTTTTAGCTGATATATATTCCTCTAAAGTTGCATCATCAAGAGTAAATCCACTTCCACCTGTCTTGTTGGGTTCTAGATTTTCGGCTCGCACCATATTATTCATTACTTCTGAGTAATTAGTAGCGTCCAGATCATGAGAGCTACTACAATAGTTACAACTTGAACTACCGCTTCCAACCCTAGGCCTTTTATATAGTATTGATTTCTCTGCGTTAACTGGTTTTATCAAGTAAGCGTCTGTATCTGTCTGCAAATATCCTGTCAGACCAGAAGCGTCTTCAGCAAGTACTAATAATCCAAAACAAGGAGGAATAGAAACCGGTGGAACACCCTGAGGGTTTGATCCTCCTGGCTCAAGGATATATGACGTTATGCCATTTATATGAGTTTCACTGTGAACAAAATGAAAAGTGACATATCCATCTAAGTCAGGAATAAACACATTTACAGGATGAGCTATTGCTGCTGCTGCACTGAAGCTCGATGATTCCCTTATCCAAGAATCACTATAGTCGAGCGAATTTTCTCGAAACTCATGTCTTGTGGCCTCAGTACTACTCCAAGTGTAATCGTCAGTTAGAACTGGTGTGAATAAATTAAACCCTCCATCGTCCTGAAATTGGTCGTCAAAATCCTGACCGTCAGGGGCCTGCGCTAACATTGAATTAATCCCTAAAAGGAATAAAAAACAAAACGCAGAAACGAGCCTAAGTGTGTGTGTGTGTGTGTGTGTGTGTGTTCATTAGTTATGTGGTATTTATGATGAATTTACCATAAATATAACGACGATCCCTCTCATATCCTAATTAAATTTCACCCTGCACTTAAATCTTCTATTCACCTTTAGACAGACCCCGTACCCGTTTTGAACGGTTGGCAAACAAATACCACAACATCACCTTACCAGCGTCACCTCACCACTCACCCGCTCTACCGCACCATCGAAGTAGCGGACGCGGGCGGAGAATACGTACACGCCCTCGTCGAGGGTTTTCCCTCCTGTTGATCCGTCCCATCCAGCTTGCTGGTTGTTGGGAGGAAGACTTGTCCGACTAAACAGAAGATTACCCCAGCGATCCACCACGAGGAGTTCTTCGATCATTTGCACGTTGGGGCTTTCGCCAAAACCTGTGAAATAGTCGTTCACCCCATCGCCATTTGGAGAGAAAGCAGTTGGGAAGAAGTGCTTGCGAACGGTCACGACCTCCAGTAAAATGCTGTCTGTAGCGATGCAGCCATTTTCATTGATCGCCTCTGCCAAAAGCGCTACGCTCCTCATAGGTCTCAAAACGAAGTCCGTGCATGGGAGATCACACTCTACGGCCTCGGCCGGTGTCCACGTTACCTGTTGAGTGACACCTCCAGAGACCCGGATGTTGACTCGTGCTTCGTCCCCAAGTTCGATCGTGAGGTCAGGGCCCAATTCAAAAGCAAATGGAATAGGATTGACCAGTTGGATGGAATCCAAAAGCGTACAACCGTATTTATCAGTAATCTGATATCGATAGTTCCCTTCAGAAAGGCCTGCCTGCTGCTGACCATCTAAGATCGGCAGATCGTTCAATAGATAGCTATATGGCGGAGTCCCGTTAATGGGCTCTGTAGCAAATAAGGTCCCATCTTCTATATAAGAACAAGAAGGATCTGTACCTATCAACGTACTAGCAATGCCTGGGTCTGCTTGGACAAACAAGTTCGTTGTGACTACTGAATCACAACCAAACAAGGTAATGAGGCTTTCCACGTAAGTACCGGTTTGATCATAGCTACTCAGTCCTACTTGGTAAGACAGACCTTCGCAAATGGTATCTTGAATCAAGTATTCCTTCGGCTGATAAAAGAGGGTTTTGACATTAGAAATCACACGGCACGTGCGACTCGTCAGGTTCACTGTACCGTTGGCTAGCAAATAGCGATAGTAGTAAAAACCACTGCGCGTATCGGTATGCGTCAGCGATAGTGCTGTTGCTCCTGCGATATCCACCCAAGTAAGTCCTTCATCAAAACTCTGCTGCCATTGAATAGCAGGCGAGTCGTATTGGTCTCCCTCTATCGTGGCTTCAAGAACGATCGGATCACCGTCCTCACAGGCAAAACTGACCTCATTGGGAAGTATCTGGGCAGACGGACCACAAGCTCGAAAACTGATGTTATCGATCGCTAGATCATTTCCAAAACCTCCTGGCGCATTGTTGCGCAAAGACAAAACTACACTGGTCTGACCAGGAACTGTTGCAAACTCAAATCGATAAGTATTCCAGCTACGATTTTTCGGCACATCGCCTGTCCTGAACACGGCTTGCCCGTCAATCAAAAAGGTGACGTTTGGATCGATGTAGCTGTCGAAACCTGATGAGGTAATTAAGTTGAGGATGTCTGCCGAAAACGCATACACGCTATTATCGCAAAGTCCATCGACCTGCTGCGTATAAAAGATGCTCGGTTGATACGAGGCGTTGACAACCATCATGTATCCTTCAGGATCGGTACTGTTATCTCGCGTTCGAATCCACGATCCGTAGATGTTGGGCCACGCTCCGGTATTGTTTGTGAGGGTATACGACCCATCGTTGGGTGGGCCCTGTAATACGTAGTTGTAGCCTGGTGCGATGCCCGGATTCTGCAGCAGAATATTGTCCGGACCGCTACCAAAATCCCCGTCAACAAAGAGGTTCTCACCGAGATTGCCGTCACATCGCTGCGCATAGTTGTCTGTGACCACACACAGCAATACGAGCACCAGCAGAAGCTGTTGGCCTTTGGAAAGAAAGAGTAAGATTTGATTATTGCTTGGGCGCACTAGCTCAAGGTAATCGATACGAGAAATAGACCTCAAATAATTCTCGAAAGTCTACTCAATGATGACGTACAAACGTAGAGCGTGTCTAAGAAAACAGCGGATGCCTTAACGCATCAACGTCACTTCTCCACTCACCTGCTCTACTTCGCCGTCAAAGTAGCGGACACGTGCAGAGAAAACGTACACGCCTGGGTCGAGCCTTTCACCTTGAAAATAGCCATTCCAGCCAGACTGAACGTCGTTGGGAAGGATATCTGATTCATTGAAAAGCATACTACCCCAGCGATTGACCACCAACAGTTCTTCAATCATCTGCACATTGGGGCTTTCGCCAAAACCTATGAAATAGTCGTTTATACCATCTCCATTTGGTGAAAAGGCCGTTGGAAAAAAGTGCTTCCGAACAGTCGTCACATTTAGCATAAGGCTATCGCTAGCATTGCACCCGTTTTCATCGATGGCTTCACCGACGAGTTGGATACTTTTCGCGGGTTGCACCACCGCATCGGTACAAGGAAGGCTACAATCGACAACATCGGCTGGAAACCAAGCAATCTCTTTGGTGATACCTCCAGAGGCATTTGCACGCACTCGGCGGTCATCGCCAAGTTCAATCGATAAATCGGGGCCGAGGTCAATTGTATATATAGGAGGCGCAGTAATACTTACCTCGGTTGCCAACGTACAGCCAAATCGATCTTCAATCGTGTAGGCATAAGTTCCAGGAGCAAGACCACTGATCAATTGGCCATTTGCAATCGGCTCATCGTTCAATGTATAGGCGTACGGTGCTGTTCCTCCGGTCGGAAGAGTTGCCTCAATTAGGCCGTCTTCCATGTACGAACAGCTCGGAATCTCGACCGTGAGTTGACTCTCAATCGCGGAAGTCATTTCGACCGTAAGTGTTGTTGTAATGATGCTATCGCAACCCAGAGAAGACGTTAAGGTGTCTACATAAACTCCTGAAGATTCGTGGGTGCGTGCTCCTATAGTTAAGCCGCCTCCCAGACAGATTGTATCCGTTTGGGCAAACGATTTCGGCTGGACAAAAACGGTTTTCGCATTCGAAACAACCCTACAGTTAACCGATGCCAAGTTGGAAATGCCATTGGCAAGCTGGTATCGGTAATAGTAAAATCCGACGCTTGTATTTGTATGCCAAAAGCTCAATTGGTTGGCTCCTGGGATGTCTTGCCACGTTACGCCTTGATCAAAAGACTCCTGCCACTGGGCAGCGGGGTCACTGAATTGATCTCCTGCAATCGTAGCAAACAACTCAACAGGAGCACCATCTTCACAAGCCACTGCTTGCTCGAATGGGAGTATCAAGGCGTTGGGTCCACAAGCCCTGAAGCTTAAGTTATCTAGGCCGATGTCGTTCCCAATACCACCTGGCGCATTATTACTCAGCCCAAGCGTGACAGAAGTCTGCCCTGGGTTAGTAGAAAACGTAAATGCATAGGTAGTCCAGGTCAAATCCTGAGCGATATCACCGGTCGTAAAGCTGACATTACCATCTATCAGAAAAGTAACGTTCGGCTTGATGTGTGGAACAGCAGCGTCTGGCTTGATGATATTGATTAGATCGGCGGAGAATTGATAGATCGTATTCTCACAAAGTCCGTCAATCGTCTGCTCGTAGAATAACCCCGGATCAAAGGAGGCATTCACCACCATCATGTAGCCTAGAGGATCAGGGCTGTTATCCCCTATCTCAGACCAAGACTCCCAGAGGCCCGTCCAGGCACCTGTATTGTTCGTGACGGTGTATTCACCATCTAGCGGGGGCCCCACAAAGACGTATTGAAACCCAGGAGCGATTCCAGGATCAGGAGAAACGATGTTATCCGCTCCACTTCCAAAGTCACCGTCAACGAAGATATTTTCGCCTAGGTTTCCATCACAAACTTGTGCCTGAGAGACAGAAACGAACCACAAGCAAGACACCAGCACTATTAGCTGGCGAACTACAACCTGTTCTGATATTGGAAAAATCTGCACGTGAGTAAGCTATGCCCTTTACCGAAGGGCCGCTTATGGCTGGCAAATCCTATTCCACTATCACTCGCTCAGTAACTCGTTCGCCAGAAACTAGCAGTACTTGGGTCATGTAAAGTCCAGACGTTAGGCGACTTACGTCTACTTGTACTAGCTCCTGCTCAGCAAGTTTTTGCGAAAGCACTAGTTGCCCCGTCACACTGTAAATGTCTAGTTGAACCATGCCTTCAGAAGCCGAAAGCGTAAGTAAATCACGTACGGGGTTCGGGTAGAGTTTTAGCGAAAGCGGAGAAGTAGTACCGGTATGGCCAAAGCGCAATTGACGCGCAGCGGGTGCAGTCGAAACAAGCACACTATAGTCTTCCACTTCACCTAAAATGTAACTCGTACATGCGGTAGGAGCAGCATCACGGCGCATTGCTACACGCATTCGAGTAACACCTGAAGCAGCCGTTGCAGGCACCGAAACCGTTTGTGTGTAGGTTTCAAACGTTGCGTCGGCAGAAGCCACCAACTCTCCAGCATCGAGGAAGTCACCGTCTTGGTTCCAATCGATCCAAGTGCGCCAGTACAAGTCTGGTTCGTAGCCGACATAACTCAGACCAGGCGTCAACGTAAGATCGTAATCGCTTCCAGCAACCACACTGGCAACTTCTGAGGTAAAGTCAGAATAACCACAGGTTGTTCCACACTTCATTGAAGCGTTATCTAGGTTAGCCATGGCCACATTAGTTACCCATTCAGTCCAAGGCTGACTAGCCTCCAACACGCAATACGTGCCAGGATTCGTTTGAGCTGGAATCACTGTAATTGTGAACGAACACGTCTCCGTATTACCGCAAGCATCTGTTGCTTCATAGGTAATGGTCGATGTTCCGATCCCGAATGAAGCACCACTTAAGGCGCCTGCCGTTTGGCTCACTGTCGAACCGCCCGGACATGTCGTCGTCGCTGTTGCAGCACTCCACATGGCAATAGCATCTGTTTCACCAGCCGCAAGTTGAATAGACTGATTTGCTGGGCATGAGATACTCAATACAGCAGGATCTGCACTTACCGTGATGTTGAAACGACAGGTGTCAACATTTCCGCACGCATCTGATGCTGCGTAAACAACCTCCGTCAAACCCAGTGGGAATGAACTTCCGCTAGCAGGACCCGCGATGCGGTTGATGACTTCGCCGCCTGTAGTGCAAGTAGATGAAACCGTTGGAGTAACCCAAGAAGCGATCGCACTCGTACTTCCCGGAAGTACCGAAAGTGATTGACTAGATGGACATCCTGAAATGGTAACCTGAGGTCCACCAATAGCAACAGCTACTGTATAGTCTTCAACTTCTCCATTGAGATAACTGGTGCAAGCCGTTGGAGCTTCATCACGTCGCATTGCTACGCGCATTCGTGTTGTACCTGGAGTTGCCGTTGGAGGAATTGTTATCGTTTGGGTGACCACTGCAAACGTTGCATCCGCCGAAGCAACAAGTTCGCCTGCATCAAGGAAATCGCCGTCTTGGTTCCAGTCGATCCACGTGCGCCAGTACAAGTCTGGCTCGTAGCCGTTGTAGCTTAGTCCTGGTGTCAAGGTAAGGTCGAAGTCACTGCCCGTAAGGACACTTGCGACTTCTGACGTAAAGTCAGAATATCCGCAGGTCGTACCACACTTTGTTGACGCATTATCTAAGTCTGCGAAAGCAACATTACTCACCCACTCTGTCCAAGGTTGAGTAGCTGCTAACACGCAATACGTTCCTGGATTTGTTTGGGCGGGCAACACTGTCACGCTGAACGAGCATGTCTCGATATTACCGCAAACATCCGTTGCTTCATAAGAAATAGTCGATGTACCAACCACGAAGGAAGCTCCACTTAAGGCACCTGCCGTTTGACTCACCGTTGCGCCACCTGGACACGTGGTAGTAGCTGTGGCGTCCGACCAAGTTGCAACGGCATCTGTTTCACCCGCTGCTAGTTGGATAGATTGATTTGCTGGGCAAGAGATACTCAGCACAGCTGGCTGCGCACTTACCGTAATGGTAAAGCGACACGTATCAACACTTCCACACGCATCTTCCGCTGCATAGACAACTTCCGTTGCACCAAGTGGGAAAGCGCTTCCGCTCGCTGGACCTGAAATACGGTTGATGGTTTCACCTCCGGTTGGACAATTAGTCGAAACGACTGGAGTGGTCCAAGAAGCAATAGCAGTCACATTTCCAGGAAGCACTGAAAGCGATTGACTCATCGGACAAGAAATACTCAAGTTGAGTGCCTGACCTGCTACTGTGATGGTAAAGCGACACGTATCCGTACTTCCACAAGCATCTTCAGCTGCGTATACGATTTCAGTGTCCCCGATAGGGAACAGACTCCCACTAACGGGTCCTGCAATTTGAGTAACGCTTTCTCCTCCTGAGGTGCAGGTGGACATTACCGTTGGCGTCGTCCAGGAAGCTGCAGTTTCCAGTTGACCAGGAAGCGCAGTCAGTGACTGATTACTCGGACAACCAGCAATGGTAACCTGCGGTCCGCCGATGGCAATGGCAATCGTATAATCTTCGACCTCGCCGTAGAGGTAGTCGGTACAGACGAGTGGCGCTTCATCGCGACGCATAGCTACACGCATTCGTGTTGTTCCTGCAGTTGCGTTGGAAGGGATTGTTATTGTCTGGGTCGTTGTTGCAAACGTTGCATCCGAAGAAGCAACCATCTCGCCTGCATCTAGGAAATCTCCGTCTTGATTCCAATCGATCCAAGTGCGCCAGTAAAGATCTGGCTCGTATCCATTGTAGCTAAGACCTGGCGTTAAAACGAGGTCGTAATCACTTCCCGTAAGGACGCTTGCGACTTCTGAGGTGAAGTTAGAATACCCGCAGGTTGTGCCGCACTTTGAAGAAGTATTGTCGAGGTCAGCAAAAGTCACATTTGCCACCCACTCTGTCCAAGGTTGAGAAGCACTGAGTCCACAGTAAGATCCGTTGCTTGTTTGGATCGTAATCGTGACGGTGGTCATGCAAGTTGCTTGATTGCCCGCGTCATCTTCAGCCGTGAGTGTAACGTTATACGTACCTGCAAGGAGGAAGCTGCTCGGACTTACCGAAACGAGTGTCACGCTACTGCAGTTATCGCTACCACTGCCAAACACATCAGCTGGTGTGATGGTGGTTGTTGATCCGGCCGCCGCTGTAATGCTTAGAGATGTACAAGTGATAACCGGTGGAGTGATGTCAATTGCTCCTTCATCTATTGTGTTGTTACAATTGTTGTCCTTACCGTCGCAAAGCTCAGGTGCACCAGGGTAGGTAGCACTGTCTGTATCATCACAATCTGTGTTATCAAGCACATATCCGGTTGGTAGACTACACGCCGTTGTCGTTACCATTGGATCACCGTATGAGTCTCCGTCCGAATCTGCATAGTACGTAATCGTACCGCCTGCCTCATCAATCTGAAGGTTGCAATCGTTATCAATGCCATCGCAAATTTCGGTGGCATCAGGATTTACAAGTGGATCGGTATCGTCGCAGTCACAGCTTGCGCCAAAACCATCTGAATCGCCATCAACTTGTGCTGGGTTAGCAACAAAGGGACAGTTGTCGTTGATATCAAGGATGCCGTCGCCATCGCTGTCGCCGGTCGCGAACTCAAACGCACCGAGATCTGCAGCACCACCTTGGATGCGCGCATTACCTTCTATGTCCTGCGTTACGTTGAGCGCAGTGAAAAAGCTTCCATCACCAGCATCGACGCCTGGCGCCGTTGAGAGTAAGTGAAAATCACCGCTCGCTGCATTGGCGAATTCCGCGTTTGCATTGAAGATCAGCCCAGCTCCACAATTAAGTGTGCCGCCGCTACTTCCGGTAATGGTGTTGCAATCCAACGCATCTAGTTGAACGTGCTCAAGGGTAATGATTGGACCACTGTTGCCCGAGAAGTGAAGGATTGGATCAAAGTTCGCTCGACTTGAAGAGAAGATCGAGTTGCTGATTCTGAGGTGGGTTATTCCGTTGTCTGATGCGTTCACATATACCGCACCGCCTACGCGAGAGTAGTTGTCGTAGAAAACGCATCCAACAACCCGAGGCTGAGCGTCACCGTTCGAACTACCTAGGGTGTAAATGGCACCTGCTGCGCCGTCTCCGTCGTTGTCGTCAAAGATGCAATTGGCAAATACTGCGAAGCATTGCGCTCCCGCATTTTTAGCGAAGTTGTAAACCGCTCCGCCATAACCTGTACAGTCATTACCTACGAAGTGACAACTCTCGTAACGGGGATTTGAAATACCATCGTTGCCAGAGTTGTAGACTGCACCACCTGCTGCAGAGGCGTTATTTTCGAAGAGACAGTTACGTACCGTCGGACTAGACTCGCCTTGAAATCCTTGGTTGTGCATCGCACCACCTTCTCTCGAATTATTGAGGCGGAAAGTGCAATTTTCAACGGTTGGGCTTGAGTTGCCGTAGAAGCCATCGTTGTAGATCGCGCCGCCGTTGCTTGTTGCTCGGTTGTTGAGCAGCATGCAGTTTGCGATAACAGGCGTACTACTATTTCCGGTTCCAGAACCGTCGTTGAATATCGCAGCTCCGTGTTGGCGACCACCAGATCCGTTGGCATAACCGTCACTAATTGTGAATCCGTCGATGCGCGTTTGTGCATCTGCTTGATCAAAAGTTACGACGTGGTAGCTGTTACCATCTCGCTGACCGTCAGCATCAATATCACCGCTTAGGATACTTACGTTCGTTGAAAAGTCTCGCTGGGTGAGGCTTGTTTCGCTTCCGCTAAAACCTCCATAAAGGTCTACGCCAGAAGGAATATCAAAAGCCATGTCTCGTTGACTGACCGAGCAAGAGCTGCAGGAGGTAGGCGTGTAAACACCCGCGGCCACCCAGATTTCATCTCCAGCTTGTGCTTGTGCCAAGACTTGATGCAGATCGCCTGCAGCATTGGCCCACGAATTTCCTGTCCCAGTACCGCCAGTTTTGACGAAAGTCGTCTGACCGATAGAAAGAGCTGAAAAGAATAGAAGGCAAACTAACGTTGCAATAGAAGAGATATAACTGCTGCGCATAAGGGAGAAATTCTCCTGCTTCTGGGTAGAAAACCCAGTCACATTGGAGATGAGAGGAAACGCCCCAATTAGATGGTGGGAGTTGACGTCTTGATTCACTTCGTGTATAGATAACACTAAGACATGCAAAAATACGTCTTAAGAGAGGGCAAACAAGTACCTCGAAGGGAGTAAAAAAACCAGTTCCACCCTGATAATGACTGAGTTATACCATATTAATGTAGTTATGCTCGTTACCGACACAGTTGGCATTGTCATTTTCTTTCTTGGATTAGGCGCTTCGGAGGTCAATATTTTCGCCCACAAAAATATTATCTGAGTATTCAACTCTACCCTAAGTTTATCCCATGAAGCAGCTCGTATTTGCAACCGCCAATCCAAACAAAATCGCTGAGGTAAAATCGAAACTTGGGGACGGTTACGACTTTTTGAGCCTCGTAGATATTGGTTGCATCGAAGAGATTCCAGAAACTACAGGTACACTTGAAGGCAATGCGTTACAAAAAGCACGCTATGTCAAAGACAAGTACGGGTACGATTGCTTTGCCGAGGACAGTGGACTTGAGGTTGATTCGCTCGACAACCGTCCTGGCGTTGATACTGCCCACTATTCGGGAAGTCGTGATGCGCAAGCAAACATGACGAAAGTCTTGGAAGAGCTAAGCGGAGAAGTACATCGAACGGCTCGCTTTCGAGCGGTGATTGCACTGGTTCAAGGCGAGAGAGAAGAACTCTTTGAAGGTCGTGTCGACGGGTGGATAGCCAAAGAAATGGCTGGAGAAGGCGGCTTTGGTTACGATCCTATCTTCATTCCTGAAGGGCACGCGAAGACCTTCGCGCAATTGTCTCAAGACATCAAAAAAGGCATCAGCCACCGCAGTCGTGCGGTAGGGAAGTTGGTTGGGTACTTGGGCGAAGGATAAGGAATGCGTTAGCGCCGTTTCATGGTCAGGTGTACTAACAAATTCGATGTTGTACATTAGGAGCCACACGAACCAACGTCCATAACACTATGTCTACCAACCGTCGCAGCTTCCTAAAAGCCTCAGCTCTCTTACCCTTCGGAACTCTCGCCGTAGGCCCTCTTCATGCGGCAAATACTGCTATGTACTCTGGACAAACGGAGCCTATTAATCCCAACGTTTTCGGACCACGTGAAGGCTATACGCCAATGGTAAGCAACCTCGTCTCGATGATGGGTTGGATGCGCACTACCCTGCTCTCTTCCTTGCAGGGACTCACAGTGGAAGAGCTCGATCATCATCAAGACAAAAACGCGAACTCAATTGGAGCGATGCTGCTGCACCTTACCGCTACTGAGCGCTTCTACCAACTCAATAGCTTTCATGGACATGCGTGGGGGAATTTCCCTGCTGCCGACAAGGATAAATATGATGTTGCCATGTCTTTGGGAAAACCAGCGCGCAAGAAAATCATAGGCAATCCTTTGAGTTACTACCTAGACGAACTGGCTACGGTGCGACGTAACACCCTTGAAGAACTCAAAACACGCGATGACAAGTGGCTGCTCGCAGCTGACAATGACTTCGTTTGGGGACCGACCAATAACTACTGCAAGTGGTTTCATGTCGTCGAGCATGAGAGCAACCACAACGGTCAAATCAAGTTTCTAAAGAAGCGGATTTCATAAACCTTAGCGATAGCCAATTTTCTCTCAACTTTCCCCGTCCTTTATTCCTTCTTTGCAGCAGATGGCAAACGAACAGCTCGGACACCTCCTGTCCGCCTATCGACAAGATGCTCGGGTTTCGAGCTTAGTTAAACACGCAGGGAGCAAGACTCCTATCCGTGTACACGTAGACAGTACCGTCGGAAGTCAACGCGCTTTCGTGATGGCAGCGATGTTTCAGGAAACCGAAGCTCCTCTTTTTGCCATCGCAGATGACAAGGAAGAAGCCGCCTACCTGTTCAACGATTTAGAGAATCTACTCGTTGGCCGGAGGGTTCTCTTCCTTCCAGATAGCTTTAAGCGACCTGGGGCCTACGAAGACCTCAATCCAGACAATGCACTTCAGCGAACGGAAGTCGTCAACCAGTTGGCACAAGGTGGTGCGCTTGTCGTTGTCACCTACCCAGAGGCCCTCTTTGAGATGGTCGTCGACCCAGCGGCTCTAGATGCCAAACGCATCGATGTCAAAATTGGAGAAGACCTCGATGTTGACACGCTCATTGAACTGCTGATCGAGTTTGGCTTCACAAGAGCTGACTTTGTAGCTAAGCCAGGAGAGTTTTCGATTCGAGGTGGCATCGTTGACGTTTACAGTTACGCGAACGAGTACCCGTACCGAATCGAACTTTTCGATGAGGAAGTAGAAACGATACGAACTTTCGATCCCGGAGATCAACTCTCAAAAGCGAACATTGGCCGGGTTTCTATTGTACCAAACGTCAATACGAAGTTTGACCGATCTGATAAAAAGTCCATTTTCGGAGTATTACCAGAAGATACATCCGTTTGGATAAAAGACTATCAGTTCTTCCTTGATCGCTTGCAATTAGCGTTTGAGAAAGCAATTGCCTTTGGAGAAACTGTCAGCGCACTCGACGAATCTGAACTCGCATTCTTAATGCGAACACGGGCATTCCTTCGCCCACCTGAAGTGCTCGGTGAAATACGAGGATTCAATCTCTTCTTCCTCAAGACACCACCACCACCAATTCGTGGAATTGCGAGTAAAAGCGGAGGTGATACGGACGCCCACGACGGCATCGTTGGAGGTTTTAGCGTAAGCGATACCATTACGTTTAATGCAGCGCCGCAACCGAGCGTTAACCGCAACTTCAAACTGCTGCTAGAAAACCTTGTAAAGAACGAGAAGCAACGTCTACAAAACTACCTGTTTGTCAGTGATGCCAAGCAAGTAGAGCGTTTCTATTCAATTTTCAAGGACATCGGAGAAGGGCAAGACGTCCAGTGGCACCCTATTGTTCAGCCGATTCAAGAAGGATTTATAGATCCAGATTTGAAGCTTGCCGTGTACACCGATCACCAAATTTTTGAGCGCTATCACCGCTACAAGCTGAGGAAAGGATATGCAAAGTCAGACGCTCTAACAACAAGCCTGCTTCGCGAACTTAAAGCGGGAGACTACGTCGTCCACATTGATCACGGTGTTGGACAGTTCTCTGGACTTGAGACACTTGACATTAGTGGTAAAAAACAAGAGGCCGTTCGATTAAAGTACAGGGACAATGACCTTGTATACGTCGGAATTAACTCGCTCCACAAACTTTCTAAATTTAGTGGATCAGAAGGAACAGCTCCCAAGCTTTCTAAGATTGGATCGGACACATGGAATAACCTAAAGCGAAAGGCTAAGAAGAAGGTTAAGGACATGGCAGATGAGCTGATCAAGCTCTACGCACAACGCCGCGCAGCCAAAGGATTTGCGTTCCCAGAAGACGGCTACCTCCAAAACGAACTCGAAGCGAGTTTCATTTATGAGGACACGCCCGATCAATTAAAGACCACAAACGACGTAAAGGAAGACATGACCAAACCCTACCCTATGGATCGACTGATCTGTGGTGATGTAGGATTCGGTAAGACAGAGATCGCATTACGTGCAGCTTTCAAAGCAGTGGTAGGCGGCAAACAAGTCGCTGTACTTGTACCGACTACCATTCTCGCACTTCAGCACTTCAAAACCTTCAACGAACGACTTAAAAGTTTTGGAGTAACGGTAGATTATGTAAATCGATTCAGAACTGCTAGAGAGAAAAAAGAAATTGGTATTCGCCTCAGCGAAGGTAAAATCGACATCATAATCGGTACTGTTGCCATACTTGGCAAAGCGATCGCATTCAAAGATCTCGGCTTACTCATCGTGGATGAAGAGCAAAAATTCGGTGTTGGAGCGAAGGAGAAATTACGTCAGCTGAAAATCAATGTGGATACCTTGGTGATGACAGCAACGCCAATACCAAGAACTCTACAATTTAGCCTGCTGAGTGCACGTGATTTGAGTGTAATTCGTACGCCGCCGCCCAATCGACAACCTATCCACACAGAAACGAGGGTTTTCAACGAGGATTTGGTTAAAGATTCTATTTACTTCGAGATCGAACGCGGTGGACAGGTGTACTTCGTGCACAACCGTGTTAAGAACCTTGACGAGATCGCAGGCATGATTCAGCGCCTTTGCCCCGATGTAAAGGTGACCAAGGCCCATGGTCAGATGGATGCGAAATTGCTCGAGTCTACACTCACCGACTTCATTGAAGGTGAATATGAGGTGCTCGTTTGTACCAACATTATCGAGACAGGCCTGGACATTGCGAATGTCAACACCATCATGATCAACAACGCGCACCAGTTTGGTATGAGCGACCTGCACCAGTTGCGTGGCCGTGTTGGGCGTAGTAATAAGAAAGCATTTTGCTACCTCTTCTCTCCGCCATTGAGTGTATTGACAAGCGATGCTCGCAAGCGCTTGCAAACACTAGAAGAGTTCTCAGAGCTCGGATCTGGCTTTGAAATCGCGATGCGTGACTTGGATATTCGTGGTGCAGGAAACCTACTTGGGTCTGAGCAATCAGGCTTCATCTCTGACATTGGCTACGAGACATTCCAGCGAATCTTAGAAGAAGCTGTTCAAGAATTAAAAACGGGCGATTACAAAGAGATGTTCGCCGAACAGAACGCAAAGAAAGAAATCGATTACGTCAGAGATGTCACCATCGATGCAGATGTCGAGATGCTTATACCACCCGTTTATGTTGCGGATACGCAAGAACGCTTCCGTCTTTACAACGAACTTGATCGTGTTGAAACGGAAGCAGGTATTGAAGCGTTCAGAAACAAATTGCGCGACCGTTTCGGCCCTGTACCTGTAGAAGTTGAGACACTCTTCGAAGGATTGCGCCTGCGTTGGATTGCGAAGAAGCTAGGTTTGGAACGCATCATACTGAAGGCTGGAAAGCTGCGCGGTTACTTTGTCGAAGACCCGCAGAGTCCGTTTTACGAGACGGAGCGCTTTGGTCGTATCATGCAATACATAGCGGTTGGCGCTGGTCAGACGAAAGGTATGAGTCTCAAGAAGACCAACCGACACTTGATACTTGTACGTGATAACGTGCGCACGCTGCCAGGCGTGAGAAAGCTATTGGGTAGTATTCAGGAAGGGGTGATGGAAAAGTAGATAGCGTAGCACTTGTGGTCCGACCGTTGTGCGGTCGGACCACATAACCGCACTGCAACACCTCTAAAGCTTCAAGAGTCTTTCGGCAGCAGCCTCCAATGTTTCTGGCTTCTTTGCAAAGCAGAGGCGTATCAAAGTTTGCCCTTCCACAGGCCTGCTGTAGAAAGGTGAGATTGGAATAACGGCTACTCCATGCTCTTCAATGAGCCTTTCGGCAAAACGGGTATCCACTTCATCGCTGATCGCACTGTAGTCCGCCAAGCCGAAATAGCTGCCTTCGCTCGGTAACAATTTGAGTGGGGTTTTGGCGACAGCTGAATACAACAAGTCGCGCTTCTCCTGAAAGAACCCTGGCAAATCGAGATACGTATTTGGATCTGCTAGGTGATCTGCGATTGCATGTTGCGCAGGCGTATTGACCGTAAAAACCGTGAATTGATGTACTCCCCTAAACCGCTGCATCAGGGCAGGAGGCGCTACGATATAGCCAACCTTCCAACCCGTTACGTGAAAGGTTTTACCAAAACTACAGGTTACGAAAGCACGTTCACGCAGCCCTGGATACCGCAGCGAACTTCGGTGCTCCTTACTATCGAATGTCAAGTGCTCATACACCTCGTCACTAAGCACGGCGATGTTGGTTCCTTGCAAGCGACGCTCTAGTTCTTGAAGATCTTCATGTTGCCAACAAGTTCCCGTTGGGTTGTGTGGATTGTTGAGGATTACGAGCCGTGTTTTGTCAGTCAAGCTTTCGCCAAAACGCTCCCAATCCGGACGAAACGTCGGAGCGATCAATTCACAAGGCACCACTACTCCACCCTTACTTTCGACGGCAGGGGCGTATGAATCATAGGCCGGTTCAAAAATGACGACCTCATCACCTGGTGCAATGAGCGATTGAATTGCCGTCCAAATCGCTTGTGTCGCACCACTTGTGATGTTGATCTCCAATGCCGGATCGATACTCACATCGTGACAAAGCTTCACCTTTTTCGCGATCGCTTCGAGCAAGCGGGGCATGCCCGCAGGCGGCGCGTACTGGTTGCTTGAATGCTTTACGTGGTGTGCGAGACGATCGGTGAGCGACTCATCTGGCGCAAAGTCTGGGAAGCCCTGACCAAGGTTAATTGCCTTGTGTTCTCTTGCCAATCGCGAGATGGTAGAGAAGATGGAAACGGGCGCCGCAACGGACTGAAAAATGGAAGTAGTAGACACCTCAGCAAGATACGGCGCGCATTAAGATTTGAAAGCTATTCTACGACCCCACCTACCCATGACCAGCACTCGTATGCGCGCCAGCTGCCCCAGAGGAGCAATGCTGTGACGAGGATCCACTCCGCATACATCGGCGTCACGATAAAGTGCGCACTGTCTGAAATGACTTCCCATGGCTTGGTAAGTACATCCCAGGTATTGAGTCGCAGCGTCCGGCCCATCCACACGCCACAACCGGTAGCGAGCGTGACGAGCGCTATAGCTCCTCGGCGGAGATGCTCACCAATCCCCAATTGGTCAAGCTGTTTGTCGAAATACCGAAGCGATCGAAAGTACCAGAGTAACCCTACCGCAGCAGCACTTCCCACACTAAGAATACCGAGTGGCACGCCAAACGAATACCCCTTCTGGATGGATTGAACCGGATGGATAAAATCCGTCACGATGTAAGGTGCGTTTGGCAAAAAGAGTAACCACGCCGCTATTGCAGCATACCACCACTTACTCCCTGACCTAGCATGTTTTAGCGTAAGCTGTTGAATCAACAACGGAACATATGCCAGAAATAGATTCCAAATAAGGAATAGATAGTTCAAATCATCAAGCAAGATATTCCGAAGCAGTAAGCTCATGAATGCCATTGCAAGTACGCGGCTTTCTACACTTGTGATATATTCGAAATAGGTAGACCTAGAAGCAATCAAAAGTTGAGCAGGCATAGGACTAGTTGTTTTGAAGGTTCTCAACTTCTACTTCTGTAGAGGGTTCTACATCGTAGTTGATCTCGTCTACTGTTTCAACATCATGAAGCGTAGACAATGGAGCCTCTTCCATTGCATCAGCAGCTTTCGGTTGAATCACAGGTAAAGCCCTTCGCAAGGCAGCACGTCGAGCACTTTTCAGGTCCCATTCTCGAAAATCTTGAGGCGCTTCAAACCAATTCTCGGTCAAAGCGAAATAATTCGCAGTACTCCTTCTGATAACGTCAGGATTGTACTCGGCCCACACATCCAAATTGTAAGGACGCAAATTGTCCAAGTACTCATCATCTAGCACCATTCGCGCTTCTTGGTGATTGTAGCGGGTGATTAGACCTGGCCAATTAGGAACCGCTGCAATAGCCAAAATGAGATATACCGCCCATGCTTGGCGACGAACTAAACGCTCAACCGCACCGTTTTCTCGGACCTGACGACTTAAGAAATAAAGGCCTGTAGCCGTACAGCAGAGAAATAGCCACACACCAATTCGCTTGATGGTTAGGCCATAGGCATCGGTGTAATGGTAGTTGCGCAAAGCGACGGTAAAGACCATCATGAGGTTTTGCCCCAACCATGCCATGGCTAGCAAACGAGCACGGTCACAGTCTTTCGGTTGGACTCTAAAATTGTAGAGCAAATAGCTCGCAGCCAGTACGATGGCAGTTATGAGTGTGTATGTACCTGCGTGTACACCCCGCTTCAATTCGGCACCTGAGGTTGAAATTTCACCGATCCATGTCGTCGTACCATCTACGGTATTGAGTACTAGGGCGAGGACGTTGACCAAGAGGAGCGCGATGCTAACGGAACTCCATGTTGACACAGATTCTGCGAGCTTAGTTGGGGTTATTCCGATTGACTTTAGGAGTCGGCCATCTTGCTTTTTCATCCCATAAACCAATCCTGCGCCAATTACTGAACTAACAAACAATGACCAGCCGAACTGAAGGCTATCTACGAACCAGCTTCCAGAAAGTATTTGATCGAAAAAATTGAAAGACCATTGAGATAAGGTCTGATTACTCCAAACATATAAAGTTCCAAATCCAATGGCTATGAAAACAGGGAAAGCAGTAAGACGAACGAGCTTATGAAACACCCCTTCATCGCGCATCAGACTCGCACGACCGTATCGGAAGGCCTTGATATAAGACCAGGGGATTGAACCGAACTGGATCATTGTCCGTGCTATGGCGCGCATTGGATCGACGCCTTGGCCAAACAGTAGGCTACCCAAGAGTACGGCCGTTACGATTACGAAAGGCACCAATGTCCATGGATCAAAGTGGAGGATAACTGCAATGGCGAGCGCGAGCCAAACGATGAGTTGAACCCGAGTCACGGTTTGCGTGACCATCTCTGGCTTTCGCCAAAACCCAACAGCAAGAGCAGCTGCAGACACAAGTGGAAGATTGAGTCCCCAGCCTGCCTTAAAAGTGAGCAAAGAAGCCACCACAGTGAATAGACCTATGACGGCAGTTGCTTTCCGATAAGGCGTTGCTTGGGTCTCTGAGAGCTGAAGCTTTTTGCTTTTCGCAGGCAAAGGCCTAGGATAAACAAGTCCAATCGGGAGTGGCGGAGAGACTTGGGTTGTAGGTGAATATGGGGCCTTCATTAGAAAGTGCTTTGCGTTACAAAGTAATAGGACAAAAAAATCAATCGGGTCTTCTCACCATGTTGGCGAGTGCTTCGACATGCTTTTGAAAAGAGAGGCGCCCGAGTTCTGTGACCCGGTAGCTGGTCAAGGTCTTACGGCCTACGAAGCCTTTGCGTAGCTCGACGTACTTGGCTTCTTCGAGCTTACGAAGGTGGGATGCGAGGTTGCCGTCTGAGAGTTCTAGTTCCTCCTTGAACGTCGTAAAGTCCACCCAATCGGTAGCTACCAGCAGGGACATCACCGCGAGGCGAACCCTACTGTCGAGCAGCTTATCGAGTTGGTTGAGGTATTTCTTGACAGACATGCTAGGCGTTTCTTTCGTAGCGGAAAAACATCATTGCTCCGTAAACGATGTGCAAGATGCCGAAGCCAATCGCCCATGCATCTATGCCGAAGCCTGGATAGAATGCAGTGAACACGCCAAGTGCAATTTCGCAGTAGCCAAGGTAACGGATTTCGTCAAGGGTATAGCGGCCTCCGGCGAGTAGACACATGCCGTAGAAAATCAACGTGATAGCAGCAGAGTAGCCGTAATCGCCGTGGTACCAGTGTGCGATAACAAGCAGTCCGCCCGCTATTAGTGGTACGATCATGTTGATGAGCATGGAGCGGCTAGCGCTGTTCCACAACGAATAGCCGGTGCGCTTAGAGCGGCGCATCGTGAAGAACAGTGCGCCTATGACAGCAACGACCATGGTGATCACACCACTCGTAAAGACATATGGCTCGATTGCTTCGACACTTTGATGTTGTCGGTAGAAAGCTGTGTAGTAGTCCACCCCGCTAAACGGTTGAATGTTGGCCTTCATGTAAGCAAAGGCAACGGCGACGAGCGCACAGGTCCCGGCCCAAATGCCCGAGAGGCCACTGAGGGAAAGGAAGCGCCCCGAACGTGACATCAACTGACGAATGTCAGCTAAGGCCTCTTGCGGATCGGAATAGGTATCAGGACTAGCCATGGTAAAGTACTTTGCGATACAAAGCTAGTTCTAATTTGAGGATTGTGCAAGTGTTAGGTGGAAAGTGTACCGTCAGATCTGCAGGATAGCTTTAGTTGGGGGTTAATTTTTAAGACTAATCCGTGACGCTAGCATTCCTGCGAACCAGTGGTTCTCAGGACAGAGCTACAACCCAGCAGCCATGCTTTGCGTTATTCAAGTTGGGAAGCTTACCTTACCCATCAACTTATAAATCTACCATGTTCGATAAATTCAAACAAAAAGAATCCAGTAACCCTGTCATGCGCAGCGTTGCACGTGAAGCTACTCGTGAAGAGCAGCTTGGCACTTTAGAGGCAGGACTAGAACGCACAGAAGAGCGTTCGATGACCGTTACTGGCGCAATCAACAAAACGCTGATGCTTACGGGCTTGATGCTGATTACAGCAGCATACGGTTTCTCTAACCCAAGTTCACTCGTAATGTGGGGCGGTTTTATTGGAGGACTAGCAATGGTTGTCCTTGGTAGCTACAAGCCAAAGACTGCTAAGTGGTCAGCACCAGCTTACGCACTTTTTGAAGGCCTCTTCGTAGGTGCCATCTCAGCGATGTATGCGTACATGTTTGACGGGATCATCATCCAGGCTGTGAGTCTTACCATCGGCGTACTACTCGCTATGTTGTTCCTCTACCAGACAGGTCTGATCAAGGTTACCGCAAAGTTCCGTGCAGGAATCATGATGGCTACCGGAGCAGTAATGCTTGTCTACTTGGCAAGTTTTGCCTTGAGCTTCTTTGGTATTCAACTTCCGTTCCTTCATCAAGGTGGAATGATCGGAATCGGGATCTCATGTGTGGTTCTCGCAATCGCTTCGCTCAACTTGCTACTAGACTTCGACAATTTCGAAAAAGGAGCAGCGCAAGGTCTTCCAGCCCGCTATGAGTGGGTCTTTGCAATGGGACTACTTGTAACCCTTGTTTGGATCTATGTGGAGATCTTGAGGTTGCTGAGCTACTTGAGTCGTGACTAGGTAGTAGTTGCGCAAACTCCATACTTGACGCAAGCGCGCCTGCGAACCAGTGGTACTCAGGACCAAAACTAAAAAGCCCACATCTCTTTATAGAGGTGTGGGCTTCTTAGTTGAAAGTGACCTTTAAGCTTATATTACCTCCATGAAATATCTACCATATGCAATCGCTCTACTCATATTTACGCTACTACAAGTCAATTTAAAGGCCCAAGATTCAAAAACAGAAGAAGCCCCAACGCATAAGCGCTTCGTTGGAGGATCAATTTCTTTTTTCCGTGCTGAAGGGAATACAGGCAATCTCAATTTCAACTCCTTTAACTCTTTCATCACCGAAGAATCTCGCGTTAGCTTTAAACCATATTTTGGTTTTCAATCAGGAAAAAAAACGGAGATTGGAGTCATTGCAGGAATATCGCTAAGCAAGAGACGCTCAGACTTCCTTATAGACAAGACCAAATCTCGAGTAATTGAGCTTGGGTTTTTCTTAAGAAATTATCTAATCCAAAAAGGTGATTTTTCTTTTTTCCTACAATCAAATGTTATTGGATCCTATGAATCTGGAAGAATAACCGATCCTTTCAGTTCTTTACAAGAGGAGGCCGACTTCGAAGGCCCTTACATGCTAACCTTCAGACTTAACCCAAGAATAAGTTATGACCTGAATCGTTTCCGATTTCTTGCAACGATAGGTAACGCAGGTTTTACGGTTTCCGGTGAAGCTAAAGATGAGAACGACACCATTATATCACTTGGCGGATCCACAATTTTCGCCAACGCACTTACAAATGGATTGGGCCTATCAGTAGAATATAAATTCTAGTCCATGCGCCTAAGGTTTTGGCGGAAGCAATAAACCCGAGTCAAAGACCGCTCAACCTTTCAATAGGCTATGAGTATTATATTTAATCCTCAACCATTTTCTTTTCTTAAAGAGCATGAAGAACTTTACACTATACATTTTACTAGGAGTCTTCACGTTACTCTCTTCGGCACTTTGCGCCCAAATTGCTAGTACAAAAACCCCTCTCGTAAAGGGTAAACCCAAATATACAGGGGGGATATTTGCACTCAAAAGTGAACTAATAGACGAATCATCACAGGTCGGCGCCCCCCATGAAAGCTTAGCAGCAAACATCAAAGCCTACTTTGGAATAGAGATTAGCCAAAGGTTCGACATTGGCCCCTTTATTAGATATGGCTATCAAGATTTTATACCCAATTCCACTCGATCACCTCAAAATCAAAGACGCCAAATAAGTCAAACCTTGGGAGGGGGATTTTTCACACGATATTATTTAAATGATGGAACTTTTCGGCTTTTCTTCGAAAGTCAGCTCTCTTATAACCTACTAGTAAAATATGGAAGAGGGCCTACAATAGATGAAATTCCAACTTACAAAAGTGTTTTAGCTGTAGCTATTAGCCCTTCGATTGCTTACACTGTTAAGCGCGTAAGACTTGTCGCCAACCTTGGTAGCTTAAGTTACCTTAACTATAGCAGCAGGGCTTATGATAATGGTAGAGGAGGTAAGACTATTGTAGAGAAAGGTTTCTCAACTTTCTTGTTCAATATGCGTCCTCGCTATATAGGCATAGGAGGAGAGTACTTATTCTAACACTTGGCACTTTAGATAGTAAGTCTCAAGCCTACTTTCTAATCGCACGAAATCAGCTACTTAAAACGCCTCTCCAATCTGGATATAGAAGTTGAAATCGCCTTCACCTGTGAGTGCGAAATCTACCCGAAGATTGAGTCGTTCCAAGGGATCTAGCATGTATCTCACGCCCAGTCCATACGCCGTGCGGAGTTGGTTGAGCGAGAATTGATTAACCTTACTATTTACATCCCCGGCACTTGCAAATCCGACGGCACCAAAGTTAGAATTTTCAAAATTGAGTCGATACTCTGCTTGCGCTGCGATCAAGTGCCTATCCGTATATCGGCCTTCATAGTAGCCACGCATAATCTCACCACTACCTAGCTGCGCAAGTTCCACTAATGGGACATTTCCACTTGAGAAATATCCTTGTGTATTAAACGCGAGTATATCACGCCAATCTTCAGTACCACGTAGTTGGAAGTACTTTCGAACATCATATCGAACGAGCTCAAATTCATTTGTACCTCCAAGCGCCTTGCCGTAAGTACCATACGTGGCCTCGACAAAGGTTCCTGTTTGAGCATTCAGTAGGCTATTTCTTGTATCGTACAACGCTGCCGCTTCGACGCCAACTGAAATTGACCCCCCAGATCCGTTTATACCTGCATCAATAAATCGACTTGGAATAGAGACGTCGTTTTCGTCAAACTTTTTAAAGCCGGTTTGACTCACATTACGATATCGAAAGCCACCTCCTAAAAAGAGCTTTTCGACAAAAAGCTGCTTCGTCAAGATTGGCTCTACTACTATCTGTGTGCTCTCAAAGATCTCCTCGTTTTCTGCATCTGTATCTCGCCCGATTCCAAAGAATAAGCGTGGGAAGATCTGCGCGCGCACATTGCCTGAAAGGACCCATTCTTCGTCTGGAGAGAAGACTTCAAATCCACTGTAAAAGAGCAGTTGGTTCTCTAAGGTGTAAGTGAACGCTATTGGAATGGTAGACGTTCGTGTACGTTCTTCATCGCCAGAGTTCGGCAACTTGAATTGAAACGACCCTCCGATTCCGAAACCAACATTTGTCTCTGGCGAGTAGAGGATATACGGAGCAAAAATGAGCTTCGAAGGATATAGTGTGCTATCCAGTGCCGCTCGCTTCTTGTTTGGCTTGAGCGTCAAGATGTCAACGACCTTGGTTAGCCCCTTTAATTCCTCCTCCTCATGCTCTGAAACCTCGGACTGCGCTTGCAGTTCCCCGATTTGGGTCCCAAGAAAGAGTAGCCCGCAGGCGAGAAGTAGGTGTTTGAGCATAGATACCAACAAACGTAATACTTATGTCGCTTGTTCGCTGCGGTTATCTGTGACGGGATGCTTGCTAATTTGGCCTTTGCTTCGGGTGTTCGCTTTTTTTCGATGGACCGTAGGAGCGGTCGACCATAAGGTGCCTGTACACGTTACATTGGCGGTATGTTTTATTCCTTTCAAAGCCACGTTCCGGTTTGTGATCCATCCAGTTTCGTCCATCCTCAGGCAACGGTGATTGGCAACGTAATCATCGGTAAAGACTGCTATGTCGGGCCTGGTGCGGTGCTTCGCGGCGATTGGGGCGAAATCGTGCTGGAAGATGGCTGTAACGTGCAAGAAGGCTGCTGTATACACATGTTCCCAGGTGTTAGTGTCCGCTTACGCCAAAACGCCCATGTAGGTCATGGGGCAATCATTCACGGTGCCGAATTGGGCGAAAACTGCATGATTGGCATGAATGCCGTGATCATGGATGACGCTAAAATTGGTGCGGGAAGCATCGTTGGCGCCCTAGCTTTTGTAAAGGCAAAGACAGTGATTCCTGAGCGTAGCCTCGTTGTTGGAAACCCAGCAAAGGTTATCCGACAGGTAAGCGATCAGCAATTGGATTGGAAAACAGCCGGCACGGAGCTTTATCAAACGCTTCCTAAGACTTGGCAAACAGAAACCCAGCAGGTCGAACCTTTACGGGAAATCCCTGCAGATAGACCCGCCATGAAGCAGGTGTATGCACCTTTTGAGAAGATGAAGAAGCGTGACTAGAACCGAGGGCTCGTAAGTCTTGGAGAGGCAACCGCTTTCCAGATATAGAAGACCCCAAAGCTTACCGATGCTTGAGGAACGACTGTAACAAGCTCTTGCCCATTAAGACTAAAGCGATCAGAACTGAAGGTGCCGCTCAAAACACCGAGCCATTGGCCGTACTTGTATGTACCTGAGATGCATGGATACAGCTGCGTGAAGCCTTTGTCTGAGGTCCTTATGTCAGCAGTCGAGCTCTGCAAATCAGGTGATGGTGTGACAAATCTTCGTTCGTTTGCATAGGACTGGAGTAGCACTACCCCACCTTCAAGTCCCCAATGATCAAATACCCAACCGCCCATAAAGCGCCCTTGGATTGCGCGGACCTTTTCTGCGGTAAACGTGCTGCTCGTTGCAGGAACCGTGTAACCATAGTCTTTGATGAGCAAGTGGTTGAACGTTCCACTCAGGTAGGAATTAGCAGAGAGCACATATTCCAT
>JBGCGF010000002.1:0-6183 GCA_045110575.1 Saprospiraceae bacterium
ATCGGCGATGTCATTGTAGAATTCACCGCGTACACGAGCCCCATCGAGATCGTCAATACGCAGTGAAACCTCAGCGAGCAAGGCATGAGCCCAGGCGGCGGTAAGCGCGAAATTGACACCGTTGCCGATGTGAAGTAAGCCGGAAGGAGTAGGAGCAAGACGGAAACGAGAAGCCATGCTGCAAGATTACTAGGCTTTCGCCAAAACCTAGAGCATGTTTCGCACCTTATACAAATAGATGCTAGACCGAGATACCGACAGAATTATAGAAATGGCCTGGGAGGACCGTACTCCCTTCGATGCCATCAAAGCCCAGTTTGGCGTCACCGAAAAGCAGGTGATAGACCTGATGCGTAAGGAGATGAAGCCTGTATCGTTTCGCAATTGGCGTGCTCGGGTACAAGGCCGGGCAACCAAGCATAAGGCTATCAGAGGCGAGGATGTAGAGCGTTTTCGCAGTAAAATGCAGCGCGTCATCAGTAAGAACAAGCCGAGCAAATAGGCGCTCCCATTCGATTATTCCTCGATCACGCCTCCCATGATTCGATATACATCCTCACTTCCGTCGAGCATTTTGAGGTCCCAAATTTCCAAGCGATTTTCAAGCATGCTAAACGTTTGGCTTCTTATTTCTTGGTAGTCGTCTGCTTTCGAAAATTTCACGAAAGCATCTCGATGCGACCATACCGTGAAAATAAAGTAGAGGTCGGCCACATTGGTACACTTCAGCAATTTGACGCTTAAGCACCCTTCTTGTTTTCTAGTAACGCTGTTGGTATAAGCCTCGAACAAGCTTTTCAAATTGCCCGACCGCTTTGGACTAATCGCAACTTTAGAAAGCCTCATGTAAACCTCACTGTCGTAGTAGACTGGTTCTTCCTCGACATAGTCGTCATCCAGAATGGCCATGTCCCAATGCACTAATCGCTCAGCAAGGAAAGGCTGAACGCCTTGAACGAGGTTGTTTCTTTTAGGAGATCCATCGAACTCAAGCGCAGAGCGAGAATTCTGCCACCAGACCACCAAAAAGAACGTAAGCGGACTATTCGATGCTTGGAAAAAACGCCCACCTTCAGGGCTAGTAAATTCTGAGATTGCGGGCTTTACCACCTGCTTTGAATAAGCCGTAAAGGCATCTATTCGATCCTGAGGAACGACCAATTTATATAGACGCAAGACCACGTTCTTTTTCTTTGTGTTTAGAATCAGGAGTACACTACACCCAACAATACAGTTACGTAAAACACTGTAAATCAATTCCATCTGAACGCTCAACCAGTAGACTGATAAGCCTTCGCCAGTTGCGGAATATACGAAAGTCGAAGATAAATAAAGACCATTGTGTTATGCATTGCACGTTTTGCATTATCAATAACCTGGATAGTTAGGATCCTTGTCTATCAGCTTCAATGTCCATGCATCGATACGCTGCTCTAAGTACAAGGCTGCAGCTTCTTTTCTAAGGCGCATTTCCGGAGAACTTGTGGCCGCGACCAGCTTCTCTTTTGACGTCCACCAACTCTCAAGAAAAATAGATGGTTCGTGATTTACATCTTGATAGAGTTGCGCCATTGTGCACCCTTCGCTACCTCGGGCGAAAGGGACAGATACGTTAATGGCACTTTGAATTTTAGTTGCTAGCTCAGCCTCTTGGACGATAAGGCGAGAAAGTCTGACATACGGTTGAGCAACTTCTCTTTTAATGGCCCGTCTATCTCGGTCCAGTACCCTTACATCCCAAAAGCTCATGCGCTCTTGCAAGAGCGCATGAGTGGATTCTCGATATTCAACGAAGGCCTTATTTTTCGTCGCCGCTTGCAAGTCCTCTAAAGAATCCCAACAGGAATGGATAAAGTACTTACTCGGCAAGTCGACGTCCTGCAAGAGATTGATCCATCTTAATCCATTCTGCTTTCGCAAAAACTCTACAGCAAACCGCTGGAGTTCAGCCCTCAGCTGTTCACTCCCCTCTAGTTGGGCTACGATTTTTGCAATTCTGTAAAACAAGGTGAAGTAAATTCTGGGCGGACTTACGATGAGCAATGTATCGATTTAAGGCCTTTTCGCACAGAAAGAAATAGACTATTTCTAGGTGGATAATGCAAAAAGGTCCTGCATCTTTGCAGCATGCAAATTGACACAGCGACTTTCTACCTAAAGACTTTTGACAAATACACGGAAGAGTTCGCCACGACCTTTTCTAGCTTCGGCAAAAAGGTCTTTAACACACCTATTGCTGAAGGTAAATGGTCGCCAGGTCAGTACGTAGAGCATATGATCCTTGCCGAAACAGGGACGACCAAGCTCATCAATAAAACAGGGGTCATAGAGGAAGGTCGCGCACCTGATGCGCTCTGCGCCAAACTAGAAAAAGCAGTTCTCGATATCGACCACAGCGCTATCGCGCATGCCGCCATCAGTCCCGAACACCAGGAATATAACCGTGGTGACCTTCTAGACCTGTTTATCGACACACGCGCCGAGCTCCGAATAGCCTTTGATTTCTCCGATGATATCGCAGAGGTTACCGATTGGGTGCATCCGATATTCGGCAAACTCACCAAGTGCGAGTGGCTCTATTTCAGTGGACTTCATGGTGAGCGCCATCGCCGTCAAGTAGAAAATGCAATACAGGAGGAAGAGGACTAGGAGTCAACATGACTTTGTTTTGATTTAAGTCACGGCCCGCGTGCATCACCTATGTTTGACCTGTGGAAGTCTGGATATTACTATTGGCAGGCCTAGTATCAGGTGCTGCGTTGATCGCAATCGCACGTTCGATCGATTACTCTGAGGGTGACCTTTTAGCCACGGGCCTACTCGTGGCGGCGGCCATCTACGTTGGCTTTGCAGTCCTTTGGGGTGAAGATGGTTGGGTACGCTTTGAAGCTGTAGGTGTCGCAATTTTCAGCCTTATCGCCTTTCTCGCGCGGAGGTTCGGAATTCTCTGGATCGGAGCCGGTTGGTTACTTCACATTGGCTGGGACTACCTCTTTCACATGGTAGGTGCAGGATCTCATTTAGTACCTGAATGGTATCCTCCTATCTGTATTGGATTTGACCTCATTGTCGGACTCTACATCTTTTGGGTCGTTTTGCGAAAGCGAAAACCAAAGAGCCTGTTGAAGAAATCCCAATTCGACTAAAATTGGCTGATTTCAATCTGATAGGCTGCCATGCGCGAAGCCGAATGGGTTAAAAAGGCTCGATCTAGCCAGCTTTTACTCCAGGACGGAGGCCTTTCACCCCATTCTATTGTGGCGCTTTTTGTCTAAATCAGTCCGAAATCCTCTCAATACCGCCAGCATCTGAATTCTTAAACAAGCTCTAAGCCCGTTAAATCAAGCACATGAACACTCCGACTTCAATCATTTTCTTGGGCGCTACAGGAGCCGTTGGCGGAGAAGCACTTAAACGTGCACTCACTCTCCCAGCGGTAGACCTCATCACCTTGCTCGGTAGACGCGACGTTGAAGGACTAACCCACGCGGCGGTGCGACAAATCAAAGTCGACGTAAAGGATGCCGTGAGCTTTGAAAAGTCTGTAGGTCCTCATGATGTGGCCATCTGCACTTTGGGAATCGGACAGCCGAGCAAGGTGACCGATGAGCAATTTGTTGCGATAGACAAGACCGCTGTACTCAACTTTGCGCGAGCGTGTAAGTCTGCCGGGGTAAAGCACTTCCAACTGCTTGCATCCGTTGGGGTCAGCGCTACGTCGAGCACGTTTTACCTGCGCATCAAAGGCGAGCTTGTTGAAGAACTCAAAGCGTTGAATTTTGACCGATTGAGCATCTTCAAGCCATCGATGATCCTCACGCCCACCAATCGCTATGGCTGGAAGCAAGGGCTGACGTTGAAGGTTTGGCCAATTCTCAATCCGCTATTCTTTGGCGGCATGAAGCAGTATCGTGGCGTAAAGGTCGAGACCTTGGGAAGCGCCTTCATTGGCAACATGAACACTGAAGGGTCAGGCTATGAAGAGTTGACGTGGGTGAATTTCCAGGAGTTGGGAAGATTTGTGATATGAGATGTGAGATTTCCATAGGGACGCAAGGCCAACGGCTGACATGTCAAGAATCCTCGCATTCATGCAGGACTCTGCATGTGCTGGACAAGAATCACTCTTTGGCGTTGGGATAAATCCTAGGCTATGTCCGAGCAGTCGGTGGAAAGCTATTAAGGTCCATGCGCACAGCTCGGGCGTATCGACTTTGCTCGCTCTGCTCTTTTGCGAAGCTCGGAGTCCCTCTGCGTGAAATGCAGATTGCAACTACCCTTCATACCAAGCTTTCTATGTCCCCTTCCTGCGAACTGTTGGTTCTCAGGACAAACCCCGCCAAGTCCTTCGTCGTGACTCCCCTACTCTTCGTCGAATGGCTAGGTGGGGTTTTGCCGAAAGGTGTACATTTGATATCATAATGACATCACATTGAGTGCATGTCATCTCAACCAACATCGATCATGGCCAACGACAAAACCTATACGCCAATCAATGGCTACCTCATGCTTTTGGTAATCCTTGCCATCGCAGCAGGAATAGCCTACGTCCTTTTTGGACTGCACATTCCGTTTGTAGCCCCAGGGGTTATACTCGTGCTGTTTCTACTTTCGGGCTTCTTTGTGGTGAACCCTAATGGGTCTCGCGTAATGACGCTTTTCGGCAAGTATTCAGGCACGGTTCGAACCAACGGTTTCTTTTGGACCAATCCTTTTTACAAGAAAAAGAGCATCAGCCTGCGCGCGCGCAACTTCGACTCAGAACGCCTTAAAGTGAACGATCGCCGTGGTAACCCGATCATGATCTCGGTCATTCTCGTTTGGCGTGTTGCAGACAGCTATAAGGCGGCTTTCGAGGTTGATAATTACGAGGAATTTGTGCGCGTCCAAACGGATGCTGCCGTGCGAACCCTCGCGATGGCGTATAGCTATGACACGTTTGATGATCCTATTGATGGGGTTGATGAAATCACGCTCCGTTCTAACGTAGAGACGGTCAATGAGAACCTCGAGCGCGAAGTTCAAGAACGTCTCGCGATTGCCGGTATTGAAGTTCTTGAAGCGCGCATTGGCTACCTCGCGTATGCAGAAGAAATCGCAAGTGCGATGCTCAAGCGTCAGCAAGCGGAGGCCGTCGTCGCTGCTCGTCACAAGATCGTGGAAGGTGCCGTTGCGATGGTGGAAGATGCGCTCAATGCCCTCGCGGAGAAGGATGTCGTGCACCTGGATGGGGAGCAGCGTGCCCAAATGGTGAGCAACTTGATGGTCGTGCTGTGTAGCGATAAGGAGACAACGCCGGTGGTGAATACGGGGACGCTTTATCGGTAGGGCGATAAAGCGAATTTTGTCCCGCAATACTGCGGGATTGAATTTTGAATGCCGAGATGTCCCGCGCACAGCGCGAGGATCCTCGTGCTACTCACGGGATTTTGCTCGCCTTCGGCTCATTTTCTCGGTGGACCGCAGGAGCGGTCAGACCACTAGGTGGGTATCATCTAGCATGCGTCCCTACTAGCATCTCAAATCCCACATCTCACGTCCCACATCCCCATTATGCCCAAAAAACGATTTGTACTCCGTGTTGACGAGGATGCCATGAAGGCCCTCGAACGATGGGCGGGTGATGAGTTTCGCTCGGTGAACGGACAGTTGGAGCACCTGATTTCGAAGGCGTTGAAGGAGGCTGGGCGGACGCCGAAGAAAGGGAAGAGGAAGGAGGAGTAGGCGACGGCTTCCGTGCTCTGCGCGGGTCGCCTTGGACAGTATCAATTTACTCCTCCGTACTGGTGACAATACACTATCGCACCACCAACTTTTCCATACCGTGACGCCCCGTCGCTGGCTGTACCATTTGAATGAGATACATACCAGGAATATCAGGCGTGGAAAGTATTTGATCGTTTACTACCCTTGAAGAACTCGTTACAGCCTGCCCGTCAATTGAATAGATTGTTACGTTTAGTGGTCCAGCATCAATCAAGCTTTCATCCATAACGACCTGGAAGTAATCGTGTGAAGGGTTTGGTGCGATGGTAATATCTAACCCGTTGCACGGTTGAAAATTAAGCGAGCCAGTGCTTTGTTTGGTTCAAGGGTTTTCCAGTATGGTAATTCACCCATTGTTTCAGTGTTCTAGTCAGAATTTTGGTTGAAACTCTGGCGGCTAATCCACTGTATCGTTTA
>JBGCGF010000003.1:0-248578 GCA_045110575.1 Saprospiraceae bacterium
ACAACGATCACGAAGGCACGTCTCGAAAGTCGGGGTTACCGCTCGTTTACCAAATACTACGAACAACTCATCCATGGTTCATGAACCGCCGTATACGAGACCCGTACGTACGGTGGTGTGAGAGGGATAAGGGACGGCCTAATAGCCGTTCCTTACCCTACTCGATTTTTCAGCTGTTATGATATATGTTTGAAGTATATTGTTTAACTAAATATACTAGCTTTGGCGAGGCTTGTTTTCCGTTACAAAATATTCCGCAAGGGTTGTGTTTTCTCTCAATCTCAACACGTGTCAATGAAATTGGTGCGCAAACTATTAAGTTCTTATGGGCCAATTAAAGTTTTCTTTCATCTGTTTTTATTTGCTCTTATCTGTATTTCTTGTTTCATGTGATAAGAATGATTCATCATCTATCTTAGTCCCAGAAGAAAGTTTTGAAGGCTCCTTAAATGGAGTGATCTGACCTGCTGTTGTCTCAACGGTCATGCCTAACGATTCAGAGCCTATGTCTCCAACTAATGTAGGAACTATCACGTTTAACATTCTTAATGAGAGAGGCGATCAGAGGCAGAAAATGGTCTTAACTAGTGACTGGACAAAGCGAGAGCTATCTACATTACAGTTAGATAATATTGCATTTGAAAATGATTGGTCAAATAGTGTAACAACCTTGTTTGGCCAATTCATCGACGATAGTGTTCCTGCAGCAACTTATAAGCTAGATACCGCCTACGTAAATGAGCTTACAATGACATACTTGAATCATGATTTAGGAGTGTATGGAGGTTCTGTATCAGCGCGATTACTTTCAGAGCCAGGTAGCGCAGCCAACGTAGCAGCGTTTGGTTTTGCAGATTCACTAGAAATTGAGGTGGAGTTTATAGCAAGTTTCGATTTCAAGTAGCTTTTTGACGTCGTTTTCTTAAAATTTAAAGCCCCATCCCTTAATAATGCAGGATGGGGCTTTTAATTGTCCCACGATTCGCCGGTTCGCAGGAAAGTGAGCACAGGAAGGAAATGCACTCTCTACTTCTCCCCCCAAACATTCGCCAACTCAACCACATTGGCAGCAGCTAAGTTCAGGTCGCGCTCACTGATCCACTCCTTGCGGCTGTGAATCATTTGCATGCCCGTAAAGAGGTTAGGGCAGGGTAGCCCCATGAAGCTCAAACGGCTTCCGTCTGTACCACCACGAATTTGAGATGTTTTGACAGGGATGCCAATTCGGCGTACCGCTTCCTCTGCATTCGCCATCACCTCTGGGTGAAGCTTAAGGATCTCACCCAAGTTTCGATACTGCTCAGAACGATCAGTTGCGATGGTAGCCTTAGGGAATGCCTCGAGGGTTTTGGCGCAAGCTGAAAGAAGAACTTCATACTGCCCATCCAACTTGGCCGTCTCAAAATCACGGATGATGAAATTGAGCGTCACCTCTTCTGCACTTCCTTCCATAGTAACCAAGTGAACGAAGCCTTCGCGACCTTCCGTTGCTTCAGGACAGCTCGCATCTTGGGGAAGAAGACTCACTAAGTGACTCGCGACGCGCAATGCATTCACGAGCTTTCCCTTCGCATAGCCCGGGTGCGCACTGATGCCTGTGACGGTGACCTTGCAGCCATCGGCACTGAAAGTCTCGCCCTCGACATAGCCCGCTTCGCCACCATCGAGGGTGTAGCCGAAGGTCGCGTCAAGCTTCTTCATGTCAAGCTTGTCGACACCACGACCTACTTCCTCATCTGGCGTAAACAACACGCGAATCTTACCGTGCTTAACCTCAGGGTGCTGCAACAAGTAATTGGCTGCATCCATGATCGCAGCAACGCCAGCTTTGTCGTCTGCACCGAGTAGGGTGTCACCACTTGCCGTCACGATGCTGTGACCGTAATGCTCCTTGAGGTACGGCTGGTCAACTTCGTTGATGTTCAATCCGCTGCTTGGCTCAATGACGATTGCTCCACCTTGGTAGTTCTTGTGTACCTGTGGCTTCACGTTCTTGCCGGTGACATCTGGAGTAGTGTCCATGTGCGAGCAAAAGCAAATCGTCGGCACTTCATGATCTATGTTCGATGGCAGGGTGGCCATGACATAGCAATGCGCATCGACTTCAACATCACTTGCCCCCATTGCCTTTAGCTCTTCAGCAAGCACATGGGCGAGGTCAAATTGCTTTTGCGTAGTTGGCGTTTCTGTTCCGTTCGGATCAGATTCCGTATCGATTTGGACGTAGCGCAAAAAACGTTCGAGTGCAGTATGCTGGCCTGTGTAAATCATGGGGGTAATGTACAATGTGCGAATCCAGAAGCAAAGTCTTAATCCTGCTCGTACCTTCCCGCCAGTGGATATGTATCACAAGAAGTTAGCGAAATTGGATAGTCGTCTCGATGACGTCCTGAAATTGATGAGAGACGCCGGTGAGCGTTCGCTCCATACGGCTCCAATTGCAGGTGCATGGACGCCTTTGCAAGCGCTTCACCATATCTATCTCGCTGAGCGATCAAGTGTAGATTACCTACTCTTTAAATTTGGAGAAGATGAGCAGCCTCCCGAGCACAACTTTCGTACGCGATTGAATGGCAAGGTGATCCTAGCAGCATTCGCATCTCCCAAGAAGTTCAAATCACCTGCAGACGTAGACAGTAGAAACGTGTCTGCTTCTCGGTCTTTATCGCTAGAGTCGATTTCTTACGATCTAAGGATGACGCGCAATGAGCTCGAGGATCTGCTAAAGACCGCTCCTGAAGCTTGGCACAAAGCACCGGTGTATCGACATCCTGTTGTCGGTCGCATGAGTCTGATCGATATGCTTAGGTTTTTCCAAGCACATCAAACAAGACACTTTCGCCAGATTAAGCGAGCCTTAGCCCAGAATGCCCGCAATAACCGCCGTCAGAAAGCAAGCTAGCGTTCCTCCGATCAAAGCTTTCATACCGAATTCTGTAAGAAGCTTTCTCCGTGACGGTGCAATCGAACCGATACCACCGATCTGTATTCCAATACTCGCAAAGTTGGCGAAGCCACACAAGGCGTAGGTTGAAATCAACAAGCCCTTATCACTCAACACGATACCTGCGCGACGCATGTTGTCTAACTCTGCGTAGGCGACAAACTCGTTGATCACTGTCTTCTGACCGAGCAGCTGCCCGACAAGAACCATGTCCTCAGCTGGACAGCCCAATAGCCATGCTATAGGACTGAAGATGAGTCCGATAATGTAAGTGAAGGTGAGTCCGTCAAAGCGGCCGTCCGTAAGCGCTGAAATGTGGGCGTTCCAGTTTCCTTCACTTCCAGATACGAAGTTGAATGCTGTATTTACACCATCCGTAGCCCAGAGAAGTACACTGTTGGCCATGAAAATAAGTGCGGTAAAGACAAGAAGCATTGCACCTACGTTGATCGCAAGTTTGAGACCATCCACTGTTCCACGACTAATCGCATCGAGTAAGTTGTCTCCCACATCGCCACTCATGCGCATCTGGTCATCAATAGGCTTGTCTTCCGTTTCAGGATATAGCATCTTGGCCATCACGATTGCTGCAGGCGCAGAAATGATACTAGCTGTAAGCAAGTGCTTGGCGTAGTAGAGCTGAAGTTCTGGGTCGCTTCCTCCTAAGAATCCGACATACGCAGCGAATACACCACCTGCAATGGTGGCCATGCCGCCTACCATGAGGCAAAGCATCTCAGAACGCGTCATGTTGTCGAGGTAAGGCTTTACCACGAGAGGTGCCTCTGTCTGACCGATAAACACATTGGCAGCGGCAGCGAGGCTCTCAGGTCCACTTAAGCCCATGGTCATTTTCATGATCCACGCAAAACCGAACACGATTTTTTGGAGAATGCCGAAATAGAACAGAACCGAAGAAAGTGCTGAGAAAAAGACAATCGTCGGTAGCACTTGGAAAGCGAAAATGTATCCGAAGCTGTCGAGGTCGGTAATCAGGTTGCCGAATAGGAATTTAGCTCCTGCTTCTGAGTAGGCGAGTACACCTTGGAAAAAGCTTGCTAGCACATCAAATACGCCGCTTACTGCTGGGATCCTCAAAATGAGAAGCGCGAGCACCAGCTGTAGCGCAAATCCAACGCCTACCAGGCGCCAGTCTATTGCCTTTCGGTTGCTGCTAAATGCATAGCCGCAACCAAAAATGAAAGCGAACCCGATAAGTCCGCGTAAAAGATCTGTGATCGTGGGGAAATCTTCCATACCTAGTTCGGGCAAGATAGCGCGATGTAAACCCTCATCCGTGTAAGTTTGCCACATGGCATCAACGTACGTGATCGGGATTTCAGGAGGAAGCGGTTCTGGTAAGACAAGTTTTGTGCGCGCACTGCGCAAAAAGCTTGGTGATCAGGCGACCTTTATTAGTCAAGACGACTATTATTTCCCAATGGAGCAACAGGTCACGGACGAGAACGGTGTGCATAACTTTGACCTTCCAACAAGCATTGACTCCGCTTCAATGGCAAGTGAAATCCGTCGTGTAATCGCTGGCGAAACCGTAAAGCGAATGGAGTACACTTTCGAAACGGTGTACCGCGACGATGAAGGCGAAGGAAAAAATGAGCACGAAGCAGAAATGCACGTGTTTAAGCCGAATCCAATTCTAATCGTAGAAGGACTTTTCTGCCTTCACGAGCCTGAATTACGGGACTTGATGGACCTTACGGTCTATGTGAATGCTTCTGATGTGGCGAAGCTTAGCCGGCGCATTAAGCGCGATCGCGTTGAGCGGGCGCTGCCGCTAGAGGATGTTCTCTATAGGTATGAGAAGCACGTGCTTCCTTCTTACCAAACTTACATCAAGCCACACCGAGCGACATGCGACATTGTTGTAAACAACAGCATCTCATTCGACCCGGGGCTTGAAGTATTACTTTGCTACTTGAAGGAAAAGCTCCCTAAGTAGCTATCTACCAATTTCTTAGAATAAAAGGAAGTACAGGCCAACTACGATAAGTAGTGTGATTACACCTGTCCAAATGAAGAATGAGCGCTCTTGCTGCAGCTCCTCTTCGGTTGGCTTTTCATTCTTAGCAGTATTGCTTTGGTTTGAGTTTCTGCTCTTTCTGTTACGGCGGGCCATACGTCGGTTGTTAAGTTGGGTTCATGCAATCAAGCTGCATGTTTTGGTATGAGGTAAGACGATTAGTCACTACAGCTTACGCCAAAACACAAGTCGAGTTGCGGCTGGAAAATACGTTCCCTTTTCGGCATCATGCAAACCCTCGTGCAAACAAAACTCCGATAAGGGTTCCAATTGCCAATCCGATGAGTCCAATAAAGACTCCTGTAGGCACTAAATCATAGCGTTTGGTAGTCGAAGCGATGGGCGGAACAAAGGCCGGACTATAAATGCAGCCGACCAACGCCATGAGGTATAAGGCAGGTTCTACGCGTAGTGCTTTCGCCAAAACAAGTGATACAGCCACTTGAACGAGGAGGAACAAGCCCATTTGACCAGCCCATACCAGCGCTTCCGGCCCTACGGCGGTCCAGTTGGCAGACCAACCAATAAGGACGCAAAAAACCAACATGAGGTATTCGCCTAGGTTTTGACCAGCCGTTGCTATTTGGTTCTGAGCTCCATTGCTCTTCTCCAATCGCTGTCCAACGCTGATGGCCAGCAATGCTCCGAGGCCTAGTATTCCTAGTTCAAGAAACTCACTGGGAAGCAAGAATGAAACGCCTCCAGCCAACGCAACACAGCCGACAGCAAGGCCAAAAGACTTGAGGTAGTCCATACGTGTTGGACTTTGACCTACTATCACTTCTGCATCAGGATCTACTGCTGAAGAGTGCTCGTTCTGTTTTGACGAAAGTCCAAATAGCTTTTTCAAAATTGGCCAGCCAATGCTCGTCAAAAACAGGAACAGCATGCCTCCTGCAATCACATCGCCCAGATTTGCAGCAACGAGGTTGTACTCGTCTAGTCCTAGGATTAATCCTGCAGCCTGAAGATTAGCGAGCCCTCCAGTGAAAATCGCGATGATCATTCCGATACGGATAGATCCGACATCGACCAAGTACAGGAGTGTAAAGGCAGCAACAGCAGCTCCGATCCATAAACTGATGGCTGCTTTGAAGCCCGTAAGACCAAGCTTTTTTAGTTGACTCCATGAAGCAGCCAGTAGCATGGCCGGAATCGCAATGACAACACAGCCTTGAATGAGTGAATGCACCGGACCGTGAAGTAGGGTAGGAGAGCCAAAGGCTGCACTCATCGCAAGCCCTAAAGCATAGCACAGAAGTACGATGGAGATCCACGAGGGCAGTGTCAGCTTCTTGAAAAGCCAAGGACTGATAAACGCTAGTACGAGGAGTATCGCTTCAAACATGGTCTGCTAATTATCGATGTTGTTCGTACCAATCTTTCACTCGTTCGTCTACTAGAATGTCTCTTCCGCGCAATGGATTCGCCAATCGAATGCCATCCAGTGTACGACATCGACTCAAAGCAACGTAGGTCTGGCCACATTCAAAAGCGCCACGTCCAAGGTCGAGCGTCATGCGTTCAAAGGTCTTTCCTTGACTCTTGTGAATCGTGATAGCCCAAGCGAGTTTCAGCGGGAATTGCTTGAACGTACCAGTGACATCGTCGGTAATCTTTCCAGTTCGTTCATCTACGGTGTAGCGGATGTTTTCCCACGTTTCCTGAGTTACTACGATATCGTGCTCTTGTCCATTCTCTTCAACGTGGACGACCAGCTTTTCGGATTTGGCTTCGGTAACAATACCAATACTGCCATTGACGAAGCGCTTCTCGCTGTCGTTGCGCACAAACATTACCTGAGCTCCCGGTTTGAGCGCCAGCGCTAATTCGGTTGGTAGATTCCGACTATCGAAGTTGCCAGCAAGGTCACCAACGTAGCGGACAGGTTTTGCCGAAAGGCGAAGGAGCTCTCGCTGATTGATCGTATCCGCAAGTCTGTTCGTGCTGGACAACGTGATCGCAGGTTCTTCTCCGAAATCCTCTTCAGGCACATTGCGCGTATTCAAGTCCATCAGGTCATCGTAGTCGAAGTGACCTTCTCGTACGGCATCCAAGAGGCGAACAAACTCCCTTGCTTTTTGGCGGAAGACGATGTTTAACTCGAGCATTTCCATCTCTACATCTTCCGTCCACACTTTAGCATCAAAAAAGTAAGGAGAATTGTAGGTCGCCATGTCACCCTGAAACAAGGCGCGCTCTACATCACTAGCAACGACAGGTGGTAGTTGAAAAAGGTCTCCGAACATGACGATCTGGACACCTCCAAAAGGTTCGGTTGGTCGCTCGCGGTTGAGCCTCAGGAAGTCGTCTATTCGGTCAAGGAAATCGGCTCGTACCATACTGACCTCGTCAATAATGAGTGTGTCGAGCTTTTGGTAGAGGTAGCGGTTGGATCGCTTGCGGATGTCTTTTCGGGTCAGCAGCTTACCAGGAAAACCAAAGAAACTGTGAATCGTCTGTCCGCGCACATTTAGGGCTGCAACACCTGTAGGTGCTACAACTGCAATGCTTCTGCGCGTTGTTCGCTTAATAAGGTTGAGTAGGGTAGACTTACCTGTTCCTGCCCGACCTGTGATGAAAAGGTGGTCTCCTGATTCGAAGCGATCTAGTGCGTATTCGAATTCATGCGTGAGTAATAGTGCTTCTCCTTGAAGACCTGTTTCACTCATTTCTTAGGGCGAGTTACTACTCCATATACAGGAAGGTGATCACTGTATCCTTCTTTGTAGTTGTCGCCTACATAGGTGCGAAGAGGGTATCCTTTGTAGCGGCCACTTGGCTGAAGAAGGTAGCTTTTTCGGTACACGCGCACGTTGCGAAGCATCCAGTCGTCACTTGCTTTTGCCATGCCCTCTGAGACGATGATTTGATCGAAGAGGTTCCATGAATCACGGTATCCCAGTGATCCTTCACCTTGGTTGAAGAGTGACATCATTGGATTGTACAGCCCTGTTTGGCCTGCATCTGCTCGCCTTCCAACGGCTTTGAGTGACTTCGTTAAGCTTGGACTTTTCGGGTCATCGTTCATGTCTCCAACGATGATGATGTCTGCCATTCGATTATGGCTACGAAGTGAATCAACGATTTTTCGGTTGAGCAACGCCGCGGCTGCACGACCTGGGCGACTTCTCGCTTCTCCACCTGAACGACTTGGCCAGTGATTGACGATATACGTAACCGTATCTCCTAAGAGTAGTCCTTGAACCACGATGACATCACGCGTAGTTCTTTTAGTTCCATCATCGCGAAGACCAAGTGGCAAGCATATGTTCTGAGAGGTCAGTGGGGTGAAATAATCCTTTCGATAGAGTAGGCCATTGTCGATTCCACGGTAGTCTGGAGAATCAAAATGAATGACACCGTAGTTCGATTTACTAAGCTTAGGTTGAGCGATGAGGTCTTTAAGGACCTTTTCGTTTTCTATCTCGCACACACCAAGTAAAACCGGTCCACCTGCAAGAACTTCGCTTCCTAATTCAGCGATGACACCGGACATTCGGCCTAACTTTTCTTGATAACGTTTGGCATTCCAACGCTTATCTGATGTTGGTAGCCACTCATCATCACCTTTATTAGACTTATCGTCATCGGTATCGAAGAGGTTCTCTAGGTTGTAAAAACCAACGGTCAACTTATCTAATTGTGCATCCTTTCCAGAGCTTTGCATAGCATCAGATGCCTTTGGCCCACAGGCACTTAGCAGGAGGGAAGTGGCTGCAAAAAGCAGGAGAGAAGAGTAAGACCTAATCATAGGAGACAAAGTTAGAACGTGGTTGCAAGCTTACGGCCTATTTATGTCAAGAAGTAGAATGGTTGACAACTGCTTTACCTATGGGCAAAGATGTCGAAGTATTTTAGCGTTCCATTTAACCCCCTTTGGATTGAGACTTACACGTTTACACTACGTCTGGACCGTACTCGCTTTATTTTTAGGAAGTGCAGTATTTGCCCAAACACAAGTTATCACAGGCACCGTCCTTTCTCAGGGAACAGCTGATCCAGTTGCAGATGTTCGTGTTCACACCGAAGATGAAGCATACTCTGCAACGACCGGAAGTAATGGTCGCTTCAAGCTCGCAGTAGAAAGTGATATTGCTATTCTCTACTTTGACATTGACGGCTTTCGCCAAAACACAGCAGAAGTCGGTGAAGCCAATCAAGCAGGTCGTCAATCTGTAGGAACCGTTTTCATGGTCCCTGATAACTTAGACGACTCTCCAGATTTAGATAGAACACTAGACGGAGGAAACATCCAGCAAGACGACGATAATTCATCTCAAGGAGGTACCGTAAGTAGTTTGCTTACTGCCAGTCGTGATCCTTTCCAACAGGCAGCTGCATTCAACTTTAATGCAACTCGATTCCGTATCAGAGGATACGATAACCGCTACACAGAGACCTTTATTGACGGAGCTCCTGTAAATGATGCAGAAGCTGGACGACCACGCTTCTACATTTGGAGCGGTCTTAACGACGTAACACGTAACCGCTACAACACAGCAGACCTTAGTTTCAATACGTTCAACCCTTCTGCATTAGGAGGAGTTGGTAACATCGACCTGCGTGCAGGTTCGCAGCGACCAGGTTCACGCGTCAGTCTAGCAACAAGCAACCGTTCTTGGCAGTATCGCGGAATGGCGACACACAATACCGGTTGGATGGAGAATGGCTTGGCCATTTCAGTAAGTGCTTCAGTGCGCTACGCAGACAAAGGCTATTCTGATGGAACTTACCAGCAGGCATATGGCTACTACCTATCCATCGATAAGCGCATCGACAAAAAGAAGCGTGTAAGCTTAAGTATCCTAGGTTCTCCTAGCCTCAGAGGAGGGTCAAGTGGACATGTGCAAGAGGTTTACGACATCACACAGAACAACTACTTCAACCGTAACTGGGGTTACCAAGCCGGTGAGGTTCGGAATTCGCGTGAGTACCGCACACACCAACCAGTTATGAGCCTTTCTTATGAGTGGGCTCCTTCGGTATCTACCAACTGGACGACTACCGTAGTGGGTATGTATGGGCGAAATGGTCAGACGCGTCTCGAACGTGCTAACGCACCGAATCCATTAGGAACCTACTACCAGTATCTACCGAGTTATTCTCTTAATGAGGAAACTCGTCAGCAGGTATTTGATGTACTTCAGGCAAATCCTGAGCGTCTTCAAATTCAATGGGATGACCTCTACAACATTAACCGCCGTCAGAATGACGTCGTAGAGAATGCTGATGGTATCGCCGGCAACACAGTAGAAGGAGCGCAAGCACGCTATTGGTTAGAAGAGCAACGCTATGATCCACGCAGAATCAGCTTGTCTTCTCGTTTCCGTCACGCTCTGACTTCTCAGTTCACTTTTCACGGTGGAATCCTCGGGCAATACAGCGACATACATAACTATCAGTTGATGGATGATTTGCTCGGCGCGGATTTCATGCTCAACATCAATGCTTTTGCTGCTCGTGATCTTGGTGATGACGCAGCTGCGCAAAACGACGCTGATACGCCGAACAAGATCATCCGTGAAGGCGAGCAGCTTGGCTATGACTACAACAGCATCATTTTCAAGCAACAAGCTTTCGGACAACTCGAGTACATCGGTAAGAACCTTGATGTATTTGGATCACTTAGCGTTGAGAACACCCAGCAGTCTAGAGTTGGTAACGTGCGTAACGGACAGTTCCCAGATAATAGCCTCGGAGAAAGTGAGAAGATCAGCTTCTTGACCGGTAGTGCGAAATTGGGATTGACCTATAAGATCAACGGCCGCAACTACCTTTCTTTCAGAGGTCTTTACGGAACACGTGCACCGGACTTCCGCGATGCAATGGTGAGTCCACGCACACGTAATGAGTTCGTTCCAAACTTGGAGTCAGAAACGATGACCAGCTTTGAAGCAAGTTACCAGTACACATCTCCTCGTTTGAAGGCGAAGATTACAGGTTACAGAACCACATTCGAAGATCGTCTTCGCTTCATCCGCTTCTTCATAGAGACGAGCACAGGTAACACTGGTTTCGGTAGCTACATCATGCAAGGTGTCGACAGCGAGCACTTAGGTCTGGAAGCTGCAGTCGAATATGACTTGACCTCAAGCTTAGAAGTTCAGGTAGCAATGGCCTCTGGGCGTTACCTCTTTACGAGTCGCCCACAAGCGAATGCATACATCGACAACAGTGGAGCACAACTTGTTACTGATGAGACCGTCTACCAGAAGAATTTCTTTGCAAGCCCATCTCCACAACAGGCGGGTAGTGTGGCACTTCGCTACCAAGGCAAAAAGTTCTGGTCAGCTACGCTAACAGGAAGCTACACGCGATATGCGTTTACTGAGATTGCTCCGCTTCGCCGCACGGTGGATGCTGTTCGCAACCTCGAACCTAACAGTCCTGCCGTAAAAGCAATTACTGATCAAGAGGAGCTGCCGAGTGCATTTACACTCGATCTTTTTGCTTCAAAGAGCTTTAAAATGGACGACAAGTTTTTGTTCCTGACCCTTGGTGCGAACAACCTATTGAACAACCAGACAATTCTAAGTAGTGGTCGCGAACAGCTCCGCTACGACTTCGATTCACAAGATGTGAATCGATTCCCTAATCAATACTTCTACGCTTACGGATTGAATTTCTTTCTGCAAGCTGCTTACTCATTCTAAGCCTCATTACCATGATGCGAATGCTATCTCTCTTTGCTCTTGTCACTCTCATGTTCACGGCTTGTATCGAAAAAGACTTCGATACTCCCCCTGTTGAGGACAACTCTGTCGAAATCAACGCTACTCATTCAGTAGCTGACCTCAAGGACTACTTCGTTTTAGGAGAGTTCACCGAGATTACGGATGACTTAATCGTCGATGCTATTGTCATCGCAGACGATGAAGGCGGCAACTTCTACAAGAAACTTGTCCTTCAAGACGAGACTGGTGGAATCGAAATTCTATTGAACCGTAATGACATCTATACGACCTACGAAGAAGGCCGTGAGTTAGGTGTTAAAGCGAAAGGTCTTTACATCAGTGATTACAATGGAGTAATTCAACTGGGTGGAGCACCAACCACAGATAACAACGGTAACCTTCGTCTCGGTCAACTTGACGATGCACTTATCGATGATTTCTTTTTGTTAGGCAGTCAAGTAGGATTGCCAGCTGCGAAAGAGATTTCTATCACAGAGTTCGGTCCAAGTGACATTTCAACCCTCATTAAGCTTTGTGATGTGCAATTCGCATCTTCGGATACAACTGGTCAAATGGCGGATGCTGTTGGGCAGCTTACCTTAAACAAGACGCTTGAGGATTGTAATTTCAATACGATCTTGGTTCGTACGAGTGGTTACGCAGACGTAGCTTCAACTGACGTACCAAACGGTAAGGGTTGTGTTACAGCTGTATATGGTGTTTTCCGTGACGACAAGCAACTCTTCATTCGCACATCAGCAGACCTCGATCTAAATGATGGACGTTGTGGCGGAGGCGGATCTGGTGGCGGAGGAGGCACTGCTGGTACTGTAACCTTGACAATCGAGCAGGTTCGCGGATTGTTCAACGGTTCAGCAACTAACCTTCCTACGGGTCAAGGAATTCAAGCGGTTGTAATCTCTGATCTTAACTCAGGAACTACAACTGGCCGTAACATGATCATTCAGCAAGACGGCTGGGGAATCATTGTACGCTTTGACGATTTTCACAACTTCAACCTTGGAGACGAGGTCTTCCTCGATGTAAGTGGAGTAGAGCTTTCTGAGTTCAACGGAGGTTTGCAACTAAACAATGTGAGTGTGAGCAATGCTGTACTTGTAAGTGCTAACCAAACACCAGCACCTCGCGTACTTACGGTTGCAGAGATCACTTCTAACTTCGAGCGTTATGAAGGAACACTTGTTACCATTAAGGGGGCAACACTTTCTCCAGATGATAACGACTGGGCTTTCACTACTAATTTGAGTGATGGAACGGGGTCATTGGCCATCTTCACATACGCTCAAGCAACGTTTGCAGGACAAACTCCTTCAACTGATACGGTTGACGTTACTGGATACCTAAATGAATTCAACAGTCCGCAACTCGTGCTTCGCACACTTGCAGATGTAGTCGTTAGCGGAGGCAGCTCTGGCGGCGGCGGTGGTGGCGGAGGCGGTGGAACCGGTTCTGCTTTGACTTCTTTTACGGAGGACTTTGAGGGCAATGCTGATTTCGATCCTGTTGCAGCTACTGGTTGGATGAACACAACCAACGTTAGCAACGGCCGTACGTGGCAAGCACGTGAGTTTGATAGCAATATCTACGCTCAAGCAACAGCGTATAATGACACCGCACCAAGCGTTGATGCTTGGTTGGTGACACCTGAGCTTGATTTCTCAGCAGGTTTACAGATTGCCTTTGAGACCGCTACAGCGTTCAACGTACACCAAGGACTAGAAGTGCTTGTTAGTACAGACTACGTTGGTAGTGGAGATCCTTCTACAGCTACTTGGACTCCTTTAAGCGGTGCAGCAATTGCTAACGGAAGCTCAGGTGACAATACCTGGGTACCGAGTGGAAATGTATCTCTAGCGAGCTATTCAGGTCAGGGCTTTGTTGCCTTCCGCTATACTGGAGCTGGCTCTGGAAATACTTCGACTTTTAGGGTAGACAACGTTGTCGTCTCTACGCTGTAAATTCGTGCCAACGGGGTTTACTCCGTTAACCTACTACTTTGACCAATACGCTAGCGAAATTTTGTTTCGTTGCTCTGATCGCATTCCTTGCGGTAACTACCCTGAGAGCACAATCGTCATCATCCCCGGATGTCGAGGTGTTCTTCAATTACCCTGTTGCGGCAGCTAGTTCACTCAATGCTGAGTTTACCGGTTCAGCGATAAGTGCAAAGGCAGTCGCAATGGTCGAGGCCGCTCAGTTTACGGTTGATCTTGCTGCTTATAACTTTGATCACGCTCCACTCGCTTCTGCATTGCGCCGAGCAAGTGATCGCGGTGTTCGAGTTCGTGTAGTAACTGATATCGATACGCAGCATCCATCTCTATTGTCACCTACACCTAACTACTTCTGGTTGGCTGTAAACGACCGAGGATTGATGCATCACAAGTTTTTAATCGTTGATGCGCAAGATCCTGAGACCTCTTCGGTCATGATGGGATCAACCAATTTCACAGACGCTAACATCTACTACTTCTTCAACGACGCGATTGTTTTTCGTTCGCACGAGTTGACAGCAGCATATAGCCTAGAGTTTGAGTTGATGTGGGGTAGCAATACCAATATTCCAGATGCTTCACGCAGCAGGAGTGGAGATAGTAAGCCGCTTCGAGGCATCACTAACTTCTCTGTGGGCGGTTTGCAGGGAGATCTCTATTTCTCGCCCAATGATGACATCAGTAGTCGAATTGTAGCTGAAATTCAGGAGGCTGAGACATCGATTGCTTTCCAGCTCTTGGTTCTTACCTATGACGACATAGGCGATGCGCTAGTACAGGCAAATGATCGTGGAGTGAACGTCTTCGGAATCGTTGATCTAATCGACGGGTCCAGTAGCAAGTTTGGTTTCCTAGAAAGTAGGGGAGTATCCATCAAGGCAATGGTCGAAGAAGAAGGTATCGTGCACCACAAGTACGGTGTCTTCGATGTCGAAGATGGTGACGAGGCTGTCATCATTACCGGAAGTCATAACTGGACCTATTCTGCGGAGACGTTTCACGACGAAAATGCAATGGTTCTCACAGGGAGCGCTGCCTTAGCAGAACTTTATCACGAGGCTGCTCGAGAGCGACACTGTCTTCTCAGCCAAGGAGAAAATTGTTTCGAGGCGGTTTCGGCCAATCGTGAAACACCTTTAGTAGAAGTAACCCTGGGGCCTAATCCGACGACTGGATTCGTTACGATTACAACCACCGATAAATCTAAAATTAGCGCCTATCGCGCCTTCAGTGCAACTGGACAACAGTTGCAAGGAGGCTTAATGGATAGGCATGTAGAGCGCCACGCGCTCGACTTTTCGCATCTGGCACCCCAGACGATCTTCCTACAGCTATTTACAGCGTCAGGTTGGTCCGTGGGGAAGCCCATTTACCTCACGAATTGAACCTTTACGTATGCAAGTAGAAGCTGGACTAGAGCCTGTAGAATTTAAACAATTCAAGATTGGTCAAGATCGATGTAGCACTCGCGTGGGTACCGAATCGATAGTTCTTGGAGCTTGGGCAGATTGTAAGAATTCGCCTCGAATACTTGATGTTGGTACAGGATCGGGCATTGTCGCTCTTATGCTTGCTCAACGCAATCAAACCGCAACCGTTGTTGGTGTTGAACTCGATGCTGAAGCGGCTGATCAAGCAAAGGAGAACGCGATGTACTCGCCTTGGGCCGATCGCATAGAGATCGAGCACTTGGACATTCAGAGTTATGCTCGCAAGACAGAAGAAAAATTTGACCTAATCGTTTGTAATCCTCCCTTCTTTTCTGGGGGATCACACTCATCAGGTTTGAGTCGCCTCGCCATGCGAAGTACTAAAAAATTACCGCACGGAGATCTACTCAGTGCTTTCCGTACGCTGCTTACCGAAACTGGTCGTGGAGTTGTTGTATTGCCGTACATCGAAGGACTTCGCTTTAGTGAGTTGGCTCGCAGTTACGGACTTTATCCAGTAAGGATTCTTCAGCTTAGACCAGAAGACGAGCAGCCTATCGAGCGCCTCGTTATTCAACTAGAGCGTAAGCGTATGGAGCCTATTCGTCACGACCTTGTGATGAAGTATGATACTGGAGAGGTTACACGTCAATACAAACGACTTACAAAGGCGTTTTACCCAGAGTTTTAACTGACTAGAAGCAAACATTTATGTTGCTGTCAGGCTTTAATAGCACTTAAAATAAAGGCCCGTTCCCCCTCAGGAATGGGCCTTTTTTACAATGGAACATTCACACACAATAGAAACTAGCCAGCTAACGGTCCAAGTCGTATCGTTCGATTGGCCTTGGCCCGCGAATTACGGCGGCGTCGTTGACATCTACTACCGCATCGAGTCTCTTCTAGAACTCGGTGTAGGGGTAGACCTTCATGTCGTTAGCCAGCACCAACAACCTGGTCCTATTCCTGAAAACTGGGTTAATAAGCGGTTTAAGCTTTTTACTTTCCCAAGGCGAGGTTGGAGTAGTGCGCTTTCGCCAAAACCTTACATCGTTTCTAGTAGAGCCGTACCGTCACTGCTACCAAAACTTGCTAGCGGTCCACCGATCATCTTGTTTGAGGGTATTCATACCACTGCCTTTTTAGGGCATCCAAGGTTGAACAACCACGCACAATGGGTCCGTGTACATAACCGTGAGGCTGCTTACTATCAAGAACTCAGTGAGACTACCGACTCAACATTCGGTAAATTTTACTACCGCGAAGAAGCTCGACGCCTCAAGAGTTACGAGCCGAGGGTTTTGGCGGAAGCTGACCTACTCTTACCTGCAAGTCAACGAGATGCCGCGTACTGCGAATCACTCGCGCCTGGTCGAGTCCTCGTGCACCGATCGTCGACAAGTCTGAAAGATGTAGAGATCAAAAAGGGACGGGGGGGATTCGTCCTTTTCCATGCTGGACTGCATGTACACGACAATGCTATCAGTGCAGTCGAGCTAGCTAAGCGAATGTCTGCACGACCAAACATCAAGTTCGTCATCGCAGGAAAGGATCCTAGTGATCAGTTGCGGACGACGCTCAGTTCGATCCAGAATGTTGAATTGATCGCTAATCCTTCCATGGAAACCATGCATGGCTTGATCGCTGACGCTCAGATTATTTTGCTGCACGCGAACCATCAAGCGGGTTTCAAAGTGAAATTGCTCGAGAGTTTGGCGCGCGGTCGATGGGTGCTCACCAATACAAAAATGGTACACGGAGCTCCAGGTTTAAAGGCCGGAACCTCCGTTGTAGACGATTCAAAAGAATGGATTGAAGAAGTTGATAAACTTTGGACGCTCCCTTTCCTTGATAAAGATGAAAACGCACGCGTAGCATTGCTCAAAGGCTACCTAAGAGGAGATTTAGCCACCGCTTTTTTAGACAAGTTGAAAGAAGTTACTTTCAATAGAAACTGAAAGTTGTGAAATTGCGTTCTTTACGCGGATCAACGTCGCAACATCAATCACACTGACCTATGCTTGACCAAGGAATTCTTAGTCCGCTCAAATTGGACAAACGCCTCAGCCCTGAGCTTCTGGCCATCGCTGAAAAGGTAGTTGCTGGTCAACGATTGACCTTTGACGACGGTGTGCATCTCTTTGAGAAGGCTCCGCTGGCTTACCTAGGTGTACTCGCCAACGCTGTTCGTGAAAAGCGCCATGGAGACGTGACGTATTTCAATCGAAATTTTCACCTAGAGCCTACGAATGTCTGTCTCTATACCTGTTCATTCTGTAGTTACAGTCGATTGATCAAGAAACGATCTGAAGGCTGGGAGCTTACAGAGGATCAGATGATGGACGAGATCAAAAAATACGATGACGAACCGGTAACGGAGGTACATATCGTTGGTGGAGTATTGCCGCAGTATGATCTGAAGTTCTACACGGATCTGTTCAGTAGGATCAAAAAGCACCGTCCAGAACTTCATGTCAAAGCACTCACGCCTGTTGAGTATCACTACATCTTCAAGAAGGCGAAAGTGAGCTATGCAGAAGGCATGAAGCTCATTAAAGAGAGTGGAGCGGATTCTATGCCAGGCGGAGGCGCAGAGATCTTCCATCCAGAAATTCGTGATGAAATCGCTGGAGGTAAGTGCTCTGGTGAAGAGTGGCTAGATATTCATCGTGAATGGCATAAGCTAGGTATGAAGTCAAATGCGACCATGCTTTATGGCCACATTGAGAAGTTTCATCACCGCGTCGATCACCTCGAAAAGCTTCGTAGCCTTCAGGACGAAACGGGTGGTTTCCAGACGTTCATTCCGTTGAAGTTCAGGAACGAGAACAATCAGATGTCGCACATCAAAGAGAGCACTACGCTTGAAGATTTGCGCAACTACGCGATCAGTCGCCTGTACCTCGACAACTTCCCGCACATCAAGGCGTACTGGCCGATGATCGGTAGAGATGTGGCGCAACTGAGTCTAGCCTTTGGAGTGAATGACATTGATGGAACCATCGATGACACGACCAAAATCTACTCTATGGCTGGTTCTGAAGAGCAGACTCCTGCAATGAGCACAGAGCAGCTAGTTCAGTTGATTCGAAGTGTCGAACGCCAGCCTGTAGAGCGAGATAGCATCTACAACGTACTTACCGACTTTGAAGGAGTGGAATTTGAGAGCGACAAGCACTTTAAAGGCTACTTATCTCTGCCTGTGGTTAGCGCCCCGACGAGTTCAACCGAAAAAACAACTTAGTGCCCGTACGCAAAGTCATATTAGCGCGTCACGGTCAGACAGAATTGAATCGTGTAGGGATCATTCAAGGAAGTGGGGTAGACCCGTCCTTGAATGCAGAGGGTAATCAGCAGGCTGCAGAGTTGTTCGCCGCACTTACGGGAACTATTGATCTCGTAGGTTCTAGCGGAATGCTAAGAGCTAAAGAAACGGCCCAACCGTTTGCTGAAGCTGGAGTTCCTTATTTCGAAGACTATGGTTTTCGTGAGATCAGTTGGGGTGAATACGAAGGCAAGGCCGCTCAGGCCGATATGCGAGTGAGATACAGTGAGCTTCTGCAAAACTGGGAGCAAGGGAAGCTCGACGATCGCATCAAAGGCGGTGAAAGCGCGGCAGAACTTGCGGCTCGCCTGCAATCCAGCTGGTTGGCACTTCTTGAGAAGGACTTTTCTAGCGCGCTCGTCGTCTTGCACGGTCGAGCATTACGGTGTTTGAGCTGCTGGTTAAACGGTGATCCTGTTTCAATGATGAACAACTACGCGCATGCGAATTGTGGGTATTACAGCATAGAAATCGACGAGAAAGGAACGTGGACTGTAACAGAACAGAACGTTACCGCTCACCTCACGAAAACTGAAATCTTCCACCGATGAGTTTGCGTGTCATAGCGGTTGATTATGCGAATACGCTTCCTCTTCGAAGTGGCCTAGAGTCCATGGAATCAAGTGGAGCATTGTCAATGTCTCTTGCACGTCCTGCGAGAGCTACTGAGCTATTTGCTAAAGGTGAATATCAGCTAGGTCTTCTCCCCGCTGCTGCACAATTGATGGCGCCAGGGTCAATTTTTGTGGGTGATTATGGAATTGTTTCTGATGGGTTCGTGGGTAGTGTCGGGATCTTTTCCGAGGTACCGTTTGATGAAATTGAACTCTTGTACTTGGATCACGATAGTCGCTCTTCGGTACTACTGACTCAAATTTTGATCAAGCATCATTGGCGACGTGGTGAAGGAAGTGCTCAACCCATTAAGATTGTTGACGCTACGCCAGGCTACCGTGAACAGCTCAGTGGAACGGCAGCTGGGTTAATAATTGGAGACCCTGCGATTGAAGCTAGGTCTAAGTTCCCTTTCTACATTGATCTTGCTGAGGCTTGGAAAGACATGACGGGATTACCCTTTGTCTTCGCAGCTTGGTTGGCTTCGAGCCCTATCGATGCACCTTTTGTTAAGGCATTCGATGCGGCACAGGCAAAAGGGGTGCAGAATCGAGTTTCCTTGGCTGAAGAGTATCAGCCCTTTGTACCTGGGTATGATTTAAAAGCATATTTCACGAGTCAGATACAGTATTTGATTACCCCAGAAGCTAGAGAAGGGTTGGCGCTGTTTTTAGAACTCGGTGCCGAAATTTTAGGGCAGAGCCACAACGAACCGGATCCGGTGTTCAGCTAATTGGTTAAGTAGGTGTCATCGTTTTTCAACTTGAAAGAGATCCCCGAAACAATTATGCGCTTGTAGCCTTATTGATGCATGGAAACTGCAACCCTTGGAGGAGGATGCTTTTGGTGCATCGAACCTATGTATAACAAGCTTGAAGGTGTCGAATCTGCTGTCTCAGGATATATGGGAGGTACAGCAGAAACGGCTAATTATGAGGCTGTCTGTTCAAAAATGACAGATCATGTCGAAGTCGTTCAAGTAACCTTCGATCCTGAAGTCGTCTCATACGCGGACATTCTCAAGATTTTCTTTACGCTTCATGACCCAACGACACTTGATCGTCAAGGCAATGATGCTGGTCCTCAGTATCGAAGCGCAATTTTCACGCATGGAGGCGACCAAATGAAGGTTGCTAAGGAGGTTTTGGCGGAAGCTCAAGCCTTGTACGACGATCCTATCGTGACTCAGGTGAGTGAAGAGATGCCTTTTTACTCAGGTGAAGAGTATCACCAAGGGTATTTTGATCGCGTCGGTGCGCGAAATAGCTACTGTACATTTGTAATTGCGCCTAAGGTGAGTAAGTTTAGACAACAGTTTGCTCATCGATTGAAGCCAGATGCCTAGCCACTTTGCTTAAATGATGCAACACACTGCACCCTTTCCCAATTTCACACGTTTAACGGACGATTAACCAATCAGCGCAATCCAAGACTTTTAAGTCTAATAGGAATGCGCTACATTTGCAACAACAATCAAACTCTCGATTTATGTTTAAGTCATTTCGACTCGCAATTCTTGCCCTCGCGGCATTCGCTTTCCTAGCTAGCTGTAACGAAGACGGAAGCGCAGACGTACGTGACGCTGCCCGCGCTACTGTTGAATCTGCAGGTGCTGCAGCTTCAGGTGCTGCCGACGCAGCTACATCCGCAGCAGCTAACGCCGCTGCAACTGTTGCTAATGCAGTTCCAACTGGTCCAACAACAGTTATGTCTTTCGACGAGACAACTTTCGATTTCGGTACTGTTACCGAAGGTGAGAAGGTGAGCCACACATACAACTTCAAGAATACTGGTGATGAGCCACTCATTCTTCAAAACGCAAAAGGTAGCTGTGGATGTACTGTTCCACAATGGCCACGCGAGCCAATCGCTCCAGGCGCTTCTGGAGAGGTAGTAGTTGAGTTCAACTCTAAGGGAAAGGCAGGAGATCGTAACCAAAAGGTTACTATTACTTCTAACACCAACCCAGCACAGTCTTTCATCTACCTAAAAGGTAAGGTGAACAAGGCTGGAGGCGAGTCTCCACTCGTTCAGTAAGCAAAAAGCAAATTTTTGCGCCACTTTTAGTGGTCTTAAGCCCGCATCGTGCATCTTCGCATGGTGCGGGCTTTTTTGTTTTTGTCCGTTGTTTTTACTTCTATCATGCGCGACTATTTCAGCCTCGTCACATTCAGCCACACGGTTTTCGCGCTTCCTTTCGCGTTGCTTGGTTTTACCCTGGCGGTTATTCAGCCTGCCTATGCGTTCGCCTGGACAGACCTCCTTTTGGTGGTCGCATGTATGGTCTTTGCTAGATCCTCCGCGATGGGTTTCAATCGCCTCGTTGATCGAAATATTGATGCAGCCAATGAACGCACCGCGACTAGAGATATACCTGCTGGTAAGATCAGCCCGAATAGAGCCAAGGTCTTCATAGGGATAAACGCGGCACTTTTCATCCTCAGCGCAGGCTTACTTAATCTATTGTGCCTTGCATTGAGCCCAGTAGCATTAGCTGTAGTATTAGGATACTCTTATACCAAGCGTTTTACGTGGCTTTGTCATCTCGTCCTTGGACTTGGACTAGCACTTGCTCCGATTGGTGCATACGTGGCCATTACGGGCGCATTCGATACGCTTCCTGTAATCTACGGCGTGATTGTACTGCTATGGGTGGCAGGTTTTGATATTATTTATGCCTTACAAGACGAGGCGTTCGATCGCGAGCAACAGCTCAATAGTATCCCTACACGTTTTGGCGGAAGCCGAGCACTACGACTATCTCGATTCTTACATTTCCTGTGCATAGGCTTATTGACCTATGTTTCATTGGAGTTATTTCAACTATTTCCAGAAGCGCAATACGCTATAATGCTTAGTTGGGTGGTTTTTGCTGGCGCGTTGATCTACCAGCAGTCCATCGTAAGTGTAGGTGATCTTTCTCGTGTCGGGAGGGCCTTTTTCACAACAAATGGTATCGCTAGTATCGCCTATGCCACGATATTGATTGGCGGTATCCTTTTTTTGTAGCTTGGTCATTTCAAGGCAGTTTTATGTGTTTTAGGGAGACTGGTACGCCTTGCTTTGCGTCCCTATGTGCCTGATTAGGTGAGAATAAGCTAGCTATACACAAATTATAAGTTTTTTACATGTGATTGGCATGATTGTAGCATAATGGTTCATACGGGTCCCCGATTAGGAGTCCCCCCCACACTGCAAAAACTAATCATGGATATGAGACCTGCTCGCTGGCTCATGCTTCTCAGTAGCCTTTTTCTAGTATCGCTCAATGCGATGCTAGGTCAATTTGCTGAGGATACGTATGACTTCACACTCACCGATTGTCAAGACCTCGCTTATATCTGTAGCGAATACGACGACACTGATTTCAACAACTTCGACTTTTACGTCGATGGTTTACTCCTTACGGATGCACGTGATTTGTGCAACAGCGGACAAGGTTCGAGATTCGGTTTCGATGTAGGTACTCACACGATCGAAGCAAGAGACGGAGCCATGGTTCTAGATCAAGCAACGATCAATGTTGCTTGCGACCCACTCATTAACTATACCTATCAGGCGGTCTTTATACCGAACTCGATTACAGTTTGTCCAGATCTAAGTGCGCTTAGCGGTCCAGTAGACGCTGTGACCGTTACACCATCTCCAACGGTTGTAACTGTTGCCTTAGGCACAAATGATTGCTTCGATATCACGCCAACAGCTATTGGTATCGACAGCTTAGTCATTCGCTACTGCGATGACATGGGCAATTGCGACGAAGCACCTTACATCTTCGATAGCAACCTTGCTACTCCTATCATTAACTCAACCGTTTACGATACGGTTCCTGTTCCGGGAGATGTGTTCACCTTCTGCATCGACACGATGGAGCTACCAGGTAACATCGTATCCGTAACTGATATCTGTGCAGATGGATCAGAAGAGTTCGTTCAATTTACATTGACCGAGCAGACTGTTTGCCTCAAGTATAGAGGACTCGCCATAGCAGGAACAGATACGAGCTGTGTTGTTGTTTGTGACGATCTCGGTTTCTGTGATACAACTGTAGTGATTGTAACCACGGTTGGACCGAACGTATTCCCTGATCAAAACCTCATGTTTACGATCGAAAAGGGCAATGCATCAAGTACGACACTTGACCTAAGCGCTTTCACGAACCCACCAAACAGTGTCATCAACAGTTGTCCTGGCCTTTCGGGAACGTTTGTAGAATACGCTGTCGCAATTTCTAATTTTTCAGTCCAGTTTGATGGTGTAGAAGTTGGAATGGAGCGAGCTTGTATTGATCTCGAAAATAGTGATGGACGCCGACAGCGCGTCAACATTACTGTGAATGTCATTCAGGCGAGTGCCGCGGCAGATACCGTTCGCATTAGAAATGGTGACTCCTTTTACTGGTGCTTTGGCCCGTACGAGCTTCCTGGCAACCCGATCGACATGACGGACAACTGTCCTGCAACTAACCAACTGGTAAGCCTTGAGCCTGTCGCTGACATTACGTGCTTTGATATTCAAGCGTTCGAACTTGGAGTTCAGAACCTCTGTATGACGCTTTGCGATGCTGATGGATTCTGTGACATCGTGAACCTCGTTGTACAAGTTGTTCCTAATGACGATGATCGTTTGCCAATCGCAAATGACGACTACTATCCAGTAGCTGCGGGTTCAAGTAACAATGTGCCACCGTTACTAAATGATTCGAGCATCGATCCGATCACGTATGCAGCGATTGTATCCGGACCAACCATTGGTGTTGCAAGCTTCAATGCTGACTTCACGCTCAACTATGCGCTATCAGGTTCATCCTGTGCTGCTGAGACCATCATCTACGAGATCTGTAACAACTACGGTTGTGACCAGGCGACGATCACATTTGACTGTGAAGGATCTAAGCCTGCGATTATTAATCGCAGTGGATTCTCTCCAAATTTTGATGGTGTGAATGATACTTGGACCATCACCAACATCGAATTCTATCCTGAAAGTGTAATCAAAGTTTACAACCGCTGGGGCTCTCGAGTACTAGAGGTGAAAGGGTATTCCAACAACTGGGACGGCACGTTTGACAGCGCTCCACTTCCTGATGGAACGTACTTCTTCGTTGCAGAATTTAACGAACCTGGATTGGAACCTGTCGCCGGTTATGTACAATTAAGGAGGTAGATATCACCCTTTTTGTACGATTAGCACAGTATTTGCAAACTCTCGGCTAGGGCCCAACAATTAAGGCCTACAAACACGCCGCAAAGGAAGGGCTCGACCTTCCACAAAATTAGAGTCTAATGACCCATTTGATCAAACTCGCATTCACCGCTTCGCTGGTTTTGTGTATCGCTGCTTCAGCGATCGCTCAACAGGACGCGATGTTTACCAAATATATCTTCAACTCGCTTGCCTACAACCCTGCTTATGCAGGTTCGAAGGACTTTATGAGCATGGGTGCCCTGCACCGCTCACAATGGGTAGGTATCGAAGGTGCTCCAACCACACAAACGTTTACCGCTCACACGCCTTTGCGCAACGAACGCGTTGGCGTTGGTTTTGCCTTGAGCAATGATGTAATTGGACCGACGAATACGTTCGGCGCTAATTTCTCTTACGCTTATCGTATTCCTGTAGGAGACGGTCTTCGCCTCTCAGTAGGTATGCAAGGTGGTCTCGAAAACTGGAGCGCTGACTGGGGCAAATTGAATATTGAGAATCCAGACAATGCCTTCGATATGTCACCTAGCCGCTGGCTACCGAATTTCGGTGCAGGTCTATTCTTGTTTAGCGATCGATTCTATGCAGGCTTCTCAAGTCCAAACCTTATCGAGTACGACTTACGTCAAAACGACGATCCTAACGTTGAAATTTACTCTCGTCGCTACCGCCACTACTATGGTGCAGTTGGTGCTGCTTTCCCAATCAAGGGAGACGACATCATCTTCAAGCCAAGTCTATTGATTAAGAACGTAGGACTTTTCAGTTCACTTCGTAAAGAAGAGATTGCAAAGACCATTGGTGCGCCAACAGAGATGGACATTGATGCGAGTTTCCTTTTCTACAACACGTTTTGGGTTGGTGCGAGTTTTCGTACAGCACTCGAAGCTTTCGACGGCCGTTCATCTTTCGACTCAGCAGACCTTTGGTTTAGCTGGAACCTCGACAACGGACTTCGTGTAGGTGGTGCATACGATTACCCGCTCACGGCTTTGAACAAGTCGACCGCAGGTGCTTTCGAGCTTATGCTCGGATACGAAATGAACTTCCTCACCAAGCGTATCGTGACACCACGTTATTTCTAATTCTATCTGTCCTGTCTCTGTGACAGAACGTATTGATAATTCCCTCCTTTTGCTTTCGCCAAAACCGGCACTTCTGCCGACTCACGTGATTGCCAACTTGAATGCAATGAAGCTGACTTCCACACGCCTTTGCCTTTTCCTCGCGCTCGTTTTTGGGTTCTCTGCAGCTTTTGCTCAGACCTCAGCACTGAAGCGTGCTCAACGTAGCATGGAGGACCTTAATTACACTGAAGCGATTCAGCAGTATACTCAGATCCTTGAGAAAAGCGACGATCCCAACGCTAAGATTCTGCTTGCAGAAGCTTACCGTAAAACCAACGATGCGGTCAACGCTGAGTACTGGTTCGGTCAAGTTGTTCGTCTTCCTGAGAGTAAGCCTGTACACAAGTTGTACTACGGTCAATCACTTCAACGTAACGGTAAGTGCGATCAAGCTAAAGAGTGGTTTGCACTCTTTATCCAAGAGCAACCAGACGACCTTCGCGGTCAGTACCTGAGTCGTGCTTGTGACTACGAAGACGAATTGCGTACAAAAGCAATTAGCACGTACGAAGTTCAACACCTCGACTTTAACTCAGCACTCGATGATTTCGGTGCAACGAGTTACGAGAACGGACTTTTGTTCGCTTCTGATCGTAGCCAAGGCGTTGCTGTAAAGCGTGACCACGCTTGGACGGGCAACCCTTTCCTCGAACTATTCTACGTCGAAACACGCCAAACGGATAAGGAAGATCCATTAAGCACTGTTTACGGACGTCCTGATAAGTTCAGCAAAAAATTCAACAGTAAGTACCACGATGCTGCCGTAACCTTCACGGAGGACAGCAAAACGATGTTCTTTACTCGTAACAACTTCAAAGACGGCAAAATCGGCAAGAGTGATGACGGCATCATTAAGCTGAAAGTATACTACGCTGACAAAGACGGCGAAGACGGATGGGGAGAGCTCCAAAGCCTTCCTTTCAACTCAGATGAGTACTCTGTTCTTCACCCAGCACTTAGCCAAAGTGGAGAGCGTCTCTACTTCGCAAGTGACATGCCAGGCGGCTTCGGTGGCATGGACGTATACTACTCAGAAAAAGACAACGGACGCTGGGGACCACCAATTAACCTAGGTCCAGTAGTAAACACAGAAGGCCATGAGGCTTTCCCTTACTCTTCAGCTGACGGCCGCATCTACTTCGCTTCTGATGGACACATCGGTTTAGGTGGATACGACATCTTCTACACAACAGAAAAAGGACCTGCAGATTTCAGCCAACCTGAAAACCTCGGTGCTCCAATGAACTCTATTTCTGATGATCACTCGATCATGGTAATGGAGGACGGAAACTTCGGCTACTTCTCAAGTAACCGTACCGGTGGTGCAGGACTTGACGATATCTACAGCTTTACTCGCTCAGGTGTTCCAGTTGAAGTACTCGTAATCGATGCTGACACACGCCTTCCTATCGAAGGAGCAACAGTACTTAATGCTTGTACCGCAGGTACGACCGTTACAGATGTAAATGGTATCGCTGTCGCCGACATGGGCGAAGACGAAGAGTGTGAGTTCACTGCAAGTGCGGAGCGCTACGAAGACAATAGTGAAAAGGCTTCAACCTTCAACTTTACAGATTCAAAGCTCGTCGTTGAGATTGCGCTCAAGCCACTCAAAGAGTACAGCATCGAAGGCTTCGTTTACGACGAAAGTACAGGTGAGCCACTCGAAGGCGCGCGCGTATCCTTAACTTCATCTTGCTCAGAAGAATCAGAAGAGATTCTTACCGATGCCGCTGGTCGTTACGACTTCGAGCTTGCAACCGGTTGCTGCTACACTGTACGCGGTGTGCTTGAGACATACTTGTCTGACAAAGAGGAGAACATCTGTACAACTGATACAGCAACTACTCGCAACTTCATTACAAATCTCTTCCTACAGCCTACCGTTTACGGAGCTTCGGATACAGATATAGCTGGAGTTGATCCAGGCACTACACTTGAAACGAATCGTCCTGACCAAGATCCAAACGCACGTATCTACCAAGATCCTGCATCTGGTATCTGGATTGATAGCCAAACAGGCCGCCCAGCAACTGGTAGTATTCTTGGACGTACGTACAAGGATGGACAAATGATCGACGGCGACGGGAAGTTCGTTAAGGGTATCACTCCTGTAGCTGCAGGTGATGCAATTCCTTACCTACTTCACATCTACTATGACTTCAACAAGGCTACTATCCGTAAGGAAGCACGACCTGAGCTAGAGTCACTGTATGCAATGATGACCGACAACCCACAAGTAATTATCGAAATCGCTTCGCACACAGATGCACGTGGTACAGATGATTACAACCTTCGTCTGTCACAGCGACGTGCTGAATCAGTAGTTCGCTACTTGGTACAACGTGGCATTGAGCGCGATCGCATGGTTCCTCGTGGATACGGTGAGACACTTCCTGTTAACGCTTGTAACAACGGTGTTCCGTGTTCAGAGCGTGAGCACCAATTCAACCGTCGTACGGAGTTCCGAGTACTCGGATGTACCGATTGTGATTCAAAAGGAAAGAAGTCACTTCCTAAGCAGGATGTACAGGTTAGCCCTTGTAAAAGCTGCCCTTTCTAGACTTTTAGTGAGCTCGTCTCACCTTGTCATAACGGTATGAAAAGCCGGTCTCACGCTATACGCTGAGGCCGGCTTTTTTCGTTCGCGGTTTACCCTCTTTGGGCGATTGGATATCTACTAACTTGCAGCTGCGAACTATAACACTATGAAGCGACTAATCATTTGCTGTATTGCGATCCTAGCTTTTGGCTTTGGACCAACACTACAGGCACAGAATTATCTCCGCAAGGCGAATAAGCAATTCGAACTTGGGGACTTTGCCGAGTCTATTCCAGGACTTGAGCGCTACGTGCGCAAGAATTCAAAGGCAACCAAGGAGATGGCAAACCTTGCGCACGCACTGCGCATGACCAACCAACTGGAAGCAGCTGCTGCCCAGTATCAAGTTTTGGCGACAGCTGAACCAAACAACCCCGACTATGCCTACCTCAGTGCATTGTCACTTATGGAAGCCGGTCAATATGGCCCAGCCGTAGAGAAGCTAGCAGAAGCTGCCTTGCTCGGCCATCCACAAGTAGAAACACTTGCAGATCGCCTTACCTATGCACAAGCGCATGAAAATGAGCCGAGTGCATGGCGCATCAGTAATGAATTCGTCAATACTGCAGGAGACGAATTTGGTGCTCAACCGTTCAAGGATTTTACGGTCTTTGCCAGCGAGCGAGAAGGTTCACCGGCTAAGCTCTTCTTGAGCAGTCGCGATGACAACAACTTCTTGCGCGTCCCTCGGCCAGTTCATAAAGTACTTACGAATCAAGATCACGACGCACCTGTAGCATATAGCCCAAGTGGCGAACTCGTTGCGTTTACAAGAAATAATTTCCAGCAAGGAGAGCGCTTTCTTCCTGATGCAGGTTGGGAGTTGAGCCTTCTACTTGGTATTGCAAACGAAGAAGGAGACTTCCAAGCAGGCAAGCCGTTCGTCCATAACGGACCAGGATTCAACACAGGATTTCCGGCATTTTCACCAAACGGTGAGTCACTCTATTTCGCAAGTGATCGTCCGGGTGGACAAGGTGGTTATGACCTCTATGTTTCTAAGCGCACAGCTAGTGGATGGGGCACACCTGTCAATCTTGGAGAGTCTGTAAACACTCCAGGTAACGAGATCTCACCTTTTGCAGTAGGCAATTCGATCTACTTCTCAAGTGACAACCTACCTGGATTTGGAGGCATGGACATTTACCGCGCTGACCTAATGGGAGCGACAATTTCAACGGTTGTCAATATGGGCGTTGGAGTAAATAGCCCGGCTGATGATGCTGGATTCTCAATGAGTGAAGACGGTCAGTGGGCATACTTCCACAGTAACCGTACAGGAGGAAAAGGTAACCTTGACTTGTATCGCGGAATGCGAAACGGGAAGGCAGTTACACTTGCTGTTGTAGACGGTAAGACTGGCGCTCCAATTCCAAATGCAGTACTCGATTTTTCAAGCTGTGGTCAAGGCAACTTCCTCACAGGTTTGGATGGTGAGTATACTTTCCGAGCTGTCTCTACGCTTGATTGCCGTCCGACGGTTCAGAAGAGTGGATACAACGCAAAAGAATTCAGCATTCGTGCTGTGAATCTTAGTGACAACCAACGCGTTGAAATCAAGCTTAATCCAGAGGATAAAATCAGCATCTATGAGGGCAAGGTTCTCAATGCACGCACCGGCGATGTCATCAGTGATGTAAAGGTGCTAGCTGAGCAAATCGAGGGACCATTCAAGAGTCAAGCGACTTCAGATGCAAGCGGCCGATATGAACTTAAACTCGAACGAGAAAGCGAGTATGTTATCTCTTACACCAAAGCAGGGATGGCTGACATCAATCGTGAAGTGACTAGCTATGATTCAGACGGTGGTGGAATATTGAGCAGTTTTGCGATGTTCCCAGATCAAAGCATGGCCGCCGAAGGTGGACGTGAAATGACACCTTTCAAAGGATTTGATACTTCACCTAGCGAGTATGTTCCTACTTCAACACCTAGTCGAAGTAATACTGGTGCAACACCGACCTCAACTTCAACTTCTGAGTACAGAACCATAAAGGGATCTGTTTTGACAGGCTTTGCAGTGCAAGTAGCTGCGTTGTCACAATCTGTTACAGACATCACAGAGTACCAAAAGAAGCTTGGTGACTTGGGGCAAGTTTATGGTAAGCGTGAGAACGGTGTTCTCCGTATCCGTATCGGACCATTCGAGTCTCGAGGTGAAGCTTCGAAAGTGTTACCGCGCGCGCAAAAGCTCGGTTATTCTGATGCTTACATCGCGAAAGAGGAAGGTGGACTTGTTGTTGGAATGGACAAAGTTGAGCGCGTTTCGACTCCTGCTCCAAAGCCTGAAATGGTAAAACCAATCATTGCTCCAACTCCTGTTCCAGTTAATGTAGAGACGAAAGTGGCACCTATCCCAGAACCATCTGCACCTACTGCTGGCGCATACCTCATTCGATTGGCGACGTACGGTAACTTCAGCAATTTTGAAGCTGCTAAAGTTTCTAATCTAGGAACCCTTACCACCCGAAAGCGAGGAGAGTACACCGTTGTATTGATTCAAGGATTTGGGTCTGCTGATGCTGCCAAAGCGAAGATCAACGAAGCTCAAGCTGCAGGATTCAAAGATGCACATGTAGTCCTTGAAGAAGGCGATGGCACACTTAAGAAAGTGCGCTAGAAGCGAATAACTCCAGGTATTCCTGAAGATGAATTAAAGCGAAGACGGTATCCAATTGTCTTCGCTTTTTTTGTTTCAAGCCGAGCGCTTTTGCGCACATCGACGATCCATAAGGTGGCATCGTTCAAGACAATAGAACTAGCAGCATTTTGGGCTGTGGTTGGGCGTTTAGCTTCCGCCAAAACTCGCTTAGCCACTTTGGTTTGCGTTGTTGAAATCTTGAGCGAATCTTCATTTTTGGTGGTCCTCCAAATGAGGTCCGTTAGACTTTCGACCCATATCTCATCCCGTGCTGCGCCCGATGATCCTTGATGATCAACGGGACGGTTGGTAAAACCTTCCTCTTGCTCACTTTTGGTGATGGTCAATTGTCCGAGTGGGGAAGCGTAGTCCCCAATGTTGCTCAATTCAATTTCGAATGTAGCTAGTGGAGCCACATGCTCCAGGTGAAGGGTATGGCCAGTTAAGACCAGACGTACACTTTCGTCTCGATTGAGGAATTGACGCTTTTGTAGGACTTCATCATCAATCGCCTCTGCAATCAAACGGACCGCAACGGAGGCGAACTCATGCTTTCGCAGTAGCTCGTGAATGATATAACCAAGGCCTTCGACTTTTGCAAGTTTTGCGCGGTCGAGTGCATGCGGCCATTCAACGGATCTTACCTCGTTTACCTTTTGTGTAACCATCGAAGCTGCAAACGACAACAGCTCTTGTTGCTGGCTTGCAGCTTGACCGAGGTTTTGGCGAAAGCCGTCAAACATTTCTTCTGCAACAGGTGCAAGGTGATGTCGAATCCGATTGCGCAAGTAATGATCTGTAGCGTTACTCTGGTCTTCTCGATACGCTACAGCGTGGGTTTTGGCGTAAGCTGATAAAGATGCTTTTGAAAAGGGCAGCAAAGGGCGAAGTCGTTCTTCACTTGCACTGGAAATACCCGCGAGCGCTGTCGGTCCGCCACCACGGCCTAGCTGCAAGAGAACGGTTTCTACTTGGTCATCAGCATGATGCGCAGTGCATACGAGGGTGTATGCATCGCTTAGCTTTTCGAAAAATTGATAGCGCACATCTCTTGCATGCGCTTGCAAACCAGCGCTATTCTTGTTCAAGGAGCGATCGTCGTGCACATGTAATTCAACGCCTCTTTGCGCTGCTATTTCAGTGACCAATTGAGCATCAGCGTCACTGTCGGCTCCACGCAGGTGGTAATTGACATGCGCCACTGCATAGCTGTATCCAGACTTATGGACCAGGTCCCAAAGCACCATAGAGTCTAATCCGCCAGACACCGCGAGGAGGACTGGAGTTGCGTGGGCATGCTTCTCCAGGAAGGATTGAACCCAGATAACGGAGAGTGATGGAGTAGCTGAAGTTTGCATTGGCACTGAAGGCTAAGACCTCCTAAGTTTGCGTTACAAATGTAGACTATGCGAATTCAGCTCCTATTGGTAAGTTCATTGATTTTTCTTTCTAGCGCTTGTACGCCAGACAAGAAGACTCAAACACCTCCTGTGGTGTCCTCAGGATCAACGGTTACAGCGCCAGCTGCTGCCGTACAGAATAGTGTTCCTATGAACGATGTGACACGTAACCTTACTGAAGGGCTATGGCTCGTCGACAAGTTGTTCGAGCGTGTACCTACACCTCGCTACCAAGCACAACAAGGCCGCTACTACAACTTCGAAGCGAACGGCGACTATGCGTTATTCAATGCAGACGGTTCGATCTTTCACTTCGGAAAGTGGCGCTACAAGCCAGGTGAGAGCGACCGCAATTACATCTCTTTAGATGCAACGGATCCACAGTATAACAACCAGTGGAAGATCCTTATGTCTGATGCCGATGCGGTGTTTGTAGGTACAGAATTGTACGATAATCCTGGCGTTCAGCAACGTTTGGAGCAACTCACGAGCTTACCAGCTTCGGCGATTAATGCTCAAAAGCAGTAGGGTAGTATCGTTTGCGGGTGGTAACTAGCCTGCATGATTGCATGTGCGTTTAAGAACCTGTTGGGATATGCCCTAATCTGCGGGCTTTTGTTATTGGCTAGCGCTTGCGGCGAACGTGATTCTTCGACGGCAAACGACGTCGAAGTTCAAGCGACAACGGATACTATGCAGTTGAAAACGAACCGACCTTTTAATACGCCTACTTGGGCGCAGAACGCAAACATTTACGAGCTCAATGTTCGTCAATACACGCCCGAGGGGACGTTTGCCGCTATGCGCAAGCACTTGCCGCGATTGGCCGAAATGGGTGTTGATGTCGTTTGGTTTATGCCGATCTATCCGATCAGTGAGAGCAAGCGTAAAGGTTCAATGGGGAGCTACTATTCAAGCTCGGACTTCCAAGCGGTCAATCCTGAATTTGGAACACTAGCTGAGTTTAAATCCATCGTGGATGAAATTCATGACCTCGGAATGCACGTCATTCTTGACTGGACGGCCAACCATACGGGCTGGGACCATCCTTGGGTGAAGGAGCATCCGGACTACTACATCAAGAGAGAAGGGACGGACACGATTCGCCATGCATTCAATCCAAACGATGGTGGCGATACGGATTGGTATGACATCGCACAGCTCGACTATTCAAATCCAAAGCTTACGCCAGCCATGATTGAGCAGATGCGGTTTTGGCGAAAGCAGACCAATATTGATGGCTTTCGCTGTGATGTTGCAGGATTTGTACCTATTGACTTTTGGTATGCAGCTAGGCCTGAGTTGGAGAAGGACGGTCCGTTATTTTTGTTGGCTGAATGGGGCGATGAGCCTTTACATTTTGAAGCTGCCTTTGACGTGAACTACGGCTGGGAATTTCACCAATTACTCAACAAGGTAGCAGAAGCAGAGGCTGGGGTAGAGGAGCTCTGGGCATACCAAGCGAAGGATGTCGCGAACTATCCGCCGTATGCGATCCACCTCAATTTTACGAGTAACCACGATGAGAATTCTTGGAACGGGACAACGTTTGAGCGCATGGGAGACCTTGCAGATGCGCTATGGATCGTTTGTGCTACGTTCGATGGGATGCCGTTGATCTACTCAGGTCAAGAGGAACCTTTGGATCACCGATTGGCCTTTTTTGAGAAGGATGATATTGGGTTTTCAGCTTTCGCCAAAACCACTTTTTTCAAGACGATGCTTTCGCTAAAACAGTCTCACCCTGCGTTGCGCAATGGAGTGAAGGGAGCTGTCGCTAAGCGACTGAAAACGGCTGCAGAGCATCCTGAGCTGTTTGCGTATTCTCGGAGTGTGGGCGATGCGCATGTTGTTGTGTTTATCAATTTAAGTGATGCAGAGGATACTGTGTCGAGCGCTGATTTGGAAAGCTTCGGAAGCTTGCGGAATGTGTATTCGGCCGAAGTCGTTGAGCAAAACATTGACAAAATGATAACTATTCCAGCGAAGGGATTTGTCGTTCTTGCCAACGTTCAGTAGTAAATTCACCTCTACCTATGTTCTTACGCTTCCTTCTACTTACTAGTCTTCTTATTGGCTCCGTAGTCGTACAGGCGCAGTCAGGTGAAGGATACGATGGCTTTCTTGGATCTTGGACGGGCATTATCACTCAGGTAGATGGTGCGACCGTTACGTATTTCGATATGGAGATGACGGTCTCTGCGCAAATTGGTTCTGACAGCAGTTACAGTGTTTCTACTCGGGTGATGGATGGCAACTACAATGCGTACTTAGTGGGTGAGGGCTTCAAGAGTGGTAAGGAACGGTTGTTCATTGCCGAAAGCGAGATCATTCGTGCGGATAGTATTCCCGGCATGGAATGGTGCGTGAAGCGATACGAGTTGAGGAAGAAGATGAAGAACGGCGAGCTCCACCTTCAAGGAGTGTGGGGCGGAGATACCAGCTTCGGAGCTTGTTTGCCAGGTGATATGGATCTGGTGCGGCAGGTGATTAGACCTTAGGTCTGGTGGATTTGCTGGGGCAAATCTTAATTTTGAATTTGTGTCTGCAGCTTCGCTGTGACAATTTTGAATTTTGAATGTTCGTGACGGCCGGTAGGGCTTCACGAGATGTGCCGTGCGTTAGAGCGTGGCTTGTGAGCGATCTAGCCTCTGGCAGCGTAGTTAATGTTTACACTGAAATGCCCTGTGCAGAGCACAGATGCCGGCTTTTTCTAACGTCCCAATTAGCAATCCGACATCTGACATCCGAAATCCTGTAGTCAAGCGGAGCGCAGACGATCTAATTTATCGAAATGCCCTGTGCAGCGCACAGATGCCGGCATCTCTAGCGTCCCAATTAGCAATCCGACATCTGACATCCGAAATCCTGTAGTCAAGCGAAGCGCAGACGATCCCATTCACTACATTTGCGGCCGTTATGAAAATTGTCCAGCAACTACAGGCGCTTACACAGAGCGCAATTGCCCAAGCGTATGGGAAAGAGATTGATTCCGAGAAGATCGTGATCAACCCTACCCGCAGCGATATGGAAGGCGACTTCACGGTCGTAACCTTTGCCTTGTCCAAGCTTTTGGGAGACCGACCGGACGCTATTGCGGCCAAGATTGGTGAGGCCTTAGAAGCAGGCGCAGAGGACGTTTCAGGCGTTGCTGTGGTCAAAGGATTCTTAAACATCAGTTTGGCTGGCTCGTTTTGGCGAAAGCAGTTGGATTCGATCAAGGACATCGAGAACTTTGGCTATGCACCTAAGAAGGGCATAAAGACGGCAATTGAATTCAGTTCGCCGAACACCAATAAGCCGCTTCACCTCGGTCACGTGCGGAACATCCTTCTTGGGTGGAGTATCTCAAAGCTTTACGAAGCGGCGGGACACGATGTCGTGCGGGTGCAGATTATCAATGACCGTGGTATTGCGATTTGCAAAAGCATGGTCGCTTGGCAGAAGTTCGCTGAAGGAGCTACTCCGGAGTCAACAGGTCGGAAAGGTGACCTCATTGTCGGTGATTACTATGTGCGCTTTGAAAAGGAGTTCTCTGCAGAGTACGCGGCTTGGCAAGCAACGGATGCGGGTAAATCAGCTTTGTCCGAAGTGAAGGTTAAGGATGGCGAAGAGCCCGCAAAGAATTTCAAGAACACATACTTCAACACCATCTCTCCGCTTGGCAAAGAGGCCAAAACAATGCTACTCCAATGGGAGGCAGGAGATGAGGATGTTCGTGCGCTTTGGAATACGATGAACAGTTGGGTATACGATGGCCACAATGCTACGTATGCACGAATGGGCGTCACTTTCGACAAGCTCTACTATGAGTCAGATACTTACTTGTTGGGTAAGGAGATGGCACAGAAAGGCCTTGAAAGCAATGCTTTTTACAAAAAAGAAGACGGTAGTGTTTGGGCTGACCTGACAGATGCTAAGCTTGATCAGAAGATCATTCTAAGGGCTGATGGGACGAGTGTCTACATCACACAGGATCTTGGAACTGCGCATCAGCGTTTCGAGGACTTTGGTATGGATCGGATGATCTACATCACTGGTGACGAGCAGAACTACCACTTCCAAGCGCTGTTTGCGACACTCAAAAAACTAGATGAGCCATACGCGGATCAACTCGATCACCTCGGTTACGGGATGATTGATTTGACGACGGGTAAAATGAAGTCTAGGGAAGGAACCGTCGTCGATGCTGATGCACTCATGGAACAAGTTGTCTCTGAGGCACTTGCCAATGCAGAGGAGCGTGCTGAAATCACGGAGAGTGACGCAGCAACGCGTGCTATCTCTGCAGAGCAAGTAGGCTTGGCTGCGATCAAGTACTACATTTTACGTGTCGGTCCGAAGAAGCGAATGACGTTCAATCCAAAGGAAAGTGTGGAGTTGCAAGGCGCAACAGGACCTTACGTTCAGTACAGTTATGTACGTGCGTTTGGTGTTTCTGCGCGTGCCGAGAAGGAAGGTTATTCCGCAGCAGAGGCGCAGAACTACAGTGATCTTGCTCCAGCGGAGCGTGATTTAGTCAAGCACCTGTTAACGTTACCTGAGGTGATTGAGCAGGCGGCTGCTGACTTGGACCCTGCTCAAGTTGCTAGTTATGCCTACGCGTTAGCGAAAGGATACCACCGTTTCTGGCACGACCACTCTGTCTTATCTGCTGAAAATGAGGCAGCTAAGGCATTTCGTGTAGGTTTGAGTCAAATCGTGGCGAGGTCATTGAAAACTTCAATGGATTTGCTCGGTATTTCTCTTCCAGAGCGGATGTAGTTCTTTCGAGAACACATCCAAAACCTGTTATTCTGCGTTAAAATGATCGGCTAAACTTTTTTAGATGCGTCTCCTCTTTACACTTTCAGCATTTCTTCTTTTCGGTAGTCTTTCTGCGCAAGACAGTAACTCACCGAGTAGCTACAACATCACGGTTGAGATCGATGGGTTTGCCGATACTGCATTGTATCTGGCCAACTACTATATGGACAAGCAGTACATCGTCGATACGGCGGCGTATGTAGACGGGAAAGCTGTTTTTAGCGGTGCTGAGCCGTTAAAAGAAGGAACATACCTACTTGTGCTTCCTCCTGATAATAACTACGCACAGCTCCTTATTGACGGTGATCAGGATTTCTCCTTGAAGACTGATGTAGGTGAACTGACGGGGAAAATGAAAGTCAGTGGGTCTGCTGAGAACGAACTGTTCTACGATTACCTGCAGTTTCTTTCGGCAAAGCGACCTGAGGCTGAGCGCCTTCGTACGCTTAGGTCTGATTCGACGCAATCTGAGAAGGTAAGGGCGGAAGCAACTGCTGCTGCTGATGCGGTTGACGCATCGGTTGAAGCGAAGCAGGAATTGATTCAAACCAAGCATCCGAAAACGATCACTGCAGCTATTCTTCGCTCCATGAAGGATCCTCAGATTCCAGAATTTGAAGGTTCAGATGCGGAGCAGCAAAATCAACGATACCTCTGGTACAAGGAGCATTATTTCGATAATGTAGACTTAGGTGATCCGCGTTCTATTCGGTCAACCTTTATGGATCAACGCATATCGTACTACATGGATAAGTTGGTGGTTCCAGCGCCTGATTCATTGATCAAGGAGATCGATTATTTACTTGAGCAGATGAAGCCTGCGGAAGAGACTTTCCGTCAGTACACGAGTAAGTTTCTCAATCAGTTCGCGTCGTCTAAGATCGTTGGTCAAGATGCGATATACATCCACATTGCGGAGAAGTATTACATGGGCGGTCAGACGCCGTGGGTTGATTCAACAACCTTGGCTAAAATAGCAGACAACGTAAAGAGTGTTAAGCCACTTCTAATTGGTAAGAAAGCTCCGCCACTTGAGCTTCTAGATCGCAATGAGAAGCCTTGGAGTCTGTATGAAGACGATGCGAACTTTACGGTTCTCTTCTTCTATGATCCTGAGTGTGGGTACTGCAAAAAGCAGACACCTTTTGTCGTTGAGTTCGCGAAGAAGTACAAAGAGAAAGGGGTTAAAGTCGTAAGTATCTGCTCTAAATTTGCACCCGATAAAGCCGATTGCTGGGAGTACGTTGACGAGAAGGATGGAATGAATGATATCCTTTATAACCTTTATGATCCGTACCACCGTTCACGTTTTAAGATTACGTACAACGTTACTTCTACGCCGCAGGTCTATGTGCTTGATAAGGACAAGATGATCGTCAGTAAGAAGATCGCCGGCGACCAACTCGATGATGTCGTTAGTCGTTTGATTGAGCTGATGGAGAAGGAAGAGATTGAGAATGGGGCAGGGGATTAGTGCTTTTGTGGTCTACCGTTTTACGGTCGACCGTACAACGGTCGGACCACAATAACGGTCGGACCACAATAACACACTACGTCACATCTCTCTTCTTAATCACCTTCCTAAAAATACTCGGTACAAAGCGCTTGAGGTATATCCCCGTAAGTTCAGTGCCTCCGATATATAGCTCGCGTTTCCCCTTAAGGATACCTTTCCATGCTTTCTGAGCAAAGACTTCTGGAGGCATACCAGCGGCTTGCCCGTCGTCCATGGTGCCTTGCTTGGAGCCGTCGGCAGTAACTGCGTTGACGCTAATGTCTGTATGGATGAAACCAGGACAGATCAAGGTGACCTGAACGCCTTCATCTTCAACTTCAAAGCGTAAGCTGTCGAAGTAACCGTGCAGCGCATGCTTGCTCGCAGCGTAGGTAGAGCGCTTAGGTGTGCCGAAGTATCCAACAACCGAACTCATAGCTATGATGTGCCCAAAACGTCGCTGAAGCATCCCAGGGAGCACGTTGCGTGTCATCTCGACGTGACCGAAGAAATTGGTCTCCATGATATGGCGCACGACCTCCTGAGAAGTGTCCGCCGCATTAGAGCGCTGCGAGATTCCACCGTTGTTGATCAAGTAGTCTACCTCACCTGCTTTTGCCGCTGCTGCAGCAAAGGTTTCTGGTTGCGTTAGGTCTAGTGGGATGATCGTACTCGGACCAGCGAGGGTTTTGGCGACAGCTGCAAGTTTCTCCTCTCGACGCGCCGAGAGAATCACGTGTGCACCCTGACGACTCGCTTCTTGAGCAAGTGCCGCACCTAATCCTGCTGATGCGCCGGTAATCCAGACGCGTTTATTCTTAAGGTTCAAAAGTGAAAATTAGCGGCTGCCGGTGATGAGTTCGTAAAGTTCGCCGAGTTGAGGAGTCAAGATGATCTCCGTGCGGCGGTTTTGTGCCTTTCCTTCTGCTGTAGTATTGTCTGATACCGGCTGGAATTGGCCACGACCTGCAGCGATGACCTGAGTTGGATTGACACCACCTGAGATGAGGCGTTGGGCAACAGTGGTCGCACGAGCCGTACTCAGATCCCAGTTCAAGCTAGCAGCGCCGTCGGTATCGGTATGGCCTTCAACGGTGATGTTGATGTCAGGTTGCTGTTGCAACGCTTTCGCAACTTGACCGAGAGCACTTGTACCGTTAGAGTTGAGTGTCTTTGATCCACTTGCGAAGAGTAGGTTTTGAGATAGACTTACGTAAACCTTTCCGCCTCGTTGTTCTACCGTTAGATCGCTTGCGCTAAAACCTGTCAACGCTTTTTGCATCCGATCACGAAGTGCATTCAATTTGGCGTCTTTTGCCGCTAAGGCAGCACGAAGTTGGTTAACCTCGCTGGTCTTTGCAGTGAGTTCATTTTCACTCATCGCTACTTTCTGGCGAGTTGATGTGAGGTCTGATGAAAGCTCAGCAATGCGCGTGTTGAGGTTGGCCTCTTTGCGATCAAGTGTTGCACTCAACTCATTGAGTGTGCTTTCTTGACGGGCGAGGTCGAGTTCTTTTTGGGATAGATCCCTACGAAGTCGCTCTAATTCCGAGCTACTTGCTGCGATCTCTGCCTGGTTTTGAGCTAGCACACGGTCGTAGCGTGTGAGCAAATCCGTGTTCGCACGCTCAAGCTGTGTGTATTGACGTCTGAGGCTTGTAAGCTCTTGGTCCATTAAGCCGTTCTGCTCTTCCAGGCCGATCTTACTCTTTGTTGTCACCATGCGAATGGCTTCAAGGCGTTCGAGGCTATCGGCTTGTAGGTTAACGCGAGAGGAGAGACGCTCTGTTTCAGCGAGATTGGTTTCGTACTTGCGTGCACTGACACAGGCAGTCATCGTGCTTCCGAGGAGAAGGGTAAAAGCGATTTGGCGAATGTTCATGTGAGAGGTGTTTCAATAGTTTGAGCTGTAAACGTACGAAGCCCCGCTCCGAATATATCGGAACGGGGCTCGTCTAGCTAAATTGATGTTTTGGCGTAAGCCTAAGCTTACATCATTCCACCCATGCCTCCTGGCATTCCGCCGCCCATTGGAGCAGCAGCTGCAGCTTCTGGCTTGTCGTTGATCACACACTCAGTGGTGAGGACCATACCTGCGATAGAAGAAGCATTCTCAAGAGCGATGCGCGTCACCTTAGTCGGATCAATCACACCTGCCTTCATGAGGTCTTCGTACTTATCAGTGCGTGCGTTGTAGCCGTATCCTTTCTTGTCATTCATGACCGTCTGGAATACTACACTTCCTTCAACACCTGCGTTGTTCGCGATGGTACGGAGAGGAGACTCAAGTGCTTTGCGAACGATGTTGATACCAATCAACTCATCCTCATTTACACCATCGACTGCATCGAGAGAGCTGATTGTGCGCACGAGTGCAACACCACCACCTACGACGATTCCTTCTTCAACTGCAGCGCGAGTTGCGTGAAGCGCATCGTCAACGCGATCCTTCTTTTCTTTCATCTCAACCTCAGTTGCAGCACCTACATAAAGTACAGCAACACCACCTGCGAGCTTAGCAAGACGCTCTTGGAGCTTCTCACGATCGTAATCGCTAGTAGTTGACTCAATCTGAGCCTTGATTTGGTTGATACGGCTGTCGATCTGCTCTTGAGATCCTGCACCATTTACAACAGTAGTGTTGTCCTTGTCTACAGTAATCTTCTCGCATGTACCGAGCATGTCGATTGTTACGTTCTCGAGCTTGTAGCCTTGCTCCTCAGAGATCACTGTACCTCCAGTGAGGATAGCAATGTCTTCTAGCATAGCCTTGCGACGATCACCGAAGCCTGGAGCCTTTACAGCAACAACTTTCAACTGTGCGCGGAGGCGGTTGACAACCAATACACCGAGTGCTTGAGACTCAACGTCCTCAGCGATCATAAGTAGTGGGCGACCAGACTGCATCGTCTGCTCGAGAATCGGCAGGATGTCTTGCATCGAGCTGATCTTCTTGTCGTGGATGAGGATGTACGGGTTGTCGTACTCCGCAACCATGCTCTCCGTGTTTGTCACGAAGTATGGGCTTAGGTAGCCGCGGTCGAACTGCATACCGAGAACTTCTTCTACGTATGTGTCCGTTCCTTTGGCTTCCTCGACAGTGATAACACCGTCTTTGCTCACGCGCTTCATTGCGTCAGCGATAAGCTTACCGATCTCGTTGTCGTTGTTCGCAGAGATTGAAGCAACTTGCTCGATCTTCGAGAAGTCGTCTCCAACTGTTTCACTTTGACCTTTGAGATGAGTTATAATTGCTTTGGTTGCTTTGTCGATTCCGCGCTTGAGGTCCATTGGGTTTGCACCCGCAGTTACACTCTTGAGTCCAGCTTGGATCATCGCTTGCGCCAAAACAGTTGCTGTAGTTGTTCCGTCACCGGCAACATCAGCTGTTTTAGAAGCAACTTCTTTGACCATCTGTGCGCCCATGTTGGCAACAGCGTCTTCTAGTTCGATCTCCTTTGCAACAGATACACCATCCTTCGTGATGGTTGGAGCACCGAAGCTCTTTTGGATGACTACGTTACGGCCTTTCGGTCCGAGAGTCACTTTGACTGCGTTTGCAAGTGCGTCTACGCCAGCTTTTAGCTTTTCGCGGGCATCGCTATTAAAGGTAATTTCCTTTGCCATGATTGTTTTCTCTTAGAAAAAATAAAAGGGGGTGGTGTTGAATTAAGAACTAGGTGTTCTTAGTCAAGCACAACAAGGATGTCGTCTTGCTTCACGATGAGGTAGTCCTCTCCTTCGTAGTTAAGCTCTTGTCCGGCATACTTTCCGTAAAGTACTACGTCGCCTTTCTTGACGATCATTGGTACATCTTTTTTACCTGGACCTACGGCTACGACTTCACCACGCTGTGGCTTTTCCTTAGCAGTGTCAGGGATGATGAGGCCACCAGCGGTGCGTTCCTCTGCTGCAGCGGGCTTTACGACCACGCGATCATTGATCGGCTTCATACTCGGGTAGTTTTATTGATTAAAATTCAGTTTGTGTTGCGTCGGATCCATCCTTACGGACGGATTACACGATGCAAGTAACTACCATCACAATAAGTGCCAATGCCAAATTGCTGACATGGTTGCAGGGGGCTGTCTCACTCTGTCAGGTGGAGGTGAGTCAGGACTGAAGATTTGGCAGGAGTGTGGAGAGGTTCGGCCCCATACCTTCTTGCTTCGCAATTCAGGAATGGAGGTTTGAGGTTCGGCATCAATTGTTCGCGTTGCTCACATTGAGTGCTTTTAGGTTCAGCGGGTGTTGCGCCAGCCCACGAGCGAAGCGAGCAGGGTCACGGAAGCTTGAACCAACTTGACGAAGTGCGCAGCACAAGTCAAGTTGCTGAACCTTGAACCTCTTCCTGTAAACCAAGCGAAGCTCATTTAGCAGAAGAGATGAGCTTTGTTCAACGAAAGAAGCCCCGCAAGTCGGTGACTTGCAGGGCTTCTTTTTGTAATCGATTAGATTACCCTTGGATTGGGAAATTGTTGATTCCCTCAACGCCACCGTCTGGACTTCCAACTACCATCGAAGTAACGATGCAAAGGACGAACAACGCGATTGCTAGGTACCAAGTGAGTTTTTCGATGAAGTCTGTAGACTTCGCTGCGCCAAACATTTGTGTAGCCTGGTTTCCGCCAAACGTGCTGTCAAGTCCACCACCCTTAGGGTTTTGAACGAGCACGGCGATAATAAGGAGTACACAGATGAGTGCGATGATAACAGTAAGTACTGGAGCCATTATGCGTTTTCTTGCTGAAGTGCGTCAATTAGAGCTGCGAATGTCGCTCTTTTTTCAGGATATCGCAAAGAAAGTGTTTCATACATTTTGATTGCTTTGTCAGAATGTCCTTGAAGTGCCAATATCTCAGCCAAGGTTTCTGATGCAATCTCGTGTGTTTCATCACTCGTTTCGCTTGTCTCTTTACGTGACTTCTTCGTTGATTGTTTCTTGTCGGTAGACAGCAATAGCAGGTCCCGCCAAGACGTCTTAGCTTTCTTTCGCTTCCACTCATTGTATGAGCGGAACGATTCTTTGGGGGCGGGTTTTGGTCGTCCGTATTCCATTATCAGACCATGGCGGTGCAAATACCAATCCACGGTTTCTACAACGGAAGCTAAAACAGCCAAATCATAGTCTGAAGTATTGGTGTTAACACCTTCTATTCCTGAGGTTTCAGCCTCTTCTTCTACGTCGGTGGTTATTTCTAAAGTCTCTTTAGCCGGAGGTTCTCCAGGCGCGAGAAATCCAAAATGCTGGTCTGCACGGGCTGGATTAGTATTTATTAACGCAACTCGTTGCTGTGCAATAGAAGAGCGATCAAGAAATGGTGCTGCTCGATTTTCCCAAATGCGGATGTCTTCAGCATTATTGTCGAGGAGTGCCTTTTGATAGCGCAATACGCGTAGAGGACCACTCCACGGGTGTGAAGCAATAAGCACCTCTAGTTCTGTGGCGTTTTGGCCACTCAGGAGTGCAGGCTTTCTCAGCAATTCACCAAATCGGTCGGCGGTCATAGGCTCAAGAATACGATGCGAATACAATTATATAGTGACAAAGACTTCACCATTTTACATGGCGGAGGTTTGAAAGAGGGGTGGAAACACAGCAACTACGACTCTTTAAGGATCTTAAGACAGCCCCACAACCGCTTTTTCTTTTCAATATCTGCTTCAATATCTTCTAGCCTTTCGGCAAAACACCAGTAATGATCCCCGATTTTGAGCCATTGGTACGGTAAAATAGCCCACTGCGCGCCTATCTGTTTTGGCGAAAGCCCGAAAACAGCAATTCGCAAGCCAGCAGCTCCAGAAGGAATACTGACTGCTACAGCTTGTGGTGGAAAACATTCAAAAGTAGAGGCTTCATCTGCCGGATTTAGGCCACATGCGAGGAATATTTTCTCTAACATATCCCTCGCGGATGCCGTCGTCGAAGCAGGAATCACCGATAAAAGTCGTGGATTTGGGCTTAGTAGGACATCTGCTTGAGCAGGGATATCAAGGTATGTGTTACTCATTTTGTGAAACTATATTTGTTGTCAGGGATCGATTTCAGTTAATTGTTTTGTGAAAAACTGTCAAAAACTCGAATGGCGGAATATCCTTTCGGATTCGTTAGTTTTGTACACCTAATCAGAGCCTCGCAATGAACCACAATATCTCCATAAAGCAGACAGAAAACTCTCGTCTCCACAGTGTTGACTTTGAAAACTTACCCTTTGGTAAGCTTTTCTCAGATCACATGTTCGTAATCGACTACGTAGATGGAGAATGGAAACAACCCGAGATAGTTCCTTATGGTACGATCGAAATCGAACCGTCAAACATGGCGCTTCACTACGGACAAGCTGTTTTCGAAGGAATGAAAGCCACAAAGACCCATGACGGCAAAGCAATGTTGTTCCGTCCAGAGCAGCACTCTCGCAGAATCAATGCTTCCGCAGCTCGATTGGCAATGCCTGAACTGCCTGAATCAATCTTTATTGATGCGGTTCACGCCTTAGTTGATCTCGACAAAGGCTGGATTCCACCAGCAGAGGGTAGCGCATTGTACATCCGTCCATTCATGTTTGCAACCGATCACTCTGTAGGTGTTCGTCCAAGCAGCTCGTACAAGTTCATGATTTTTACTTGCCCTGTTGGACCTTACTACGCTAAGCCAGTGAAGTTGTTGGCCGAAACCAAGTTCGTCCGCGCAGCAATGGGTGGTGTTGGAGAAGCAAAAGCAGCAGGCAACTATGCAGCTGCAATGCTGCCAGCATTACTAGCGCAGCAAAAAGGCTACGACCAAGTGTTATGGCTTGATGCAAAGGAGTTTAAGTACGTTCAAGAGGTCGGCACGATGAACATCTTCTTCGTTATCGACGGGAAGGTGCATACTCCTATGATTAGCGGAACGATTCTTCAAGGAATCACCCGTAACTCAATCATCACTTTCTTGAAAGAGGGTGGTTACGAGGTCATTGAACGCAGAATAGCGATCGACGAAATTGTTGAAGCGAGTCAGAACGGTACGCTAGACGAAGCCTTCGGTTCCGGCACGGCAGCAGTAATCAGTCACGTAGAGAGTATTCTATACAATGACGTTGAGATCAAGCTTCCTGCAGTTGAAGATCGTAAGATCGGACCTTGGGTTAAGAGTCAGATTAACGGCGTTCGAAGCGGTCGCCTTCCTGATGCAAAAGGTTGGTTAATTGAAGCTGGTTCGCATACAAATGCGACCATGGCCGTCTAGGTTATTTGAGCCTTCATTTCTTAGAGTTCTTTTACTGACCTCTTCATCCTTCGAGATGGAGAGGTCAGCTTGTTTTGACAACCTTACCCTGAAATATTGGTTAGCCTTTGCGATGCCTAACAGTAATACTACACGTACGATTCGCCTTATTTTTGGCGACCAATTAAACCACAAGCACAGCTGGTTAAGCCAGGTTGATGAAGAGGTTGTTTATGTGCTCATGGAAGTGCGAACGGAGACGGATTATGTCGTACATCACATACAGAAGGTAGTGGCGTTCTTTCTGGGTATGCGTGCCTTTGCTCAACACCTAAAAGATGCAGGCCATCGAGTCCACTATATTTCTTTAAATGATGCTGAGAATCTTCAGGATATCCCGAAGAATCTCAGCCAACTAGCAGATACGCTAGGCGCAAGTAATATTGAATATCAACTTCCTGATGAATGGAGGCTAGATGAGATCATGACCGGTTTTAGCGAAAGCGATCCTAAGAAAATAACGGCCCACGATTCCGAGCATTTTATGACTACTCGTGAAGATTTAGCAACGTTTTTTAAAGGCAAAAAGCGGTACACGATGGAATATTTCTATCGTGATATGCGAAAGCGCTTTGACGTGCTCATGGAGGACACCGGAGAGCCTACAGGTGGCGCCTGGAACTTCGATCATGATAACCGCAAGAAGTTGCCAAAGCAGATCGAGATGCCTCCGTTGAGGACGTTCTCCTCGCAGATAAGTGAAATACAATCCATGCTGGTCGAGCACGGGGTAGAGACGCTTGGAAAAGTTGATCCTGATAAGTGGGTTTGGCCGACGACTAGGGCAGAAGGTCTCCAGACACTCAATGATTTTGTGCGTGAAAGATTACGTCTCTTTGGTACCTACCAAGATGCGATGACCACGCGCGATCCGTTTTTATTTCATGCACGAATTAGTTTCGCGCTTAATAGTAAATTGATATCGCCCAGAGAGGTCGTTAAAGTTGTAGAAGATTACTACAATGCGCATCGAGAGGAGATTGAAATCAACCAAGTTGAAGGCTTTATTCGCCAAGTGATCGGCTGGCGAGAATACATGCGTGGAATCTATTGGGCACACATGCCTGAGTTTGCAGACATGAACAAGCTGGAGCATACTGCTGCGTTACCCGATTGGTACTGGACAGGCGAGACGAAGATGACATGCCTGTCGCATTCTATTGGCCAGAGTTTGGAGCATGCCTATGCGCATCACATTCAGCGACTGATGATTACGGGAAATTTTGCGCTACTCTTAGGTGTGAATCCTGATGAAGTAGATGCTTGGTATTTAGGCATTTACATCGATGCGATCGAGTGGGTAGAAATTACCAATACAAGAGGCATGAGTCAGTTTGCTGATGGAGGAATTGTAGGTACTAAGCCTTATATGTCGTCTGCGAACTACATTCACAAGATGGGTGACTATTGTAAGGATTGTCACTATGATCGTAAAATTAGACACGGAGAAAAAGCCTGTCCTTTTAATTCACTTTACTGGGCCTTTGTCGATAGACATCGAGAACGTTTAGCACGGAATGGACGAATAGCACAGATGGTTCGCCTTTGGGAAAGAATGGCTGCAGATGAGCGTGAGTCAACGTTAAAGCAAGCTGAATTTTATATGGAAAACGTAAATACACTATGAGTCGATGTGACCTTCTTATCACGCATTATGTTTCTGGGAAAGCAACTGAAATCTTTGATGGGTTTACCCAAGATTTATTTGATGCACTGTCTCCGTCGTTTCCTCCTGCAAAGTTGCTTCGGTATGACGGCAATGCAATAGGTGATGTTGTCGAGATTCGCCTTGGCATCCCACCTGCAACATTCGTTTGGCGCAGCGAAATTACAGCTCACCAGCGCACTGATAAGGCTTGTCTATTTATAGACGAAGGTCGGCAGCTTCCGCCACCGTTGAACTATTGGGTACATAGGCACCGAATAGAGCAGGTCGAAGAGGGGAGGGTCGCAATCATTGAGGACATCACCTTTGGTACTCCATACGCTTGGTTGACACGTATAATGAAACCAATTATAAGCGCACAATTCGAAGCAAGAGGTGAAAAGTACACGGCATTCTTTGGAGCTTAATGCGCCAACGTTTAGTTGCCGCGCAATTCCTTTAATCTCTTTTCTTCGGACTCGATACTCTTTTGGAGCGCCTCTACTTGCCTTTGCAGTTTAGCCTCGTCTTGACGCAGCTTCTCAACCTGCTTTTGCTTTGTGCCTACGTCGTTTGCTAACTCGTCGCGTTCAGCTTTTTGCATAGCCAACTGTTCCTCGTGGGAAGATTTTGCAGTATTGGTTGCGTCGATGTATGACTGTTGAGCAGCTTCAATTTCTGTTGCAGCATTTTCACGTGCTTGTTGAATTGCTTCGGCGGTCTTCTGTTGTTCACTAGAAATGTCTTCCTGCATGCGCTTGCGCTCAGCAGTAAGCTCATCTCTCATTGTTCTGCGCTCTTCTTCTGTAGCTTTTCGCTCAGCAGCAAGATCTTCGGCGAGGCTTGCTTTTTGCGTTTTACGTTGTTCGGCCAAGTCGCTTTCAAACTTTTTCTGAGCAATCATCATGTCACCTCGCTCTTTTTCTTGAGCAACTCTCAACTCGACGATCTTCTCGCTGTGTTCTTGGCGGATTGTAGAAATGCTTCTAGCCGCTTTCTCGCGTTCTACTGCGACATCGTCTGCAATTTCCTCACGAACCTTTGCAAGGTCACGCATAAGTGCTTCTTGCTCATCAATAGCCTCTTCTTGAAGGCGATTCAAGGTTTGTGCTTGTTCTGTTTCGGCTTTGCTGATAGCAGTGCGAGCTTCTTTGCGAACGATCGCTACTTGCTGGTTTAGGGAGTCACGATATTCAGTACTACGCTTGAAAGCTTGATCCTGTAAAGACCGTTCTTTCTTTAGTTGAAACTCTAGAGCCTCTTTTTGAGCTTGGTTTCTAGCACGGCTAGAATTCACATCATCAGCTTCAGCATCAAGGGCCGCTAGGCGTCGTTCGTTGGCCTCTACGAGCTCTTTGTCTGCATTGTCAGGCAACTGCTTTGCTTGCTTGGCGATACGTGAGCGTTGGTCTTCGATCTGACGATCTAAGCTGTCTAATCGGCTACGACGTTGCTTTTCTTCCTTCTGTAGTACAACGTCAATTTTTTCACGCTCTGCCTCAATCTTGGCAGCTAACGCTTCACGTTGCTTCTTCCACTCTTCTGCAGCAGCAATGTCTCTATCGTCTTGTTCCTTTTCCAGAGCTTCTTGACGAGCTTTGATTTTGCTCATTTCTTCGGTGAGCTTGGTCTGCATTTCTTTGCGACGGGCTGTCGCTGCTTCGGTTTGCTCTGCAATACCTGCAGCAAGTTCTGTTCGTCGTAAGTCTGCCGTTGATCGAGCGGCAGCGATAGCGGCGGCTTCTTCTGCTTGAACTTCAGCTATGCGCAAATCTGCAGCTACTCGAGCTTCCTTGACATCTGCAGCCATTTCAAGACGGGCTTCAGCACCGGCTTCGGCTGTTTCTTGCGTCTTCTCTAACTCTTCTTGCTTCGCCTTGTCGATAGCTTCTTGGGAGCGTTTGGTAGCATTGACCGTCTCTTCTGCTAGTGACTGTTGCTGTGCATCTACAGCTTCTCTAGATGTTTGAATTTCGGCGGCGTATGCCTCTCGTTGATTGACGAGCTCCTCTTTGAGTTTTGCGATTTTGCGCTCAAAATCAGACTCTTGTTCTGCGAGCTGTTCAGCTTGTGTGCGTCTTGCTTCAGCCATTTTGATAGACTGAGCTTCTTGTTCGCGGGCAACCTGCTCGCGCATCTCTGCAATTTTGTTGAAGCTTGCTTCCTTGGCCTTTAGCACTTCTTTCTGTGCTTCTGCCCTGGTAAGTTCAACTGAAGCTTGACTTGAGTTTTGAGCTGTCATTACAGCCGATCTTGCTGCAGAAATCTGTTCTTCTAATTCACGTCGGATTTCGATAATTTGCTGAGAGCTGCTTTCGCGAGCACTAGCTACTTCATCGGCGTATGCTACTCTTGCGTCGGCAAACTTTTCACGTTCTGCGGCAGCTGCTGCTGCATTTTGCTTACGTATTTCAGCGAGTTGTGTAGCGCTTTGCGTTTTTGCCTCTTCGATTGCGAGAAGCGCTTTTGCGCGAGCGGCGGCAACTTCTTGCGCAGCGGCTTGCTGCTCATCAGTTACATCGCCATCGATGGTTTGAATTTTTTGTCCCGCTGCTGACTGTGCTTCAGCGATACGTTGAGTAGCCTTTTGACGTGCTTCTACAACTTCTGATGCGATAGCTTGCTCTTGAAGGGCAGCCGCCTGTCGACTTGCCGAGAGGTCATCTGCAATGTTCGCTTTTGCGCGATCTGCTTTTGCTTTTTCAAGTGCAATTTCTTGCAGTAAGTCTTTCTTCAACTGAGCGAGTTGGGCTCGCAAATCTTGGATTTCCTGTTTAGATGCCTCTTGCTCTGCAGCATCCCTTTCGCTTAGGGTCGTCGTCCCTGGTTTTGTCGAAAGACCACTCTCTCTGGTTGTTCTTACATCGGGTGCCCGCTTCTTCCCTACTGCAGGGATCGAAATTCTGACAGCCGCGATATTGGGAATAGACGAAGGGTCAACAACAGAAACGAAACACTGTGCAAGCTGACGCAATTCTGCTTGTCTACTCGCAGGCAGTGTGAATCGACGACCTTCTCCTTTTACGTTGTTTTTTAGGGTAACAACGCCAATGTCGTTTTGAGCTAGCCAATTTGCGGACTCCATATCCATTTGGAGTTCGTTGACGAATTCAGGAGCTCCAGAAGAGCTGATCGTCTTTACGGAATTTACGAATCGGTAAGACCTCAGCTGACCTGATCTCGGGACGAAAATAAGTTCGTCATCCTTGTTCGGCTTTTCACCTCCACGGCTTTCAAAAACAGCTCGAACTCCCTTTGATCCAGCTTCAAAGTGGATGGAATAGGCATAGTTGCCTCTCACCACAAGCTTTTGGGAATTCGTTATTACGCGCTGACCGTTGGTAAGCTTAACGTTCTCCTTAAGTCGACTAGCACATTGTGCAGTCAAGCTTTCGCCAAAACTTAGGAGAATTGTACAAAGTATCAGTAGCCGAACCATGAAGCAGTTTTCGTTAAACAGTCTTACGCGGAATTAATGTACAAGTATTCCGTGTAACCGCTGCATTTAACCTTGATCTTACGTAACTAACTGAGTTTCAATTTTACTCCTTGTTGGAAGCTCCCAAAAGGTATAGCACAGCCATTCGCACAGCTACACCATTTTCAACCTGCTGAAGAATGATAGATCGTTTAGGATCGTCAGCAACTTCACTACTGATTTCAACGCCTCTGTTGATCGGCCCAGGGTGCATGATGAGAATATCTTTCTCATGCTTTGCTAGCCGTTCAGCGGTCAAACCATAGAGGCTATGGTACTCGCGGAGACTCGGGAAAAACTTAATGTCTTGACGTTCAAGTTGAATGCGAAGAACGTTGGCGATATCACACCACGCCAAAGCGTCATCCAAATGATCAAAGACCTGAACTCCAAGTGCAGGTAAGTGAAGAGGGATTAAGGTCGGTGGTCCGCAAACAGCTACTTCAGCGCCTAGCTTTTGTAGACAGAATATGTTGCTCAGTGCAACGCGACTATGTAGGATGTCTCCAATAATTACGACTCGTTTCCCCTTTAATTCGGGAAATCGCTGACGCATTGAGAACGCATCTAATAATGCTTGGGTAGGGTGTTCGTGTGTGCCATCGCCTGCATTAATGATGTTCGCATCAATATGCTGGGCTAAGAATTGATGTGCACCCGGTGCTGGGTGACGCATGACAACCATGTCGACCTTCATCGCCAGTATGTTCTGCACCGTGTCTAGTAAGGTCTCCCCCTTTTTGACACTTGAACTTGAAGCACTGAAGTTGACGATATCAGCAGAAAGTCGCTTTTCGGCAAGCTCAAAACTGATACGAGTCCTAGTTGAATTCTCAAAGAAGACGTTTGCGACGGTCGTATCCCTTAAGGTTGGCACTTTTCGAATGCGCCCCTGTAGCATATTACTAAACCCATCGGCGGTTGAAAATATCAACTCGATATCCGCCTTGGTAAGGTCACGGATACCTAGCAAATGCTTCGTGCTGAGTCGGGTAGTGGGGGTAGTATCGGTCACTTGCGGCTAGCTTCTTTGTTTGGATAAAGCATCACTTCGTCGATGCCTTCTATTTGTTTCCAGCGTACACGTACATACGCTTCTCCGATCGCATCGATTTGAACACCGAGGTAATCTGGAGCGACAGGCACCTCCCGGTGGAACCGTCGCTCTACCATGACACACAATTCAACTTTCGACGGACGACCTAGGCTCTGAAGCGCATTCAGCGCAGCATTGATCGTACGACCAGTATACAGTACATCGTCCACTAGGATGACGCGCTTGCCCTGGGTAGAGAAAGGCATTTCCATAGGGTCTGGCAATAGCTGCTTGTCACCCGTACGGAAGTCATCTCTGAAAAAAGTGATGTCCAGTTTGCCTAGTGGTAAATCTGGAGCATACTGAAGTAGTCGCTCATGCAGACGTTCAGCGAAGTATGAACCGCGAGGTTGTATACCTACGAGAACAGTATTATCGAAGTCTCGATACCGCTCGCGCAGATGCCTGGCAATGCGCTCCAGAACGAGTCCGATTTTGCGCTCTTCTAGTATGACTCTTTCCTGTGACACGGTGTAAATGTAAGCTTCAGTTGTACCCTCTGATGAAGGCATTCTCTACATCTCTAAAAGGCTACTTTCCTTTCTTAGCGTAGTTGTCTCTCAATGTCACCGTGCGATTGAATATCTGACGGTCACTTGTTGAGTCTTTGTCCACTGCGAAGTATCCTTTTCGCAAGAATTGTACGACTTCACCTTCCGGCAAAACCGCAGCTGCGGGTTCAATGAATGCACTGATGGTTTCCATTGAGTTCGTGTTCAGGAATTCGCGGAAGTCCTTTCCTTCATGTGAGTCAGGCGTCTCATCTGTAAAGAGTCGATCGTAAAGGTTTATCGTTGCAGGTACTGCAGTGCCTTCGTGGACCCAGTGGATGGTTCCCTTTGGCTTAAGCTCACTCGTGTCTTCTCCACTCCTGCTATTCGGGAAGTATCGAGCTTTTACCTCGATGATGTTGCCATCAGCGTCTTTAATAGCCTCGTCAGCTTCGATGATGTAGCCACTCTTTAGGCGAACCATTCCTCCAATCTTTAGACGGAAGTACTTGCGGTTAGCTTCTTCTTTAAAGTCGTCTCGTTCAATGAAGAGATTGCCGCCAAATGTTAGATCACGTGCACCCGCAGACTCGTCTTCAGGATTGTTGATCGTTGAGATCAACTCTGTGTGGCCTTCTGGATAGTTAGTGATGGTCAGCTTGATCGGATCGAGTACCGCCATCATTCGCTTCGAAGAAGTATTCAAGTGTTGGCGTACAAAGAACTCTAATAAAGAGAGGTCGATGAGCTTGTCGCGTTTTGCTACGCCTACTCGTTCATTAAACTCGCGAATAGCTGCAGCAGGATACCCGCGACGGCGTGCACCGCTTACCGTAGGCATTCTTGGATCATCCCAGCCGGTTACATCGCCTTCGCGCACCATTTGGATCATCTTACGCTTGCCCATCACGGTATACGTGAAGTTTAAACGTGCAAATTCGATTTGTCGACTTGGGAATATCCCTAGTTTCTCGATAAACCAGTTGTAAACCGGACGGTGGTTCTCAAACTCAAGTGTACAAACGGAGTGAGAAATGTTTTCAATGGAGTCACTTTGGCCATGCGCGAAATCGTACATCGGGTAGATGCACCACGCGTCACCTGTGCGGTGGTGCGTAGCATGCTTAATGCGATAGATGAGCGGGTCACGCATCAACATGTTCGAGCTAGTCATGTCCATTTTAGCGCGAAGGATACGGGCTCCGTCAGGGAACTCTCCCTTGCGCATTCGTTCAAAGAGGTCAAGGTTCTCCTCAACTGATCTTGAACGGAAAGGGCTATTGACACCTGGCTTGGTAGGAGTTCCTTTCTGTTCTGCAATTAACTCAGGAGTCTGATCGTCGATGTAAGCGTCTCCTTGTTCGATTAGCTGTTTTGCAAAAGCATAAAGCTTATCGAAGTAGTCTGAAGCATAGTACTCCCTGTCTTCCCAGTCGAAGCCAAGCCATTTAACATCTTCCCGAATGGCATTGACGTACTCGGTCTCTTCAACGAGAGGGTTGGTATCATCAAAACGCAGGTTCGTTAGTCCGCCGAATTTCTTAGCTGTTTCAAACTGAAGACAGATCGAAAAGGCGTGTCCTAGGTGCAGGTAACCATTAGGCTCCGGCGGGAACCGCATGTGAACTTTCTCGAATCGCTCGTTCTTGAGGTCCTCGACAATGAATTCTTCGATAAAGTTATTGGTCTCCATGAGTAGTGCTTAGTGCCACAAAAGTAGCGTTTGTAACGAGAGGTTGGCGCACCTCTGGACGTTTTTATGTTTCATAGCGTTATTACAGCGTGAAAAGACTAGAACGAACGATATTATTGCTGACCACAGTGCTGTTTTGCGGAAGCACAATTCTTGCTCAAGTAGAGTGGTTACCACTGAGAATAGACCAAGAGAAGCGCCCCATAGCGTTCTTCCCGGGAGAGATAGAAGAGATTAGTGATACCGTGCCTACAGCACTCGGCGAAATGCCTTTCACTACGTATTTCGTCAAAGACGATGAGGCCATGACTGGTAATCGACTCTATATGCTTACGGTCATAGACTATGCAGAGGGTTCTTTCCCGCTTGATAGTACCGCACGTCGGAATGCATTTTTCAAGCAAACCGTTCAGGCAGCAAGTGAAGCTATAGAAGGAGTAGCCATAATATCACAGCCTCTAGAAGGAGGGGATTATCCAGGTTGGATCTTTCGAGTCAATTATGGGGAGGAGCGACCTACCGTCGTTCGGAATCGCATGTACCTGGTCGGTGATAGATATTATCACCAACAAGTCTTCTCCTTTAGTAAGGATGGAGGAGTGAAAAGCCGAGACCGGTTCTTTGAAAATTTTCATCCCATCGACCTTGTCAAGTAATCGAACCTAAACTCTCGTATAGGTGAATCCGTAGGTGTATACTAGAGTTCTAAATCGAACCCAAATGAAGATCGCTGTATTTCCTGGAAGTTTTGATCCGATTACTACTGGCCATGTCGACCTCGTAAAGAGGGCTCTTCCGCTTTTTGATAAGATCTATATCGCCATTGGAGTCAATTCACAGAAGAAATATCTAAATGATTTGGATACACGTCTTCGATGGATTGAAGAAACCTTCGCCGATGAGGAAAAGGTGGTCGTAGACAGTTTCGAAAAACTGACAGCACATTACTGTCAACGAATGGGAGCGCAGTATCTGCTACGTGGCCTTCGTAACGCATCAGACTTCGACTATGAGAAGACAATTAGTCAACTCAACGATATTGTTGGTGGTGGACTTGAAACGGTATTCTTGATATCCCGTCCAGCTTATTCGCATATCTCAAGCACGATCGTTCGTGAGATCATTAAAGGCGGAGGTGATGCAAGTTCATTCTTACCGAGTGCTGTGCTAAAGGACATTTAGGTCCTTTCTAACAAATACTATTTCAACTAAGTATTGGGTGCTTCAAATTTGATAGCCTGACACTAATGCCGTCGGGTGACGCAGTTTACCTTTCGTTAGCTAATCTCTGCGCCTTGGCCATGAGAAGGGAGCATTTGCAACCAATTCTTGCACTGCTCAGTACTTATCCTTCTGGCTTCATTTGATCCCAGATTCTTAAATGGGCCAGTAATTAATTGGTCTAATATGCGTACTGCATAAAAAAAGCCGCATACATCTTTCGATGTACGCGGCTTCTTTATTTCATCTCTGATGGAGATTACTACTTCTTAGCAGCAGGCTTCGCTTTAGCAGCAGGCTTTGCCTTAGCGGCAGGCTTTGCTTTAGCAGCAGACTTTGCTTTAGCAGCAGACTTTGCTTTAGCAGCAGGCTTCGCTTTAGCAGCAGGCTTTGCTTTAGCAGCAGGCTTTGCTTTAGCAGCAGGCTTCGCTTTAGCAGCAGGCTTCGCTTTAGCAGCAGGCTTCGCTTTAGCAGCAGGCTTTGCTTTGGCAGCAGTCTTTGCTTTGGCAGCAGGCTTTGCTTTGGCAGCAGGCTTCGCTTTGGCAGCAGGCTTTGCTTTGGCAGCAGTCTTTGCTTTGGCAGCAGGCTTCGCTTTGGCAGCAGTCTTTGCTTTGGCAGCAGGCTTCGCTTTAGCAGCAGTCTTTGCTTTGGCAGCAGTCTTAACTGGACGGGTGCTAGACTTAGAAATGTACTTACCGGCCAACTCCTTCACTTTAGCAGCGTTGGTGTTGCGTGCGCCAGACTCATCTACGAGTTGCTCAAGAGCATCATCATTCATCTGAATAATGTCGACGTAAGTTTTAACTCCACGGCTACGGAACATGCGTTGTGCATTAGGTCCGATTCCTTTGATGCGAGTCAAGTCGTCTCCGTCTGCAGGAGCAGTAGCAGCTTTCGTCTTCTTTGGTGCACCAGTAGGAGCAGCGTACTTAGAAGGATCGATTACGTGCCAGTCACCTTTAGCAGCTAATGCAGCAACACTTTTCCAGTCGCGGACATTTGCCTTAGCAACACGGTATCCAACTTCGTCACGTACACCTTCGAGTTGTGTAATCGTTGCCTTAGAAAGTTGAGTGTACGTTTTCACACCAAGTGCGAAAAGCTTCTCTTGAACTTTAGCGCCGATGCCTGGAAGGTCAGTGAGTGTCTCAGCACCTTCTGGAAGAACAAGCTTTGCTTTCGCAGTGCGCTTCTTTCCTGATTTAGCTTTCTTCTCTTTCTTAGGTACAGGTGGGTACTCCTCGTGCTTTCCGTCTTTCGCGAGGGCAGCAACAGTTTTCCAATAGCTTGTATCGAAGCCTTTGTACTTAGGGCCTGATGCTTCAGTCACCGTTACAAGCTTCTCCTCAGAAGCGGTAGCTAGCTGATGGAAAGTTTTGATACCATTAGCGTTCAATGCTTCAACAACTTTAGCACCTACACTTGGAAGTGAGATAAGATCGTTGTTATTCTTTGGCGCTGGTGCTGGGCGAGTAGTTCGCTTAGCACGCTTTCCAGCTTTAGCCTTTTTAGGCTTAGGAGCTGTAGGTGGCTTAACTGCAATTTTATCAAACTCACCTGCGTGAGCAAAAGCAGCAGATTCTTTCCAGAAGTTGATATCAAAACGTGCGAAGCGACGTCCTGCATTCTCCTTAATAGCAGTAAGGATTTCGTCCTTTGCTCTAGAAAGTTGAGAGAAGGTAGAAATACCTTTCTCGTTCATTGCCGTCTTGACACTTGGTCCAACACCTGGAAGTACATCCAAGTCTTTGTTGCCTGCTTTCTGAAGGCGAGCGAGGTGACGTTCAACAGCTGAAAGCTTAGCAGTCGGAGCTACAGTTTGCTTGTCAACTTTTACATCTTTAGTCAGCTTCTCAAAACGACTGTCCGCTGCATAGCGAGCTTGGCGTTGTAGGAAAGCGATGTTGATGTTTTTGTACTTGCCTTTTGTTTGGCTTCGTGCTTCCATTAAAACATCCTTGTCAGCAGTAGCTACGTCGGTGAATGTTTTAAGGTTTGCTTTATGTAAGGCTGCAACCATCTGTACACCTACTCCTGGAAGTTCGATGAGATCAGTTGGCTCAATAACCTTAACCTTCTTAGTGAAGGCCTTCTTCGCTTTTGCTTTTGGCATTGGCTTAGGAGGAGTAGGCATTGACTTAGAACCAGAAAGCTTTTTCTCTCCAACCTTACGGAAGTAGCTCATGTCGAAGTTGACGAATGGACGTCCACCTTCTGCACGAAGCTTCTCTAGTGTTTCATCGGTAAGAGCCGCGAGGTCCTTAAATGTTTGAACACCATTGGCAATCATTGCCTGGAGCATCTGTGGGCCAACTTTAGGAACAGACGTTAGATCATTATCAGCTAATTCGCTAAGATCTATTTTGTCGTTCTTCTTACTTGTTAGCTTGACAGCTTTTGGTGGAGCACCAATTTTGTCCCACTCGCCAGCTGCAGCATGTGAAGCTGCAGTTCGCCAAAATGTAGGATCAAAGTTTTTGAAGCGTCGTCCAGCATTTGCACGAACTTTTTCTAAAGCCTTATCTGAGGCTTTTGAAAGAGATGCAAATGTTTTGATTCCAGCTGCGTGCAGTCCGTCAACAACACTCTTTCCTACGAGAGGCAAGCGATGTAGATCTCCTGGAGCGATTGGCTTACGAGGACGTCCGCCACCTTTGCCACCACGCTTACGTGTAGGTGTGATGAAACTTAGGCGAGGTTGAATGCGCTTAGCACCTAGACTGTGATCAGGGAAGTACTTCTTTGCTTCCTCTGTACTTCCTACAGGAAGAAACTCTTCTTCAATAACAAGTCCCTTGTCGTTCCAACGACGAGCAACGAGAAGAAGCATTTTAAAACGCTCCTCGACTGCTGGATCTCCTTTAATTGAAAAAAGAGATACACTTGTATTGTCTTCTTCTATTGCTCGACTGGCAAGGACTTCTACGCCACCCTTTGATCCGATGCGCTCTTCTAGAAGAGCGAGATCTGTGCGGTATTGTTTGCCCTTTTGATTGAACAAGTTTAATGTGTGCGTACGGGAAGACTTATCGTGAAAGTCATTCGCCGCATCGACTAGCTTGCCTTGGGCAAGTTTGGCGTCGATTTTTTTTAGGCTCTCTGCTACATTCATGTGAGAATGGTTATGAATTTTGTTACTTGTTGTTTTAAAAGCTGTGCGAAATTAACGACTTATTTCTTTTATGCAAACTATTGTTCAGATTTCTAATAGTATCGCGATTTACATTCTGCGATCTATGCTCCGATCATTTCGCAGATCGCCTCCAAGGGCACCGTATTTGTAACATTACTAACGTGAAATCATTTCTTCACTTAAGGATGTTACATTCGCCAAACGTTCCAAACTAACAGAAAACCATGTCAAAAGCTATTTTTGAAGTACCCGTTCCGTACAACGAACCAATCTCCCCATATGCTCCCGGAGACCTAGCCACGCTAGAGTTGCACGAAGAACTTGCACGAATGCAAGGAGAGAAAATCGAGATATTCCAACGAATTAACGGTAAGAAGGTAGGAGGGAAATCTAAGCGTACAATTCGTCAACCACACGATCATAAAAAGGTGCTAGCAACTTTTTTACGTGGAACGAAATCTGACGTCTCTGATGCCATCGATGCTGCTCTGGCCGCTCGTACACAGTGGGCTGCAACCTCTTGGGAGCATCGCGCAGCGATCTTTTTGCGCGCTGCCGACCTATTAGCGGGTCCATATCGTGCCCGAATGAATGCGGCAACAATGCTTGGCCAATCTAAAACTGCTCATCAAGCAGAGATCGATGCGGTCGCAGAGTTTTGCGACTTCCTTCGATTCAATGCCATGTATATGCAGCAGATATATGAGCAGCAGCCTGAATCAGAGCCTGGTATCTGGAATCGCCTCACCTACCGACCACTCGAAGGATTTATTTTTGCAATAACTCCATTCAACTTTACAAGTATCGCTGGTAACCTCTGTGCTGCACCTGTAATGCTTGGAAATGTATGCGTGTGGAAACCTGCCGAAACGCAGATATACAGCGCCCATGTAATTATGGATCTGTTTGAAGAAGCAGGATTACCTCCAGGAGTAATTAACCTCGTTTTCACTGACGGACCAAAAGCTGGCGAAGTAGTATTCGATCATCCAGATTTCGCAGGTCTTCACTTTACTGGTAGTACTAAAGTCTTTAAAGAGCTCTGGGGTACGATCGGTTCAAAAATTAATACCTACAAAACCTACCCGCGTATTGTCGGAGAGACAGGAGGTAAGGATTTTGTGATAGCACACAAAACATCAGATCCAGAGCAAGTTGCTGTCGGTCTTTTACGTGGTGCGTTTGAATTCCAAGGTCAAAAGTGTTCAGCAGCTTCTCGTGCTTACTTGCCGAAAAGCTTGTGGCCTAAGATTAAAAAGCGTTTGGTCGCTGACATCAAGACCATCAAGATGGGCGTGACGACAGACTTCACGAACTATATGGCTGCCGTAATTGATGAGAACGCTTTTGATCGTATCGCAGGATACATCGAGCGTGCTAAGGAAGACAAGAAGATGACCATCATTGCTGGTGGTGGTTGTGACAAGTCTAAAGGCTATTTCATCGAGCCAACCGTAATCGTCACTACCGATCCACATTCGGAAACGATGGAGAACGAGCTCTTCGGACCTGTTCTTACAATCTACGTTTACGCTGATAAGGATTGGAAGAAGGCACTTAAGTTAGTTGACACGACTTCTCCTTATGCGCTTACAGGAGCTGTATTCGCAAACGATCGTTATGCAATTACAGAGGCTGAAGATGCACTCGAAAATGCTGCAGGTAACTTCTATATCAATGACAAACCTTCAGGAGCAGTTGTTGGACAGCAGCCGTTTGGTGGTGCTAGAGGAAGTGGAACCAACGACAAGGCTGGTTCAATCTTAAATCTGTATCGCTGGTTAAGCCCACGACTAATCAAGGAGAATCTTAATCCTCCACGTGATTACCGTTACGCTTTTCATGCAGAGTAGGATTTTAATCCATTTTTAGAAATATGTAGGCCGCGCAAATATTTGATTTGTCGCGGCCTACGTATTTTTATTGCCAAATACTTGGCCACCCCGATATCATATTTGTGAGCGGCTGGTTTGGTTGAAATGTAAATATCATTTGCTTACCTGACAGTTCGCTTATCTCGAGTGGAGTTGTATTTAAGTCCTGCGGGATCCACGCCGCCCATCGAATATCTCCTTGACTTGATTCCAGCTTATAGACGTATCGATCTGCTGATTCAATAAGAATCTCAATTACTCGATAATCTGCGAGCTGATTTGCAAACGCTTGCAGCGAAACGAAGACCTGCTTGTCTTGTGCTCCAGTGCTAACTTTAGATACAAGTCCACTCTTAGAGAATAATCCAGAACGCTCAGAGTTCCCAAAGAAGTAATAGTCGGCTCTTTTTATCCCTAGTCGATTCGCGAGGAGAATACTTCTCAGTGTATAGGCTGCTGCTTCGCTAGCTGAGACACATTCCGAGTGCGTACACGTATCTCCCGACCCTGCTGCGTCATATCCGAACTCCGTCAAATAAATGGGTAATTGCGGTGCGTTTGCATCTCTCCACCTAAGCATGTTATTCAGCTCATTCCACTTACTCGCAGGGTGCTCTGGGTATGTAGCGTTGCGGTTGCCAATTCGATCGTTTAAGAAAGAATACGCGTGGGAATTAAGACCTTTTAAATTTGAAAGGGAAGTTGGACTAATTCGATTGCCTATATAATTTTTGCCGTTGCTGGTTGATTCTACATACGGATCACATGCTTGTAGTGCACATGGAAGGATGTGATCTGAAGGTGGTACTTGCGCCTCCATAAATCCAGCGACTGCACCATCAAGTATTGAACTATAGGCTGCTGCCGAGAAACTCCAAGGCTCATTTCCAATCTCGACCGTCCCAATACTATCTGAAAAATGTTGAGCGAAATCTGCAGACCAAATTCTTGCTTGGTTTTCTGGATCGGTCCAACGAGACTCTGGATGGGTCGTAATTCGAACACTTGGGTTAACCTCTAATCCAGCATTTCTCCAGTGCGTATATTCTCGGTCCCAGTTGACCCAGCCTTTCGCTTGGGTGCCATTTCCTGCAGCCATTTGGGTGTAGTCCGCGATTTCACCTGGAGAGGATATGTCCCAATCAAGGTTGTGGTAGTTTCTTGCTTTCGCGAAAACACTTGAGAAACGCGCTGGTCCGAGTGAGTCTGCAACGCCATCACTATAGCGTCCGTAACCCCATCCCCAAAGACCATTTACGCCTAGCATCTCTTCAAAGGAAACAGGTACATCTACCTGAACAGGGGTTTTGCCGAAAGGCCCATATTCATCATATGCACGAAGCTCCCAAACATTAACCTTAGCCCAATTGGCAGGTGCAAGTACTTGAACAACCCGGACGCCAAGAAGCATTTGAGGGGTGTCTAAGACGACTGGGTACTCTCGAAAGGCTCCAGGGTGAAGCATCTCTAAAAGAGACCAATTGGTGCCATCTATAGTTCCTTCTAAGCGGGCCTCGATTGCTCCTGGAGATCCTGGCCAGCTTCGTATCCAGACTTGACCAACACGTTGAGCTGTCGTTGAGAGGTAGCCAACATATTCTTCGATATTGGCTGTCATCGCAGCACATTCAAACACCTGAGCAGTTTTCGTTACACTGAGCTCAAGAATGCCATCTAGAGTGGCTGGGATCGTTATGTGCCTTACTTTATAGTTGTCGGCTCGAGTGAGCGTAGCAAGGACCGTATCTGCTCCAGTGCTTGATATCAGTTTTAGCGAAAGCTCGCCTCTAATACCAGCCTTGATGGAAATTCTTCCTGCAGATGTGCCTGTAAGATCAAACAGAAGGGTGTCGGCAGGCTTTACAATCTCACCCGTATTTAATAAGCCATCGGTGACACGGTCTCCTAGGTATTCAAAGAGAATATTCTGATTCTCATTACCGATATACCCATGGGGTAGAGCAGCGCTCGATTGCCAATGTGTGTCTACATCTCTATCAAAAGCTCTATCGAGAACGGCCTGATTACTACTGCTAATGAAGGTTGCTCCTTCGGTATAACTAGTAATGAGGCCTGCATCTGGATTGAATTGGGCAGAAGTATGTAGGACAGAAAAAAGGAGAACGCTGAAGAAGGCGTAACGCATGTTTTGAGCTGATTAGACTGCATCTCATGGAAAGATTGCGCCAAGTTTAACGCAGCTTCACAAAGCGTTCGGCAGCCAACAATCCCGCTACCGCTAATGAGTCGCGGATTTCGCCCTTGAGGACCATCTGGACGGCGTCAGAAAGAAGCACGCGCTCGGTCTGAAACACCTCTGTTTCTTCAGGAGTAGCCTCGCCGAGCGTCAAATCTTCAGCAAGGAAAATGATTCCTTCTTCGTCTGTTACGCTGTTGCTTAAATCAAGCTCAATGAGCTTTGTCCATTTGTTTGCAGTGATCCCTGTTTCTTCAACTAGTTCTCGCTTGGCTGCTTCAATGGGAGCTTCGTTTTTGGGGCCGCCTCCTTCTGGGATTTCCCAAGAATACCTCTCGAGCGGGTAGCGCCACTGACCGATGAGTGTCGTGTAACCGTCGTCGTCGAGTGTTACGATACCAATTGCTAGGTTTTTGAATCGAACGACACCATAAATGCCTGGATTGCCAGCAGCATTGAGCACGTCATCGTGATCCACGGCGATCCAAGGGTTTTCATAAGCCCGCGTTCGCTTTACCAGCTGCCATGGATTGTCTTCCATTTAGAATGGGCGTTGCGTAGTGAGCATTTCGATGAAGTGGCCTATTAATCCCGGGCGAAGCGCGATGAGCATGATCGGCATTGCGAGTGCACCATAGAAGTGTGCGGTGTGGTCGATGTTGTCGCCACCTTTTTTAGCAGCATATTGGCTGTATATTAGAAAGGCTACACCTGCTACAATACTGTAGATACCGATGATTCCATACAGGTAGATCATTTCCCAAGGGAGAAAAAGAATGAAGCAAAACGTGGCTCCACTAACTGCGCCACTAGCACCGATGGCGCCGTAGTATGGATTGTCTTTGTGTTGGAAAAGCGTAGGAAGGTTAGCGATTACAATGGTAAGAAGGTAAAGCGCTAGGTAAATTAGGGGAGCGATAGCCGGAGCAAAAGCATAGGCACTAAACTGGGTATAGTATCCGCTAATGGCTGCTTCGGTAAATTTTCCGAAAGAGTAGAAGACGTACATGTTTACGCCAAGGTGAAGCCAGCTACCGTGTACAAACCCGGAAGTGAGTAGGCGGTAATATTCGCCATGGTTTTGCTCACGAAAAGGACTGTGTTTTAGCTTTTCAAAGAGCTCTCTGTTGTTGAGGCAGATCACACTCACCAAAATGGTGACCGCCATAATGACGTAAGTAATGATGTGGGGTTGGTCTAACATTGTCTCAGTCGTTGTGGTACGGAAGTCCGCGCAAGATGCTATATCCGCGGTAAAGTTGCTCTAACGCCATGACTCTCACTACTTGATGAGAAAATGTCATGTCGCTCAAGCGAATTTTTCCTGTAGCACGTTGGTATAAGCTTTCGCCAAAACCAAAGGCACCTCCGATTAGAAAGATGATACGTGAGCCACCTCGGTGTTGGAGCTTTTCTAGATGTTCCGAAAAGCCTCTTGAAGTAAATGTTTTCCCCTTCTCATCGAAGAGGTGAAGTTGATCACTCGGCTTTAACTTGTCTAGTAGGTATGCTTGCTCCAAAGATTTTATCTGCTCCGCACTCGGTTTTTTAGGAAGCTTTGGTCTTGGCCACTCAACGTATTCAAACGAAGTGAGGTGGGGTAGTCGTTCAGTAAACTGAGCGATACCTGATTTAAGCCAAGGGGCTTTGGTTTTACCGAGTGTCCAGAGTTCTACGGTCACAGCAGTGCGTCGTCTAGTGCGTCAATTAACGCATTACGCTGCTTGAAATCTTGTCTTAGGCGGCCAATGAGCGTGCTGGTAATGTCCTTGCGCGAGCGTCTAGCCACATCGTCAAGTAGACCTGCAGCCCAGATCGCTGGACCTTTCCCAAACCGATTCGAGAGATATTCACGAAGCTTGGTCTCCAACAAAAGTTGGAAGTCTTCAGTAGGCAGTTTGCCAACTAGTTTCGGCATCATCTGACCAATAAGAACATCAGAATCACTGCGGTAAAGCAGCTTTTCAAGTTCAGCGTAGTCGGAAAGGCGTAAGAGTAATTCGGCACTTAAAGAGGACTTAACATCTGCATGCAGTTTAGATGCTGCGACAGTCGTTAAGCAAGCTTGGAAAGTTTCCTTTGCCGGTTCGTCTTCAAGTTCATCGATAGCTGCTGTAATCGATGAAAGCTCTCCTGTTGCCACAAGGACTTCAGGAGCATGCTCGATAATCAATTCCATTTTCTTAGCTGGAATTGCGCTAGCGAGTAAGAATTGACGAAGACGCAGTGCGTCGTCTGGTTTATTTTGGTGCTTTAAGGCTGCGCCTGCAAGCTTAACTGCTCTGCGGAAATTTGATTTCGAGATCTCTGTTTGCAATGCTGCAAGTACCAGCCTTGGTTGATCAAGGTGGTCGATGAGCAGTCGTTCTGCTTCTTCGTTCAGATCATTTCGATAGTAGAGCTGCATCAGCGCTTCAATTCTACTTTCGCTGACACCGTAGGTATCGTTTGCTTCGAGAATTTCTGCTTTCGTTTCTTCGATCGACTCTCCTAGAAGTTCGCCGAGTTCGTACAGCGGCAGGTCGACTTGGTTTCTAAAGTATGCTCCGCGCTGGCGTTCTTCCTCTAGCCAGGTCTCTATACGTTCTAGTATAACCGGAGGAGGATTAGACTGAACGACTTGGCTGAGCTCAGAAATGCAGACGATGAGGTAGGCTTTGATATCTACACTTATTCGATCGGCCTTTCCAAGAACGACGACAAGTTTCGGAATCAACGTGGTGTTCAATTCGAAAATGTCGAGGAATGCTTTGTCAGCCAACCAACGCTTACGTTGCTCTTCAAACTGGTGAAGCGCTTCTGTTACTCGCTTTGCTTGGCGAGGTGAAAACTGGTCACTTGTGCGTTTGAAAAGACGAGTAAGAACTTGTTCGAAGCGATTGCTCAATGGAAGAGCTTCCGCAAAACGAACCTTAAGGTCTAGTGCGAAGTCACTGTGTTTGCGTGCATATTCTTGAACGAATTCACGAAGTTCACGGTCCTCAACAGAATTGAGGAGTTTTTTCATGCTCAACTGAGTCTTCCGTGGAGCGGATGACTTTTTCGCCTTTGGCTGCTTTCGCAGATGAACAATCGCAACAAGCGCTGCAAAGTGAGCGCACTGCTCTCTTCGTTCAAAATCAGGACAATCGCATCGATAGTCTTTGATCTTCCGGCCTGTGAGCTGGATTTCAGTTTCGTAGCCGCCTGCTTTAACGGTCCATAGACCATTAGCGTGATCAGACACGTTAAAATCGCCACTGTCGCGCAGCGATTGACCGCCAACAACAGCGTCATCTGCCAGTGATTCGATGACCTCATTAATACCAACGCGGGCAAAAGGTCTGTTGTAGAGTGGTTTGCGGCCTAGTGACATGTAACACTTGTAGTACGGATGCGGAGCAAATGCGTTACGCTAAGACAATAAGTTGAACTCTAATGTTTAGTCAGTGTTCTTCTTGTAGAAGCAAGCTCAAGCGGTAAACTTACACCATGAAGCACATACTCTTCGTCCGACATGCTAAAAGTGACTGGTCGGATGGCACTTTATCTGATTTTGATCGTCCATTGAACAGCCGTGGAATGCATGATGCACCTCTAATGGCTAGGCACTTAGGTCAAATCGATATGGCCCCAAGTTTTATTTTAAGTAGTCCAGCGATTCGAGCTTTTTCTACAGCTAAGCTCTTTGCGAGTGAATTGGGAATCTCTGCTGCAGAGATCGTTACCAACGAGACGCTCTATGAGTCATTCACAGCGCAGCTCATCGAGGGAATTAAATTGATTCCAGATGAGCACGACACGGCAGCAATTTTTTCGCATAACCCTGCCATCTCTAGTGCTATTGCTCAATTTGCCAATGATTACATAGGTAATGTTCCTACCTGTGGTATCGGAGTTGTTAGCTTTGAGGGTAATCGTTGGGTCGACCTTGATCCTTCAAATGCCAAGCTTTCGAAGTTGCTTGTCCCTAAAGCTGTACTAGATGTCTATCAATAGGATTCCTTCGTTGTTCTTCATTTTGCTCGTCACGGGCTTAGGATTGAGCTCTTGTAGCGATCCTAATCCACAACTACCGTTGCACGATGAGGATATTCGAATTCTCACAGACATAATGTTACTCGAAGGTGTACTTCAAGACTTTGCAGGAGAAGGGAAAGACAGTGTGGCGAATGCCAACTACAACATAATATATGATCGCCATGGCATTTCAGAGCAGGATCTCCAAAAACTGCGCAAACGATACAGCGATGATCCATCTTTATGGAGTAGAACGGCCGACTCTATTGAAGCAAGATTGAAGAGAGGACGTACAGATTTCGAAACACTTCTTAACCCTGAGTTAAACTAGGCCTCGATTGTAGGTGATACCTTCGCGCTGAACAATTTGCCCTTATGCCAAACGCGAAAATTCTTATTGTAGACGACGAGCCGGATATTCTCGAGTTCTTGCAATACAACCTCGAGAAAGAGGGATACGAAGTTTTTGTCGCCGATAACGGAGCAAAAGGTCTCGATGAAGCCAAACGCCTGTTACCTGATCTTATCATCCTAGACATCATGATGCCCGAGATGGATGGTGTCGAAGTATGTCGAAGACTTCGAAGTGACAATCAGTTTGACGCTACCATCATAACGTTCCTAACGGCTAGGCAAGAGGATTACTCCCAGATTGCTGCCTTAGAACAAGGTGGCGATGATTACATTTCAAAGCCGATCAAGCCTCGAATCCTAGTTGCTCGGATCAATGCCATGCTTCGACGCCGTGTTGCGGTAGGAACAGCCATGGAGAATGTTGTTGAAGTGGATGACATGCGCATCGACTTAGAAGGAATGACAATCGAAAAAGCAGGCGTCCGAGTAGAGCTCCCCCGAAAGGAGTTCGAATTGCTTCGATTATTGATCAGCAAGCCAGGGAAGGTTTTCTCTAGAGATGAAATCTACCGCAAAGTTTGGGGCTCAGATGTAATCGTCGGTAACCGAACGATTGACGTACACATTCGCAAGCTGAGAGAGAAGTTAGGTGACCACTACATCAAAACGGTGAAAGGCATTGGTTACAAATTCGACTTTTAAGCATGTCGTTATCAACGTTGGGCACAGACCCAAATAAGTCGAAAAACCCTACACCTCAGCAGATAGCATTCTTTGCTGCTGCGGTCAGTGCCGTATTCACAGCGGTTTTATGCCTCCTTTTGGCTTTTTTCGGACAGATGCCTTATTGGGCTGTTGTACTGTGTACTGCAGTCACACTCGTTGTTGGATACGTTGTATTCCTCCAGTACCTAAGAAGGTATATCTACCGGAAGATCAAGCTGGTTTATAAAACGATCCACCAGCACAAATTGACACCTGAGGAAAAGACGAATTCAGTGAATGTTCGCGAGGACATCATAGAACAAGTCGAGGAAGATGTTTCTACCTGGATCCAAGAGCAAAACCTGCAAATTGCTGAGCTGAAGCGTTTCGACGAGTATCGGCAACGCTTTCTTGGCGATATATCACACGAACTCAAAACGCCCATATTTAATGTTCAGGGCTATTTAGAAACCTTGTTGGACGGAGCATTGGAGGATGATAAGGTTCGTAGGCGATACATTGAAAAAGCAGCCAAGAACGTGGAGCGTCTAAACACTATCGTCGAAGACTTGGAAAGTATCTCTCGCCTCGAAAATGGTAAAGAGGTGCTTGACATGCAAGTGTTCGGGATCCTTGACTTGGTCAATGAGGTGTTCGATGAGTTAGAGATGAAGGCCAAATTGAAAGGAATCACCTTGTCGATAAAGCAAGGCGCCGCCTCAAACTTCAATGTGCTTGCAGACCGAGAAAATATTCGCCAAGTGCTGATCAACTTGGTCAACAATTCGATCAAGTACGGTAAAGAGAACGGAGCCAGTAAAATCGCCTTTTACGACATGGACAAGAATATCCTAGTCGAAGTGGCTGATGATGGAATTGGTATTCGAGAAGAACATATGCTTCGAATTTTCGAACGATTCTATCGAATTGACAAATCGCGTAGTCGACAGGCGGGCGGTTCAGGCCTTGGGCTATCGATCGTAAAGCACATAATCGAGGCGCATGAGCAGACGATCAACGTGCGAAGTTCGTCTGAACTAGGCAGTACTTTCGGCTTTACGCTCGCTAAATCATAGTGAAGACGAGCCTTGTGAATTCATTTGATACTTGCACCTCAAGTTAGTGTGTGTGCTATCGGGTAATTCCTACCTTTGCGGCCGCTTATGATTTCAGCAGCTTCTGTCTACTTACAATACGGTGATCGAGTCCTTTTCGATCGTGTAAACCTTGCCATTAAACCTGGTGAGAAAATCGGTCTCGTCGGTCGCAACGGCGCCGGAAAGTCCACCTTCGTTAAAATCATCGTTGGTGAGCTTAACCCAATGGAGGGTAACGTTACCATTCCCAACGAAGCACGCGTCGCGTACCTCCACCAGGATCTAGATCCTCCAAAGGAGCGCACTGTGCGTGAACTTGCAGAAAGTGCCTTCGATGACCTCCGGGCAATGGAGGAGAAGTTGGGTAAGATTGAAGAACAGCTCAATACCCGAACGGACTACGAAAGCGATGCATACGCAAAGCTGATCGAGAACATGTCTGGGCTTCACGAGCGCATCCACATCATGGGAGGCGATCAACAAGATGCACAGATTGAGCAGGTCTTACGAGGCCTCGGATTCGGACCTAAGGAGTTCGGTCGCAAGTTGGGAACCTTTTCTGGAGGTTGGCAGATGCGTGCTGAACTAGCAAAGATGCTTCTCGGTAAGCCGGATTACCTCTTTTTGGATGAGCCTACCAACCACCTTGATATCGAAAGTATCATTTGGTTGGAGAAATGGTTGATGCAATACGAAGGCGCAGTCATTACGATTTCGCACGACCGTACATTCTTGGACAACGTGACCAAGCGAACGGTTGAAATCGAAGGTGCAAAGTTGTATGACTATGCGTTCAGTTTCTCAAACTATGAGTTAGAGCGAGCTGAGCGTCGTGAGATTCTAGAGGCTAGTGCCAAGAACCAGGCGAAGATGATCGCCGAACGTGAGCGTACCATCAAGCGTTTTGCCGCGAAGGCGACGAAGACTAAGATGGCGCAGAGTATGCAGAAAAAGCTTGATCGTGTAGATCGCATCGAGCTTGATAACCTGGATACAAGTGCAATGAAGCTCCGCTTTCCTGAGCCTCCTCGATCTGGTGATATTGCTTTGGCAGGTACGAACCTGGCGAAGTCATACGGAGAAAAGGAAGTGTTTAAGAATGTCGACTTTCAGCTTCGTCGAGGCGAGCGTGTTGCTTTTGTGGGACAGAACGGTCAAGGAAAGACGACCCTCGCTAAGATTCTCATTGGAGAGTTAGAGGCAACAGGTGGAGAGGTTACCCCAGGTTATAACGTTGAGTTAGGCTACTACGCCCAAGATCAAAGTGATAACCTTGACGGCAATATCACGCTACTTGAGACCTTGGAGAATTCCAGTCCTCCAGAGATGAGGACTCAGCTCAGGAATATTCTCGGAATGATGATGTTCTCTGGTCCTGATCATGATAAAAAAGTAAAGGTGCTAAGTGGTGGTGAGCGTGCTCGTTTGGCAATGGCTTGTTTACTACTTCAGCCAAGTAACGTGTTGGTTCTTGACGAGCCTACCAACCACTTGGACATGCGTTCGAAAGACGTGCTCAAGGACGCCGTCAAGGGTTATAAAGGTGCGCTCATTGTTGTGAGTCACGACCGTGATTTCTTGGAAGGTTTGACTGAAAATGTCATTGAGTTTAGAGAAGGCAAGGTCCAGACGCACATTGGTGACATCGAGGTGTACCTCAAGAAGCGTGCGATGGAGGATATGCGTGCTGTTGAGCTTCAGCCGAAGGGTCAGGCAGCTTCCGCCAAAACAAGCACTGCCAAGGAAACATCATCTGCTCCTGCCGCTGCAGCCAAACCAACGGTGAGTCAGGATGAGTTGAAAAAGCTCAATCGCGCCGTTCAGAATGCGGAGCGCAAGATTGATAAGCTTGAAAAGGAGAGTGCTAAGCTAGAGTCACTTCTTGCGGATGCTGATTGCTATCAGAAGCCAGAAGCTCAGAAAACCGTCAAGCAGCATGCTCAAGTGCAAAAAGACTTGGAGGCGACGATGGAAGCATGGGAAGTTGCCCAGGCGGCGTTGGATGCGGTGAGTTAAAGTGATCAAGCCGCTTGTGGATATCGTCTGTTGCTACTCATGTTTGTAAGGATTTGAGTTAGCCATGTTGGGTGATTTTCTGGTAGGAGTTGATAAATGCTCCTCTTTCCAGTGCAATTGCATTGTACTAGGTTAACACTTCTCAACCAGCGCAGATGCTGACTTAGAGCAGACTGGGACAGAGGGTGATCCTCTAGTAGTTGACAGAATTCTAAGGGGCCATCTCGGAGTTGGTCCAGTAGCAAAAGCCTTGCAGGATGCGATACTGCTTTTGCGATTCTTGAAGTGCGTCGGTTCGTTTCTGTATAGAGAATTGCCTTACTGAGAGCCATGGTTAGATATGGTTGGTTACTTCCAAGACAAGGTGAAAATCAATTTTCCACGTTTTTGTTTGAATTTATTTTGTTTCTGATTTGAAGTTCAATGAACTGACTGATTGCAAATTGCTTATTTAAGATTTTCAGCGTTGAAGTACGATTGATGTCAACTGATTGCAAATTGCTTATTTGCAACCAGAAAATTCCCTCAATTTTCCAGTACTCCTCCCCATCTTCACCCCATGGCAAATCTCCTCCTTCTCGGATACGGACGCATGGGTAAACTCATCGAAGAAGTAGCCCTGTCACGCGGTCATGCAATCGTAGGAAAGGTCTCTAAGACCAGTCCGCTTTCGGCACAAATGCTCAAAGAGGCAGATGTAGCCATTGATTTTAGCTTGCCTAACATAGCAGAAGGACTGGTCCAACAAACACTTGGAGCGAACGTCCCCGTGGCAAGTGGGACAACAGGGTGGAGTAGTACCGACTTGCAAGATCAGGTTACTACTGAACGGACAACCGCCTTCCTGCACGCCACCAACATGAGTATCGGTGTCAATGTGGTCTTTGCAGCTAACAAACTGATCGCGTCACTCCTCGGACCGACAAACCAATACACCTCCAAGCTTTCCGAGACACATCACGTCCATAAAGTCGATGCGCCTAGCGGAACAGCAGTTACCTTAGCAGAGGCGATTCTTAAGGTTATGCCCCGGTACGCTGAATGGAAATTGGAAGCTGGTGACGAAAAGCCCGCTCAGGATCAACTTTCAATTGCTGCTCATCGTCAAGGAGAAGTATTCGGCGATCACGAAGTCACTTTCGACAGTCAAGTCGATCAAATCACCCTCTCGCACCACGCCAAGTCTAGACATGGATTTGCGCTCGGTGCAGTCCTTGCTGCAGAATTCTTGATTGACAAGAAAGGAGTGTACACTATGGCTAACGTGCTTGGGCTTCTGTAACTACCTTACTGCCGTGAAGCTTTCGCTAAAACTCCTGGGCCTTTTTGCCCTCATCGTACTCGCCTACGTCGTCATTGTCCTAATTCGTGGAACAGCTGTCGATTGGCAGCCTAAAGGTGTCCACTCGGTCACCTCCTATCCACTTCGTGCTCAACCCGATACGATTCGAGACAGTGTACTCAATTTCGCTACCTGGAACATTGGCTACGGTGGACTTGGCGCTGACGCTGATTTCTTTCTTGATGCAGGCGCCTTCTATGTGAGTCGAGGCAAAATGGTACGCAGCCCAGAAGACCATGTAGAACGTTACATGCGAGGGATCAAGCAGCAAGTCACCTCTCTCAAAACTGAGTTCTTACTGCTTCAAGAAGTAGACAGTCTGAGTGCGCGCAGCTATCACCGCATGCAGCTCGAAGAGATCATGGAGGTCAAACCAGGCTACAACGTTTCTTTCACTCCAAACTATATCAACGAGCGCGTCCCTATTCCTGTATTCGAACCATGGGATGTCTATGGAGACGTTTACAGTGGACTTGCTAGTTTGAGTTCGTATCAACCGCTACCTGGTTCAGAACGGCACCAACTACCGGGCGAATTTCCTTGGCCAGACAAGATCTTTCAGCTTGATAGATGTCTACTCGTCGAACGTTTTCCCCTTGAAGATGGAAGAACACTCACAGTGGTCAACGTTCACCTGAGCGCATACGATAACGGCACGTTGAAGGAAGCTCAAATGGACTACCTCTCAAATTTCCTTAAAGAGGAGCACGCCAAAGGCCACCTCGTCGTAGTAGGCGGAGATTGGAACATGACTCCTCCTAACTTTCCTTACGATCGATTTATATCGGATCCAGAAGGTCGCTTCACGCAGCTAGCCGTACCTGATGTTTTTCCTGAAGAAGGTTGGAAGTGGATCTACGATGCACGAACACCAACGAATCGTAAGACTCCAGATCCGTATGTCCGTGACTCGAGCTTCATCACGATCATCGACTACTTCTTGATCAGTCCAGGACTCTCAGCGACGCAAACAAGAGGTATTCGTCAGGATTTCCAATTCAGCGATCACCAGCCGGTGTGGATGGAGGTGAAGATTGATTGATTCAGCAATTTGCCAGTTGCTATCAAGAGAAAAATACTAGTAAAGCTCCGAGGTTAATTAAGATTACTGCTGGGATCCAGCATTGTAGAAACCGTCGCAGAGTGCTGGACTCATTCTCTTTAAGATAAAGCTTTGCTTCAGGTGGCCACGAAATCCATGGGAGTAAATAGTGCTCAACATCTCCAAGTAAACCTTGTGCGCGAAGTCTATCAATGATCTTTAGTCCAATTATCAAAGAAATTACGAGTAAAATTTGAGCAAGCACGGTGGAGATTATTCCAAGGTAGAAAACCAAATCTGACTGTATCATAATGTCTGATTTACGACCCTCTAGGCCGAAATTTTTACTTGCTTAGTAAGTTAGGAATATAGCTAAAGCCCCACAAGTACCATCCCGAGAATAAAGCATAGTGCTGCCAATAACAGCAGTATACGGAGCGTATTAAAAGTAAACGATTCGGTCGTTCGAGCACACTCTTTTGCCTCAGGCGTCCAGGTAAACCAAGGAATACAAAATTGGTGTGGTTGATTTACCAATCCACGACCAGCCATTCTTGCGCAAAAGTAGATGGTCCAGATCATGCTGAAGAAGAGCAGAAAGGAGCAAGCAAGGAAGAAGATCATTCCAAGGGAGTGGTAGTTAGACTCAACCATGATCTTTATTTAGAGCGTGTTTAAGAAACCAGATTCTGGCGAAATTGAGAGGATTTAGGGCTGATTAAGGCAAAAAGCACAAGGTTTAGCTGTCTAAACCGAGCATTTTTAACGACGATCAGGTTGAAATTATCCAATTTTTAATTGAATTACGATTTCTTAAAAAGGCTCTTAGTAGCCGCGGTGGGAATCGAACCCGCATTTACCCTTTAGGAGAGGGTCGTTCTATCCGTTGAACTACGCAGCCAGCAGCTGCGAATGTAGCTTTTCAAATCGGGATGTCGAAGGTTTGATGGAAAGTAGAATTTGCTAAAATAAATTCACGCTGTTTCGTGTTAGCTTCCTCTATTTGCTCCAAAGCGAGCATAAATTTTTGGATCAAATATGGAAATCGTTGTTAAGTCCCTTAATTCGACTACCATGGCAACGTTGCTAAATGCTACAGGATCTTGATGCCCTTCTTCCATTAAAGTTTTATACATTTCTTCATAAGAAGTAGTGAAAATCAACTTCTTTTCCTCGCTTCTGTATCCAGAATATATTGGAATAAACCTAAGGTGTGTTGTTTGACGAGGGCTAGGTTGACTAGCTATCCAAGCAATGTAAAACTTGCCGTTGTCCAAAGTCAGTTGCAAGAGCTGTCCTGAAAAATATGCTTCCGCTAACAGAATTTCAAGGTCAGACCCTACTTGTCGCACAGCTCTTAGTCTTGCGATAGCTTTATCAGCAAAAAATCTATTAACCGCAACTAATAACAAGCCTAATACTAATGAGGCAATCGACGTCCAAAAGAACTTGAATTCCGAGGGAGAAGGGTTTAGCCCATTTAAGAAGGTTCCATAGCCATTTTCAATTGCAAAATATCTAATTCCTAGTGAAATCCCTAAAAGTACAATGCCTGCCAGTGCTGAGTGGAACAACAATCTTTGTCGATCCAGATACTCATGATAAAATCTGCCCCAGGTGCTGTAGTGAACAAGTATATAGCCTGCCAATAGAGGTAGTAAAAGTAAATTGAACGGCATTAAATCTAGGTGGTCTTTTGGCTTTGGTTACCTTTTGATGCAATTTTGAAAAAATCAGATTCCTCTAAATATTTCAAGGTGTCCTTAACCTTCTTAAGTCCAAAGAAATCACTAGGATTCATATACATTCTGCCTCCAGAAGTAACTTTTGTCACACTCCGAACATCTTTAAACTTCTCGTTTTCAGTAATTGGGCTGGTCATAATGACAATGTAACGCTCATTATCATACCAAGTTGTACTGGCATTGATTATTTTGAGAAGAGATGCAGTATTGGAGCCCTAACGAGCCGCTATGATTCCTCAAGCACTTTTCCTTTCAATAAAAGAGCGCTTTCCTCTTCCGTTCCAATCAAGTCAGCAAGACTGACTCCAGCCAATAGCTGATCGACATTATATTGAACCATGCTCCACAAAGAACGGACGGAGCAGTCTACGGAATTCGTACAGAGCTTCTCTCCTGCCGAATGACCTGCGCAAAAGCTAGTATCAAACAAGCGCCCACCTAGTGTCGCTAAGACTTTTCCGATGTTGATCTCTTCGGGTTTTCGCGTAAGCATGTAGCCCCCTTGATTTCCCCTTGTACTCTCTACATATCCTCCTTGGCGGAGTAAACGGAGCACTTTTCCAGCATGACTCATGCTGATGTTTTCAAAACCAGCCAAGTCTGCAGTAGTCAGACCATCCTCTTGTCCTGCTCGTGCGATACGTAGCAAGATTCGGATTCCATATTCGTCTGACGCGCTGAGTTTCATCGTTAAAACATATCAAGTTCAAGCTTCGCTTCTTCACTCATGCGGTCTTTGGTCCACATTGGATCATAGACGAGCGAAAGGTCCACATCAGTGACACCTTCAACAACAGCTACTTTTTCTTGTACTTCCATCGGCATAGAGCCAGCAACAGGGCACATCGGACTGGTGAGTGTCATGATAATCTTCACGGCACCAGCATCGTCAATGTCAACGCCATAGATCAATCCAAGCTCCCATACATCGACAGGAATCTCTGGATCAAAAACAGTTTTAATCTGGGCCTTGATAGCCTCTTGCATCGCGTCCTTATCCATTAGAGTTGGCATTTTGCTTTGCTGATTGAGCGATTCCGTAAAGCTTCATTTGCTTCACCATCGAACGCAAACCGTTAGATCGAGTAGGGGATAGGTGCTCGTGGAGTCCTATTTTTTGAATGAAACTGAGATCGGTTGAAGCGATATCAGCTGCAGGTTGATTATCAAGAACACGTACCATCAAACTGATCAGTCCTTTGGTAATAATCGCATCAGAATCAGCTGTGAATCGAAGCTTGTCTGCTTCAGGAATTGCATGCAGCCATACCTGACTTTGGCAGCCTCGTATTCTGTGATCTTCATTTTTATGAGTAGGATCAATGAGTGGGAGATCTTTACCAAGCTCAATAATGTGCTCGTACTTATCCATCCAATCGTCAAAGAGCTCAAACTCTTCTATGATCTCTGCTTGTCTTTCTGCTATGTTCATGACAGCATCTTTACGGCACGAGTGGTGGCCGCAACGAGGCGGTCAACGTCTTCATGCGTGTTGTAAAAGGCAAAACTTGCCCTCACTGTTCCCGGAATGCCAAAGCGTTCCATCAGCGGTTGACAGCAGTGGTGTCCTGTACGAACGGCGACCCCTTGTTTGTCAAGTAATGTCCCCAAGTCATAAGGGTGCATTCCTTCAACAAGGAAGCTGAGTACGCTATGCTTTTCAGAAGCTGTTCCGATCACCTTCAATCCCTCAATCTTGGACATCTCTGCAGTTGCGTAGTCTAGCAACTCAGACTCGTATGCTTCAATTGACGTCAAGTCGAGGCTCGTCATGTAATCAGCAGCAGCTGCTAGTCCAACTGCGCCTGCGATGTTCGGTGTTCCTGCTTCAAATTTGAAAGGAATCACATTGTAGGTCGTCCCTTCAAAGCTGACCTTGTCAATCATCTCACCACCACCGTGGTAAGGGGGCATGCTTTCGAGCAATTTGCGTCGTCCCCATAGAATGCCCTGACCTGTAGGTCCGCACATTTTATGGCCACTAAACGTATAGAAGTCACAACCAATCGCTTGTACATCAACCGTTCCGTGAGGAGTCGCTTGAGCACCATCAACCAGCACTACTGCACCCACTTCGTGGGCCATTTTACAGATGTCTACCACAGGATTCACAGTGCCTAAAGCATTGCTGACATGGACAACGCTCACCATTACGGTGCGCTCACTCAGTAGCTCAGCATAAGCAGCCATATCAAGTTCACCGCTGTCAGAGACAGGGATCACTTTTAATTGTGCTCCTGTGCGCTCACAGAGCATCTGCCAAGGCACGATGTTACTGTGGTGCTCCATGTGACTGACAATGATCTCATCGCCCGCCTTGAAGCGCTGCCCATAGGTAGAGGCCACCAAGTTGATTCCTTCGGTACAACCGCGCACCCAGATTACCTCATGCTCTTCTGGAGCATTGATATAGGTGGCCATGGTACGTCGTGCTGACTCAAACGCATCTGTTGCATTCTGAGAAAGTGCGTATACACCACGGTGCACGTTGGCGTTGTCATGAGCATAGTATTGCTCAATGGCATCCAAGACTTGCTGCGGCTTCTGAGAGCTCGCGGCAGAGTCAAGAAATACGAGTGGCTTGCCGTTCATCTCTGTTTGGAGAAGCGGAAAGTCAGCGCGTATACGCTCAATCGGAAATGCCTTAGCAGCGGTTTTTTGCATCTTTAAGCTTCGTTAAACTTCGACATTAGCATGTGCTCAACATAAGCACGTACTGCCTCAGACTTTATCGTCTCGAGTACTTCTAGTAAGAAGCCGCGTTGCAGCATTCCAAGGGCGGTGCCCTTGTTTATACCGCGTGCCATAAGGTAGAAGAGTGGCGCTTCGTCCATCTGTCCAATCGTTGCACCGTGGGAGCACTTCACGTCATCTGCGAAGATTTCGAGCTGTGGCTTAGCATTGGCTTCTGCCTTGGTACCGATTACGAGGTTGTCGTTCTGCTGGTACGCGTTGGTTTTTTGAGCATCAATCCTCACCATCACCTTTCCGTTGAAAGAGGTGACACCTTGATCCATTACGATACCCTTGTAGAGTTCGTTGCTTTCACCGTGTGGGAAGGCGTGATCGAGGAAGGTTTGGTTGTCAATCTTCTGACGGCCTCTTGCAAAGAAGAGTCCAGCCATGCGTGTCTCTAGACCAGGTCCTTTATGGTTGATGTCGAGGTTATTGCGAACCCGTGCACCTCCTAGATCAACACGAGCGTGGTCAATGAAACCACCGCCTGCCTGATCGAAATTGGCATTTGAAATGTGGTAATCGTTACGACCTTCGTTTTGAATACTTCGGTACTCCAGTCTTCCTTGCGCATCAACTGATCCGCGGATTACGTGGTTACGGAAAATTGCTTCTCCTTGGCCAAGCGTTTCAAACGTCTCGTCAACAGTAAGCTCAGCACCTTGTGGGATGCGAACGAAAACCTGGCTATTCAAGAAGCGCTTTGAAGCATTTCTAGTTGCAAGGTGAATAATGTGAATCGGTTTCTCGAGCTTTTGGTTTTTGCCAATTGAGAGAAAAAGACTCGTTTTGGCGAAAGCCGCATTGAGAGATACAAATGCATTCTCATTGCTAGAAAGTGCTGAGAGTCGTTCCGAAATCCATGCACCATGTGCTGAATCAGAAAGGAGATCTTCAATTGTACCGCAGACCAATCCAGGAACTTCGTCGCTGAGGCTAGGTTGGTACTCGCCGTCAATAGTTACGAGCACATAGCAATCAAAATCAGGGATTTCGTATGCTTTGCGCACCACAGTTGGAGCGTCGGTAGGTTGTAAAGACCAAGCTTCATTAAGGGCACGAGTGAAATCACTGTAGCGCCAGTCTTCGTCCCTACGTGTAGGAAATGAAGTCTTTGAGAGTTGGTCTATTGCGTTTTGGCGAAAGCTGACAAGAGCAGAAGCGCCCGTTTGAAGGTCTGACCTTTCGGCAAAACCATCCACCCAGCGTTGGTTGTCAGTCACGGTAGCAGGAGTCACGGTGAGGGTATCCATAATGGGTGATTTAGGCGGTTTGTGCTGCTACTTCTTCCTTGATCCAGTCATATCCACGCTTCTCTAGTTCGAGTGCGAGTGACTTGTCTCCTGAACGAACAATGCGTCCTTGGTAAAGAACGTGAACGAAGTCTGGTACGATGTGATCAAGAAGACGCTGGTAGTGCGTTACAACTAGGAACGAGCGCTCGGGAGTACGCATACTATTTACAGCCTTAGCAACTACCTGGAGTGCATCGATATCAAGTCCTGAATCAGTCTCGTCAAGAATAGCCAATTTCGGCTCTAGAAGCATCATCTGAAGCATCTCGTTACGCTTCTTCTCTCCGCCGGAAAATCCTTCGTTGAGTGAACGCTTGAGGAAGCTGGGATCCATCTCTACAGCAGCCATCTTTTCGCGAATTAGCTTGAGTGCTTGCGCACCATTCAATTCGTCTTGGCCGTTCGCTTTGCGAATCGCATTGATTGAAGAGCGGAGGAACGTTGCGTTGGTGACACCTGGAATCTCAATTGGGTACTGAAATGCGAGGAAGAGTCCTTTCTGCGCACGTACATCAACGTCGAGGTCGAGAAGATCCTCGCCATGAAAGTTGACAGTTCCGTCAGTTACAGCGTACTCTTCGCGACCAGCGAGAACACTTGCGAGTGTAGACTTACCTGAACCGTTAGGGCCCATTATGGCATGTACTTCTCCTGGTTTGATATCGAGATTGATCCCTCTTAGAATAGGGGTCTCTTCTACCTGTGCGTGGAGATTGGAAATAGAGAGCATAAGACAAAAATTCGAAAAGGCTGTTTTCAGCTTCCTGCAATCCTATGGGATTGCGTCGCCAAAACCAGCGATGGTGTTGTAAGGGGAGGTTAACGCTGGGCTTTTAGCCTACAGAGTTTTCGAGAGAAATTGCGAGTAGCTTTTTAGCCTCTGCTGCAAACTCCATTGGGAGTACAGCGAAGACATCCTTGCAAAAGCCATTTACAATCGTATTGAGGGCATCTTCCTCAGAAAGGCCACGCTGCTTGAGGTAGAAGAGCTGGTCTTCGCCAATTTTAGACGTGGTTGCCTCATGCTCTACTTGAGCCGTTTTGTTATCTACTTCGAGGTATGGGAACGTATGCGCACCGCACTTGTCGCCCATCAGCAAGCTGTCACACTGACTGAAGTTCCTAGCGTTATCTGCTTTTGGCAAAACCTTCACTAGCCCACGGTAGGTGTTCTGACTGCGACCGGCACTGATCCCTTTCGAGATAATGGTAGAACGTGTGTTCTTACCGATGTGGATCATTTTCGTACCAGTGTCTGCTTGTTGCAAGTTGTTGGTCACTGCTACTGAGTAGAACTCACCGACAGAGTTGTCACCCTTGAGGACACAACTAGGGTACTTCCAAGTGATTGCCGAACCGGTTTCCACCTGCGTCCAACTAATCTTAGAATTATCTCCTTCGCAAAGACCTCGCTTAGTCACGAAGTTGTAGATGCCACCCACTCCGTTCTTGTCACCGGGGAACCAGTTCTGAACGGTTGAGTACTTGATCTCAGCATCTTTGTGTGCTACCAACTCGACAATTGCAGCGTGGAGCTGGTTCTCGTCGCGCTTAGGAGCTGTACAGCCCTCTAGATAACTTACGTAGCTGCCTTCTTCTGCAATGATAAGTGTACGCTCAAATTGACCCGTATTAACAGCATTGATGCGGAAGTAGGTGCTGAGCTCCATTGGACAACGAACACCCTTTGGGATGTAAACGAAGCTACCGTCGGAAAATACAGCATTGTTGAGTGCAGCGTAGAAGTTATCCTTCGTAGGAATCACTGTACCCATATACTTGCGCACAAGCTCCGGGTGCTCTTTTACGGCCTCAGAGAAGCTGCAAAAAATAATACCTACTTCAGCTAAACGCTCTTTATATGTCGTTGTGACACTCACCGAGTCCATAACCACATCAACGGCTACACCTGAAAGGAACTTCTGCTCCTCGAGTGATATACCAAGTTTGTTGAATGTAGCAATTAACTCAGGATCAACCTCATCAAGGCTATTCAGCTTAGGCTTCTCCACTGGAGCAGCATAGTAACTGATGGCTTCGAAGTCTATTGGTTCGTAGTCAACATTGACCCAGGTAGGCTCAGTCATGCCGCGCCACACGCGGTATGCTTCCAGGCGATAATCGAGAAGCCATTGCGGCTCATCTTTTTTCGCGCTGATAAACCTTACAACGTCCTCATTTAGACCTGGAGGTAGTGTATCTGTTTCGATATCACTAGACCATCCGTATTTGTAGTCGGAAGCCGCGTGGGCTTCGAGAACTTCCATTGACGCATCGCTCATTCGGGAAAGGGGATTTCAGTTGGGTTAGAGACTGCAAGATCGTACAATTCTCTCTATTCGTACAAAAAGGTACGAATAGAAATAAAGTTGACTGATCTGGAAAAATAGTAGTGTTATTTCTTGCAAGATTTCGCTCGAAATCGACTATCCAGGGATACTCTCAAGCTTGGAAGCGTCGACTATCGAAATCTGATTGTTATTGATCTCGATGAAGCCGCTGTCTCTAAAATCGGTCAAGTTACGGATAAAGGTCTCTTTCGCAGTGCCTGCCCACTGACTTAATTCTTCTCTTGACATCGGCCATGCAGCATCGCCAAAGACATTGTTCGCTCGAAGAAGGGTAGAGGCACATCGTTTTCGAACCGATAGGTAAGATTGATTCATCATCCGTCGATCAGCATCTAGCAATCCACAGGCTAAACACCCAAGTATGAAGTCCGCGATGTTAGGGTCTGAGGCTAACAATTCACGGGCTGTGGTGGCAGAGATAATGTCTACCTCGACATCAGTCAACGCAATGGTGTCATGCTCGTAGGAGCGGTTTGCAATCATTTCCGGATAGCCAAACATTTCGCCCGTCTTGAAGACATAAACGATTAGTGACTTTCCGAAATCCGTCGTATTCTGTGTTTTGGCGAAGCCTTTACGCAGCACAAACATGTCTCGCACTTGTTCTCCTTGACGATAGATTGCTTCGCCGCGCTTATAGGTTCTTTTGTTGCTATCAGCACAGAGCTTTTCAATCGCTTCATTCAATGCTCCTTGACTCAGGAAGCCCGTCCAGCTCGTTGGGACAAGCAATGCTGGTTCCTGGCGACTCTTCTGCTTCTTGAGGCGCACTTCGAGTACACGTAGAAGTTCATCTTTATAGAAGGGTTTGGTGACATAGTCATCTGCCCCTAGGTTCATTCCTCGTCTTAGGTCCTCTTGCTCGCTTTTGGCGGTCACAAACACAAAAGGAATGCCCACGGTATCTTCTCGTCCAGTCAGTATTTTGAGTACGCCGTACCCATCCAAGCCAGGCATCATAATATCGCAGAGGATAAGGTCTGGGGTACGCTCAATTGCAAGTTTTATCCCAACCTTCCCATTCTCTGCTGCAATCGCTTTATATCCAGCTAGTTCAAGAATATCGCACACGTTTTCGCGTACCTCACTGTTGTCTTCAATAACGAGAATGGTGTTCATATGCTGAGAGTTGTGATTTTAGTTGATTTCAATCGTAGAGCCTGAAAGGACATAAGGTACTTTTAAAATGAAAACAGTCCCCTCACCGGGTGCACTTTCAACTTTAATAGTACCGTTCATGGCCTCAACATAGCGGGCCACAATGTGCAAGCCAAGTCCCGTACCTTTTTCGGTCTCAGCATTACTTGCCCTAAAGAATCGCTCGAATAGGAATTTGAGATCACGCTTTGGTATTCCAATTCCTTCGTCCTTCACCTCGACGACTAGATAATCACCTTGTTTACACACCTCGATATCAATCGCTGATCCTTGATCGCTGTATTTGATTGCGTTGGTCAGCAAGTTGGTGATACAAATTCGAAGGCCGTTGATTGAATGATTCGTTGACTGAATCTCGTCGTCAATCTCTAATTCGATGTCTTGGCCTGGCTTGCACATCAAGTTTAAATCCTCGGTCATGCGTTCGAAGAATTCTTGCAAATCGAATTCCTGAATAAGCAGATCTGTGCCTTTAACATCGAGCTTTCCGAGTTGAAGGAAATCCTCTAATACGTTGCGTAAGTATCCGATGCCTTCTCGAATTCGGTGCGTGTGTTTGTATAGCACTGGTGGACCGTCCGTTACAGCCATTTCAATAATCTCTACGCTGGAGAGCATCGTTGTTAGCGGGGTCCTAAACTCATGCGAAGCCATGCTCACAAAGCGGCTCTTAAGCTCTCCAAGTTCTCGCTCTTTGTGGAGCAGCCGTTCAAGCTGCATCTCTCTGCGTTGTAGTGAAATCGCAATGGCTTCGCGTTCCTTGATCTCTCGAGCAAGTCGCTTATTGGCAGCAGCTAAATCATTGATTGATTTTTCTAGCTGAAGAGATCGCTCATTCACCTTACTTTCTAAGGATTCGTTATGCTCGCTTAGCTGCCTGTGCAAGTCCATGATACGGTCACGTGACTTCTTATAGCCCGAAAGGTCATGAACAACACAGGTGTAATAGGTTTGATCAGCAGTATGAACAGATCGGATATTGAGGCGTAAGGGTAAGATTTCGCCATTTTTCCTTTTTCCCTCAACGTTGCGAACACCGTCAGGTAAGCGCGTCACACTCGACACGTCATACAGGCGAAGGTGTTTCGCTTCCAACGCTGCTGACTCTGAAGTCATTAGTTCTGTAAGCTTAATTTCCAGTAACTCCGCTTTCTCATACCCGAACATCACGCAAGCAGCATCATTAACCGATAGCAGTCTCCCTTTACTCGTTAAAGTGAAGATCGCGTCTACGGTAGCGTTCTGTATCGCCTCTATTTGATGGCGAAGGAAATCTCTGTCGCCTCTGAGTTTGTCCACGCTCTAAAAGTAAGAGAATTGATGTTTGTTACGGACGAATATTTGAAATCGTTTTGATCATCGTACCCGGACTAAGTTGTTGCTTCAACTCCATTCCATTAAGTATTGCAAACTCTAGATTTCTTGAAGTAGGTATTCCTGCCTGCTTTAGAAATGCTTGCAACGTCATTTTACTATTGACACGCTCTATTTTAAGTCGTTCGGCTTTACGATTTAAGTACTTTGCTTCTGTCAGCTTATTGAAGCTGCGAAATGGAATTTCAAGGGTCTGCCCAATTGATTTTACAGCAGCCGCCTGCGCCACTTCTGTAAAGTTGTAAACCTGCCCGTTGTAGGAGATAAACGTTGCTTGCCACAGAATTTCAGGTTGAGCCTGCTGACCTTGTTGCGCCTGACCACCCTGAGATCCACTCACCTGGTAAGCTTGCATCCCATTTACGGTTGTTGCTCCTTTCTGACCAGCTGTAAGTTCATTTTGCTGCACCCAGCTCTGCGCTGCTTCGGCCGCATCAGTGCCTTGTGCGAGAGAAAACATGACAGCTCCGTCGTTATTTGGAGACGCTATCTGTACCTGTTGAGGTGAATTGGCCAGCTTCCAGCCCTTGGGAATATCAAACTTGAATTTCAGGGAAGGGTGATAGAATACACCATTCTCTTCATAGCCCTGATTCGGATCTTCACCGTACACAATCCCGTCTATCAGTTTGAGGTAGCTTTCTCGGTTCACTTTATCCTGTGCTCCAGGAAGTTTCTTTTGCCATTCGCTAGCCATCTGCTTCACGTTCGCCTCACGATTGAGTGGGTTTGGGTGCGTGGACATAAAGTCAGGGATTTCAACGCCAGCTTTTTTTTGCAAGCGGTCGATGGTTTTGAAAAAGCCAGCCATATAATTCGCATCATAGCCCTGCAAACTTGAATATTCTACACCCAAGGCGTCAGATTGAGACTCTGCGTCACGACCATACTTTAAGAATAGCAGCTGCATGCCTTGGCTGATTGCCTCCATGTTATTTCTCACTTCTTGAGAGGCGAGCATTCCAGCGATCATGCCCACTTGTGCAAGTTGCTGTCGACGCATGGATTTGGCGGTGTGCCTTGCCGTTACGTGTCCAATTTCGTGGCCCAGAACTCCTGCAAATTCTGCTTCATTGTTAAAGTGAGCTAGGATGCCTCGGGTGAAGTACACATACCCTCCTGGAACCGCGAACGCATTCACAACATCAGAATCGATGATGGTGAATTTCCACTCCAGATTTGGACGGTGAGACTCCTTGGCCATCTCCATACCCAGCTTATTGATGAGTGCTTCAAGCTGAGGGTCTTTGTACTCACCCATCGATGCAATGATCTGTGGATCATACGATGCGCCTAGTTGGAGCTCTTTTTTTTCGCTGATCGCAAATTCCTTTTTACCCGAAATTGGATTGCGCGCGCAGGAGGCCAAAAGCACTCCAATCACTAGGAAGAAAAATAGATTTTTCATGTCGTCTCATTTACTGAAATGCAAAGTGATGCCCGTGTTCAACAGCCAACTTTCGCATCTTTGTGTGTAATGACGAAGTACGGACTCATTGGGCAAACTCTCGGATACAGTTTTTCACGTGGTTATTTCACCGACCTGTTCAAGCAACTTGGTCTCACGGATCATCATTTTGACAACTATGAGTTTCCTGAAATCAAGGATTTACAGGTAATGCTCAAGGAGCAACAAGACCTCAAGGGCTTTACAGTGACCATTCCGTTCAAAGAGCAAGTGATTCCGATGCTAGCCGAAATGTCGGATGCTGCAAGGGAGATCGGAGCAGTGAACGTGGTTGTCCGTAAAGGCGAGCAGCTTATAGGGCATAATACGGATGCCATTGGTTTCGAGCTTTCGCTAAAACAGTTTATTCCTTCACTCCCCTTGGTTGCTCCAGCCTGGATACTCGGAACGGGTGGGGCCAGCAAAGCCATAACCTATGTTTTGCGGAAGCTAAATCAACCCTATAAGCTGGTAAGTAGAAATCCTTCGAGTTCCGATCAATTGTCGTACGAGGATTTAGCCTATGAAACCTGGCTCAGTACGCGCCTAATCATCAATACGACTCCGGTCGGCACCTTCCCGGATGTTGATGAAAGTCCACCAATCCCCTTGCATTTACTAGGGCCTCAACATTTTATCTACGACCTCATTTACAACCCGTCAGAGACGCTACTTTTACGGGAAGGAAGCAGTCGTGGTTCGCGAACCATAAACGGCCTTCCTATGTTGCACAAACAAGCTGAGGCGGCTTGGCAAATCTGGCAAGAAGCATAATCCGATACCTGGGTCACCACCCGTATTCGTTGTAGATGAGTAAACGTATGGAAGTTAAAAAGTCGGCAAAGTCAACCAATCGTGAGGTGCTGGATTTCGGTGATACCAAAGTCGCGTTTGCCCACCGTACAGTGAAAGAACTCAAGGACGCCAAGCTCCTGTTTGGATTCATCAATAAACCGCTACTCAACAAGTTTGGTAGCAAGCTGGGGGCCTTCGCTATAAAGTGGAACCTTCCATTTGCAGAGCGTATCACCATGCAAACGGTGTACAAGCAGTTTGTTGGCGGAAGAACATTGTTAGAAGTCGAGCAAGCTGCAGCCAAACTCGATATTCTCAACGTTTCGTGTGCCCTCGACTATGGTGCAGAAGGCAAAAATGACGAGTCTGCATACAACACAACAATGACCGAGTGCATTCGGGCGCTTGAGTTTGCGAGTAGGCACATAAACGTCCCAATCGTTACTACTAAAATCAGTGGTTTAGCAAGCGATGACCTTCTCTTAGCAATCAGTGAAGGGCGTGCGCTCACTGAGCCAGAAGAAAAAGCTTACAGGGCTGTATCGAAAAGGTTAGATAGTCTCTGCTATGTAGCCTCTGACAAAGGAGTGCAACTCTACATCGATGCAGAGGAAAGTTGGATTCAGCCTGCGATAGATAAAGTCGTGAATAACGCGATGCTTCGGTACAACAAAGAACGAGCTGTAGTCTGCTCAACCTATCAGCTGTACCGTCACGATCGGTATGATGCACTCGTCACACAGCATGACATCTGTCGCAGCCGTGGGGTGGTGCTAGGTGCTAAACTGGTGCGTGGAGCTTACATGGAAAAGGAGCGAGCACGCGCTATCGAAAAGGGATATCCGAGCCCAATCAATCCCGATAAAGCAACAACCGACAAAGAGTACAACAAGGCCGTTGCGTACTGCCTTGAAAACTTGGACACCATTGATTTTGTGAATGCATCACACAATCAATTAAGCGCTCAGCTGATGCTGGCGGCAATGGAAGACAAAGGAATCGACAAGCAGCACAAGCACGCATTGTTTTGCCAGCTTTACGGCATGTCAGATAACGTAACGTTTAAGCTTGCTGCAGAAGGATACCGTGTCGCTAAGTATGTTCCTTACGGCCCTGTAGCGGACGTTGTCCCTTACCTTGTTCGTAGAGCACAAGAGAACACTAGTATTGCTGGTGAAATGGGACGAGAACTAAGCCTCGTAGTCCAAGAGCTTGAACGTAGAGCTTCTAAAACTAAGTAAGAGCTGGAATTCGTTTAGCTTGTTTTGGCGAAAGCTGAAAGAGCTTGGTATACCTCTGCGGTAGGAAGGCCCATCACGTTGCTGTAAGAACCTTCAATTCGGGCAACCTTGGCCCATCCAATCCAATCTTGAATACCATAACTGCCTGCCCTGTCGAGCGGAGGCTGGGTAGCGACATAGTGTTCGATCTCCGCTAGACTTGCAGCTGCAATGGTCACTTTTGTAACGACAGATTCACTGAGTCTGATCAACTCGCCTTGTTCATTCAAATGCTGGATGCAAAACCCAGTAATGACCGTGTGGGTATTTCCGCAAAGCTTGGTGAGCGTTTCAATTGCCTCAGCAGCATCAACGGGCTTGCCGAGCCACTCGTCTCCAAGAAGTACAACGCTGTCTGCAGTAAGCGTGAGGTTTGAGGAGGATAGCCAAGGAAGTGCAGCATCAGCTTTTAGTACAGCTAGGTATTCAGCAGATTCTTCGTGAGGTAGGCCTTTCGGCAAAACCTCTTCTGCATCTGTCGCTCGAACCTCGAATTCAAAGCCAAGCGCTTGCATCAATTCACTCCTCCGCGGGCTTGCACTCGCTAGAATTATTTGGTGTGTCAGTTCCATACGTTCGCTCCAACTAGGATGAGTAAAATAAGGCCGAAAGCCATTGCCATCTTTAATTGGCCGCTTAGCACAGACCATCTCTTTTTGCCTTCGTCTGATGGCGTGTAAATCGTAAACAGGATGCCTGCGAGGAGTAACCACAACGCAGCCCAGCTAATAGCCCCCGTAAGGACATTGGCCATGTACCAAATCGCAGTGAGATAAGCGACTGCGCTGAGCACGATAAACATGCATGCATTGATTAAGATGAGCATGTCTTTCTCTGGCCAGCGTACAGCTAGCGTTTGGCAGCCAGCGGCAGCGTCACCGTGTTTGTCTTCTAGGTCTTTGACGAGTTCACGAGCTAGTGTCCCGAAGAAGGCAATGACGATGTACACCACCAAACTTTGAGCAGAGGCCGATTTTACAAGGTTCTCTGCAATCATGGGTTCAGCAATGAAGACCATTCCTGGAACGCCTGCTGCAAAGGCGCTCACGAGCAGATTGCCGACAAGTGGAGTACACTTGAGGGCAAAGGAGTATCCCGCCAATCCCAGTATTGCTAGCGGTAACAAGGATGCTACAGCCCAACGATTGAGCTCTGCAGCCAACTGCCAGGTTAGGAAGAGTGCGACTAAGTTGAGTCCGACATATAGAAACCATGCAGCTGATACCGGAAACCCATCTAAGAGTGGGTTTTTCCGCTCGTTCAATTGGTCGATCGTTCTGTCAGCGATGTCATTGATCACATTGCCGGCTGCGGCAACAAAGCCAAGCGCTAGTCCTAGCATTAAAACTTGACGTACATCAAGTTCTGGAACACCGAACAGCGGTCGCACAAGCACAGCCCACAAGGCTAGTGGGGTGATTGCGATCAGAATTATATTGATTGGCCTAACAAGGCGCAGCCATCCTAAGATCATACTCATGCGACAGGCCAGCTTCCGTTTAGTTTAAGGACGCGCTCGATTACATCACGAACACAACCATCACCTCCATTAAGTCCACTCACATAGTGAGAGACGGAGAGGATTTCAGGACAAGCATCTGCCGGAGCGGCTGCCAAACCAGCCATCTTCATGACCTCGTAGTCTGGAATGTCATCGCCCATGTATAGCACCTCTGATTTATCAAGTCCGTGACGCTCCAAGTAGGCCACGTAGACTTCCTTTTTGCTCTGAACACCTGAGTAGTAGTCGGTCACTCCCAATTTGGCAAATCGCTTGCTCACACCTACAGAGTTTCCTCCGGTGATGATTGCTACACGGTAGCCGAGCTTGATCGCGAGTTGGACTGCATATCCGTCACGTATACTGACGGTGCGTTGCAAAGAACCGTCCTCGCCTACGAGTACTTTCCCAGCGGTCATGACGCCATCGACATCAAAAACGAATGCTTTGATCTTAGCAAATGCAGAAAGAGGATTTTCCATGGATGCGAACTTAGACGTTAAGGGCTAAAGTAGTCTGTTAGAACGAGGCTAACTCGTCCCAATTTCCGTTGGGTTCGTAAAAGGTCTCGTCATTTTCCCAAGGCATCTTCCATTTAGACTTTCCTTCCTTGGCACGTTGCTTTTGATTCTTCTTCTTTGCTTTTTGACGAGCTCTCTTCTTTTTTAGACGGTCTTTTTGTTTTGCTTCATCTTCCCATGGCAACTTGACAAGCAGGTCAGCTTTACGCTGGTCGATGATGTAGCGAAAAGAAACCGCATTTCTCAAGGCAAAGGGAATCACTTTGCCACTCAAGTTGATTTGTGGGACAAAGTCAAATGCGATAGTAGCTCGCTTGATGTTGAATTCTAACCCAACCTGACCGTCAATACCAAAGGGGTTACCTTTTTTGCCATCCTTCTCATATCCCCAGCCCTTGTGGAGGCCAGCACCGACAAACATGTTGAGCTGTCTTGTGATTAGCGGAACGTGGCGTCGGCCAATAGCAGTTATCGTAAAGGCGCCAGAATTAAAGCCTGCAACAGCAAACGCTTCAATAGAACCATGGTCAGCAATACGTTGAACGGCAGTAACTCCTCCTGCGCCTCCGATACGTAATCCGGCGGCGGTATTGTATTGTTGGGCCTCCGCAGAAATGCAACAGACCAAGGACACTAAAAGACAAAAGCAAAATCGTATACCCATAGATGTATGCAATAACGCACTTCCTCTGAAGAGCTTGCCTAAGGGTTTACTGTTCGTCTGAAAAAACATGCATTTTGACTGTTTTACGGGTGGTTTAAGTACAGCTTAACAATACGAAAGAGAGGCAGAGCAACCTTTGGCGACATAATGCTTAGCCTATTAAGAGGCGACTTTATTTCGCCAAATCAAAACCTTGGTCAAGCTCAACTAGTAGTCTACATTCGCGGCTGTGAAATTTCACGCATTTTCATCTGCTGCACGTTACGCTTGGTCCGCCAACACCATTTATGACGTCCATGCGCCTCGCGCTTTTAGTTTTCTCGGCCAAGTGATCGAGGATAACAGGCACTTCTATGCCTTCGATTGGATGCAGGAACTCCGCGATGGCTATGCCGTTGACGGGAGCGATATCGAGCTGACCGATTTCGGTGCCGGTTCTCGTACCGCTGCCAAGAAGACGCGCAAAATCAAGGACATTGCTAGCACAAGTGGAAGCCCGGAGCGATTTGGAGAATATCTCTTTAAGACTGTCGATTGGCTCAAGGCCAAACGTGTCCTCGAACTCGGAAGTAACCTCGGCATTGGTACCAGCTACCTCGCAGCTGCACTTCCTGAGGATGGAAAGCTCATCAGCATAGATGCCGATGAAAATCTCATCAAGCGTGCACGAGGAGCCGTCAAGTCTATCGCACCACAGGCAGACGCAACGCTCCTGCTTGGAACGTTCGTAGAGCAACTCCAACCAGCGCTCAAAGAACTTGAAAAGGTAGACCTCGCCTTCATCGACGGTCACCATGCCGAACAGGCAACGAAGGATTACTTCGCGCAGATCCTCGTCCATTGTCACGAGAAGAGTGTCATCATCCTTGATGACATTCATTGGTCACCAGGAATGGAAGCCGCGTGGGAATGGGTAAAAGCTCATCCACAGGTAACCTGCAGCATCGACCTCTTCCGTTGGGGCGTTGTGATGCTAGATCCAGATATTCGCAAACCGCAGCACTTGACGATTGTTCCTTGGTTGTGGAAGCCCTGGCACATGGGGTTTTTTAGTAGTCGGGTGGAGTAGGAGTTTTTTAGCGGTAGAAAGAATTAGGAAAAGCTAGTTTGTCTTGAGTTTTCCAAGGGCGAAAAAGTTTCTTATTGTTGGTTTCCCCCCGTAAGTCATGAAAATTGCATCTCCGTCACTAAGTTCGGCTACAGAATTCGGTATTATCATCATACCTTTTATTTCCATTGAAGGAAAAAGAGGTTTGCGGACCAACTTTTCGTCTTCGTTCGTGTAAGCAATAGTGGCTACGGCATTCTTCTTATTCATATTAGTTAAGGCTTTTCTTACTTGATCTTGATCGCTTGAGAGATTATCAATATTGTCGTTGTAAACGACAGCAGCTTTTCCGTTGTGCTCGATCAAATGCATTCTAGCGTAAGGTTCGATTTGATTAATATTTGGTTGGACTTTTGGTATTGTAGTGGCTGAATTGATATTTCCCTCATTATTGTAGTTGATTATAATACCATCATTGAAGTTGTGGGTTATCGCTCCGGTTCTTTCACTTACTTTCCTGTAGTATGCCTCAAGAAGAATGGTATTGCTTCCATTATTATGGGACAAGGCGCCTTGGATAGAGAATTCATTTTTCAGTGTTAATGTTCCTTTAGAAACATGCGTGACTCGTGTTCCAAGCTTTTGGAGATCAGATTCATTGAACGGAATTAGATTGATTGATTTACTATTTTCCGATAGTCCTGTAACACAGAATACACCTATGTTTTGTTTGCGCTCACTCTTTCTGTATATCCCGAAAAGGTTGATGTTTCCAGTTGTGTTTGTGTATAGTGAGAGGTCACTCAGGTAGACTCCTTTCGATTGCACATGTGTTTTTATTACTTCTTTCGATTCAGGAGCTAGTGTGTAGGTGTATATTTGATTTAATGATCCACCTTTTAGCTTTTTGCGATTATCAATGTCGTAGATATCAGCAACTGCTATGATCTTCCCCGAGTTAGTAACGCCGATACTCTTTAATTCGAAATTTCGACGTGATGTTGTGAGCTTTTTATTGGTGCTGCATACTACCGATCCATCGTCATTGAATACCATGAAGCTTAATTCCGAATTTCCATCATCACCCTTTCCTGCTCTTAGATTAAAAGACATCTTGCTGAAGACGAACCCCCTCTTTGACTTGTCATTACTGACTGTAGAATTGATATATGTGAATCCTTTTTTAGGGTTGAATTTGAAAATTTGGAACCGTTTTCCAAGCTTTCCATCTAGATTCAGGAGTTGAACCCATGTCAATGCGTCATCACCTTTTTCTTGTTCATTATAAACCCAGATGAGTTTGTCTCCTAACGAGTAAAGGCCGAGATGATCACGTCGTCCTTTCCATTTTACTTCAGTCTCTTTTACCAGTTCGGAATCATTGTTATAGTGATGAAGAAGCAGGTGCTCAAGTTTGCCGATCTTGCTAGAAGCCAGGTTGTCCCCAAAACTTACAAGTGGGATATCCTCACTTGTGTCAGTTATGTAGGTGACAAAGCCTGTATTCAGTGGGAGGAGCTTGAAATGTAGTTCCCCCCCCAATAGAAAAACCTGCTGATTCACGAATAGTGACTTGAGGTTCACCTTGTGCGGAAACATTCGTAATCAGCGCTAGGCAGAATACAATGGCAATTGAAAGTTTAATGAATAATCGAGACTGCATAGGTTGAATTGTAATTCAACCCAAACATAAGTCACCTAGTTCACTTAAACCCAGATCGTGCATTGGGATTCGTAGCGAGAGCCTAGGAAGTCAATAAACACAAGTGCTCGCGAGGAAAATTTTCCGCAGACCTAGCACCGCTAGGGTGAGGACAGATTTTTATCGCATGTGCCTGTGTTTGAAGGCCTTTCCGGCTCGGAGTAGAAATGCTAATGCACAATTTGGGTTAAAGCCAATTCATTGGCTTTAACGCGTGCATTCTTACTCGCAAATTCAAAATTCAAATTTATCGGAGCGGAGCTTCGACCAATTCAAAATTACCCAACAACTCCTAACGCCTTCCCAACCTTCGTAAACGCAGCAATCGCTTTGTCCAAGTGCTCCTGCGTATGTGCAGCACTCAATTGAACACGGATACGGGCCTTCTCACGCGGCACAACCGGGAAGAAGAAGCCAACAACATAGATGCCTTCTTTGAGTAGCTCTGAAGACATCTCCTGCGCCAACTTCGCATCGTACAACATCACTGGGACGATCGCATGTGTTCCTGGAAGAATGTCAAAACCAGCAGCACCCATTCCTTCACGGAAGTACTTGGTATTCGTTTCGAGCTTGTCGCGAAGCTCCGTTGAAGCCTCGAGCTTTTCAAGCACCTTGATACTTGCACCTACAATCGAAGGAGCAACCGTATTACTGAACAAGTACGGACGTGAACGCTGACGTAAAATCTCAACCACCTGTTTGCTTGCAGCCGTAAAGCCTCCACTCGCGCCACCTAGCGCCTTACCAAAGGTGCCTGTGATGATGTCAATCTTACCGAAGACACCACAGTGCTCTGCAGTGCCGCGACCACGCTTACCTACAAATCCGGTAGAGTGGCAATCGTCCACCATCACCATTGCATCATACTTCTCGGCAAGTGCAACCACTTTATCGAGTTGAGCGATATAGCCGTCCATTGAGAACACACCATCAGTTACAATCATACGGCGACGAGCGCCCTTAGCTTCAATGAGCTTAGCTTCTAGATCAGCCATGTCATTGTTCGCAAAGCGGAAACGTGCAGCCTTACACAAACGAATACCGTCGATGATACTCGCGTGGTTGAGGCTATCACTGATGATCGCATCTTCTTTGCCGAGTAGTGGCTCAAAAAGGCCACCATTTGCGTCAAAAGCAGCCGCATAAAGGATCGCATCCTCACAACCTACAAAGCGTGCAATGCGCTCCTCTAAGTCCTTGTGGATGTCTTGCGTACCGCAGATGAAACGTACACTCGAAAGTCCGAAGCCGTGAGAGTCAATCGTATCCTTCGCCGCTTGGAGTACCTCAGGATCACTACTGAGCCCGAGGTAGTTGTTCGCACAGAAGTTGAGTACTTCTCCAGCTTCGTCGGTCTTGATGCTCGGACCTTGCGGAGTGGTAATGATGCGTTCCTTTTTGTAAAGGCCTGCTTCTCTAATCTCTTCTAGCTCTTGGTGTAATGCTTCGTTGGTAGTGTTCATGCTGGAATCTTTAAAGTGCTTGTGCTAGAAGGTTTTTTTTTACGAAGCTGCGTGAGCATATCCTCGGTCGTAGACGCAAGGTCGTAATTTGGTTGCCACGACCAAGTTTCTCTTGCCTTTTTTCCGTCAAGTTCTTGTGGCCACGTCTCAGCAATCTCTTGTCTGAAATCTGGAGCGTACTCAATCTGAAAATCCGGAAGGTGCTTCTGGATCTCCGCATGCAGTTCTGCTGGAGTAACGCTAAATCCGTCGAGGTTGTAGATCGCTGTAGCTCTGTTGCCTTTAGCTTTCGCCAAAACCTCTCTCGGAGCAGCCATCAACTCAGATACCCCGCGGAGTACGTCGGCCATATAGATCATCGGAAGACGCGTATCTGGTGCTAGGAAGCACGTAAACATCTCACCTTTCAATGCTTGGTGGTAGATGTCTACAGCATAGTCTGTTGTGCCTCCGCCCGGCATGGTCTGGTAACCAATTACACCAGGAAGTCGCAAGCAGCGCACATCTAAGCCAAAACGCACACCGGCATAATCAGCCCACATCTCACCAGCAGCTTTACTGACACCATAACTGGTTGTCGGAGTAAGTGCTTGAGACTCGTCAACCTTTGCAGGTAACGGTGGACCGTAAGCAGCGATACTGCTTGGAAAAAACACCTTACAGTCTGGCCACTGCGTCGCGTTTTCGATCACGTTGCGCCAAGCGTCCATGTTGATGTCCCAAGACCTCCAAGGATTGGCTTCTCCTTTCGCCGAAAGAACGGCGACCAGGTGATAGACCTCCTTGAATTGAAATTCCTTCGAGAGTTCCGACCAAGCAACACCATCGGTAGCATCAAGGCTACGGTAGGCGCAGGGTAAGTCAGGTTCGTTGAAAGGAAGATCTGTGGCTAGAACAGCGTCTGCGCCATGAACGTCAACAAGATGTTGGAGTAGTACTCGGCCTATTTGACCGAGAGCTCCAGTGAGAAGGATGTGTGGCATTTTTGAAATTAGGGCTGCCACAAATTACGAGAAAGCTCAGCTCTGAACGAGTGACTTTAGGGGGTATTTTTGTCCACTGGAAATCTTGGGATTTCCAAGACTTGATGTATGGACTCTTTCTCCCAATCTACAGCATAGCATAGTGCCTCTTCTCCGTTGATTGCCAGTGTGAAAGGCGCTTTCCAGTGTCTGTTGTAGCGTGCTAGTTGTTCAACCGCAGGCTGAAGCTTTAGTCCCGGAGCCTTCACTTCTATCAACACAAACGGATCATGGTTTCGATCGAGGACAAGCAAATCTAGGCGGTCGTTGGTGCTGCCAACCTTTCGTTCTACTTGCATCAGGTTGATCGGATAATCGAGCTCAACAAGAAAAAGAATTAGCCCTTGTCTCACGTATTCCTCTGGCTGGGCAGCAAGCCATGTCTTTCGAACAGCGCACCATAAAAGCGGCTGACCGTCAACGGTCTTCGTTTTCGATTGCTGGGCGTAGGAAAGGAGTTCGAGTCTCACAGCGTAAAGATGCGAACTAGCCTGTGGTTTACCGCTGCTACTCTTTCACCTGAATCGCCTCGAAAGCCTCCTTCAGCAAAAGCACGGGGTCTTTGTCGCCAACAGGAAAAGGGATGGCGATATCAATAGTCAAGTTGTCTGGCGTGTCTGTTGGTTTTGCAAGTCTAAGAAATGCGCTTCTACTGCTCAGTCCTGCACTCAAGCACCTGCGGTCTGCACCCGGATAGGCTACCGCAACCATTGCAGCAAGCGCTTTTTCCGCCAATGGGAGTCCTTCAGCATCTGCTTTTAAGTAAGCTTCGCGCATATTGACGACAACCATCGAATCGATCAGAATATTTCCAGCGATTACGACTTGGTCACCTTCCCATTGTCCGGCCCATGGATAACAGCTATCGCCAGTGAAAGCAGCCACTTGAACGACTTCACCCAAGGTCACTGCGAGGTATTGCCTAAAGCCAGGCATCGTGGCCACATCAGCTAATAGTAGACTGTCTAACAGGGGTTTTGCCGAAAGGCCAAGAGAAAGAAGCTCATCACCTAACGCTTGATTTTGCGGCATGTAAAGGCTTTGCGTATGAATAGCGCCAATCCCAGGAAGGATGCTTGAAATTGCATGTACACCATTTGGGATCACATTGCCGTCAATGCAAGAAGCCCCTGTGCTGACAATCTCGCCTGTCTCTTCGTCGTAGGCCAGCAAACTGAAGGTGTCTTGTGCCTTTGCAGCTTGCGCCAAAACAAGAGTGACCAGCAGGATTGTCAACGACAGAATCTTCATATGATTGGTTGGGTCAGGTTGAAATTGGAGCCCTCCTAGAAAAGAACGGACTACAATTATGCAGGCCTTTTTACACACGTGCAAAACACCAGCCAGAACCACACCTTTAACCAAAGTACATTTGCACCATGTCAGTATATGCAAAGCGAGGCGTGAGTGCCGATAAGTCCGAAGTACACGCGGCGATCAAAGGATTAGACCAGGGCCTCTTTCCAGGGGCTTTCTGCAAAATACTTCCAGATTTTGGCAGCGGTGATCCAGACTATTGTTGCCTCATGCACGCCGATACGGCGGGTACGAAGACGAGTTTGGCTTACCTCTACTGGAAAGAAACAGGAGATCTTTCCGTATGGAGTGGAATCGCTCAGGATGCCATCGTGATGAACGTCGACGACATGGCGTGCGTAGGAATGACGACTAACATTGGACTTAGCAGTACCATAGGTAGAAACAAGCACCTTATTTCAGGTGACGTCATCAAAGAACTCATCCAAGCGACGACTCAGTTCGCAGACCGCATGCGTGATCATGGCGTAGACATCTTCCTTGCGGGAGGTGAGACTGCAGACGTCGGAGACATTGTACGTACCATCGACGTCGGATACACCGCTTACGGCCGAATGCGTCGCGACGAGGTCATCGACATCAAGCCTCAAGTAGGTGATGTTGTGGTAGGTTTTGCCAGCTATGGGCAGTCGACTTACGAGTCGTCTTACAATTCAGGTATTGGCAGCAACGGACTCACCGGGGCGCGCCACGATTTACTTGATCACAGCTATGCAGCTGCGTATCCAGAGACCTTCGATCCAAATACCGAAGACGAATACGTTTATGCTGGTCCAGCCAAGCTGACGGACAAAATCTCAATCGGGGACGGCAAGGAGATGGAAGTAGGAAAGCTGCTCTTGAGTCCAACGCGAACGTTCTTACCGTTGCTTCATGCTATGGTGAAGAGTTTCGGTAGCGAAATTCACGGCATCATTCACAACACTGGCGGAGGCCAAAGCAAGGCGAGTAAGTTCTTGCGTGGTACACGCTTAGTTAAGGATGACTTGCTTCCGCTGCCTCCGTTGTTCACGTATATCGCAGAGGTCAACGACATGACTCCTCATGAGCTCTATCAGGTTTACAACATGGGAACGCGTCTAGAGGCTTACATGCCTGCTGCACGCGCGGAAGAAGCGATCGCAATTGCGAAGGGTTTCGGAATAGATGCACAAGTCATTGGGCGTGTTACTGACGGAGAGAGCGGGGTAGAAGTCAAAACCCACGCGGGTGAGACGCTTTGGTACCCAGCTAGCTAGCATAGACTTGCTGTTGCCCTGCTCTGTCTACCGATCTGCAGGAATAAAAAAAGAGGATGTGCAGCAATGCACATCCTCTTTTTTTTGGGTGAATACCCCAGGGTGGTTTGCTGAACGAAGCTTGCGTAGTTGAAGGAACGCGGCCTTTTAAGTGCAGGCGCCGTTTCTTTTTCAGAGAGCACGGAAGACACCACTTAAAAAGAAAGAACCCCGAAATCTTTCGATAACGGGGTTCTTAGAGCAGATGACCAGGTTCGAACTGGCGACCTCAACCTTGGCAAGGTTGCGCTCTACCAGCTGAGCTACATCTGCGTTTTACTGGAAGCGAGCGCAAATGTAATCATTTAGACTCTAACTCGCAAAGTTTTAGCTAGCTTTTTTCGATAGAATATTCGTTTTCGCTCCACGCAACTTGCGCTTGATCTTCGAGACGCTTCACGTAATAGTAGCTCTCCACTTGAGATCGTATCGCAAGGTCCTGAGAAGTACGACGATAGGTATTTTTCATTTTCGCATCCAAGGTTCTACTCTTGACATTATCGGCCCATTGAATTTCCATCAGGTCGATAATTCTTTTTCGAAGAACCTTGTCGTAGATCGGAAATGCAGTCTCAATTCGGTACGAAAGGTTCCTTGTCATCCAATCTGCTGAACTGAGATAGAGCTCCTCTTTACCTCCGTTGTGGAAGGTGAATACGCGAGCATGCTCTAAGTAGCGATCTACGATACTGATCGCTCGGATATTCTCGGAGAATTCTTTGGCCTCAGGTACAAGCGAGAAGATGCCACGTACAATGAGTCGGATTTCAACACCTGCCTGACTCGCTTCGTAAAGCTTCTCGATCATCTTCCCATCTTGAAGACTGTTCATCTTCAACATGATCTTGGCTCGTTTGCCTGCCTTCGCAAACTTGATCTCCCGGTCAATCTTAGAGATAAACGTCGCCCTCATGTTGAACTGACCTACAAGTAGGTGCTCGAAAGGCTGCTTTGGTCGCTTGACGGTTTCTAAATAGTTGAATAGGCGCGCAACTTCATCCGTGATCCGTGGGTCAGAAGTGAAATGCCCAAAGTCGCTGTAAATTTTAGCGGTGTTCTCGTGGAAGTTTCCTGTACTCATGTATGTATACAAGCGACCTACGCCGTCTTCTACACGTCTTACCATGGCAACCTTAGAGTGCACTTTGACTCCTGGGAAGGAGTAGTGAACGGTAACGCCTGCCTTTTCAAGCTTTTCACCCCAAGCAAGGTTTGCCTCTTCGTCAAAGCGTGCTTTGATCTCAATAAAGACGGTTACTTGCTTACCACGCTGTACCGCTTCACGGATAGCGTCCATAATGCGCGACTTCTTAGCCACACGGTATTGGACAATTTTGATGTGCGTTACCGTTGGGTCAGCGCTGGCTTCCTCAAAAAAGCGAACGACCGCTTCATAGTCGTGGTACGGGTAGTAGAGTAGGTGGTCTTCTTCTCGTATCGCTTGCCAGAAATCTTCCGTCTTCGACAATACCGTTTCTGGTATCGGTGGCATCGGAGGGTTCTTTAATGCAACCATTCCAAAGTCTGGAAAACTGAACCAGTCTGAGTTGTTCTGATATCGACCTTCTCTTAAAAGGTCATACTTTCCTAAGTTGAAGGTGTCTTTAAGGTAATCGAGTAGCTCAAGTGGCATTTCTCGGTCGTATACAAAGCGACTTGCCGGACCGACATGTCGCTTGGCTAGGCCTTTTCTGATCTTGTCTACAAGGTCTCCTGAAAACTCATCATCGATGTACAGTTCAGCATCACGCGTAAGCTTGATAGAGTACGTGTCCTTGATGTCGTATCCTGGGAACATCCAGCTAATAGAATGACGTACGATGTCATCCATCAGAATGATCTCCTTTTTGTCTTCCTGTGTCGAAGGCAAAACAATGAATCGGCCCAGTTCACCACTTGGAATCTTAACCAGCGCATAGGTCGTCTCTACCGTTACGCGGTCAACCATTTCAATCACCAAGTACAACGCTCCGTTGATCAAAAAAGGGCGGACCTTGTTTTTGATCAGCAGTACCGGCTGTACGAACGGTAGCATGTGGTCGTGGAAGTACTCCTCTACAAAAATCTGCTGCTTTCTCGTTAAGTCCAACCGTCGTCGCAGGTAGACCCCGTGATTTGCTAGGTTAGGTATGAGGTCGTCTGAGAAGATTTTGCTAAACAGCTCCTGTTGGGCGTTCACCTCCTTGAGAATCGCACGCAAAACAACCTTCGGATCAACGTTTAGCTCCTTTTTGGTGCTTTTTCCTAAGCGAAGTAGGTTGCGATGTCCGGCGACACGCACACGGAAAAACTCGTCAAGATTACTCGCGTAGATCGCCATAAACTTGACGCGCTCAAGCAACGGTACCGTAGGATCCATTGCCTCCTGAAGTACTCGGTGATTAAAAGATAACCAAGACAAGTCACGATGTAGGTAGGGAAGCTGTTCAGACATGGGCAGAGTATAGGTCTTTGAATACGGAATAACTACCCAAACAGTTCAATTTGTTCGTTCTGTGGGCCTTGGTTCGTTCGTATCTCAGGAGATCGAACGTTTAGCGGGGCAGGGTAGTGCGCTCGCAGCATATCTTCAAATGAACTTGCCGCTTTTGCTGCTTCGGGAGCAACTACTTGATGCGTAAACACATAGGCTTGCGTAAGTCCGCCCGAAATCCAAGAAGCAAGTTTCGCAGACCATTCAGCTAAACGCTCCTGGTCTGTCGAGTGCAAGGACCCAACCCAGCGCAAAAGAAAAAAGTCTGTTGTGATGTTCATGTGGGCTACATCGCGTCTTGTCCCAACATCAGAAATGGTGGTGCCATGGCCGCGTGCAAAGAGTTCTGCGAACAAATCCGCTCCTCTACTTTCTGTAAACCATGACGCATGGCGTAATTCAACTGCAAGTCGAACATCACTAGGCCATTGATCAAGAAATGCTAGAAGGGCTTCAAACTTGGAAGTGTCGAAGTGTGTAGGTAGCTGGATAAAGCAAGGGCCCAGATTTTCTCCAAACCCGCGAACGCCTTCACAGTATTCTTCAATGCGGTTTGTCCCGACGCCTAGGTTTTTCGACTGACTCAGCAGTTTGTTCACCTTGGGACAGAATCGGAAATCTGAAGGAACTTTATCAGCCCAAGCAGCTGTCTGGTCAGCCTTTGGCATACGGTAGAAAGTCGTGTTCAACTCTATGGTGTTGAACTGCTTCCCATATGCTTCTAGGAATTCCTTGGCTTTTGTTTTAGGAGGATAGACTGGACCTACATATTCCTTATCACCCCAGGAGGTTGATCCAAGGTAAATGTGTGGAGCTGTGTTGGGTTTTGTCCTTTGACCCTCGCACAGCGGGGGCGAAAGCCCTTCTAAAACATGGTTCGTTAAATCAGTGTCTGGAGCTAGACTCCAGTCAATTAACGCAGGGTTTTCAGGCTTTCCAAACTCCATATTAACGTTACAGTCTAAATGCTACACCGGTGCGCATCCAACGTCCAGGAAGAGGGACGCCATTCGCTTGCGTGTATTCCTGATCGAGAAGGTTTGTCGCCTCAGCGAAAATTTTGGCCTTCTTCAATCGATAGTCAAACCTAAGGTCAAGTAGTTCATAATCGACAGGAAGATCACCAAGTCCTGGTTCTGAAACGCGGTCGGCAACACGAAGGGCAAGGGTTGCACTCAGTGGGTTAGTTATTCTAATGATTGCTGTTGCGTTGAACTGGTGCGTCAACTGATCGAGTGCGTATCGACTGATTCTTTGTGATTCAGGATCATCAGCTAATTCAGCATCGATGTAATTGTAGCTCACTTGGGCTAGAGGAAGCCACTTCCAACGGTTGCGTGCAGAGAGCTGCAATTCAACACCAGAGAAGGTCGCATCGGTAATGTTCTGAGGTTGCCAAACCGTGTCTGCTGCAGACTCACGCACATAGTCAATGAGGTCGATCGCTTCCCGCGTCCAAACGGCAGCTTTCGCTTCCCAGCCATTCTTTTCATAGTTGGCTCCAAGTTCAAAAGCGTAAGCGCGCTCAATAGACAAGTCAGCGTTTCCTTGGTTGTAGCGGTCACTGTAGTATAGGTCTGTGTACGTAGGAACACGAGAGGTCATTCCTGCATTTCCGTAGAAATTGATGTCGTCAGAAACATCATAAGAAACGTCAAGTCCTGGAAGTACTTGAGCACCCACATCGCTGAGGTAATTGAAGGAGACACTTGGTGTGACCGTCAGGTCAGCGTCTAGCAGCTCGAATCGCTGTTCGACGAGTGCGTTAGCTACGATGCGTTGATGATCTCCAAGGTTGTTGCTGGTTAAGGCTACATTTTGCAATTCTCCTCCTAGACCAAGGCTACCAAACTTGTTGTTGATCGACTTGTACGCATCGTATCCATAGGTATGAGAAATGTGCAGGTTGCGGTAGATGCTCGGGTTGCTTCGGATGAAAATGTACTCGTCCTGGTTACGTCTCCAGCTAATGCGCTGTGAAAAGCTGCCTTTGTCGTTTCTCTTCGTGTGCTGCAGTCCAATTACGCTTGTTTGAATCGCTTCAAACTGGTCTGTAGCCGATGCGCTTGCATAGAATCCGTTGGCACCGAAGGCACGGTCACTCAATGCAGCCAATGCAGAAAACTTATTCTCACCGATCGTCATTTCTGACTGATACATGATGTTTTGGATCGTGTAATCTGTGTTGTAGCGGTAACCTTGAGCGAAATCTCGTTGATAGCTAAGCAAGTGGTTAGCTCCAGCTTTAGGAAGGTTAATGCTTACGCCAAAACCTCCGAGCCCATTCTCGCCTAGCTCGCCGCGTAGTCCGATTGCTTGCTCTTTACCTGGACTCGTCACGATGTTTATCGCACCGGCAAACGCGTTCTGGCCATATAGACGGGCACCAGGTCCTTTGAGGACTTCAATACGCTCAACATGTTCGAGAGGGACAGGGATGTTTAGCGCGTGGTGACCTGTTTGAGGGTCTGACAAACGAATTCCGTTCACTAGAATCAACACTTGGTCGAACGTTCCTCCACGAATGCTCAAGTCTGCTTGGACTCCTCTCGGTCCGCGTTGACGAACGTCGAGTCCACCAACATATTGAAGCGCTTCAGCTATGTTGCTGATCGGTAGTGACTCGAGTTGGGCCTTTGTGATGATATCAAGTGTGTGACCCACACTTTGACGATCAACGGGTGCTCGGTTAGCTACAACAATAGCTTCAGGTAAATCGAGGCTGTCCAGTGCATTAAGCACTGACTGGGCAGTACTAGATACAGGCACTAAAAGTGCAGCTGCAAGGATCCCAGAGAGGAAGAAACGGAGGTTGTTTTTCATAGCGGCCGCGAATATAGCGGGATGAATTTCCGAGGTCTAAATAGTTAATCACTTACTGTCCTTTTTGTGTCCTATTTGAAACGCTCAACCCCTAGTAAGTATGGGTAAGTAGTGTTAGAGCAGTGCGCTTGTCAGCGTGCAGACAGATTGCCTTAAAACACCAAAAGCGCCAGGATTTACTGATCCAGCTTTTTATCCTTTGTACAGTTCTACGCAGTGCGTTTCTTCGCACCATGGCTACACCTAAAGAATCTCGCCGCCTAGTTGCAGGCAATTGGAAAATGAACTTAGACCACCAAGCTGGTTGCGACCTCGCGACTGCGGTCGTTGAAGCACTTGGTAACGTTGATCTTCCAGTTGTCTTTTGCGCTCCGGCAATCCACTTAAATGCACTTCATGCAATCGTGAAAGGCGCCAAGAATGTACACACAGGAGGTCAAGACATTTCGTCTTTTGCCTCAGGAGCACACACGGGCGAGCACAGTGGGTCTCAGTTAAAATCCGTTGGCTGTGATTACGTAATCGTAGGTCACTCGGAGCGTCGTGCAGATCATGGCGAAGCTGGCGAACTACTCGCATCGAAAGTGAATCAAGCACTTGAGAACGGCCTCACACCGATCTATTGCTTCGGTGAAACGCTAGACCAGCGCGAAGCAGGTAACGAAGAGAAGATTGTAGCACACCAATTAGAAGAAGGTCTTGCTCATCTTGATGCAGCAGCGATGGCGAAGGTTGTACTTGCTTACGAGCCTGTTTGGGCAATCGGAACAGGTGTAACCGCATCTCCTGCTCAAGCGCAAGCGATTCACGCGTTTATTCGCAACTGGCTCACTACTCGTTTTGGCGAAAGCCTAGCTGCAGCTGCCTCAATTCTTTACGGTGGTTCAGTGAAACCGGCAAACGCAAACGAGCTATTCAACCAGCCAGACATTGACGGCGGTCTCATCGGAGGAGCTAGTCTAAAGTCAGCCGATTTCGTAGCAATCGCTAAGGCTTACTAATGACCTGTTAAGTGTGATCGTAGTGTTTCTTTAGCTAACGCAGCTAGGGTAATTTGGACTATATTCCTAGCCTGAATAGGGCATTGTTTGCAGGAATTTGGGTGTCGCACCTAGATTTCGTCCACCTTGCAATATCCAAGAGTCATCCCCGGGGCTCAGAAACACTACGAACACTTGACCGGCCATACTCCATATTATCCTCAACTTGATGAGCGCGATTGCGGGGCAACCTGCTTGCGCATGGTCACTGAGCATTTTGGAAAGTCCTTTTCCATGGAGCGCCTCCGAGAGGCAACGGGTACAACTGAACGTGGAGCAGATTTACTAGGCCTCGAAACAGGAGCCAAGGCGCTAGGTTTTGATACCCTCTCTGCAGAACTCCCGTATGACGAACTTTCTCAAGGAGATCTACTTCCAGTAATTCTTCATTGGGATAGAGACCACTTCATTGTGGTAACCGAGGCTACCTTTTCGAAGGTTTCTATCCATGATCCGGCACAGGGCAAACGCTCAATGTCCCGCGACGACTTCGAAGCCCATCGATACGGGCCAGGTAGATCTCGTGCGGGTTTAATTATTCGTCCAGGAGAGAACTTTCATGAAGGATCGGCCCATAGAGAATCATCGGAAATAGTCCCAATCGGTCTCAATACGAAGCCCCTACCGTGGCAACTCATTGTGCTTAGCCTATTCTTCGCTGGTGCGCTTTCCTTTGTGTTGTGGACGTTGCATAGTGTGCTTCAGCAGGCAATCGACCTGCAGTTCAGAGAAGGAGTATGGCAACATATCGGCTCTCTATTCCTAGCAGCTTCAGGTCTCGTGCTTGCGGCATACCTGCTTCGCAGGCAGGCGATTACACACGCCAGCAACCGCGGCCAGTCGGAAGTCAAATTACTTACGGAACACCTTAAGGTAAAGGCGCCAGACCTATCGCGACCGCTTAATGGAGAGCTTTACTTAAAGCTCATTAACGACGTCGATGATCTACGCGTTTGGCGCGCATACAGCTTGGCTTCTTTACTTATTGGAATAGTCGTCACGCTTGTCGCGGCAATCTTCCTGATTGCTACCAATTGGGTTTGGGGACTTTTACTTGTGGTCTCGCAAATACTGCTTGTACTTCTCGGCTTTTATGTATTTCGCTCTAACAGCGACTCCCGCGAATCCGCTCAAGAAGCTCAATTGAAGCAAAGAGAAGCGCTCTACGAGTTTGCACGCGTTTTGCCGGACACACATTCGCTCGACGGTGGGAAATACCTGTACGAGCGCTTAGAGCAAAAAAACGAAAGAGCAGAAGAAGCTTTTCAGTCCATCTCTTCAGAGTTTAGCGCTGAGCGACAGATGATTCGAGTCGTGCTGTTGGTTGCTGCAATCGGGCTTATCGGGTTTGGCCTCTATCAGCTTGGCTATGCTGGTTTGCAAGTTGGCGAGCTACTCTTTGGAGTGCTGCTACTTTTCTTCATCATGATGCCTTTCGTCTCCATTTGTGTAGCTCTCGCAAAATGGCAGCAACTCAATCCTGCTAGACTTAGACTGAGTGAACTTGGCGAACCCGGAGTTGTGTTGGCCAACCCTCTTCCAAAGCGTCCCGAAACACTTACCATTATTTGGGATAGTCAGGCAGGGAAAGAACAGCGATTTACCTTCCCTAGTAGTTGCAGGATTGCGCTCGCAGGATCAGATAAGCACACGCGCGAATCCATTATTCAAGGCTTATTTGGTAGACGGAACGATCGAAATGTCCGTCTCTATTTTGATGATAATTTTGATGAAGTACGCACGCTTACCGATTACGGTAAGTTAAGCTTGATCGACACAAATAGCATTGTTGCTTCGGGGTCGATCGCGTCGAATATTGCGATGGTTGATCGTCCTGACCACGAAGCGGTACGAGTTGCTGCAGAGCTTGCGGGCATTCCCCAAGACTCACCACCGCGTGGGTTGTACTCGCTTATCGGTTTTGATGGTGAAGGAATTTCAAAAGAAATGGCGAGCCGCACGCTGGTTGCGCGAGCGATCTATGCAGGCATTGATGCACTTGTGCTTAATGGCGCAACGGACAAACTGCCTGCGTATGAAGAGGGGCTACTTTTAGATAACCTTCTTCCTTGGTGTGAAGGACGCTTACTCATTATAAACGCAGGACGGATGAATGCTGCCTATGGCAGTGACCTCATCGTCAGTGTTGAGGAAACTGAAATCGATAGTATTGGTAGTCATGAGCGCCTGCTTTCTGAAAGAGGAGCGTATTACTACCAGGTCGCCGCAGCTGAAAGTAAGTTGTCATGAAGGCGTCTCGAATAGCAATTCTTCTTGCATTGAGCGTTTCCTGTTTGACTGCATCTTATTTCATTTTACCTCGTGTTCAGGTAAATGAAGATGCTGGTACTCGTCAACAGTCTTCGAAAGCTGTGATGTTTGACACCTTGGCTTTACCAACGGTGAATGGAGATACGTACGAGCGAATTATTCTCAAGAGAGAAGTCCGTCCAGGAGATACACTAGGTTATGTTCTGCGTGACCGTTTTCGTGGCGTCCGTGATTCCTTGTCAGCTTTCGCCAAAACAAGTATTCTGCCCTCCAACCTTGGAAAGCTTTCTAAAGCTCATGTCGAGGAGCTTAAGAAGATGGCTAGGCCAGTGGCTGAAACAACTCATGCGCCTGCAACAAAGAGCCGTTACAAGATCAGAGGAGTAGAGCGGGAGTATCTGAACTCTGATATCATGGGAGCAGAAGATGCCTCAACTGAGATTTTAGGTAAACTCAGTCACCTCACTGATGCTGGGAAAAGCGAGACACCTGAATTCCGAATGTTAAGCTCGAAATTGAAAGTGAAGCAAGCATTCATTTCAGCAGCAAAACGCCGTCTGGCAAAGAAAGAATCTGTTAGCTCAGGTAAATCAGCTAAGCCGCTTACTAGGCCTTCGCTCACTTCTGAGCAAAGAGATCGGATTCTGGCTCTTTCTGCTGAGTTGCCTTTGGATACGCAGCGAGTTTACGCTCCTATTGCTGGCCGCTACTATCGTCCTGATGATGGGGTCGGCTTTATCATCGCTTCTACAACCATCTCCGATGGGACTCAAAACGTTATGGAGAGTGATCAGCAAGGTTATACCCTGAAATCTTCGGGTCAACCAGCGTTATGGGGCACCGCACAAAGATCAGACAGCAGTTTTCAAAGCAATGATGCTTCAGGAAAAGAACTCAAAGTTTCCGTCCAATAAAAAAGCCGAGCCAACGTGGTTAAACGTTGGCTCGGCTTTAAGATTGAAGTTTATGCTCGCTAGAGGTGAATTACCTCGTCGTACGCGGCAGCAGTAGCTTCCATAACGGCCTCACTCATCGTTGGGTGAGGGTGAACAGCCTTGAGCATCTCGTGCCCTGTTGTTTCAAGCTTACGTGCCACAACGATCTCAGCGATCATCTCTGTAACGTTAGCACCGATCATGTGAGCACCGAGTAGTTCTCCGTACTTCTTGTCGTAGATCACTTTTACGAATCCATCCTTAACTCCTGCGGCACTTGCCTTACCAGAAGCTGAGAATGGGAATTTGCCGACACGTAGTTCATATCCTGCTTCACGTGCACTAGCCTCTGTGTGTCCTACGCTTGCAATCTCAGGTACACAGTACGTGCAGCCCGGGATATTGCCGTAGTCCATTGGCTCTGGGTTGTGACCTGCGATCGCTTCAACGCAGATGATTCCTTCTGCACTCGCAACGTGTGCCAATGCCGGACCTGGGGTAATGTCGCCAATAGCGTAGATGCCCTCAACGTTCGTCTTGTAGTTCGCATCAACTAAGATCTCGCCTCGCTCGGTTTTTACACCAAGTTCTTCGAGTCCGATGTTTTCTGTGTTTGGAGCAATGCCCGCTGCAGAAAGAACTACATCACAAGTGATAACGTCTGTCTTACCGGTCTTGCGGTTCTTGACGTTGACTTTGATTTGCTTACCTGAAGTATCGACAGACTCAACGCTCGTGTTAGCGAGTACATCGATGCCTGACTTCTTGTAAATCTTTGTGAGCTCCTTAGATACGTCTACATCTTCACGTGGCACGAGGCCTGATTCCATGTACTCAACAACGGTCACCTTGGTGCCGATGCTTCCGTATACGTAAGCGAACTCAGTTCCGATAGCTCCAGCACCGACGACAACCATTGATTTAGGTTGCTCCTCGAGTGTCATCGCTTTGCGGTACTCAATGACCTTGGTTCCGTCGATAGGTAGGTTTGGAAGGGCGCGAGCACGGCTACCAGTAGCCATGATGATGTTCTTCGCGTCGTAGGTAGTAGCTTTTCCTTTCGCGTCTGTTACTTCTACTTTCTTGCCTTTAACAAGCTTTCCTGAGCCCATAAGGACATCAACCTTGTTTTTGCGAAGAAGGAATTGAACGCCTTTGTTCATTCCGTTTGCAACGCCACGGCTGCGCTTCACCATTGCACCCCAGTCAGCAGTAGGCTTGCCTACTGTAATGCCGTATTGGTCTGCATGCTCAATGTAATTGAACACCTGAGCACTCTTGATAAGTGCCTTAGTTGGGATACAACCCCAGTTGAGGCAGATGCCACCGAGAGACTCTCGTTCGACGACTGCTGTTTTAAGTCCTAACTGACTAGCGCGGATTGCTGCGACGTAGCCGCCAGGTCCTGTTCCGATGACGATTAGATCGTACTGCATAGGGATGATTGTAAAGGTTGGGCAAAAGGGGTTTCACACTAAGAAATGCGCAACTCACCATATCGTTTCCGAGTGCGAAAATAGCATTCCCCTTTTAACCCCCAAGCATCTCTAGGTTATACCTCGAAAAGAAAACTGTCCACCGTCTCATTTTGTACGGAATCGTGGTATGAAGGGTAGTAAATACTGAGAAACCCTAAAAATCTATGTTTGAAATAAATATATGTAATGTACTGATGAAAAATAATATATGTACATCTGTAGGAAACTCTCAAATATAAAAGACCCCGAGGAAGACAAGTCTTCCTCGGGGGTCCCACTACTTACTGATACGGTGGCAAGGTGCTAAAAGGATAGCTTATCAACACACGACAATGTGTCAGTTTGGTCAATTAACCTGAGTCAGGTCCTGTTCATACACCACTTGCCAAGTGGTTCCTTCGGCCGTAGGAAGCTTGAAGAATCTAACGGTTAGCCCAGGTGCCAAATTTGCGGGTTGCGCAATCGGAAAATTTGGAGGAAGTACTTCTAAAGCCCTCGCATATTGCCCAAATGCGAAATGTCGCGGGTCTAAGTTGCCATATCGCATGAATCTCTCCAGTGCGAGGCGACGAAAACTTGGCCATGTCTGCACCGAATCAGGGACAGGAAGTTCGAATGTTTGGATGAGTGTGTCACATCCTTTTTGCATTATTGACAATAGTTCGCCTGTTTTAAAACGGATGTGCTCTTGGCTAAATTGACCGTTTGGCAAAAATTTATGCTCGAATACGCCGTTATCGTCGGCTTTGAAAATCGAACGAGGTTCCCCAGCAAGACATATACGTGCTTCGGGTTCTGAAGAGGAACTTCCGCAGCCGATAGCCGTGATGATAAACGAGGTGAGTACGAGTAAAAAAAGGAGGCTTCTCTTTGAAGTACCAGGAAAGTAGACCGCGATTGGATTGAATTCTTGCATGTTCAACAACAATACGACGGGTTTGATACTTCATCATGTACTATGGAGAACCTTCAGAATAAAAATGTAGTCATCGCCGGAGCAACTGGTGGGATTGGTCATGCACTTGCGAAGCTTGTACACAGCAGCAGAGCTAAGGTCTACATCACTGGACGCGACGCGTCAGCGCTTCAAAAAGTGGCAGAAGATGTTGGACTTCCGGCGGAGCAAGTTTTCGTTCTCGATGTGACGGACCATCAAGGGGTTTTGGCGACAGCTGAAAAAATAATCGCTGCAACAGGAGAGCAAGGCGTCGATATCTTGGTCAATGCAACCGGCGTTGGGATCATCAAGCCACTAGAAGAACTAAGCTTCGAAGATTTCTCTCTTTCGTTAGATGTCAACCTTAAAGGTGCTTTTAGCCTACTTAAGGGATTCGTACCGGCAATGAAGGCCCGTAAGCGTGGCTTGATCATCAACCTGCCAGGTGTGCTTGGAAAAACCCCAATGGCGGGCGCTTCGGCTTATGCCGCTAGTAAGTACGGCCTTAATGGAATGCTTAAAAGTGTTCGCGAAGAGCTCAAGAGAACACAAGTACGTATTACCAACCTCTACTTAGGAGGAACGGATACAGCATTCTGGGATACTATTGATATGCGTGTACAACGCGATAAGTTCGTTACCGCAGAAGAAGCCGCTAAGTCGATCTGGTTCCTTTGTCAGCAGCCAACGAGTGGGGTAGTGAGCGAAATGGTGCTTCAGCCGTTTAACCATCAGGCGATTTAAACCGTAGAAGAGGCTAAGTCGACGCAAGCGCTGCATGTACACTACTATAACAGGTGTAGGATTGTAGCTTGCGCCGACTTAGTACCTCATTTATGGCCGATACTCCAGTTACACCAACTCCTTCAAGTGATCAAAGTGTCGACGATACGACGAAGTCTCTTCAAGGAGCACTCGCGCGTTTTTTAAACGCTCGTTTTGACTTGCACGAAGATGCTGCCTACGAGGGGCAGACCTTAGAGAGTGTGCGAAGAGGTGTACCTTTTAAAGGTGCGAACCTTTGGATCCTCATGTTCGCGATCCTCATTTGCTCGATCGGCTTGAACGTCAATAGCCCCGCAGTTGTCATTGGAGCCATGCTGATCAGTCCACTGATGGGGCCGATACTCGGAATCGGTGTAGGCGTAGGTATCTACGATTTCGATCTCTTTCTAACATCGGTCAAGAACCTAGCGATCGCCACGGTGATGTCTGTCGCTGTAAGTGCGCTCTACTTTTACTTAAGTCCTTTAAGTGAAGCGCAAAGCGAATTGCTCGCACGCGTATCTCCAACCTTGTTTGATGTATTGATCGCAACCTTTGGAGGCTTTGTAGGCATTATTGCCGTTTCAAGAAAGGAGAAATCAAATGCCTTGCCGGGAGTAGCCATCGCTACTGCCTTGATGCCTCCCATCTGTACCGCAGGTTATGCCATTGCCTTTCAAGAGTGGTCTTATTTTGTGGGGGCACTCTACCTCTTCTTCATCAACTTGGTCTTCATTGCGTTTTCTACGTTTCTGCTGGTTCGCTTTATGCGATTCTCGCGACACAGCTTTGTCGATGCCAAGCAAGAGCGTAAAGTTAAGTTTTGGATATACGGAATCGTCGCATTGGTAGCTATTCCAAGTGTTTATACTGCCTACACAACCGTACAAGAGAGCATTTATAGCAATCGCGCTAAGCGTTTTATAGAAGAGGAGTGCCACTTTGAATATGCTGAGGTTATCGCAAGTAAAGTGAGTGGCTCACGGAAGGATACCAATCGACTTATCGAGCTTGTCCTTATCGGCAAAACAGTTTCAAAGCTAGACATCGAATACTTGGAGAAGGAGCTCGCAGATTATGGCCTCGAAGGAACCAAACTCCGCGTTATGCAAGACGCCGACAACGAGCCCGGTGTCACAGCTGCGCAGCTTGCTTTACTTCAAGAGCAAAGTGCAATGAATGCTCTATATCAGCGTAAATCAGAAGATTTGTCTGAAAAGGAGCAGTATATCCAGAAGCTAAAGGCCCAGCTAACGGCGAAGTCTCAAGACACCATAGCCATGACATCGATCATCCAAGAGGCTAAGGTCTTATACCCTGAGGTAGAAGGTATCCGCTACGGTAGACTACAAGATGGTGCAGGTACTTCTGACTCGATTCCACCTTTAAAGGCGGGGGCCGCATGGATTATTCATAAAAAGCCAATTACGGAAGAAAAGGTCCTGTCTCTGGGGCGTTGGTTAGCCGTTCGGACCAAGGTTGATACCGTATTGGTACACAAATAGGAGTTGGTTTTTTCCACCTATAGGTGTCTAGGTCCACCACTCGTTGTTTCTTGTCGCCATGCAACAGTACCTCGATGCGTTGACGCATATCATGGAGAAAGGAGTAGATCGACCGGACCGCACAGGTACGGGCACACGCTCCGTGTTTGGCCATCAGATGCGATTTGATCTTCAGCAAGGCTTCCCTATGGTGACAACGAAGAAGTTGCACACCAAAAGCATCATCCATGAATTGCTTTGGTTTCTCAATGGGGATACCAACGTCAAGTATCTGCAGGACAACGGCGTTCGCATTTGGAATGATTGGGCAGATGAGAACGGAGACCTCGGTCCTGTATATGGTAAGCAATGGCGGAGTTGGTCTGCACCTTCCGGCAAAACCATCGATCAGATCGCGGAGGCGGTTGAGATGATCAAGAGCAACCCGAACAGTCGCCGCATCATAGTGTCCGCATGGAATCCTGCCGATGTCCCTGACATGGCGCTAGCTCCGTGTCACTGCCTGTTTCAGTTTTATGTTGCCGATGGAAAGCTTAGCTGTCAATTGTATCAACGATCGGCTGATGTGTTCTTGGGGGTTCCCTTCAATATCGCGAGCTATGCGCTACTTACACATCTCATGGCTAAGGTTTGTAACCTTGAGGTAGGAGATTACGTCCATACGTTTGGTGATTTACATCTCTATCACAACCATTTCGACCAGGCAAAACTCCAGCTTTCGCGAAAACCGAAGGCACTTCCGAAATTAATTTTAGGAAATGGGGATGGAAAAATAGATGGATTTACCTTTGGAGATATACAAATCACTGGGTATGAGCACCATCCGTTAATTAAAGCTCCTGTTGCAGTATAAGAACATGCATTACTACCAGAAATCTACTAACGGGATAGTCTCTTTTAGTTGTAATCTTGCGCCGCGAAGACAATACAACAAGAATGTCATTGCTTGGAACCTATCTAAATAGGCTACATAGCTAGACTTTCGCTTTCAATTTCCGTTGAAACTTGCTGTACCCGCTATCTTTGCAAAACACCGAAGCGTCATTATGATCACAGGTTTTTTCCATTTCACAAAGACCGCTCGCCTGGGCCTGATATTCAGCCTACTAGCGACCGCGTCGTTCCTTTTTTCCTCGCAAAATGCGTTCGCACAAGGTCCTTACCTTGAGGGAGCAGATGCCGCTGCAGGAAAAACTCTCTTCAGTAACCAGTGTGCTTCTTGCCACAATAGGAACATGAAGGACAAGATGACTGGCCCTGCACTCGGAGGAGTTGAGGGACGCTGGTCTGATTACGATCGTAGCGAACTCTACACGTGGATACGTGGTTCGCAAGCGATGATCCAGGCAGGTCACCCTCGCGCCAAAGAGCTTTGGGCAGAGTGGAAGCCTAACGTAATGACCAACTTCCCGCAGCTTACTGACGTGGAGATTGAGTCAATGTTGCTTTACATCAACAACCAGTATATTGGTACTAGTGTAGGCCCCAACGGCCCTGAAAGTCCTGTTGATCCAGTTGCTGAATCCTCGAACACTTGGCTTTACGTTGGCCTTCTGGGCATCCTCGTTCTATTGTCATTTGTACTTGCTCGCGTTTTGGGTAACCTCAAGCACATGCAGGATATTGCTGCAGGTAAGGAAGTTCGACGCAAGACGCTTGTAGAGACACTTACTAGTCCTGGCTTTATCGCGCTAGTTGTATTGTCAGGTATCCTTCTAGGAGGTTACACGACAGTAAACAATGCAATCGAGCTTGGTCGTCAACAAGGATACCAGCCAACACAGCCAATCAAGTTTAGCCACGCACTCCACGCTGGTACAAACAAGATCGAGTGTCAGTACTGTCATGATGGGGCTCGCCGTAGTAAGCACTCTGTTATTCCAGCTGCTAACACCTGTATGAATTGCCACAAGGCAATCAAGAAAGGTCCTCAGTACGGAACAGCAGAGATTACTAAGATCTACGCTTCTATTGGTTTCAATCCGAACACTGATAAGTACATGGAGAATTACGAGGACATGCCTCGTGACGACATCAAGGAGGTTTACACAAAGTGGATTTCTGAAACGTACGAAAGCAACAATGCTGATGCTCCTGAAAAGGAAGTCTTAGCTGAGACTAAGTCACAATGGGAAGGCATCGTTGCTTCTCTCACGAATGACACTTACGACAAGAAAATCGCTGGTCCTATCGAATGGCCACGAATTCACAACCTTCCTGATCACGCTTACTTCAACCACGCTCAACACGTGTCTGTAGGTAAGCTCGAGTGCCAGACCTGTCACGGTCCTGTACAAGAAATGGAAGAGGTTTACCAATACAGCCCACTCAGTATGGGTTGGTGTATCAACTGCCACCGTCAGACGCCGGTACAGTTTGAGGAAAACCCATACTACCAGAGCTACGAACAGTATCATAATGAGTTAGAAGCAGGAACTAGAGACAAAGTAACCGTTGAGGAAATCGGCGGACTCGAATGTCAAAAGTGCCACTACTAACCAGATGCTAGTCAATATCATCTTTTCCCCTTTCAGCCCCGCTTGCGGGAAGGTCCTCAAAACCGAAGCTGCGTGAGTAAGAATAATCAACCATGGGTAGGCCTCGGCCAACTCAACGACACCGAAACCTTCAACGAACAGTCGAAGGTCGAAATGCCAGCACATTCGCTAGCTGACCAAATTGGTCAGTCAGACGAAGTGGAAATGAAGTCTAACCGACGAGATTTCCTCAAAATGATGGGTTTCGGACTTGGAGCTGCTACCGCAGCTGCAGCATGTGATATCCCGCGTAAGTACGCGGTACCATATGTTACCAAACCCGACTCTATTGTTCCAGGTGTGGCATCATACTACGCTTCTTCATTCGTTAGTGGGAACGACTTCTGTCCTGTTTTGGTTAAAACTCGTGAGGGTCGACCAATCAAGATCGAGGGTAACTCTGCTACTGGCATGTTAGGCAGCGGTACTACTGCCCGTGCTCAAGCTTCAGTGCTTAGCCTTTACGATACAGAGCGCCTTTCAGGTCCTGTTCGTATTGAGCAAGGTGAAGGAGATGCTTTCAAGCCAGCACGTACCTCTTGGGAGGATGTCGATGGTATGATGGAAAAGCTTCCAGCTACAGCAAACGTTCACGTAATTACCAATACGGTTCACAGTCCAAGCTTGAATGCAGCAATCGCTGAGTTCAAGGTTGCTTACCCGAATACGACGGTTGTCACTTATGACACCTCTACTTCATCCGCAGCCATTCAGGCAAACGCTGATTCATTCGGAAAGGCTGTTCTTCCTGGCTATCACTTCGATAAAGCTGACGTTGTTGTTGGAATCGATTGTGATTTCTTAGGTACTTGGGTATTCCCAAGTCTTTACAGCTCACAGTACGCTAAGCGTCGTCGAGTTGTAAACCAACTTAAGCCAACGATGAACCGCCACTACCAAGTGGAGTCAACAATGACGTTGACTGGTTCAAACGCAGACCACCGTGTTCGTGTAAAGCCAAGCCACATCGGTCAGGCAATTATTGAGTTGCACAACCAAGTAGCTTCTCTTACAGGAGGTTCAAGTGCAGGATCAGCGCGTGTTGGAGTTGAAGAGAAGAAGGTTTTGGCGACAGCTGCAAAGGACCTTGTTGCATCTAAAGGAAGCGCACTTGTCGTTTCGGGAAGTAACAATGTTGCGGAGCAAAAATTGGTCAACGCGATCAATGCAATGCTCGGCGCTTTTGGAAACACAATAGACTTTGCTCGTCCAACCTTGCTTCGTCAAGGTTTAGACAAGGAGATTCAAACAAGCATCGCTGCAATGGCAGCTGGCAACGTTGACGCAGTGATTTTTCACGGTGACGTTAACCCAGCGTTCGATTACCCACAAAGTGATCGTTTTGCTGCAGCAGTTGCAAAGGTTCCTGTCAAGATTTCTCTTGCTGGTATGTTCAACGAAACAATGGCACTCTGCGACGCAGTTGCTCCAGACCACCACGTGCTCGAGAGCTGGGGTGATGCTGAGCCTCTTGGAGGTGTTTACGCTGTAATTCAGCCTACAATTCACCAATTGTGGGATACGCGCCAAGCTGGACATAGCTTCCTTACTTGGGCAAAGAGTCCTTCTCTCAATGCAGAAGCAGAGCAGCCTTATCTAGAATTCATTCGTGGCGTTTGGAAGAACGCAACGTTCCCTGCACAGACCAAGTTCGCAAGTTTTGACGCATTCTGGGATTCTGCGCTTTCAGAGGGTGTATTTGTAGGTGGACCTACTTACAGTACTGAAGCCATGACTGGTTTTAGCGGAAGTGGAAGTGCTTCAGGTGTACGTAAGCCATCTGCTGAAGGAACACTCGAGATGGTTATGGTTGAATCAGTGGCTATAGGTCACGGTCAACATGCCGGAAACCCTTGGTTACAAGAGGTTCCAGATCCAGTAACACGTACTTGCTGGGGTAACTACCTACAGGTTCCTGTAACCTACTCTGGTGGTAACAACTACGACGTATTCAATAACCTGAACGGCGATGAGCTGAAGGGTAAGACCGATATCGTTAGCGTAACTTCTAACGGAACTGAGTCAAATACTGCATGTGTCATCCAATTTGGAATGGCGACCGATACGGTTGGTATTTCAACAGGTTACGGTCGTACCGTAATCGGTAAGGCTGGTCAAGGCATAGGAACAAATGTTTACCCTTGGGCATCAATTGATGCAGACGGTAACCGCCAGTACTACTCAACGGATGTTGCAGTAAGTGAGGCAATTGATGAAGACCCTCGTTTTGCAATCGTTCAGTACCACCACACAATGGGTGTTACGGGAGAGGATGCAGGTGAGCCAGTTGTAGTTGACGAGGAGCGTACGCTCTTTGGAGGTTATGGTGGAATCGCTAACGGATATGAGGGCAACTTGACAGAGCGTTCTATCATTAGAAGAGCGGATCTTTCAGAAGTTGAGCCTTTCGTAGAAGAGCTCGTGCATGAGCGCGAGCATCATCAAAAACTCAACAGTCACTCACTTTACAGCGGTCACGATGATGCTTATTCGCTAGGTCATCACTGGGGCATGTTTGTAGACTTGAACTCCTGTACAGGTTGTTCAGCATGTGTTGTGGCTTGTATTTCAGAGAACAACACACCAGTTGTCGGTAAGAACGAGGTAGCTCGTCACCACGAGATGACTTGGTTGCGTATCGACCGCTACTACTACGGAGACGTAGACAACCCACAAGTTGTTTACCAACCGATGATGTGTCAGCACTGTGATAACGCTCCTTGTGAGAATGTTTGTCCAGTAGCTGCGACAAACCACTCTGCTGAAGGTCTTAACCAGATGACCTACAACCGTTGTATCGGTACGCGCTACTGTGCGAACAACTGCCCATACAAGGTTCGTCGATTCAACTGGATGGATTACACTACGGCTGACATCTTCATTGGCAACGAGCCAGGATTGATGGAGGACGATATTGTACCTGTAGGTGGTGAGATGCCATTCGGAGCAGACAACCTGACTCGTATGGTTCTTAATCCTGATGTGACTGTTCGTAGTCGTGGAGTCATTGAGAAATGCTCTTTCTGTGTACAGCGTATTCAGTCAGGTAAGCTTACTTCTAAGCGAGAAGGACGTCAATTGCGTGATGCAGATGTTCGTACAGCTTGTCAAACAGCTTGTCCTACTGGAGCCATCACTTTTGGCGATCGCAACAATGCTGAAGGAGACCTCATGCAGGTTTGGAACGCACCGGTTAACTACCTCGTACTAGAGGAAGTAAACGTGGCCCCATCTGTGATGTACTCTGCTAAAATAACTAACCGCAACGCCGACTTGGTTCCCCACGACACACACGTCGGAGGTGATCACGATGGTGGACACTCTTAAGAACCTCCTCACTGTTCACTTATGAGCGCACCTATCTCATCGTTACGTGAGCCCCTAATTTTAGGGCATAAAACGTATCACGACATTACGGAGGACATTTGTTCTCCAACAGAAAGCACCCCGAACGCGGCGTGGGTGACTGCCTTTATCCTATCGGTAACTTTGCTAGGGCTTTATGCTTTTTGCTTGGTTGTTACGGTATGGTTTGGTATCGGTACTTGGGACCTAAACCGCACCGTAGGGTGGGGTTGGGACATCACTAACTTCGTTTGGTGGGTAGGTATCGGTCACGCAGGTACACTGATCTCAGCGATTCTCTTGCTCTTCCGTCAGAAATGGCGTACCGGTGTAAACCGTGCAGCAGAGGCCATGACAATCTTCGCGGTTGTTTGTGCAGGTCAGTTTCCACTCATTCACATGGGACGTCAGTGGCTAGCCTTCTTCATCTTCCCTTACCCAAACACACGTGGTCCGCTATGGGTGAACTTTAACTCTCCCTTGCTTTGGGACGTTTTTGCGATCTCAACTTACCTGACTGTTAGTTTGCTTTTCTGGTACCTCGGTTTGGTTCCTGACTTCGCAACAGTTCGTGACCGTTCGAAAGGACTCCGTCGTAAGATCTACAACATCCTTTGTTTCGGTTGGACAGGTGCTGCAAAGCACTGGTCACGTTGGGAGTCTATGGCACTAGTTCTTGCTGGTCTTTCTACACCGCTTGTACTTTCAGTACACACGATTGTAAGTTTTGACTTCGCAACTTCAGTGATTCCGGGATGGCACACCACCATCTTCCCTCCTTACTTCGTTGCCGGAGCAATCTTCTCTGGTTTCGCGATGGTACTCACGTTGATGATCATTGCTAGAAAGGTCTTGAACCTTCAGCAGTATATCACGATTGCGCACATTGAGTCAATGAACAAGGTTATCCTACTTACAGGATCTATTGTAGGTGTTGCATATCTAACTGAGCTCTTCGTTGCTTGGTACTCAGGATATGTATACGAGCAATTTGCTTTCTACAACCGTGCCTTGGGACCTTACTACTGGTCTTACTTCGGAATGATGGCGTGTAACGTTATCTCTCCTCAGCTTTTCTGGAAGAAGTCTTGGAGACGCAACATTACGTTGACCTTCTTCATGTCGATCTTCATCAACATTGGAATGTGGTTCGAGCGTTTTGTAATCATTGCGACTACACTAGCTCGTGACTATCTCCCATCAAGCTGGAGTTACTACGTTCCAACTTGGGTTGAGATCGGAATCTTCGTAGGCACAATTGGCCTATTCTTCACGCTTTTCCTTGTGTTCACTCGCGTAGCTCCAGTAATTGCTATTGCTGAGGTTAAGAGTATCCTTAAGAGTTCTGGTGATCAATATAGCGATCACCCAGATTTCCAGGGAGAACCTGCACCGAGAGAAGCAGCCCTTACTAACCAACCTAGCTAATCCAAGTATAATGGCAGATACAAGCGACAGCACCTACGTTGAGACATCTGAGGATGTGCACGTAGAAGGTATGCATGCAGGTGGGACTCCCATTGTGTATGGTCTATACGACGATGAAGTGGATTTGATTGAAGCTGTGCGTAAAGCAAAAGCTGATCACCTCGAGATTCATGATGTCTACACTCCTTTTCCATTACACGGTCTTGATCCAGTAATGGGAATTGAAGAGAGTCGCCTACACATCGGTGGTTTCGTTTACGGAGCTATTGGTACTATGGTAGCCTTCGGCTTCATGACTTGGGTGTTTACCCGAGACTGGCCAATCATTTTTGGAGGTAAGCCATACTTCTCTGCTCCAGCGTTTATTCCAATTACGTTCGAGCTTACTGTACTCTTTTCAGCAATCGGAATGGTATTGAGTTTCTACCTAGTCTGTGGCCTTGGGCCCGGTGCGGCAGAAGTCAATATTGATGACCGTATTACTGATGACAAGTTTTGTCTAGCCTTCTCTTCAAAGGGAATTGGCCAGGCTGACCGCGACCAGTTCGCAGATTTTTTCCGTTCGACCGGTGCTTCCGAAACAAGCGCTAAAGTTATTTAAGTCGACCTATGAAACGAATTCTAGCATACTCACTTCTCGCAATTGGCTTTTCGACGTTCGTCGGCTGCCAGGGACCAGACGTGAATTCAACAGGTGCTGAGTATATGCCAGATATGGCTCACTCAATCGCCTACGAAGCGAATACATACTTCGAGTACTACTACAATACGTGGGACAGTGCAAGTGTGAAAGCTAAGTACGATCTGGCTCAACCAGGTCTTCCTGTAAAAGGAACAGTACCGCGTGGATACGCTAGCCAATACTTCGCAGGAGTAGGAGCTGGTGAAGGAGCCGTTGCTGCACAAGCAGAAGCGCTTGCAGGTGTTTACGGTCTTACCGATAACATTCAAGACATCTCTACTCCAGCAAACGGAAGTGTTCCTTATTACTATGAGGATACGGAAGCTGCAAGAGCAAGAGCAATTGCTGATCTACGTAACAATCCTTTCCCAATCACGGCCGATGGTCTTGCACGAGGAAAGGAACTCTACAACATCTTTTGTGGCATCTGTCACGGTGAAAAGGGTGATGGAAATGGAGTCATCTACGTTAACGAAGCTTACCCGGCGGCACCTGCAAACTTCTTGCAAGAGTCATGGGTAGACACGAGCTCTGGAGCTTACTACCATGCTATTATGCACGGTAAGAATGTGATGGGTAACTATCGTGACAAGGTTTCTTACGAGGAGCGCTGGCAGATAATCCACCATATCCGTACGCTACAGGCAAAGGAGTTTAAGAAGACATACACTGACGCTGAGAACACACTTGTTCCTAGCCAAGCTATGCCTGCTGCAACTAATCCTCAGTACGCTAAGGCAATGGAAGCTAGTTTTTCTAGCCACCATACCGCGCACGATGATGGACACGGCCATGAACACGGTGACGCACATGACCACTCTGGTGATCATGAAGCTCATGACGATCATGGAAATGACGATCATTCAGATGCATCACATGGCGCAAGTCATGATGCAGGTTCTCACGAAGGGGACCACTAAGCAAGAAGTCTAAAGCTAAAGGAGTCTTTCCTTAAGCTTTCGCGAAAACCTCACCCGCCCACACTAAGCCAAGCACTTTATCATGGCTGATACTTTAGTTCACGCAGATAGCCACGAACACGGTCACCACGCGGTTGACCCTGGTCCGCAACGTTACTCAATGGGTAGCGGTACTCGCACCACCTTAATCGGTGGGGTAGTGCTAGGTCTTATTTGCCTTGTGCTCTCGTTCTTTTTTGACGAGACTGCGCACCACACACGTTTTTGGAGTAATTGGCTTCACAACGGTGTATTCTTCATGGGCATTTCGTTCATGAGTTTATTCCTTGTTGCTGCGAAGGTGCTTTTTTACTCCGGTTGGCACACTGTGTTTAAGCGTGTGTGGGAAGCATACGCACAGTTTCTTCCTGTAGGAATCATCTTAATGCTCCCTATAGTTTTAGGACTGTACTTCGGATGGCACCACATTTATCATTGGTCAGATACTTCTGCATTTGCAACTGATAAGCTTCTTGAAGCAAAGTCTGCATTTTTAAATCCTATCTGGTATGTAGCAGGTGCTGTGTTAATTCCGGCAGTTTGGTACTTCGTCTTTGCTGTGCGTCTTCGTGCGCTCTCTAAAGATGAGGACGAGAATGGTACTGGCGATTTCGATCAGCACAAAGCGATGCGTAAGACGGCAGGTATTTTCCTTCCGATTGCGGCATTCAGTTCTGCTTTCGTAATCTGGTTGTTGATCATGTCTGTTGACGCACACTGGTATTCTACGCTTTTTGCTTGGTATGCTACTGCTTCATGGCTTGTATCTGCAGTAGGTCTCACTATTCTACTTCTCGTCTTCTTGAAGACTTTAGGCTATTTCGGCCAGGTAACTACTGAGCACTTACACGATTTGGGAAAGTACTTGTTCGCCTTCAGTATTTTTTGGACCTACTTATGGTTCTCTCAGTTCATGTTGATCTGGTACGGAAACGTAGGTGAGGAGACGGTTTATTTTCAAACGAGAATGGAACAGTTCCCTGTTCTATTCTGGGCGAACCTAGGAATCAACTTCCTTATTCCGTTCCTAGTCTTGATGGCAAATGTCACTAAGCGTAAGCTCGGTATTCTTTCATTCGTGGCGATCATGTGTGTGTTCGGTCACTGGTTGGATTTCTTCCAGATGCTCAAGCCTGGTATCTATGAGACTGCAATGCATGCAGCCCATGGTGCAGATGCAGATGCGCATGGAGAGGATATTCACATGGATGAAGCTGGTCATGCAGTTGCTGCTGCTGGTCATGATGATCATGGCAATGATCATGCGTCTGGTGAGCATGCCTCTACCGCAGGACATGGACACGATGCGATTGCTCCTGGATTCAGCATGCCTGGACTTATAGAGGTAGGGTCCTTTATAGGATTCCTCTCACTCTTCTTCTTTGTAGCGCTCACTGCTCTTTCGAAAGCCAACTTGGTACCGAAGCATGATCCATATCTTGAAGAATCGTTACATCACCACGTGTAGCACACTCGTTGTTTAGATTAATTCTAAACGGATCTGTATTGTAAACTGATGACAAGGACGGTGAGTTTCACTATTACATTTGAAACCCAGCCGAAAACCACTTTCTGATGACTGCATTAATCATTTTTATTTGTTTGGTCATGCTCGGCATCATTGTCGTTCAGATTTCTCGTGTTCGCGAGATATCTGCTTCAATGCGTGGTGAAGAGCAAGCTTCCATCAATTCAACCAACCGTAACGGATATGGGCTATTAGCCTTTATGATCGTTTTCTTGGTTGGAACTGTTGTTTCAGCATTATACTACAAGGATTCTATGTTGGGTTACGGTCCATGGGAAGCCTCTAGTGCTCACGGTCACTTAATCGACGATGGTATTGCAATCACCTTGTTCTTTACGGGCATCGTATTCGTGATTACTCACATCTTGCTTTTTTGGTTCGCCTATCGCTACCGAAAGACAGTATCACCTAAGGCTGACTATATAAGTCACGATAATAAGCTCGAGGTGATTTGGACGCTTATTCCTGCTGTTGTTATGACAGGCCTTGTGGTTAGTGGACTAGATGCTTGGAATGTCATTACTGCTGACATGCCTGACACTGCAATCATTGGTGAGGATTACATGGAGATTGAGGCCACTGGTTATCAGTTTGCATGGGATCTACGGTATCCTGGAGCTGACCACCTTATTGGTACAAAGAATTTCCGGATGATATCTGGAGTTAATCCTCTAGGTCAGGATTGGACGGACACAAAGAATCACGATGATATTCTTCCGGGTGAGATTGTTCTTCCTGTAGGTAAGACGGTTCGTGTTCGTATTACATCTAAGGATGTACTCCACAACTTCTACCTGCCTCACTTCCGAGTTAAAATGGATGCAGTTCCTGGTATGCCGACTTATTTCGTGTTCAAGCCAATAATTACAACGGACAGCATGCGTAGCCGTCTAAGTAATTATCCAGATTACTTAGTTCCTTCTGATCCAGAGGATCCTGCAAGCGAGCCACGATGGAAGGTTTTCAACTACGAGTTGGCATGTGCTGAACTTTGCGGAACCGGTCACAATTCTATGCGTCGTATCGTACGTATCGTAGAGCAAGATGAGTATGATGCTTGGTTGGCTACCCAACCTTCTTACTACTTAAGTACTATCCGTAACACGGATGATGATCCTTTCAAAGGACAAGTAATCGCAGCTGAACTTAGTCAGCAAAAGCAAGAACTGACTACTGCTATGCAGTATGCAATGTCTGGAGTTGATTCAGTAGACCGTATTGTACGTCTTCGAAACATCTCTTACAAAACTGGTTCAGCTAATCTAACAGACGTTTCTAGCTACGAATTAAGCAATGTTGTAGAAATCTTGAAACTGTACCCCAACATTCGTGTTGAGATAGCAGGGCACACGGATAACACTGGTGACCCGCAATCAAACATGGCGTTAAGCGAAGCTCGTGCAATGAGTGTCTCTAACTACCTAACAACAAACGGAATCAGCTCTGGACGATTCACTGCAGTTAAAGGTTACGGACAGACTCGAGAAGCGACTAGCAACGAAACTCCAGAAGGACGAGCTGAGAATCGTCGTACTGAATTTATCGTAGCGCTATCCAATCAAGAAGCACTTTAACGAGAGCTTTTAGAATTATCAATTCAATAGAATCCGCACCATGTCAAGTGTAATCACAAGACCACAGAACGAACAGGAGTTTATCGAGCAGGATGGATACGAGGATCACTTCCACGACCATCACCACGGCGATAAGTACCAGTCTGGTTTCATCACGAAGTATGTCTTCTCGATGGACCACAAAATGATTGCTAAGCAGTTTCTGATTACAGGAATGTTTTGGGCAGTCATCGGAGCAGCTATGTCTTTGGTATTCCGTCTTCAGCTAGGTTTTCCTGCTGGTGATATCTCATGGCTCCAGCCTTTCCTTGGAAAGTGGATCACTATGAGTTCTGAAGGTGTTGGTTCACTTTCTACAGAGTTCTACTACGCCATGGTTACCATGCACGGTACTATCCTCGTTTTCTTTGTACTAACAGCGGGACTTTCGGGTACGTTTTCAAACCTACTGATCCCCCTTCAAGTTGGAGCTCGTGATATGGCCTCACCGCTATTGAACATGCTTTCTTACTGGTTCTTCTTCCTCGCAGGTGTAGTGATGTTCTCTTCATTGTTCTTGAGTACAGGACCCTTCTCAGGTGGTTGGACGGCTTATCCTCCACTAAGTGCATTGCCTCAGGCAAGTACGGGTAGTGGAGCAGGTATGACGCTATGGCTAGTTAGTCTTACTCTCTTTGTTGTTTCTGTTCTTCTTGGTGGAATCAACTACGTTACAACGGTTCTTAACCTGCGTACAAAAGGTATGAGTATGTGGCGTTTGCCACTAACGATCTGGGCGTTTTTCGTTACCGCGATCATTGGTATTCTAAGTTTCCCTGTTCTCGTTTCTGGTTTCTTACTCTTGATGTTTGACCGTGGAATGGGTACTAGTTTCTACCTAAGTGAGATCTTCATTGGAGGTCAAGCACTTGACCACGTAGGTGGTAGTCCGCTACTTTACCAGCACTTGTTCTGGTTCCTGGGTCACCCTGAGGTTTACATCATCGTCCTTCCTGCAATGGGAATCGTGTCAGAGGTACTAGCTGTCAATGCACGCAAGCCAATTTTTGGCTACAAGGCGATGGTTTATTCAATGCTTGCGATCGCATTCTTGAGTTTCATTGTTTGGGCGCACCACATGTTTATGTCAGGTGTCAATCCATTCATCAGTAACTTCTTCGTGATCTTCACACTTATCATCGCTGTTCCTTCAGCGGTTAAGGTGTTTAACTGGATCTCAACGTTGTATAAAGGATCAATTCGATTCAACTCGGCGAATCTCTTCGCGATTGGGTTTGTATCAATGTTTATCTCAGGTGGCCTTACAGGTATCTGGTTGGGTAACTCATCGATTGACATTCAACTTCACGATACATATTTCGTAGTTGCTCACTTCCACATCGTAATGGGTGTAGCCGCTTTCTTCGGTATGTATGCGGGTGTTTACCACTGGTTCCCGAAGATGTACGGCCGTTTCATGAACGAAACGCTAGGACAGATTCACTTCTGGGGAACAATCATTAGTGCTTACGCTATTTTTTGGCCAATGCACTATCTTGGTATGGCAGGTGTTCCACGTCGCTACTACAGCTTCGACAACTTTGACTTTACAAGTCAATTCGGATCAATGAATGCTTTCATTACCATCGCCGCTTTCGTTGCGTTCTCTTTCCAAATCTTAATGATTGTAAATTTCTTTTACAGCATTTACAAGGGTAAGAAGATGACGACTCGTAATCCATACAATGCGACTACGCTTGAGTGGACGACACCAATCGAAGGTATTCACGGTAACTGGCCAGGTAAAATTCCAAGTGTACACCGCTGGGCTTATGACTACGGAAAGTTTGGTGAGGATTCTATCGCTCAGTATATCCCAGTTTCTGAGGCAGAAGCTAAGGCGGATGAGGAGCTCGTTCACTAACCTTTCTGACTAACGTTACTTTAAACATGAAAGGGCAAATCTTGTAAGATTTGCCCTTTCGTTGAATATCAACAAGTGTCTTCAACTAACAGAACAAACAACAGTCAACTAACCACCTCGGATGGCGGCTTGTTTGACGGGCTTCGTGACTTTGCGATGTTGACCAAAATACGGTTAACAGCTACTGTAGTGTTATCTGCAGCGTTGGCTTACCTAGTTGCTGCTCCTGTTTTCGATCTCGCGACTTTTACAGCTATAGTTGTAGGTGGCTTTGGTACAACCATGGCTGCTAATACGTTGAATCAGGTTCTTGAGAGAGAGCATGATCAACAAATGAAGCGTACCGAAAACCGGCCTCTTGCAAAAGGGCGAATGACTGTTTCTACGGCTGTTCTTTCAGCTGGTCTACTTTCCATAGTAGGAACAATTTCATTGGCTCTGATCAACCCCTTAGCCGCTTTGCTAGGCATGGTTGCTCTATTGAGCTACGCTTTCGTTTATACTCCGATGAAGCGCTATTCAGTAGCAGCTGTATTCGTTGGTACGATTCCAGGTGCAATTCCAGCATTGATAGGTACAGTAGCAGCAGCGGGTTGGATTACAACACTAGGCTGGTCATTGTTTGCCATACAGGTGCTTTGGCAAATACCACATTTCTGGGCGATTGGTTGGCTAGGTTTTGATGATTACAAGAAGGCAGGCTTTAAGCTCCTTCCTGTAACAGAAGATGGAGAGCGTGATCCTGGAACTGGGTTACAATCATTAGTCTTTGCAATCATCCTTGCAGCCATTGTTTGGATTCCTTACCAATCAGGTGACTTTTCATTATTAGCGACGGTACTTAGTTGCATAATGGGAATTGTATACGCCGGCTTTGGTTATAATTTCTGGCAGAAGTGTGATCGTTCGAGCGCACTCAAGCTGATGTTCTTTTCATTTTCATATCTCCCGGTGGTCTTTACCTTCGGTTGGCTACTATAAAGAGGACCGATGTCAACAACTACAGGCTTACTCAATAGAAACAGAGTTCATCCACTGCGATTGGCTCTTTTCATCTCGTGTGGAAGCATCATTATGATGTTTGGCGCACTTACTAGTGCCTACATCATACGCCAATCCGCCGGTAATTGGTTAGAATTTGCCCTCCCGACATTATTTTATGTCAGCACGGCAGTATTACTATTGAGCTCCTTAACGATTCAATTGTGTTACTCTGCATTTCTTAAGGGGAATGCAGTTATGTATCGAGGTCTGCTTGTTTTAACCTTGCTTCTCGGTTTCGCATTTGTAATCTTGCAATTTCAAGCATGGGAAGCTATGTTTGACGCTGGATTACCTTTGAAGGGAAATCCGTCACCAAGTTTTGTTTACGTACTTAGTGGTTTACACGCAGCTCACGTTCTCGGAGGTCTAGTATCTTTGATTGTAGCTGTAATTCACGGTTTTCGCCTACCTGTTTTTGTAACACCACGTCGTAAATTGCGCCTTCAGCTAACCATGACGTACTGGCACTTCATGGATTTTCTTTGGATTTACCTCCTGTTGTTTCTCGTTTTGCAGCGATAAACATCACGTGCTCTAACACGTATCAACTCTCTTATGGCTACAGCTACTGAAACCCCAACTGCCCCCTCTACTCAATCGCAAGAAGCGACATGGGAAGGAGGCGGCAAGCCCTTTAAGGTGGGCTACGGCAAATTGATGATGTGGTACTTCCTCGTCTCAGATGCGTTCACCTTCGCTGGCTTCTTGATTGCTTACGGAGCATTGCGCTTCAGTATGCCTTCTTGGCCTGTACCTGATTTCGTTTTCCAGACACTACCGTTTGGTCTTCACGAGCTTGTACCTGGTGGAAGTGCGCCTCTTATTTTCGTTACGTTTATGTCGTTTGTACTGATCATCAGTTCAGTGACAATGGTACGTGCCGTACAAGAGGGTGAGCGTGAGAATAAGTCTGGTGTCGTAAAATGGATGCTACTTACTGTCCTTGGTGGAGCTGGCTTCTTAGGCTGTCAAGCTTGGGAGTGGTCAAACTTGATCGGTCATGAGCACATGTCGCTTACTGTCAACCCATTCGGTACACATACTGAAGACGGAACATACACTGTCGATGAAGCTGGTATTCCATATGCAGCAGGCGCAGTAGCTGAATCCTTCAAAGCAGGAGAAAGTTATATCGTTCACCAGCATGATGGTGATTTTGTAAAGCGTTCTTTCCAGACGGTTCAGCAACCAGGTGTGCCACAGCAGCAAGAATTCGGTCCAAGAGCTTTTGGTGCGCTATTCTTCTTCATCACCGGATTTCACGGATTCCACGTTTTCTCTGGTCTCGTTTTCCTTCTAATTATTGCACTCAACTCGGCTTCAGGTCAGTACGAGGCTCGTAAGAATGGTTACGAAATGGTCGAGAAAATCGGTCTCTACTGGCACTTCGTCGATTTGGTTTGGGTATTTGTATTCCTCGTGTTCTATCTCATATAGGTCACTTCGAACTGCTAAACCCACAACGTTCCTTCTTGGAGCATCTTCCCCAATCTCAACAATATCATCATAATGGCTGATCACTTGTCTTATGAGCAAAGCAAGAAAATGGTCTTTCGTGGACTAGGTCTTCTTGCGGCAATTACCCTTATCGAAGTTCTTTTTAGCCTCGCTGGCAAAGGACACATTCCGGGTCTAACCTTCCTTGCCGGAGGAGGATTCATGGTTTATATCGTAGGGTTTATTCTGATCGCACTCTCGCTTTACAAAGCGAAGTTTATCATTTACGATTTCATGCACATGAAGTATGAGGCAAAGGGAATGGCAATGACTGTTCTTCTTCCTGTTGGACTTCTCGTATGGGGCATCATTGCATTCTTCCACGAAGGCAACTTCTGGGGTGAGCGTCGTGCGCAGATTGTAAATAAGAACAATATTGAAGCGGCAGCAACTCCTGCTGTTTCTCCGATTGAGCAATCACCTGTGTTCTCTGCTCCAGTTGAAGACTAAGGTCATTAAGACTGGTTACGAATAGCGCCTTTCAGACCACCTATGGTGATAAATGTGTTGCTACATCTTCTGTTTTAGCGAGCTTTGAATTATTATGGTTAAACGATCATCCGTTTGGTTTTCAATGTTCCTAGTAGGGGTGTTGCTCGTACTACTTCCGCTTGGTAGCTTCCTGTATCTTAAGGCTGGTATAAGTTACCGTATTGAGTCTCTAGGCGAGCTCAAGCCTCTTGGGTCTGGTGATGTATTCGGTCTGGAGAAAAGTACAGAGGAGGATCCTGCTGTCTATGCGTTATACATGACGCCAGCCTCAGCTTCAGATTCAGTTGCGACTTCGATTAGAAATGTACACGAAGCTTTTGATCACGAGCCTGCAGTTAATTTTGTGGGTTTAGGCATGGCAGATTTCTCCATCATTAAGGACAAAGATCAGACAAGCCAACTACCGCTCAGTGCTTCATTTAAAAGTGCATTTCAGGCACTAACGTCTCCTTCTCCGCATTGTGAGAATGTACCTCTCAGTCAGCAAGGGATCTTGGTGGATAGAGAAGGAATGGTACGAAGGTGTTATGACCTACATAGCGGTCCAGATGTGACGCGCATGGTTGAGCACCTAACGATCCTTGTTCCTCCCGCTCCTATTCAGGATATGTTTCTCGAACGTGAAAAGGAATACTAATGGATTCTGGATATCCTGAGGTAGCCGAGAGGCGGCCAGAACTAGCTAAGAAGCTTAATAAGTGGGCTTGGGCAATTACTGTTTTCATCACTGTTGTTGTTGTCGCGATGCAGAAGATTGCTATTCCGCTACCGGAAGGCGTTTCTTTTTTGTGGTTGCCGCCAGTTTATTCAACGTTGAATGCATTAGCAGGCGTCTGCTTGCTCTTCTCACTTTACTTCATTAAGAAAGGGGATATCAGCAAGCACAAAGCCGCAAACGTCCTAGCCTTACTGTTGTCGGTTCTCTTCATCTTAGGTTATGTCGCTTACCACTTAACAACTGAATCAACCAAGTTTGGTGGTGAAGGAGTGGCGAGAACGTTCTACCTCATCCTGCTGGCTACACACGTGATTCTCGCAACAATCAGTCTGCCGCTTATACTCTTTACCTTCATCAAATCTTACACAGGCCTGATTGCTGAACATAAGCGTATGGCTAGGTGGGTTTATCCGATTTGGCTCTATGTATGCCTGACTGGTCCAATTTGTTACCTGATGTTACGCCCATATTACCCAAGCTAACAACTTGGTGATCGTTGTACTGTTACCTTTACACTATGCGGAAGTTTCTCGTTGTACTCGTTGTCCTCTCCATTGCATTCTTCGTTCTTCCATCGGAAATGATTGCGCAATGTCCCATGTGTAAAATGAGCATGGAAAGTAATCTCCAGAGTGGAGGTACAGCAGGTCAAGGTCTTAATAAGGGCATTCTCTACCTTTTCACACTTCCATACGTCATCATAGGAGGACTTGGATACTACTGGTACAAAAATCAGCGACTCATCGGCGATGACGTTGTAAGTGAGAACTAGATATTTCTATCAGACTTGTCATCTATACCCAGCTTCGCTTAAGTAGTTCTATACTTGATCGTTGATGTTACTTGTTCGAATTCGAGCGTTGGCTCATTCCTAGAAGTATCCATCCTGCAATAAAAGCTACTCCTCCTATTGGTGTGATCGCTCCCAACCAACTTGCGCTTTCCGCGCCAATAAGTCCTCTTGTAGCTAGGACATACAAGCTTCCGCAAAACACGAAGAGTCCTATACCAAAGGATTTCCCTGCCCAAATTAACTTAGGCGTCCATCCTTTTACCTCTCCAAGTAGGTAAACTGCAAGTAGCACCAGTGTGTGAACGAAGTGGTAAAAGCTAGCCGTTGTAAACGTCTCTATTCGTTTTGGCGAAAGCTGTCCTTCTAGGGCATGTGCACCGAATGCACCAAGAGCTACAGCTAGTGCTCCCGAGAGGCCGATGAAAAGTAGCCAATTGTTGGTTTTATGCTGGAAGTGTCCAGTCAATTCCTGATTTGCCATGCTTGGTTAGATATGTATTAGCCTTCGAAAAGTGTTTGCTTCCAAAGTAAGCTCCTCTAGCCAGTGGACTAGGATGTGCCGCTTGTAACACGAGATGTTTTGATTCGTCTATCAGTTCTGCTTTAGCCTTTGCCGAAGCACCCCAAAGCATAAATACAAGACCTTCTCGTTGCTTCGACAAGGTCTGAATAACTGCATCGGTAAAGAAGTGCCATCCAAATTTCTTGTGACTTTTGGGCGTCTTATGACGTACAGTCAAGATGGTATTCAACAGAAAAACGCCTTGGTCGGCCCATGCTGTTAAATCACCGTGTCCTTGGAATTCAAATCCAACGTCCTGAATAAGCTCCTTGTAGATATTCCGGAGTGATGGCGGTACTTTAACTCCCTTAGGCACACTAAACGACAGACCCATTGCTTCACCTGGGTTATGGTAAGGATCTTGACCAAGGATGATAACCTTTACATCTTTGAAAGGTGTTTTGGCGAAAGCTTCGTAAATCTGCTCTCTCTTCGGATAGAACGTATTGCCGTCCGCTTCTTCCTGCCGCAATTCCCCCATTAAATTATGGAAATATGGCTTGCTAAACTCAGACGCAAGTACTTTTTTCCAGCTTGTTTCTAGCTTTACATCAATGGTATCTCGCTGGGAATCAGTATTGACGGGACTTGGCATATGAAATTCAATTGATCGAGCAACAATGCTACATCATAATTGCGCAAAGAACGGTTCAACGTGTTAAGTTTGCGCCAGAAATGGTCCCATAGCTCAGTTGGATAGAGCATCTCACTTCTAATGAGACGGTCACAGGTTCGAGTCCTGTTGGGATCACCAGAGAATCGAGTTTGTCCAAGGACAAAAACTCGATGTAAAAAGAAAGGCACAATCGCTAGAAGCTTGCTTCAAAGTGGTTGTGTCTTTTTTTTTACCTAATGCGAAGCATCTGACCGTGGTCAGTCGAGATTTTGACCTTGGAGCCATACAGGCCCAGCGCAGCTAATCCTGTTGGGATTACATCGAAATAGAAAAGGCCTTAGACTCTTGAAGCTTGCTTCAATTAGTTTGAGGCCTTTCTTTTTTGTTCTATCCAACGGTGGCTTCCGAACTCTGCTCGGGCCGTTGGGTTCAAGGCAAATCGGTTTGTACTACGCACTAACTCGATTTGGTTCAACCTTCAAGGTTCGCCGTCACGACGGCTGAACCTAGAACCAAAAAAAGCCCAAGCAACGCTTGAGCTTTTTTTGCTGAACCTTGAACATTCAAACTGCCCGAGCGAAGCCAGGGCTGTTTGAATATTTACCCCCCGTACTTCACGATAGACTCACGAATACGCTCTCTGCGGTTTTCAGGACTAGGGTGTGTACTCGAAAACTCTGCCTGACGTGATCCGCCAGAAGCAGCTTCAAGGATATCCATTACGCCGATTAGCGATTCAGGCGTGTAGCCAGCTTCAATCATAAAACGGACACCAAGCTCATCGCTTTCGAGTTCTTGCTCACGGCCGTAGCTCATCGTCATCAGGTTAGCGACAACGCCAGCCAGCTGACCGCCACCATTGCCACCCATACCTACTGCAGCAGCGCCAGAGAGGCCTTCTGCGAGTCTTTGTTGACTGATGCGTTCAGCTGAGTGGCGAGCAACGACGTGGCCTACCTCGTGGCCGAGAACGCCTGCTAGCTGGTTAATGTCTTCTAGTCGCGTGTACAGTGCTCGCGTGATAAACACCTGTCCGCCTGGAAGGGCAAACGCATTTACGGTGTTCGGATCTGCAAGAAGATGGAAATCATACTGATAGTCCGTTCCAGATGCTGCCGACTGGTCGACAATTCTTCTACCGACTTTATCTACAAGTTGCTGATCTTCGGCGCTACGGTCAAGACCACCGTGCTGCTGGGCCATTTGCTCTCGCGATTGAAGCCCAAGCATTATTTCCTCTTCAACACTCAATGAAATACGCTGTTCTTCTCCCGTTACTTCGTTGTAATCGGTGTTCATGTAATATCGACCCAACGTAAATAATGCCATAACAATGGCGATCAGCAGCGTACCAGATATCTTGCGCATAATTCAGGTTTTGCCGAAAGGTAACTTTTGAATGTTAAACCCTACGGCGTCAAATCCTGTTACTTGCGCAAGCCTTTCAACACATCTGTGATCCAGCCCGCTTTGAATACATCCTCTTCCACCATTGTCGCTACCGATTCGAATGACCCTTCGAACCCTCAGGAGACGCTTCTTCGTCAAGGATCGGCTAAGGTCCCGACGCCTCATGGTACTTTTGAACTGGTAGCTTTCGCCAAAACTGCAGACGAACTGATGCCTAATTTGGCAATGGTCGCTGAAGGGATGGACGTTTCGAAACCAATTTTGTGTCGCTTACACAGTGAGTGCCTCACAGGAGACATCTTTCACAGTTTACGTTGTGATTGTGGTGAGCAACTTGAAGAGGCTATGCGCCTCGTTGGAGCAGAAGGTGGTGTGATTCTTTACCTCCGTCAGGAAGGAAGAGGAATAGGCATCATCAATAAATTGAAGGCGTACCAATTACAAGACAAAGGAGCGGATACTATAGAAGCCAATGAGCTTCTCGGTCTTCCTGTAGATAGTCGTGATTACAGTCAAGCCGTTCACATGCTTGAGCAACTTGGTATTAAGCAAATACGGCTTCTAACCAATAACCCTTTGAAGGTTGAAGCTTTCGCCAAAACAGGTATTGAAGTCGTTGAGCGCGTCGGGCTTGAAATTAAGAAACGTCCTGAAAATGAGCGCTACCTAAACACCAAGCGCGATGACATGGGGCATACGCTGAAGTAACTTAAGAATTACTTCGAGCGAGTGGTGAGTCTACTTTTTACAAATTCACCGACCATTTCGCCTTGCTTCACACCTTCCCAGATAGCTGGGCCGTAGTGAATTCCTCCGTATAGTCTAGAGACTGCTGCTTCTTCACTTGCTGCAAAGAAGCTTTCGTAGCTGCGTGCAGCTAATCCCCAATCTACTTCCACGCTATCCGTGTAAGCGAAGTTCTCTCCATAGAGATCGGTCATCGCTACTGCGGCTGAACGGCTGATGACGGAGTGACCACTCGTGTACTCAGGGAAAGGAGGCGTCTGTAGCGCTGGCTGCCAGTCCTCATCGATGTACTGATTGATAAGTGTTTCTGGACGAACCAAGTTCGAACGATATTTCTCATCCCAACAGCTAATGAAGCCATCAGCAAGGGAAATTGAAATTCGTAAGTAGGTTTCGAGCGCCTCAACTGTAGAGACATTCTTCGATTGAGCGACTGTCTTTGCAATACCCATCCAGTGTCCACCCGGAGAGATCTTCTTTGTTGCGAACATGACGTGTCCACGGTGGTGACTCACGAAAGGATTACAATCCCAGAAAGAGGCGAGTTCAATGCGGTTCTCTGTATCCTCATCGAGTGCGTTGTACACTTCAAGTAGATCTGTATGAAACTTGCTGCCTTCTTTCATGTCGAAGGCTGGAGGAGCAAGCGGCTTAAATTGCTGAGAACTGTCAAGCAAAAAAGGGCGGATCGTGAGCCAGTGAGGTTCAATGCCGTCCATGTAGTCGGGTGGGGTAGGACGCCATCTCGAGGCATCAGACGTAATGCTGAACTTTGGAAAGGTGCGGCTTTGCTTGTAATTGTCTGAATCTGCCCAGGCAAGAACAGCCTTGCTTACAGATTCTCCGTACGCTACTGAGCGATCAAAAACATCAGCAGGTATTTTGATCGACCTGAACTGCTCTTCCAGCTCAATTCTATAGCTATCCACTTTATCCTCAGAGAAAATCAGAGCTTTCCCCGTTTCGAGAATAGCAATAGAAGAAGCAAGAGAGAATGCATACTCTTTACCAGCCTCCGGTTGAGGCATCTCCGGCATTTCATTTAGCTGTCCGACCGTTGTTACAAATTCATCACTCAGGTGATGTCCCGCTTCATAGGCGGCAATACTGGTATACGCATAGATCCTAGCCGCTTGAGGCGGACTAAAAATATCGTGTACGATCACATCTGTAATCTTCTGCAACGATGAATGAACAGGTTCAGCAAGATTAGCTTCAGATTCCCAATTTGGGTTGGTGGATTCACATCCAATGAAAGCGACTGTAGTCAAGACGAAACAGAGGCGGAGCGTGAGATTAAGCATTTTCATAAGCAGCCTTAAAGGTAACACACTTACTACTGCAATGAAAGGTCCAAATCGTATGAAGATCGGTCCTAATTGATAACCCACTTGACTGCACGCATTAACGCCTGCTTGTAAGGTGCATAGCGCGTTGGAAGGTTGACACGTGTTGTACTTCTAACAATGCTACGCTGGTTGGAAAACGTCTTAAATCCTTCATCGCTGTGGTACCTACCCCAGCCGCTCTGGCCGACACCACCGAAGGGTAATGCAGGGACTCCAAGATGTATAATCGTGTCATTTACACAGCCACCTCCAAACGTTATTTCTTCAATAAATCGATCGGCTATTGATTTCGACTCCGTGAAAATGTAACCAGCTAGCGGGTTTGGGTGCTGCGCAATGATTGCTTTCGCGTCACTCCAAGAATCAAATGGGATGATTGGTAAGATTGGTCCGAAAATCTCTGACTCCATTAACGGACTATCGGTGTTTTTTAGGAGGACCAATGTTGGAGCAATAAATCGCTGCTGCTTATCATGTTGGCCGCCTACGAGGACTTCAACATTGGACAGTAAAGAGACCAAACGATCAAAGTGGTGATCGTTAACGATCCGTGCGAGGTCAGGACTTTTGATGGTATGCTCGCCATAAGCAGATAGGATTGCCTGCTTTAGTTCGTTGATTGTCTCATCGAGAATAGATCTGTGAACTAACAAGTAGTCGGGAGCAACGCATGTTTGACCGGCATTGAAGCACTTACCCCATACAAGTCGATCTGCAGTTGCCTTCAAGGAAGCATCTTGCATGACGACTGCAGGACTTTTGCCTCCAAGTTCTAGGGTACAAGAGATCAGCTCCTTGCCACACCGTTCTCCAAGGATGCGACCAACTCTGGTGCTGCCTGTATAGAAAAGGTGGTCGAATCGTCCTCCATCCATCAGCGTCGAAACGACTTCGCCACCTGGACCTTGAACGACTCGGACGTGATCCTTGTCGAATGAGAGCTCGACAATCTCGCCAATTAACGCAGATACCGCAGGAGTGTCTTCTGCAGGTTTCAGTACGACACAACATCCTGCAGCGACTGCAGCGACCAATGGTGCAAGCGCGAGGTTGAACGGATAATTCCAAGGAGAGACGATGAGTACTACGCCTTTCGGGAAATAGCTAGATTCAGCAGATGAAGGCCATAAGGCGACTCCGATCTCTTTTTCGGAAGGACGTGCCCAGGCTTCAAGTTTTTCAAGCGTATGACCGATGTCTTGATACGCAAACCCAATCTCACTGGTATAGGATTCGAAAGCAGGCTTACGTAGATCGTGCGCCAATGCTTCAGTGAGTCGCTCTTCGAAGGACTTTATGACGTCACGTAGCTTGTTCAACAACTTCTTTCGAAAGTCGACACTTCTCGTGTTCCCTCGCTCGAAGTAGCCTCGTAAATCCTGATGAATGAGGTCGCTTTCATTTTCTGAAAGTGTCGCTAGGTGAAGGTTTGGAACTTCTGAAATAGTAGTCATAGGAAAAGGTAATTCAACGAGGACGTATTTGCTGAGGGAGAAGTAACCTATTCATGATGGCTATCAACAACGTGTGACCTGAGAGACCGCGTGGTCGTCTCACTATTTTGGAAACCAAGCTATTGAGCCTGTTTCCTTCAACGAACCTACACTCTCAAAACTCGCAATTATGGATCAAGTTAAACTCTTTTTCTCCAACCTTTCAGATTCTATCGGCCTAGGACCTTCCGTTTTAGGTAACATTTTAGGCGCAATTGCACTTCTTGTTGTCGGCTATCTCATTGCAAAAATCCTCTCAGGCGTTGTTCGCAAGTTGATCAACAAGTCTGGAATTCAAGAGCGAGTTGATAAGGGCGCAAAAGGTAAAGGCGTCAATATTGGTAAGCTGATCGGAAAGCTGGTGTACTACCTATTGATGGTTGTTGTACTCATGGCTGTACTAGATATGCTTGGCGTTACTGCTGCATTAAAGCCTCTAGAGAACCTCGTAACCAACTTTGTTAGTTTCCTTCCTCAGATCATTGGAGCTGGTGCGATTGCGTTTGCTGGTTACATCATTGCTACACTCGTTAGTGAGCTTGTATCACTAGCTGTTGCAGGTATCGAAGGCCTTACAGAGCGTTTCGGTCTTAGTGACAACGTGAACTGGGCAAAGCTTGCAGGACAGGTTATTTTCTTCCTAATTTTCATTCCGATCCTCATTGCAGCGATCGATACGCTAGGCATTGAAGCAATTGCTGGACCAGCAACTAGTATTCTTCAAGATGTCTTGAGTGCAATTCCGAAGGTGCTTGCGGCAGGTGTAATCCTTGCAGTATTCTTCTACCTAGGTAAGTTTGTTTCTGGATTCGTTTCTAGCCTTTTGGAAGGTGTGAACGTTGACGGTTTCGCTGAGAAAATGCAACTCACTAGCCTTATTGGAAATACTTCAATTGCGAAGGTTGTTTCTGGTGTTGTCTTCTTCTTCATCATGTTCAGTGGTATTCTCACTGCAGTTGATATCCTTGAATTCACGAAGTTGGCTTCATTGTTCAATGAGATGTTTGAGATTACTGTTCAGATCCTCTTCGGTCTTGCGATCCTCGCGATCGGTAACGTAATTGCTACTTACGCAGCAAATGCGATTTCAAGCAGCCAAGGGAGCTCATTCCTTGCATCGATTGCTCGTTTTGCAATCTTAGGTCTATTCATTGCGATTGCACTTCGCACGATGGGACTAGCAGATGATATCGTGAACCTTGCATTCGGTCTTACACTTGGCTCATTGGCTGTTGCGTTTGCACTCAGCTTTGGTCTTGGAGGCCGTGAAGCTGCTGGAAAGCAGATGGAAGCTTTCCTAAGCAAGTTTCGTAACGAAGCAAGCAAGTAAACCTCAGGGACTCAAAGAGCTATAGAGTCAGGCCTAGTTATCTTTATTGATAACTAGGCCTTTTTTCATTTTTACGCGTTGATGATCCTACCAACGGTTACCTCAACTTTTCCATCTCTTCCTTATGACGATTGATATTCTCGCCATTGGCGTTCATCCAGATGATATTGAGCTTTCGTGCTCAGGTACGCTATTCGCCCATGCGCAAAAAGGCTACACTTTTGGATTACTCGATTTAACTCGAGGCGAGCTTGGAACACGCGGTTCTGCGGAGCAACGAGACATTGAAGCTGCAAATAGTGCTGCTATTATGGGGGCCAGCTTTCGCCAAAACCTAGCAATGGCAGACGGGCAGTTCCCTGATGATCACGCGCATAAGTCGCAGATCATTGAAGTGATTCGTTGGTGTAAACCTAAGTTAGTCCTTGCAAACGCTTTGACTGATCGTCATCCAGACCATGGTCGTGCAGCTAAGCTCATCGCAGATGCCTGCTACTATTCCGGTCTGCGGAAGTGGGAAACCAAACGCGATGGCCAGCTTCAAGCACCTCACCGTCCAGACAACGTCTTACACTACATCCAAGACTATTATCAAACTCCTGATGTTGTAGTTGACATTACAGAGCATTTCGAGCAGAAGATCGAGTGCATTAAGGCCTACACATCTCAGTTTTTTGATCCGACAAGCGACGAGCCCGAAACTCCGCTAACGGGTTCTGATTACTTCGACTTCATCAAGTCAAGAGCACGTGACGTAGGGCGTCCGGCAGGCTATGCGCTCGCCGAAGGATATCAGCGAAGCCGCATCTATGGCTTGAACGATCTACTTACGTTAGATTAAGTGGCTGCGTACTGGTTCAGAGCTGACCAGCTCTAAATCCTGGTTTTGCTTCCATGCGATTTACTTCATCGACGCTACCTAGGCGCATCCGAAGTGGAATACGCTTCTTGTCAAGCTTATCATCAAAACGGCAGAATAACGCTCGGTGCTCACTTGGAACATTAATCGAACCAGACCTGCTTGTACCCGCTTGCAGCACATCGGCTTTAAGCTGAGCAAGACTTGGAATCCTCGCAGAATCTTGCGCATTGACCGAAGGCCTAGCAGTATATGCTCCTCCCTGCGAATATCCCGCTGTCGCCAGTACGATAAGGGCAACTGCTATGGTGAGGCTTCTAGTCATCATCACTATGAACGTTATTCTCTGCTACTTCAGTCTCTGCCTTTGGAGCAGTTTCTTCAGTATCATACTTTGATCCTGCGTACATCGGGATTCTCCATAGCTCGACTGGAATACCACCGTTGTCTAAAGGAATCTTACGTTTTGGCGTAAGCTTTAGAGAATGTAGTCCGTCTTTGAAACCAGAGACGATGTTCGCTTCCCAACCTGACCAGTAATGCTTGAGGGCGTGTCCGATGTCGGCATACCATTCAGCTCCTTGCTCAATGGCAAGACGTTCGTCATACGGAGGGTTCATGATGAGCTTACCCTTTTCGAAAGGAGCTGACACCTTGAAGAAATCAGCTTCGTGAAGCTCAATGCGTCTCCCTAAGCCTGACTGTTGAATATTTCGATCCGCGTATCGGATAGCACGGCGCTCCAAATCACTTCCGATGATCGGTGCGATTTGTCCGCGATGAACTCTCGACAGCGCTTGCTGACGGATTACTTGCCATTTCTTTGAATCGAAATCTGGCCAGTTCATGAATGCGAAAAACTGACGCTCATTCTGAGATGGGATGTTCATCGCCATGCGTGCAGCTTCGATCAAGAAGGTACCTGAACCACACATCGGATCGACAAGTGGCGTCTCAGCTGAGTACTCCGCAATGGACAGAATACCTGCCGCGAGTACTTCATTGATTGGTGCCTCAAGTGTGCGTAGTCGATAGCCTCTCTTGAAAAGAGGATCTCCAGTACTGTCCAACCATACACTTCCTAGTCCGTCATGAACGTAGGTGTGAACGCGAAGATCTGGTCTGTCGCGTTCGATGTTAGGTCGTGTTTCACCGATACGAAGCTTGTCGACGATCGCGTCCTTGGTTTTTAAGGTTACGATCATGGTGTTGAGCACCCACTCTGTATTGTTGGCTGTGCTGGTTACCCAGAAGGTACCGTCACGAGGTAAGATGCTCTCCCAGTCGTAGTCGCCTACACCGTAGTAGAGGGCGTCAGGACTGCTTGCATCGAAGTCCGCTAGGTGCTTGTAAACACGGAGTCCTGTGCGGAGCTCCAGGTTTGCGCGATACATGAGTCGGTCTGACCCCTCACAGAGAACACCTCTGCTTACTGCTTTTACATTTTCTGCTCCAAGAGCAGTGAGTTCTGCAGCTAATACCTGCTCGAGGCCGGTAAACGTTTTGATCAGGTACTTTTCCACGGGGGTAAAGGTACGAGATCAGTTTTAGCGAAAGCTAAAATCAGAGCGCCAGCCTTCAAATTAATGAAAGCTGGCGCGCAGATAGATTTTTAGATGTGTATTAGCCTAATACTGCTTCAGATGCAGTCCGTTCTTTCGGCGTTACGAATTTGTAACCAACTCCACGAACACTTTGGAAAAACTTCGGCTCTTTCGGCTCTTCTTCGAAGTACTTTCGGAAGGATAAGATGAAGTTGTCAATGGTTCTAGTACTTGGGTACACGTCATAGCCCCAAACAGATTGCAGAATCTGTTGGCGGCTAACCACCTCGTTTTTACGATCAACCAAAAGCTTGAGAAGCATCGCCTCCTTTTTAGTTAGGTTGATTGGACCTCTAGGAGTCTCAGCTTCGTAGGTGTTGAAGTTGACCTTGTTGGGGCCGAATTCAACAAATTCTGCGCTGACATTCTCTGATCCTTTGCTTCGAGTCAAGAGTTTGTCGACACGGAGCAGTAGCTCTTCGAGTTGAAAAGGCTTAGTGAGGTAGTCATCAGCACCTTTTTTCAAGCCCAGGATTCGATCAGGTCCATCAGCTTTCGCTGTAACCATGATGATCGGTACCTGTTCGTTGGTAAGTCTTACTTGCTCAGTGATTTGGTAGCCATCAACCTCAGGAAGCATGATGTCCAAAATGAGTAGATCAAAGTGTTGTTCTTTGATCGCTTTCAGTGCTTTCTTTCCAGTGACGGCAGTTACAACTTCGTATCCTTCAAGCTCGAGGTTGAGCTTTACAGGTTCTCGGATGCTTTGTTCGTCTTCTACAAGAAGTATGCGGTCCATGGGTGCAGGTTGCGTTATCAAGCTTCCCCAAAAGGCAAACAGATGTTAAACACTGTCCCTTGTGGGCTATTGTCTTCGATGCTGACCTTGCCTTTATGAGCAAGAACGACTTCGTTTACGATATATAAACCGAGCCCAGTCCCCTTTGTTTGGCGAGTATCCTCATTACCTACGCGATAAAATTTTTGGAGCACCTTTTTTTTCTCTGACGCCGGTATTCCCATGCCGTCATCTTTGATCTGGATTAAGATGTCTGAGCCACGCTCAAAGACGCCCAAAGCCACGTAGTTGCCTGCTCCTAGGTACTTTACGGCATTCTCAAGGAGGTTGCTTAGTACCGAGCTTATCCCGTAATGATCAGCAAGAATTGTAAGTTCTTCACCTTCCAATTTTAATTGAAAATTAACATTTGGATACTTGGATTTCAGCCGTTCTGTCCACTCCAGAGCTAGTTTTCCTAGATCAAGCGGTTCGAGATTAGGGACGTATTGCGTGTCAAGTTTTGCCGAAAGGAGAAGATCTTCGACAAGAGAAGTCAGTCTTGTGGTTTCTCCGATTGCGTTGTCACTTAGTTTTATGCGCATCTCATCATTTAAGACGCGCTTCTTTATCGTTTCTAGCGAAAGTCGAATTCCGGCTAGTGGACTCTTAAGCTCGTGTGTAATAGACAACAAGAAGTTTCGCTGCTGTCGAGCGCTGTCAACTTCTCTGCGATAGCTCCGATTGACGAGGTAGACGCCCAAGACTAAGGTGATAATGAAGACGATGGCTTCACCAAGAATCATCAATTCTTGCTTGTGATAGTCTTCGTAAAGGGCCGCGTATTCTGGGCTTGCAAAGAACTGAGCATCGTTTCTAACGATCTGTTCTGCGACCATTCCAAGCTGTAGTAATTCTACTTTTGCCTCAAAGGCATCTTGGTTTTTAAGGAATAGAAGTATTGACCACCAGGAGAACGCCAACAGCATGTAGGCGATGATGGCGAGGGAGAAAATACGAAGGCGACCGATTCTTGACACGTCGCAAAGGTAAAAGCCGCCCCTCGCTATACATACACTTTATCGTAAAGGTATTTTGTAGCAAAAGGCGGCTTTTAAAAGGCGCATTGGAAAGCAGCTTTCCAGCTTAGTTCGTCAACTTAGTGCTGCAGCACCACACGCTGAGTTAGTCGTCCACTTGGACCTTCAAGTGTAAGGATGTAGACACCTGATGGCCATGCTTCTGTATCTAAACGAAGGTTGTGCCATGAGTTTTGTCCAACTTCTATTCTCCTTTCGGCAAAACTTCTTCCCGTCATGTCAGTGACTTGAAGGGTATGCTTACCCTCTTTGATTAGGTGTGCGCTGATTGAAAGATGGTTGTCGAATGGATTCGGGAAGGCATTGATTTCCGCTTGCGCTCCATCTAGTGTCGTTGAGTTCCAATGAAGAGCAAGTTGTGACGGTTGGTTGTTTTCAGCCGCGTAGCTTTCATTCGGAATGTCTTCACTGATCTGAATGAGATCACTTAACATACCTGACGTGCTAGGAGTGAATGTCCAAGACATGAGTGGCTCTCCTGGAAGCATTTCGTGAAGTATTGAGATACGCAGTGCACCATTGACTTGGTTTGAAAGTACATCTACGTTAGCGTCTGCTGCACTTACAACGAGCGGACCATTGGAGATGACAGCAAGTTGGAGTCCTGAGATTGCAGTTTGGTAATCATTGCGGACGAGTACTTCTACCGTTTCGCCAGCACGTACAAATGCGTCTTCAAGAATGAGTTCGCTAGCTCCACGTGGAATTAGGAATGCATTAGGGTTAATATCTCCAAGCTTGACAGCGCTGATGTCGAGAGACATCATGTCTTCGCTCACGTATTCGAACTGAGTTCCCCAGTTGCTGGCATCCATCCAAGGATCATTTTCATCACTGAATGGGTGATACGCGCCAATGGTAGCAGCTTCATGAAGTCCGCCAAACGCTGGGTCTTGTCCTAAGATGACACGTCGTATTGCGGTTAAGTCAAATGCAGAGATACTTCCTGACTTATTGACATCGGCCGCAAGTAAAAGGAGTGGCTCTTTAAGCTCGCTTGTTCCGAGGAGATGCTGACCAACACGAAGCATGTCGTAAGTGGTTACGCGCGCCGCCGGAGTCATTGGAAGTTTTGCCGAAAGGCTAATTGCTCCAGGAGGAACATCTACGAAGCTGTACTGTCCATTCGCATCTGAATGCGTTTGCATTGATCCTCCATCAAACTCAAGTGTAACGAGCGTTGAGTCCATGGTGCCTCCGTAAAGTGGCGCGTCTACACGTCCAGCTAAGGCAAATGGATCTTGTGTTGGAGTAGTACAAGTATGTCGCACAGAAAGGTTGAAGTCACAAACGGTCTCATCTCCATCACCATCAAATATTTGGATTTGGAATGGGATGACTACTGGGTTTGTGGCTAATGGACAAGCGAAAGTCATTGGAAGACCAGGATTAAAGAATATCGTGAGGTCATCGGGAGTACAAATGTCACGCACATTTAAAGCAGCAATAACATCAGCTTCTGTAATGGTAAGTGTTCCATTATCTGGTAAGGTGTACGTGAGGTTTTGACAATCAATGAGCGGCGGATCTTCAACTCCAATCTGTGTTGCACAGGTAGTGATGTTGCCAAAGGTGTCTGTCGCTACAATCGTCATGTTGAATGCCAATCCAGCATCGTCGCAGTCGAACATAAGAGGACCGCTAAAGGTCGTGTCGAACGGGCTGCACAAGTCAAAGATGTTTAGACTATCACTGATGTCTGCCAATGTCGTTTCGACGGTGCCGTCAGGCTCCATATGGAAGATTACAGGGCGGCAGTCAATGTTAGGAGCAAGTGGTTCCCTTACGCGCACGGTATCTACAATCACTGCCTGATTCCCACATTGATCTTCAGCTGTAAATGTGATCAAATTGTGACCGAGTTGCAGTGAAGAACCAAGTGTTCTAAGTGAGTTCGGATTAAAAGCTCCCGGAGCATTATTAGTGAGTATAAGTGGATCATTACCACATCCGTCAATTGCTGTGTTGCTGTATGAAATTCGCACTTCACACTCTCCCGACAATGGAGTTGTGAAGACGCGAAGCGCTGCAGGTGTTCCAAATGCAGGGGCTACATTATCTCTGATAATGAACTTCTGCGCAACGGTATCTGCGTTACCACAGCCATCTGTAAGAATGTAAGATCTGAATACAGAATCTAGACATGAATTTGTCGGAGTAGAGTAGAGGACAATTGGGCTAATTGATAGTGCCGTTCCACAAAGTCCTACGCCAAACGCAGTTGGATCGGTGATCAGAGGGAAGTCAACGACTTCTTGTAAACACGTCAACGTATCTGGGTAAGGAGGAAGATCAGAAAGCATGAGAACTCCTGTGGCATCAAACGAAATAGTTTGTGATACTGTACTTGTATTGCTACACGCATCAGTTGCGATGTAGGTGCGTACGATTGCGCCTACACAAGTGCTTGTGTTTGTTGGCGTATCAGACAACACATGAAAGCGAGCGGTAGTAGTCGGACAGTTGTCCATTACCGTAATCGCTAGTTTGGTCGTTGTTGTATCTGGAATGTCGCCGAAGCAATTCACGCTGAGATCAGCAACGCCAAGTAGTGTAGGTCCAGTAGTGTCTTCTAAGACAAAAGCCTGGAAGACACTGTCTCTATTTCCGCATCCATCTTGTAGGTAGTATCCGCGTAATACATTTCCAGCACAGCCTGGGCTTGCCGAATGGTTTACGCTGTCTATTTGTAAACTAGTTCCACAGAATCCTTCTCCAAATATTGCTGGATCTGTTAGTTGAGTTACCGCTAGAATATCATCGTAGCAGGAATAAACAATACCGTCTCCAGCGAGTGGCGTGAGGGTTAACGCTCCTTCGCCAGTCCAGGAAATAGACTGTGTTATCGTAGCTGTATTTGAACATGCATCTGTTGCTGTGTAGGTTCTAAGAATAGATCCTGAGCAGGCGGTGTTTCCGGCAAATGGCACATCGACGGAGGTTGTACTAATGAGCGTACAGTTGTCTGTGACGGTTAGGTCTGCAATGGTCGTTGCAGAAGTCGGTACATCACTTTGACATTGAACATCAATGACTGGACTTCCGGAAAGAACAGGAGGCGTCGTGTCGTTAAAGGTAAATGTTTGGCTTACCGCTCCGGTGTTGCCGCAGACATCTTGCACTGAGAATAGTCTGATAACAGTCGCAGGACAAGTGCCTGGATCTGGATCAGTTGTTGTGCTTGTGATGGTAAGTCCATCGCCACAGATGCTTCCTCCAAACGTATTAAGGGTAGGAGTTGGGAAGTTAATTACTTCGGTATAGCATTTGAGATTAAAAACACTCGGTAAGGTGTCGAGGACAAGATTCTGTCCTGTCTGGTCGTAGGATATTGTTTGGCTTGCTGTGCTTGAATTACCACAAACATCTGTCGCTAAATAGGTGCGGATAATAGAGCCAATACAAGCATCTGCAGTGTCTATCACATTTGCTACAATGCGCACATTCACGCTGCTTGGACAGTTGTCTGTTACACCACTATTAACGAGTATATAAGCAGGCATTGTATCGCGTATTTCAGCTTTACAGTCGACCACAACATCGGCTATTACGCCAAATGTTGGTGCAATCTCATCTCGTAGCGTAATGACGCGAACAAATGGAATTGGATTCTCATTGCCACATGCATCACGTGTCATCCACGTGTAGGTATTTGTAACGTCAGGACAGTTAGGATTTCCTCCAGGCACAGTTGTGAAATCCACAAGCTCTACGATTACTGCATTGCAGGCGTCAGTAGCTGTTGGAGCCAATACTGTTCCTGGGAGTACACAAGCGTACGTACTGTCAATGTCTCCAGGGAACGGATCCCATGTTGGACCTTCATTGTCAATTTGTGTGATCTTTCGATTTAGAATAAAGCCAGGGCCATTGCCACAAAGAGGCATGTAATTGTAGACAATATTATACTCTATTGTACGGCAATCAATAGTGCGCGTAGTGGCAGCTGAAGTATTCACTGCAAACACATCACAATCTGTACGGAAGGTGCGCGTCGGTAATGCCAGGACATCAAGAGAGCAATCGACAGTTGTATCAGCAAGTGCGGTTGGGATTGTAAATGATCCCGAGTCAACATAATTGATCATTTGTGTCGTCATGATCATTACCCCTGCTGCATTCGTAAATATGAATTTACGTTTTTGTACACCTGTGCGACATTGCAACATTGAATCATCGTTGATGATGGTGTCAAGGGTATATCCACCAACACATACTTCATTCACGGTTGGTACGCCGCTAAAGAATGTATCGACAGGGTTGCGAATACATGTGAAAGTTACTGTCGGTAGAGGATTCACAGATGCTGGAATCTTGTCTTCAACGATTACCTGTACCATACAGATATTTGAGTTTCCGTCATAGTCGGTGACTCGGAACTCAACAAGAACTGTATCTAAGACATCGTCACAGGTAAAAGCCACAGAGGTCTCCCAATCGATATCTCCCATTCTCCTTACGGTAAAACTGTCTATACCACAGTTGTCATAGCTACCATCATCAAAGTTGATAGCAGGAATTGTAGTTGTTGCAGTTGCTAAAGAAACGGTAGTGAGTTGATCACAAATGGCAATAGGAGGCAAGTTGTCTTCCCTAAGAACGACGACTGTGTCTAAGGCGAGGTTGCCACATGCGTCACGAACTTCGTAAATCGCTTGGAAGCTTTCTCCTGCTAATAGAGAGAAGTCAGTGTTGAGTGAACCTCCGTTCGTGAAGATCTGGCCGAAAGGCGTTGTAATTCGGTACGTAAGTGGATCGCTACTACATGAATCTTGTGCAGTAATCGCTGGGAAGAATGCTGTTCCAGTACAATTCAAGTTGCCTTGGTTGTTCACAGCATTAATGGTATCCGGAAGCGCCTGTCCAATCCCGGTAAGGATTAGAGGAGCTTGGTTGTCCATTATCGTAATGACTTGGAAGCTCTCGCGCGTTTCATTGGTACAGCAATCGAGAATTTTGAACGTCCTCAAAATTTTTCGGCTTGAACCACAAGCACTAAGTTCTTCGTCCTCTACTGTTGTAAGGATTTTACAGATTGACGAAATTGGTAGACCGTTTACCGTTGGATACTCAATTGCAGGAGTCCCAAATGCCGCAGGGCAAATGGTAGTATCAGAAGTTAGGTAGGTGATGTTCGGAGGGAACACAATATCGGCAAGGTTTACGCGAGCAACCGTGATGGTTTGTGGTACAGTAGCAGATCTATTACCGTGTTCGTCGACGACGAAAATTGAGCGAACAAAGGTCTGCGCGATACCGTTTGCGCAGCCTACTGAAGAAGGAATACTTGTAATTCGGAATTCTAATTCAGATTCGGGGGTACAATTATCGCTAGCAGTAATTGCAGCTCGGCCAAGTGCTTCGATGTCGTCGACGCATGTAATCGTGATGTTTGTAGCTGTGACGACTGGCTTAAGGTTGTCTACGACCGTCAGATAACTCCATACGCTGTTGCCAGTAGAAGCGGTAACCTTTACGAGAAGGCGTCGACCAACGTCGTCGCAATCAATGATTGGGTCAAGCCGCATTGTGCCGTTCGTATTGAAAACAGCGACGATGTACGGACCTGCACAGGAAGGCGTGCCTTCTAGTATTTCATCTGGATCGACTGTATGTGGGGCTGGATCGCCAAGTGCGATCGTGACTTCAGGATTTGAAGTCATTGAGCAAGCGAAGCTTGTCGAAGGTGTTGCAATGACGAGCATCGCAATGGCAGCAAGTGCCAGGCGTAAGTAATTTTGGATCATAATCTGTGGTTAGCAGTATTATTTGACCCTTGCTTCAAATCGTTTCGAGACAAAGGGTCAACCTTCACATACGTAATACATCGCAAAATGTGACATGTGTGAGCCTAAAAGGCTGTCTATATGCGCATTATGCCTTAAATAGGGTAGTAATGTGATGCGGAAATCTACCTTTTAGGAAACATAAAAAATCCTCGTCCAAGCCCTTACATTTACGCCGTGGAAACAACGCTAATCACTCTTATCGCAATCGCGTTTCTCGGAATGCTTTTTATCAACGTCTTTTTTCGGGCTCGTGTCCTCAAAGCGTATAAAAAATTGGTTAAAGGAGGGGTCGAGTTTGAAGGCGGTGACATGCTTACACAAGCGCGGATAGAGGAGCTAGTTCTTCGGTACCCTGCTCAGGAAGAGCCTATTAGACAGTTTACAGGCGGTATTCGAAATACAATGTCACTTGCTTCAGGACTCATTGTTTTGATCACTTTGTTGGGTGGTGTACTTATGTGGTACAGATAGCTGAAACTACACTTGGTGAAGGCGGCAATAACTGTACTTTGTGCGCCCATCAACAATGCTCGCGCAGGAACGTATGCCTCCACTCAAAATTGGTCTTGTCGGAACAGGACACCTTGGCAGAATTCATGCAAAATGTCTTGACCTACTTCCAGCGGAGGTAGAAGTCGTCGGTATCTATGACGTAGATTCTTCAGCTTGCGCCAAAACCGGCGAAAAGCACGGCTGGCATGTCTGTAAAACCTATGAGGAATTACTAGACCGTGCAGATGCTGTAGACATCGTGACCCCAACGTCAACTCACTTCGTTTTGGCGAAAGCTGCACTCGAAAAAGGCTGCCATGTTTTCATCGAGAAGCCAGTAACTCAGACCTTGTCTGAAGCAGACCAGTTAGCCGAAATAGTCGCTGATACTGGTCTTGTGGTTCAAGTCGGACACGTAGAGCGCTTCAACCCTGCTTTTCAGGCGGTGAAAGATGAAAAGCTTGATCCTGTCTTTGTTGAAGCTCACCGTCTTGCTCTTTTCAATCCAAGAAGCACAGACGTATCGGTTGTATTAGACCTTATGATTCATGACCTCGACATCGTTCTTACGTTGATTCCTAGTGAATTGGAGAAAGTAAGTGCAAGTGGGGTAGGTGTAGCTGGTGAAAGTGTTGACATTGCCAATGCTAGGTTAGACTTCGCTAATGGTGTCACAGCCAACCTTACTGCAAGTCGCATTTCGCTAAAGAATATGCGCAAGATTCGACTCTTTCAAAGAGACGCGTACATCAGTTTGGATATGCTAGACAAAAAGGCAGAAGTGGTTCGACTGCATGATCATGATCCTGAAAACCCAGGCTTGCTTCAGTTACCTACAAGCGAAGGTTTGCGCGAAGTGGTCGCAAGCTATCCTGAGATTGAATCAAGTAATGCGATTCAGGAAGAGTTGCGAGCCTTTGCAAATAGTGCTTCAAATGGGACTCCTATTGCTGTTGATTTAGCTGCAGGACGTCGTGCACTTGACGTTGCATATCAAATCTTAGATGACATTGAGTTTCGGCGCAATAAGTACAAGTCTCAGCAAGCTTAATAGAACTATGAACAGTAAATCACTACTTAAGGCTGGCGTTTGTCTTTTCGCGGTTGCAACTCTCTTCTTAGGGTGCGCAAAAGAAGAGCTAGATGTATCGTACATCTACCTGCCTGCTTTTGAAATACTTCCTTCAGCGACATCTGGCGACATCACCACACAAATTACGGATGTTCGGGTGGTTTTGGGCGCGGAAAGCTTGGGCTTTTACCCGCTTCCTGCTCGGATACCTATATTAGGTTCTGGATCACAATTGGTTCGACTCGAGCCAGTGGTGCGTGTCGCGGGACTTGCATCTAATCGTATCGTCTACCCATTTTACGAAGTTTTTGAAGAGACGCTCAATCTAGTGCCAGGCACGATTGATACGATTACTCCTCAACTAAATTATAGATCGTCAGTAAGCTTTGCATACGTTGAGGACTTCGAGGGAAGCGATCCTTCCTTTCCCTTAAATCTTGATGATTTTACTGAAACGGAGTTTGTTCGTTCTACAGCTAATGTTAGAAGTGGAAGTGGTTCAGGAATGGCTACGGTGACAGAGGATGCTTCTGTTTTGGAAGTAGCAACTCCAGTCCTGAATACAAATGGTCAGACATGGAATCGTATCTGGTTGGAAATGGACTTCTATCGTGATGAATCAGCAATTACAGTAGCTGTTCTTCCTGAAACACCAGAAACAGATGAAACGAGACTCTTCCGATACGAACAAGGTGGCAACAAGAAAAATGAAGGAGAGAGTGGCCGCTGGATAAAACTCTATTTTGAACTCGTAGACAATGGAATTCGCGAGTTCGCTACGGAGCCTTTTAGAATTGGATTTTTGTCAGCTCTTGACCAAACGGACACTAGTACAACTGCAGATATAGTCATTGACAACATTAAGGTTGTCTACCAAAACTAGATGCTAAAAGACCGCAGAATAAGAGACACTCGGGTCTATCAGGTAGGTGACTTCCTGGCAGCAAGTCTTGCCTGGGCGGTATTCTACGCGTATCGCAAGTCATTAGAGATCGAACCCGTCACAAAAGATCTCATCTTTGCGGATCCAAATTTTTGGGCTGGTGTCTTACTGATTCCGGTAGCCTGGTTGATGTTTTATCTGCTGTTCGATCGCTACAAGGATATCTACCGGCTATCTCGATTAGCAACGCTAATTAGGACGTTTTTTATCTCTCTTTTAGGGGTGATCGTGCTATTCTTTACGCTGATTCTCGACGATGTAGTTAGTGTCTACACTACTTATTATCGATCCTTTTTGGTCCTCTTTAGTTTGCACTTTAGTATCACTATTCTGTTCCGAATGATACTGCTTACCAATGCTTCAAGGAAGTTGAAAGCTGGTAAAGTGGGGTATAACACACTTATCATCGGTGGAAATGAACGTGCTCTTGCACTCTACGAGGACATTACAAACCGCTCGAAAAGCCTAGGCTACATGGTGAGAGGTTATGTCAGTACGAACGGTGATAATGAGCCGTTGCAAGGTCACTTGCCTATGTTAGGTAAGGTGTCTCACCTTCGCGAGGTTATTAGTGACTATGGCATCGAGGATGTGATTATTGCAACTGAAGCAAAAGAGCAAGAAAGACTAAGAGGCATCGTCGATATCCTATTTGAGTTTGGCGATAAGCTCTTGGTGCGAATTATTCCAGACATGTACGATATTCTGCTCGGTAATGTGCGGATGAACAACGTGTATGGTGCCGTCGTCATAGAAATACGCCAGCACCTTATCTCAAGCACAGAGGCGGTGATTAAGCGTGCCATGGATGTATTGATAAGTGGTGTAGCGATACTAATTCTTCTTCCGATTTACGCATACATCGCGTTACGTACTCGACTCAGTTCTGAAGGTCCTATCTTTTATAGGCAAGAGCGCGTCGGTCGTTTTGGCAAGAGCTTCAATATCATAAAGTTCAGGTCAATGTTCACGAACGCTGAGGATGCAGGTCCACAGTTGAGTAATGACCATGATCCACGTATCACCCCATGGGGGCGCGTCATGCGTAAATGGCGCTTGGATGAGCTTCCTCAGTTCTGGAATGTCGTAAAGGGCGAGATGAGCCTCGTAGGACCTCGACCAGAGCGTCAGCACTTCATAGATCTGATCATGACGGAGGCTCCGCATTATCGTCACTTACTTAAAGTGCGCCCGGGTATTACAAGTTGGGGCCAGGTTAAGTATGGCTATGCGAGTAACCTGGAGCAAATGCTTGCTCGGTTACGCTTTGATATTCTGTATATCGAGAACATGAGCTTGGCCTTAGACGTCAAGATCATCTTCTATACGGTTGTGGTGCTTTTTCAGGGTCGCGGTAAGTAGTCGTTTTTTGACATCCGACATCGACATCTGAGACCCGACATTCGGTGTCTGACCTCCGAGACGTGTTTCATCGCAAAGCAACCTTCGGTCTGCGCTAAGAGGCAAAGAGCGCTAAGTCGAGACGTTCATGCAGTGCGCGTGGGCTTTTAGAGCTTATGACAGAAAGCTGTTCGTACTTAGGATGTGGGACACAAATCGCTTCGCCCCGTAGACCTAGGAGAACCTTCGGTTCATCTTTCTACTGACGTTACTTTCCCAGCGCCCGATATTCGGTGTCTGACCTCCGAGACGCGTTTCATCGCAAAGCGACCTTCGGTCTGCGCTAAGAGGCAAAGGGCGCTAAGTCGAGACGTTCACGCAGTGCGCGTGGGCCATTAGAGCTTATGACAGCAAGCTGTCTTTGGGATGTGAGATGGTTTCGTCCTGCAGTCCTACGAGGGCCTTCGACTCATCTTTCTACTGACGTTACTTTACCAGCACCCGACATCTCCGAGACGCGTTTCATCGCAAAGCGACCTTCGGTCTGCGCTAAGAGGCAAAGAGCGCTAAGTCGAGACGTTCATGCAGTGCGCTTGGGCCTTTAGAGCTTATGACAGCAAGCTGTCTTTAGGATGTCAGATCGCTTTGTCCTGCAGTCCTACGAGGGCCTTCGGCTCATCTTTCTGCCAACTTTAATTTTATCCGACATCCAAGTAGCTCCAAACAAAAAAAACCGTCGTCCCATTTCTGGAACGACGGTTTTTAAAGCGTAAGCTTATCCTAAAGACTATGCGTCTGTTGGAGTAATCTTAGATTCTGCAGCACGGGTAAAGCTACCAGTATTAGAAGAGTCAGTCGCTGAGATTGCCTTTGGCTTCGGCTTGATGTCCTTAACAAGGTCATTAACCGTAGCTGATGCAACGAATACAGATGAGTAAGTACCTACTAGGATACCTACAAGAAGTGCAAACGCGAATCCTCGGATACTTCCACCACCAAAGGTGAAGAGCATTCCCACAACCAAAAGGGTAGTGAGTGAGGTAATCAACGTACGACTAAGAGTACTGTTGATTGCAAGGTTGAAGATCTCTTCCTTAGAACGTCCTGTGTAAGTTCCGATGAACTCACGAATACGGTCAAATACAATTACCGTATCGTTTACAGAGTAACCAATCACTGTAAGGATCGCAGCAACAAACGCCTGGTCGATTTCCATGCTGAAAGGCAGGATACCGTGGAAGATGCTGAAAATACCTAGCGTGATGATAACATCGTGGAACAATGCAGCAACAGCTCCCATCGAGAATTCCCATCGAGAGAAACGAATGAAGAGGTAGAAGAAGATCAATAGAAGCGCAGCAATACCGGCCTTGAATGAAGACGAGCGAATGTCGTCGGCAATCGTTGGACCTACTTTAGAAGAGCTAATGATACGAGTAGCATCACGCTGATCAGCCGTACGGAAAGCAACTGCATCAATACCAGGCTGAACCTGTGCAACACCTTTGAATAACGCTGCAGTAACTAACTCCTGAGCATTTTGCTCAGTGTTGTCTACTTGGTAGCTTGTTGTGATGTTAAAGGTCTGTGAACCGTCAACTGCCTTAACAACGGTACTCTGGTTTTCAAAAGAAGTAGAAAGTGCATCTCGTAATCCTTGTTGGTCGATATCGTTTCCAACAAACTCTACGTTGTAGCTGTATCCACCGCGGAAGTCAACACCAAGGTCAAATCCACGAGTGAAGATGCTTGCAAGGGAAGCGATGATCAAGATAGAAGATACGATGTATCCAATCTTACGCTTGCCCATCCAATCGATGTTGATCTTAGACATAACGTTCTCAGAGAAGCTAGTTGAGAAGCCAAGCTCTTTTCCGTCACGTGTGCGCCAGTCGATGAGAAGACGTGTAATCAATACCGCTGTAAAGAGCGAAGTGAAAATACCAATCATCAAAACGATTGCGAAACCCTTGATTGGGCCAAGTCCCCAGTAGTTGAGGACAAATGCAGTAAGTAACGTCGTTACGTTTGCATCAATGATCGCAGAGTAAGAAGCAGAGAAACCGTCCTTGATCGCAACCAAGTTTGATTTACCCGTTCGTAATTCCTCTCGGATACGCTCGTAGATGATCACGTTGGCATCGACTGCCATACCGATCGTCAGTACGATACCAGCAATACCAGGTAGAGTAAGTACTGTACCGAAGCTAGAAAGTGCACCGAAGATGAAGAAGATGTTCGCAAGAAGTGCTAGGATTGATACAAAACCAGCTCCGCTGTAGTACGCCAACATGAAGAGGAGTACAAGTGCAAAACCAATAACCAATGCTCTTACAGAGCTATCGATGTTATCTTGACCAAGTGAAGGTCCAACAACGCTTTCTTGAATGATGCGCATCTCCGCAGGAAGACGACCAACTTCAATCTTAGTAGCGAGGTCAGTTGCCTCTTGGATGTTGAAGCCACCTGTGATACGTGAACGACCACCTGTAATTGGTTGGTTGATCACTGGAGCACTAATCACTTCGTTGTCAAGAACGATCGCAAACTCACGATTAACTCGTGATGTTGTGATCTCAGCCCACTCACGTGCACCAGTCTGGTCCATTGTGATGTTAACCTCAACCTCACCAGATCCTTGAACGTCTACACTTTGATTCGCATCAATAATGTGTGAACCGCTAAGTGCAGGTTCGCCACCAGCTTGGGTACGAAGCGCATATACAGTGTAATCTGCAGTGAACTCACGTGTGTCGCGGTCGCGGATTGGCTTCTGAGAAACAACGAATTTCGCATCCTTTGGAACGCTCTTTTTGAACGTTTCAGATTCGAAGATCTCTATAAGCTTATCCTTCGAAGTACGGTTCGTGTAACCAATTACAGCAGTTGCACCCTGTTGTGGGTTGAGCGGCTGGAAAAGACTAAAGAGAGCACCAGCTGCAGCAGCATCGTTGACATAAACTGTGTCAAGCGTTGGCTCTTGAGTAGTGTCTTCGTTACCGAGTTCATCTGTAGGGTAGACCTTTACAATCTCCTTGATTTCTGGTTCAGTCGCTGTTGCACCACCTGCTTCAGCAGTTAATGCATCGTTTGCACCTACAAGCGCTTGGAAGATTCCAGCGTCTGTGTTACGGTAAACGTCGTAGAAGTCAAGTGCAGCTGCACCGACTAGGAATCCACGAGCTCGCTCAGGGTTATCGATACCAGGAAGCTCAACAACGATAAGGTCGCGGGCTTCGTCTAGAGATACGTTTGGCTGAAGAACACCAAGGCGGTCAATACGCTCCTTCAGGAGTGAGTATGTCAGCTTTACAGTTTCCTTCGAAAGCTCAGTAAGCTTTCGTGCAACCTCTCCGTCTGGAGTTTGGAAGCTAATCTCATCACGAAGCGTTTCGCTGCGAGAGAAGATGCTGGCCAAAGTCTTTCCGTTACCTAGGGTACGGAAATTGTCGACGAATAGAGTTACATAGTTAGACTGAGTACTAGCCAAACCTTTATCAGCAGCATCGAGTGCAGCGACAAATGTTGGTTCAGTACTATTACCACTGAGCTTCTCTAGGAAGGTTCGTAGGTCCACTTGCATGATCACGCTCATTCCGCCCTTAAGGTCGAGTCCGAGATTGATTTGCTGCTGCTTTACATCAGCGTAAGTGAAATCACGAATTCCAGCTAAGCTCCAAACGGTCTCGTTCGACATAGAGTCGAGATAACCGCGTCGTGCGTCGTTGTAACTTGTTGTCTTATCAGTACCCGTTAGAGTAGTAACTTTCGTTTCCGCGAAACTTTCAGCATCTGCTTCAACCCGATTTGCTGGGATGAAGAATAGAAGTTGATAGACACAGATAACGGTAAGCAGGATGAGGAAGAACCTCACTATCCCTTTCCCTTGCATAGTATGCGATTTTCAGTAGAGAGTGCGACTTTACACGCGGTTAGTAAAACCTTACGTTAAAAGCGGCGCGAAGATACGAGAATGTACCTGAACCATGCATAGGTTTTAAAGGATATCCGGAAATAGTCGAACTCTTTTGACTGCATAACCGTCTGACTATACGTATTCTGGGATGTATTGCCCCCTATTTGGTAGGTCGAGAAGAAGTTTTTCGAAAGTTTTGGCGAAAGCTGGCCCCTTTTCGTCCGTCCAAAGGCTGCGCTCGTCTAGTCAACGGAAGGTTTTACACTGTAATATGCCTGACTATCAACCGAAAAGTTACCTTGCGGTCACACTTAAAATTCAAAAACCATGGGAGTATTCTCCTTTTTAAAGAACGCAGGCGCGAAAATTTTCGGCAGCGATAACAACGAAGAGGCTGTAAAAGCAGCAGCAGACAAAGCAGCGGCAGCGGCGGCAGCAGAGTCACGCGCAGCAGAAATGCTCGAGCGTCAGCGTGGAGTTCTTCTTCGCAGCGTTGTTGATAGTACAGGAATCCCAATCGAAAACCTTGACCTTCTAGTTGATCGCGATGCGGTGACTATCCACGGTCAAGTGATGGAGCAGCAGCACAAAGAGAAGCTCGTTCTTGCCCTAGGCAACGTAACAGGTATCTCTACGGTAGATGATCGCATGACGGTTGTCAATCCTGAGCCAGAAGCAGACTTCTACGAGGTTAAGAGCGGCGATAGCCTTTCTAAGATCGCTAAGAAGTTCTACGGTAACGCAATGGAGTACCCAGCAATCTTCGAGGCGAATAAGCCAATGCTTAAGGACGTAGATAAGATCTACCCAGGGCAGATGCTTCGTATCCCGAAGAAGTAAGGGGTCTAACGATCTTAGGTTTTGGCGAAAGCTAGTCTATCAAAGCTAGCAGAAAGCTATGAGCCTCAACTAAAAACAGGCACTTGACTCATCGTCAGGTGCCTGTTTTTTTATGCCTTAGCTTTTGTAGCGGAGTATGATCCAGCAAGTTGGCCAGCCATCATTGCTCCTTGCAAACTTGGACTGAGCCGCCAATCTCCCGTTTCGAGTATTTGTTCGGTACCCCAAGTGCTTGGATCTGCCTTCCAGTTTACATGACGACTTGATGGCAATGCAAACGGTATGTCATAGTGACGCAAAGCTTTCCAATTCGGTAGTTCATCGGCGAGCCAAGGAGAAAGCGACATTTTTACCTCCTTCACATAGGCGTCGAGCGATTGTCCTGTTTTCGCGAAAAGCGTAACACTGATTAGATGTTGACCTGCCGGGGCATAAGAAGCCTGTGGTCCGCTAAGTATCGCAACGTTATTTACAGGGCATCCACCAGGGAGCAACGTGATCAAATCCGTCGGTAAGGAGGTCTGCTTTGCTGAGAAGTACACATTAATCGTACTCTCCCAATTGACCTTCGGGTGCTTCATCTCCGTGGGTGGGGCGATCGTATTGATTACTTTATGCGCAGTAAGTGTGGTCGATTCAGTGACAACCGACACAATCCCACCTTCCTGAGTCAGTTGGGTTACCGAGCTTGAAAGTCTTAGTACTTCACTAGGAAGTCGATCAGCGAGCTGTTGTGCGACGGCTTGTAATCCGCCTTTCGGCAAAACCGCCTGTCCTTCAGCGAACATCTTGAACGTAAATAAGAACATCCGATTGGAGGTCATCAAGTCACGTTCAAGAAATATCCCTCCATAAAATGGTCGGAAAAAAAGGCTGATCATGTCATCAGAAAAGCCCCAGCGATTTAGAAAATCGTCAGTGCTCATTTCTGGCTCTTGAAACAGTTGCTCGCAAGAAGTGGTCTTCACCTTTCTGACAAGCTTGAGCAATTTCAGCTTATCGCCAAAACTTCCGACTGGACTGTTCAAGGTTTTGAATAACATGCTCGGTTGACGCAACGGGTCACCGATCGTCGTGTGCTTTCCTCCTGGTAGCAGAATATGCGCACCAGGTGAAAACGCCTTCGTTTCTAGTAGTGGCTCATAAATCCAGCGCTTAATCGCAGGGTACGCGTTAAGTAGAACCTGAAAACCATGATCAAACTGAAAGCCATCGGCCTTATCAGTAGCTAATCGGCCACCTACGCGGTCTTTAGCTTCAAGTAAGATAACCGATTTTCCTTGCTCAAGAAGTGTTAGGGAAGCTACAAGGCCTGAGGCCCCAGCTCCAATTACGATCACATCAGCGTCCACAGGTTACTGCTTGTTCAGTGTCCAGTCGTAGTTTGTGAACTCAACAGTTACTGCGCTTGGTAGATCAATGTACTTGCCTATGAATGCGCCGAGGTCGCCGAAATCTTCTCCATACCATTCGAAAATCTTACTTGCGCGGAAAGTGCTACCACTAAGTGCATTGTAAGATTCGCTGCGGAGGAAACTACGTGTCTGCTCTTCTAATTGAGCTTCCAGCTTGCTTGCCACAAATGCTTCATTGCGCAATGGTGGGCAAGATGCCGCAGCACAATTCACAGCAAAGTGAATGCGGGGCTCGTTAAACTGTGGACGGATGATCTCGTTCTCAATTTGATTCAGGGTGTAAGAAGTTTCACCGAGGGTAACAACTTTCTTGTCCCATGGCTTCCCTTTTTCTAGATCCGTGATGCTCGTAATTGGATAATTGTCAAGTACAAGGTCCAAGGTTACAGCGTTGTATGCATTGATCCAGTAGGCGAGTTTCTCATTTCTTGACCAACTCGAAGCAGGTGTATTCGCTGCCAGGGCTGTGATATAGCTGTTTAAGGCAGCGTGCTCTTTCTTGAGACCAGCATAATTAACGTTACCCGCTGCAGAAACATACCGTTTAAGTAAGTCTGAAAAGGCAGCGTGAGAAGGTGGTGATACTGTCTCGGTAGAGGTAACAGGATCTATTGTGCTTGATGCAGCAAAAGATTGAGTGGTGTAAGCTTGCGCCAAAACCAATGCAGCGCAAAGCGCGAGTGTGAAGCGGATTCGTTTCATAGTGTAAGAATAACACACAAAACTCATGCTTAGGTTTGTCAAAAGCACAGTCTTATCGTTAATGGGGTGATAAAGTACTGAATTCGTCACTTTGTGTACCAATGTCCTAACGTTATTCAGTCTATCCAATCAAGAACTATAAGTTTGCGCTCGCATGCAAATTGTTCTAGATAAACTTACGCGCACTTTTGGCGCTCAACGTGCTGTTGATGAGGTTAGCTTCTCAGCAGGCGTCGGTATAACAGGATTTCTGGGCCCTAACGGAGCTGGGAAGTCTACGACGATGCGCATGATTACTGGCTTCTTGGAGCCAACGGCAGGAAGTATCCATATCGATGGCAAGCCTGCCTGGCCTACCAGTCCAGCGCAACGGTCTCTAATTGGTTACCTCCCCGAGCACAATCCGCTTTACACGCAGATGTACATCAGGGAGTATCTAGGCTTTATCGCCGGTATTCACAAGCTCAAGCAGCCAAAACAAGCGATTGAGCGTGTGGTAGACCTTGTAGGTCTTGCTCCTGAAATCGGTAAGCAAATTGGAGCACTCTCCAAAGGATATCGCCAGCGCGTAGGACTTGCACAGGCCCTCATCCATGATCCACCCATCCTCATTTTAGATGAGCCGACGAGTGGATTAGATCCGAACCAGTTAAGCGAAATCCGTGAAGTGATTCGTCGAATGGGTGAGTCTAAAGTGGTTCTACTGAGTACGCATATCATGCAAGAGGTACAAGCGCTTTGCCAGCGTGTACTCATTATTAATAAAGGAAAGCTTGTAGCCGACGATCCGATCGCTCGCCTGCAGAGCCGACTTGAAGGTGAAGTAATCGTTCATCTGACGTGTCAACGACCTGTGGTTGCATCAATGGTTAACGCGATTGACGGCATTGCGAAGTCAGTGATTAACGGTAATCGAGCTCGACTTACGGTTAAGTCTGCCGCGGAAATTCGTCCAGCCTTGGCTCAACTGTGTATTGATCAAAATTGGGGGCTTCTTGAACTTCGTCAAGAGGAAACATCCGTAGAAGATGCCTTTCAGGCAATTACTCAACAACGTATTATCGCCTAATATGGGAAGTGTGTTTCGTAAAGAACTACTCGGTTTTCTGAGTAGCCTCATAGGCTACCTATCTATCGGGGTATTCTTAGTCCTACTCGGCTTGGTGCTGTTTGTGTTTCCAGACACAAGCCTTCTGAGTTATAATTTTGCAACGCTAGATCAGCTTTTTGAAATCGCTCCTTGGGTGTTTCTGATCTTGATTCCGGCAATCACCATGGGGGCACTCGCTGAAGAACGTCAGCAACGCACCTTGGAATTACTACTCACTAAGCCACTTACCCCATTGCAAATCGTACTGGGTAAGTACTTCGCCTGTGTCTCGTTGAGTGCCTTTGCGATCCTGCCTACACTGATTTACTACTACACGGTATATGAACTGGGAAGCCCTAAAGGCAACCTCGACAGTGGAGCAATCATCGGCTCTTATTTAGGGTTGCTGTTCCTTGCTAGTATTTTTTGCTCGATCGGAATGTTCGCCTCATCGCTTTCGCAAAACCAAATTGTCGGCTTTCTCTTGGCTGCACTGCTGTGTTTCCTTGTGCACTTTGGCTTTCAGTACCTGAGCAATCTTCCTGTTTTTGTAGGAAGCTTGGACAACCTCGTTCAGAAGCTTGGAATTGAATTCCACTATCGATCTATCAGTAGAGGTTTGATCCTTGTTCCTGATGTAATTTACTTCGTCACGGTAGCTGGATGGTTCCTTTTCACAACTACGCTCGTCCTCAAAAAACAGCGCACATGAAAAAGGTAGATCTGTTACAATGGGTCATTATCACAGCGCTTCTGATCGTTGTGAACATGGTTGCGGGGTACATCGGTACACGCATTGACCTTACCGAAGAGCAGCGTTTCACCATGACGACTGCGACTGAGAATATCCTAGCTAAGGTTGAGGATCCAGTTTACGTAGAGGTCCTTCTCGAGGGAGATTTTCCTGCTGGTTTCAAGCGACTTCGTGATGAGGTTGAAGAGATGCTTCGTGATTTTTCTAGCATCAACGGCGAAATCGAGTACGGTTTTACTAACCCGAATGTGGGCTCTAACGAAGAAGTGAGTCAGAATCGTAAATCACTTTCGGAAAGAGGGATTAACCCGATCAATTTCACTGTTCAAGAAACAGACGGAAGGTCAGATAGGTATCTCTACCCGTATGCGATTGTCCGTTATAAGAACGAGTCAGCGCTAGTGAATCTATTGGAAAACAATGTTCCTGGCCAGAGTCCGGACGTTGCCGTCAATAATTCAGTTAGCCTACTTGAATACAAGTTCGCTAATGCGGTTCAGAAGCTGCTGCGAACGAAGAGACCATTGATCGCTTATGTCGAAGGTCATGGCGAATTAAACGAGTTGCAAACGCGAGACCTAAGTCTTGCTCTTTCGCCTTACTACAACATTGGGCGCCTGCAACTGGACACCATGCCTCCTTTTGGTCCTGAACAGATTGGAGCTCTTCTCATTGCTAAGCCGCAAGGAGGCTTTCGCGAACGTGAAAAGTTCTTACTTGATCAATACATCATGCGTGGAGGCCGTGTGATCTGGATGCTAGACCGTCTTCGGGTAAATCTCGATTCCTTGCAAGGAAGAGGAGCGTTCATCCCGAATGATTATTCTCTTAATCTGGACGATCAACTGTTTCGCTACGGTTTTCGGATCGAGCCTAATTTACTATTAGACATCCAATCGACGAAGGTCCCTATCGTGGTTGGTCAGGTAGGAAATGCAGCTCAGTTTGAACTTCGCCCGTGGCCATATCATGTTTTAGCAAATCCAAATCCGTCGCACCCCATTACGAAAAGCTTGCAGCCAGTTAACCTGTTCTTCCCAAGTGAAGTAGACACGACGGTTCGCACTAAAACACCTATTAGGCGACACATACTCCTTAGTTCAACTAAGAATGCATTGGTCCGTTTTTCTCCTGTCCGAGTCAACCTCGAGGATGCACGCTATGAGCCAGAAATGGATCGCTATAACAAGGGCCCGTTTCCGATAGCAGTATTGGCAGAAGGTCAATTCACATCACTCTATGAAAATAGGGTAGGGTCAGATTTTGCAAAATCCCTTGAAGATATCGGTGAGAACTTCCGTCCCAGTAGTGAGCAGACTCGAATGATCGTCATCGCGGATGGAGATATCGCTAAAAATCAAATTAACCCACAGCAAGGTGCATTTAAGCCACTAGGCTTAAACCCATACGAACAGTATGTTTTTGACAACAAGAGCTTCATGCTAAACTCACTAGAGTACTTGTTTGATGAAAGTGGTGTGATCAGTGCTAGAAACCGTGAAGTGAAGCTTCGTCTACTTGATGGTGCACGTGCACGGGATGAAAAAGGCTTCTGGCAGGCACTCAATGTCGGCTTGCCGCTGTTCTTACTCGCACTTTTTGGATTCGGGTATAATTACCTTCGCCGTAGACGATACGAACGCTTATGAATAAATCACTCCTCTGGCTAGTAGCCCTTCTGTTTGTGCTCCTCGGGCTTTTCTGGTTTTTGAGAAATCAAGAAACAGAGGTTAAGGCCTCGGCGTACCCTGACCGTGAGTTTGCTATCAAGGACGAAGCGTCTATTGACCGTGTATTCATAGCGGACCTTCGTGGGCGCACAATGAACCTCACTAAGCAGTCTAATGGCCTGTGGCTGATTAACGATAGCGTTAAGGCTTCGGTGACGATCATGGACCAAGTGTTGAATACCCTTTCCAAGATTCGCATCGATCACATTCCACCTGAGACGATGAATAAGACGATTTTCGAATCCATGAAGACGACTGGAATCAAAATCGAAGCTTACGACAGTGAAAATCGAAAACTTAGAAGCTTGATATTGGGTCCAGCTACCCACGATGAGCGAGCAAGTTTTATGATGGTGGAAGGGCAGAACCAGCCCTATGCGATGAAACTACCTGGACACACAGGAACGTTGCGGCCACTTTTCGATTTACGTTCTGTTGAAGAATGGAGATCTAGGGATTGGATTGCGATAAAGTCAGAAGACATCCAATCTGTAGAAGTCAATTATCCTCGTCAAACGGGAAGTGGGTTCAGCATTCGGAGGGTCGGAGATACTTTGCAATTAAACGCTGAGAGCGAACTCGTTGCGATTTCTCAGAAGGCCCCAAGTCAGCGACTATTAGAAAGCTACTTAGAGGGATTTGCCTACGTACCTCTATTGCGGAGAAAAGATGATTATGACAAAAAGGATAGCATCATGGCTATGGTCCCTTTTGTAGAACTCCGGATAACGCAAAAGTCAGGAGATATAGAGGAACTTTCTATGGTGCCTGCTTTCGGACGGTTGAAGGACGGTTCCTTAGATCTTGAGGGAGTTTTCTCTAATTATTGGGTTATCCAGAAGCCTGGGCATCTGCAAACTGTTCAAGTACAGCAGATGAAGGAATGGTTACGTGATTACAGAAGTTTCTATTGATCTTCAAGCGCCAATCAGTTTAGAACCGCTAACACTCTTATCAGAAGCTTACGCCAAAACATGAAGCGACGAACTCTTTTTCTTACGAGCATTATTGCCGTAATAAGCATCTCGTCTTATGTCGTTTGGGGCTTTTACGGGCACCGGGAGATTAATCGCTTGGCTGTCTTTACGATGCCGAGTGAGTTAGCAGGTTTTTACAAGCGTAACCAGATTTACGTTTCGACGCATGCCGTCGATCCCGACAAACGGCGATATGCAGCTTCTCTAGAAGGTCCTCGGCACTTCATTGACATGGAGAGATTTGGAGATGGAACCGTAGATGCTTTACCTCTTGAATTCTGGGATTTCCATGATACGTTCACTGGGTTGTATTGCATTACAGCAAGTGATAGCCTTGAAGTAAGCTATAACGACGGAGCGATCCGAGTTGGAGAGAAAGCCGTAGAGCTGAGAGAAAACGACTACAAGTACTGGTACAAAAAGCAAATCTTCCCAAGCTATCGTAAAGAGTTGACCACGCTAAATGTCTCTCTTCCTGGAGTGATTCGATCTGAGTATGAACCTTGTATCAGGTTTTCGGTATTCGATACCATGATGCAACATGGGGTGTTGCCTTACCACATGGAAGACATGCAGTCTTGGCTCACGACAGCATTCAAAAAGCGAGACACAAAGAGAATTCTGCAGCTTAGTGCTGAGATTGGTCATTACATCGGTGACGCAACCGTCCCTTTGCATACGACAACCAACTACAACGGTCAAGAAACGGGGCAGCGAGGTATCCACGCTTTTTGGGAGAGCCGTATACCGGAGCTTTTCGCAGAAGCTGAGTTCGATATGCTTGTAGGAAAGGCTAATTACATCATTGACAAGCCAGCCTTTTTTAGAGGCCTAGTTCGTACTAGTCATGAGCATGTTGATTCCGTCTTGTTGATCGAGGCTGATCTTCGCCGTAAGCTCCCTGAAGCCGAGCAGGAATGTTACGAGGAGCGCCTTGGCCGTATCGTGCGTGTTCCGTGTACAGCTTTCACCCGAGCGTATTACAATCGACTAGACGGGATGGTCGAAGAACGGTTTAGGGTAGCGATAAACGCGGTAGGGTCTTCTTGGTACACTGCTTGGGTCGATGCTGGACGTCCAGCTATGGATGGGGATCTAGCGATCAAGGTGCAGCCAAAAGATACTATTTACACCCGTAAGGAAGGGCTTAACGGCAGAGAGCATTAAGCCTACGTGAGGTCGCCGTATTGCTCAAAGTGAGCCACTTCCATTGATTTTAAAAGCTCTTCCTCCTGCTTGGGATCCAATCGCTTGTGAAACCGAAGCAGGCTGTTAGGTGCATTCTCATTGAAGAGCTCTAGAACTAGTTTTCTGCGTTTTCGATCACCTCTCACAAAGGAGATTCGAATAGGGTTGTGGCTATAGCACGGTTGGTCGAATAGCCCTTGCACCCCATTGTTTGGAGGAGATAAAAATATTCTTAATTCATCAGCGTCTTTTGGTCGAAGAACATCCTCATAGCCCTGCTCGTCAAGGAAAGCTTTTACCATCTCAAAGCTTGCTTGTAAAGTCGTCCCAAAAAAAGCAGTGTTATAGACCAGTCCGTTGCATTGGCCTCCAAAAAACTCAGAGCCTATCTGAGGGAAATCGTGTCGTATCGCCATAGTGTTAACGGCAAAATAACCACAACTGTCGAGGTGTGTATGTACTCGTTTTCAGCGATACGCGTTATTGACCATGGGAACACTGAGAAACATCAGGACTTCCTTTGACATACAGGGGATTGTATGCCATGCCTTATTAGTACCTTGCCGCACGGAACACGCACAACAAATGAATAGAATACTCTTGCTCCTGAGCCTTTTGGTTGGCTCCATGCAGCTAGCCTTTGCTACTTCTCAAGTTTCATTAAAGGTTACTAATCCAACTGAACGTCAGATTCGGATTAGCTACGAACTCGATCCTGTTACTGCAAAGCAACGGATTTTCCGAGTTAAGCTCAGAGAGGACAACAGCGCATCTTTTGAACTCAGCTTACCTAACCGTACTGAGCTTCAGATGACTTACGGCAGTATTACGGTACCAATTTTCATTGGTCCAGATGACAAACTCGTCATTACACTTGACGGTCACGAAGGCATAGAATCTATCGGCTATAGTGGTGCAGCGGCAGCAGAGAATGAATTCCTTGCTCATTATACGAAGCGATTCCCTGTAGGCAAGCGCACAGAGCTTGGTGGTGGGTTCCTTCCTTTTTGGGTTGATCGTAGTGTTTTGGCGGAAGCTGCATCAGGCGATGTTGGAACATTCATCAGCTACATTAACGGCTCAACTGACGAAAAGAATAACCTCATCGATTCTCACAAGGGGATCGACGCAGGCCTATTCAAGCGTTACAAGACGAAAGTCAAGTACCAGGCAGAGCTGCAAAAATTAGCCTTTCTAGTGTTTAACCAGCAGGTTATGACACCTTCTGAAATACGTTCTACTTCGCAACGGCTTTCATTGACAAGTATCAATAGCGCTAAGGAGAAGTCACTCCTTGAAAATGAAGATTTTAAAGAATACCTGAAGGCATATGCCCAGTATCTCACCCTTCCGAACAATGGAGGACATGATGAAGTCAATGGAGATCTGTTATTCAAAGCAATTCGCTCAGATGTTGACCGCACGTGGCGTCACTATCTCCAAACAGAGTTAGTCGTCAATGCATTCGACTACCTCGGAAATCCTGAGTTTGGACTAGATCACTATCCTGAAATGAAAAAGGATGGTGTCAGTCAGGTTTATCGTGATCGTATCGAAGGCGCCTATGGCGAAGTCTTGAACCTTTCACCCGACTCAATGGCGCCAAACATTGGAATGTATTATGTTGATGGGCGACCAATCAGCTTGACTGACTTCAGTGGTAAAGTGGTGTACGTGAGTTTTTGGGCTTCCTGGTGCAAACCTTGTATCGCTGGATTCAAGAAGTATGATGGCGTTCGCAAGCAATTGGAGGACAAAGGCGTCGTATTGCTCAACGTAAGTATTGACGACGATGAGTTCGCTTGGAAGAAATCTGTTGCTGCTGTGAACCCAAGAGGTCAGAACACGCGTGCTACCAATGTGGACGATGTGAAGCGTGCATATAACCTCGCTTCGATCCCGGCTTATTATATTGTCGACAAGCACGGCAAAATCGCTTTGCTACCTGAAGGTGCAAGTCGCAATTTGAGCGCCGCATTTGACGAAATAATCCGACGGTGAAAACAGTGAAATCGCCCAAAGTCCGCAAGGCATCAATACAAATTGCAGAGCCTTCTGGGCCACTGTTTAAGATTCGTCAAGGTGGCCGTTACGGTTTCATCAATGCGAAGGGCGAAGTGGTTATTCAACCGCAATACCTAGATGCAGAGCCTTTTCAAGGAGAATTTACGCGCGTCCGGTTTAACGATAAACTTGTTCCGCTTGATCGCCTTGGCCGTTTGCTCTTGCGCCATGTGTTCAACTTTGTGGGTCAATTCCATGAAGGCCTGTCGCGGGTGATGCTCGTGCACAAGTGGGGATACATCAATGAAGTCGGAGCCTTACTCGTGGAACCAATATTTGATGCGGCTGGTGACTTTTCTGAAGGATTAGCTTCCGTTTCTCAAGGTGGCCAATATGGATGTATCAACAGCGCCGGAGAATGGGCTGTCGAGCCAAGCTTCGATTTTGTAGGTCCATTTTCAGGTGGTTTGGCAGTAGCCAAAATTGAAGACAAATCTGGTTACATCAACGCTAAAGGCGATTGGGTTATCGACCCGCTTTTTGAAGAAGCTGGTGATTTTCAGAATGAAGTCGCTGTCATCTCAAGTGAAGGCCGTTGGGGTCTTATCGATCGACAAGGTGCAATTGTAATTACACCAACCTATCACCTCGAAGGTGAACTCGCTGACGTGGTCTTTTCAGAAGGTCTTACGACGTGTATTATTGACGACCGTCTTGGTTACGTCGACGAGGCCGGCAAACTGGCTATCGCACCTGCTTATCCAGATGGGTATGCGTTTTCAAATGACCTTGCTGCCGTACAGCGTGAAGGCCTTTGGGGCTTCATCAACAAGAAAGGAGCCTTCGCTATCGAACCACGATACGACGAGGTCAGTTCCTTCTCAGAAGGTTACGCTGTCGTTAGACGTGGCGAATGGTGGAGCTACCTAGACACGAAGGGCGACGAATTAGACATTCCTCGTTACGATGTGCTCGGAGACTTTAAGAATGGTCTTGCTTGGGCTTCCCTCGGCGAATTATGGCGCTATGTAGACGCCAAAGGAAAAGAGGTATGGTCTGAAGAAATAGACGGCGTCACTAAATAAGAGAAGGAAACTCATCCTCTTGTGAAGGCATAGCTGCATACCTCTTTCGTGCAGAAGACATTTCCATCAATGTGCGTTCCGCGTCTTGCAATAGGCCTAGGTCTAAAGCACGTTGTGCATCTTCAAGCTTTGCAATTCCCTCGCTGTCACGAAAGCGATAGGTTATCTCAACATCAACATCTTCTAGCTTCAACAGGAATCGCCCATGATGCATGAGTGTAATCTTGAGCTTTGGGTGTGGGATAGTGCCGACAATACGCATAGTCTAATGTTCTTTCTTAGCGATGTGCTCTGAGAGCAACAGGTATGTTTCTTTTGCCTGAGGGTGAGCATCAAGTAGTGCTAAATGAGCCTTGATGGTATTCTCGTCTCCTCGACTTGCTGGACCAGTCTGTAAATGATCAGGCGTTTGTCCGACCAGCTTCTCTAGATGGTTTTTGGCTAAAGGGAGAAGGTCCTTGTAGTCCAAGTCAGCATCCTTAAACACTTTTTGAGTCAACGTCCACAACAGGTTCGTAAAGTTCTGCGTCATTACTGCGCCTAAATGAAGTCTCATCCTGTTCTCGTCAGAAGAGACAAGTTTTGGCGGAAGCTCGCTTACTTTCTTTGCTATTTCGAGCAGGGTTTTGGCGAAAGCTGGAGTACTTGCTTGAACTACAATTGGAAGATTTGACCAGTCTGGCTCAGTCTGCGCAGTGATGCTTTGCACGGGCCAAAACACCCCTGTGGTATCTCCTTTTAGCAAAGGCGAAGTCCCTGAGCAATGAACGATTTGAAGCGCTTGGTTCAACTCATTCAGTTGGCTTCGGATCTTAACGATCTCCGCGTCAGGGACGCAGCACCAAATAATATCCTTAGCATGAAAACCAGACTCAGAGAGCCTAGTTGATTTCCATTCTACGTCCAACTCTGCAGCAAGTCTTTCAGCAGAAGAAACCGTGCGGTTTCTTACCGACCCCAGTTCAAAACCAGTAGCGTGAAGTCGACGAGCAAGCCATGTCCCCCAGCGGCCTGTGCCGATGATATGGTGACGAGACTTATCCAACGGTTTCTGCGCGTGGAGTTGCTGTCGGCTTTGCTTGAGAGATCGTCGGTTCAACTTTTGCAAGCTTCGCCATTTTCCGTCTTTCAGATATGCGGAAGCTCATTGCAATGAGCAAGCCTCCTAGCATCATGATGGTACCAATCCAAAAGAGATTGATGCCTGGGAATACGGTTGCTTCAAGCACAACCCAGTCACTACGAGATGCATTCTCTGCAAGTTCGATTGGAATGAGTGCAGCTTCTGCTGGATTGGACACAGCAACCGCTAAGACAGCGCTGCTGGTAGCAGGGTCAATCTTTGCAAGTCTTGCGTGAAGACCAAATTCAGCATCAAATGCTTTTACTTGGCGAGGCTCATTGTCTCTGATGTAAAAGAGTGGATTCATCTCTTTTACAACCTCTCCGTTTTTCAATACAGAGAGCTTCGCATTGACTGCAACGTCACCGTCTTCCCTTTTATAGTTGGGATGGCTTGCTTCCCCGTCAAACTCATCGAACCTAAAGGTGTACTCACCAACAGAAATAGACTCACCTGGTTTTAGCTGTGCATCTTGATAGTCCAACTGATTCTCAGCACCAAAACGTGCAGTGAATGCGTCTTCAGGCACTTGTATACGTGCGCTGAAAGGGTTGATCTGGGTAGGGTAGCTGTAGACTAAGTTCTCACGAAGAACAACAACAGGCTCAGCGTACTGAACGGTGTCAAAGTCAAGTCGTTCGAGTTTAACCTTTAGTCCAATTGCTAAGTCACCTGGCTCAGGCTCATAGTCTGGGTGGACAGGTTGCTCGTTGACTTCAAGGAGCGTAAGTCGGTGCTTCTCCGTCTCTATTGACGCACCAACCGTCATTGGGAAGCGCTGGTAGTTGAGGCTGTCTTCGAATGCTTTTGCTAGGTCTGCACTCTGAGCACCAGGAGGCAATCCGGTAATGTGCGTGAACACATCGTGGTCCCAGTAATGCTTAGTGTCAGGGTTCATACTCGCCACTTTGGCGAAGTCGTTCGTGTAGAGCGCATAAGGACTGAGCACGAACTGGTTACCGATCTTACCTTCTCTTGAAAGCTCACGGTATTGGATGCGGTAATCGCGACGGTTTCCTACGAGTGTGTCACTGATGTAGGTCACTTCGTAGCCATTGATGACCATTGGAAGCCCCTTCACAATGAGGACATTCTTTCCGATTTGCTCTTCACCTAAGAGGCCATCCATGGCAAAGGTGTTTTTCGAAATCTGGTGTTGGTTCAACCCTGAAAACAGAATGCCGATGATCATCATTCCAAAGCCGAGGTGACCCGATACTGAACCAAGTCGCTGCCAGAGCGCAACCTTGCTTGAAAAGAGATAGTCAAGATTACTGAATACAGCGAAGTAGGCAGCAAACGCTAGAACGGCAAACTGCCATCCAATAGCTGCTAAAGCGCTGTAGGTGACCGCAGCCAATACTCCTGAAATGAGCACCGCAATGCCCATTCGCATCATCAGCTTTTTCGAACCACCTTTTATGGCAGAGCCACCTTTCCAGCGGAAGTATTGGCCAATAGCAGTGAATAAGCCCATGAACGCACCTACCCAAAGCTGATACTTGTTGTAGTGTGCTACAGGCTCATTGATGGTGAGGTGATCCATTCCGAATTCAAAGAAGTCGGAGATCTTATTGAACACAGGTAGGCTAGTAGATGCTAAGATCATCGCTCCACTAAAGAGCAAGACTAGACTTCCAAGGAACATCCAGAATTCACGACTAGAAGCAGCTTCTTCTTTATCTTTTACGGGGATATCTGTCCATCGCTTGACGAGAAAGACGAGGCCCATCAAGAAGAAGGCAACCACTAAGAAGAGCAGTTGATTCTCTAGGCCCATTTCCGTGAAGGCGTGTACACTGGTTTCTCCCAGCACTCCAGATCGAGTTAAGAAAGAACTGTATAGTACAGCAACAAATCCTAAGAGATAGAAAATGTATGTGGCTTTGATAGAGTGACCCGTTGAGCGTGCTACAAGGTTGGTGTGAATGCCCGCAACCATCAATAGCCAAGGTACCAAAGAGGTATTCTCTACTGGATCCCATGCCCAGTAGCCACCAAAGTTGAGTGCTTCATATGCCCATGCGCCACCCATAAGAATGCCGATTCCAAGAATACCGCCACTGAATAGTGACCATCGAAGAACAGGCGTTAGCCAGCCTTTGTGATCCTTGATCCAAAGTGCTGCTACTGCGTAGGCAAATGGAACAACAGTCGAGGCAAAACCTAGAAAGAGTGTAGGTGGATGAATAATCATCCAGTAATTCTGAAGAAGTGGGTTGAGTCCTGTACCGTCGATCAAGTCAACGTAGTCGGCTTGATTGAAGATTGGAATGTCCATTACCTCACGCAGAAGCAAGAATGGTGATGATCCCAGTCTAAAGTCCTCTCCAAAAGGCAGGTAGACGCCTAGCAACATGCTAAGCAAAACCAATTGCACAGAAGCAATGACGGTTAGCACTGGTGCTCTCCATTTGCCGCCTGTAAACCAGACTACTCCTCCGAGCACAGAGTGCCAGAAGAGCCAAAGCAAAAAGCTACCTTCTTGACCTTCCCAGAAGGCCGTAAACACATAGCGGAAAGGAAGTTCATCGTTGACGTGCTGTTGCACATACTGATACTCATACCAGTGGTTGGTCATCATGGTGAGTAGGAGCACAATGATCCCAATCACACTTAATCCCATCACACCAAAGCTGGTGCCCAAGATGCGCTGCCAAGCGTTGTTGACGATTCCTTTTCGTTGAGCCTGCGTTGCGTAGATGCCTGCTATCAAAGCAAGTAGCGCGCAAACGAATCCAAGAACAACTGCTGCTCGGCCAATGGCTCCTGCTGCGAGATGTTCGTTGACGTACTGTATCTCGTCCATTCTTAGCTGTTACCCTTGATGAAAATCTCTTCATCCTTGTACTTGCTCGGACACTTCATAAGCATGTCGTTAGCAAGAAAGTGCCCGTCTTTCATTTCGCCAGTGACGACGATCTGTTCAGACATTTCAAAATCTTGAGGTTTTGCCGCAAGGAGAACAACTTTCTCTTCTTGACCATCCGCATCGCGGACGTAAAAGCTAAAGAGATTTGGATTCTCTTCGGGGTTGTACTCGATTGGCTTATCCTTCGCAAGCTCACCAGCCACACGGACGGTAGTCTTAGTGCTTTCGGCCTGTGCAAAGGTGGCGTAAGTACTCATGTCATCTGCCGCAGACATGAAAATCACGACCGCAGCAACGATGCAAATCAAGGCGATGATGGGGAGCTTTTTCATAAGAGCTGAATCTATTAGGCTTAAAGGTAATTGTAGAACCTCTAGTCAGCGTAATAGATTGTAAACCGTCCGTCATCTGCGCGCATTTGCGCACTTTATTTTTCTAAAAAATCCTAGTACGCTTACGGCATGCGTGATTCAACTGCGCTAGCAAGCTTTTTACTCCACTTGAGGTTGTCCTTCATGACGCTTGGATGCGCGATGAGTAACGTTATAAAGACTTGATTGTGTGCCCAAACGAATTCACCTGTTTTGGGATCGTAAGCAGCTGGCTTATTCCAGTCCGTTATCAATTTTGCGCTACCGTTCGATGTTTGAGGCATCAACTTTACACTCTCTTGAGCTAGTTCGGCACTTTGGTTATTGCTAAAGTATAGGCTGATGTTTCCAGTAGGTCTATTTCCAGCACCTCGAAAGGTGGTTATACAACCAAGTACGACATCGCCCATGTTGCTGCGCTCGCTAGAAGCTGAACCAACTCCACCTGGCCAACCTTCGAGGTCTTGCGTCTTGATGACGTCACAAGGGTTTACGCCTGCAAATCCAGTAGTATTTGCAGTCGTCTCTTCAATCGCCATTCGTTCGCCGTCACCTGATGGATCGTCACCTTGGTAAGGTTCGATACCACCTTCAACCTGCTCAACGCTCTTTACGCGCTTGCCATTGATAATTGACGGTACACCCTTGTCATCAATCACCGTTCCTGGCGACTGACTAGCAGGAGTTGTGTTGTTTGCGGGCGTGGTAGTAGCCGTCTCAGCAGCTACGACTGGGGCATCAGGCTTACAAGCCGTTAGTCCGAAAACTACAGCAATGGCAAAAAGAACACTTAGTCTAGTGACTAGTCGTACTGTGGCATGTTGTCGTGCAGGATGTTCCATCGTAAGGTATTGTAAGCGGAAAGGTCATCAGCGCGATCTTGGCCTAGACGAACCCAAGTGGTATTGTCTAGTCTTTTGATTACCGCGTTGATTGGGAAAAGGTCTACGACCTCGTTTTCTCCTGCAGCATTTGCTTTCAAGTGCTTTGGAAGCTCGAATGCATAGCAGAGATAATCTTTGTAGTTGTTTTTTGCAGCTTTCGCCAAAACCTGAGTTGGATCTCCAAATTCTGCTGCCAGAGTTGCTCCTGTCCGCGGAACGAGGAGAAGTTCAAAGCTTTTGCCTGTGACGCACTCACCCTTGAGGTAAGCGAAGTCACCTTCACCGTTTGGTCCCGTCAAAACAAGTTTAGAAACGATGAGGCTGTCGCAATCAAGAAAGTCAAAGCCATTCACTTTCATACTCTCTACGCTCGCGTTGTTGCTATGCGCAGCATGCGCTGCCGGAGCATCAGGAGTTGACGAAGCGTTCTCTTCTGCCGGTGCACTGTCTTGTCGACATGATGCAAAAGCGAGTAACGCAAAAAGTAGAAGTAACGTAACTCTGTTCATCGGATTGGTTGTTTCTAAGAAAGCACAAAAGTAAGCTAGATGCTAACGTGCCGCCGTCTGGTGTTTCAACTCAATTCAAATCTTACCTTACCGCTGTGAAACCTCCTCTCATACTCCTTAAAGATGCAGCTGTTTTCCAAGAGAATACCTGTGTACTCACCGATTTAAACTTCACAGTGGCAGAAGGTGAGTTTGTCTATTTGATCGGTAGGACCGGAACAGGTAAGAGTACGTTATTGAAGACGCTCTACGCTGCATTACCTCTCATTAAAGGTAAGGGTGAGGTTGTAGGGAACAGCCTAAGAAGGTTGAACCGCAAGACGATCCCAGCCTTTCGTCGCAAGCTCGGTATCGTCTTTCAGGACTTTAATTTGCTATTTGATCGTGACGTTACAGCCAACCTGGATTTCGTTCTCACCGCTACAGGCTGGAAAGAAGAGACGAACAAAGTGAAACGTATTGGAGAGGTTTTGACGCAAGTAGGATTGCAAGAAAAAGCCAATGAGATGCCCTTCAAGTTATCTGGAGGAGAGCAGCAAAGACTGGTACTTGCGAGAGCGTTGCTCAACAAGCCGAAGCTGCTTATCGCCGATGAGCCAACGGGCAACCTTGATCCTGAGACATCTGATGATGTGATGTTGCTTATTCGTCGATTGGCGAAGGAATACAACATGGGCGTCCTCTTCGCGACGCACGATTATCGAATTATTGAGCAGTTTCCTGCACGTATTCTACGCTGTCAAAACGGTCGTATTCTCGATGCGGCTGACATGGAGATTCTATAAAACCTAAGAGTAAGCTGCTCGGATTTCTTCTTCTAGCTTGCTCACGTTTAGTCTTCTAACCAGCTTGCCTCCTTTGGCAACGGATATGAATCCAGTTTCCTCACTTACGAGAAAGGCAATGGCTTTTGATCGCTCGCTAAGTCCAACTGCAGCCCGGTGACGCAGTCCAACACTTTGAGGCATATCGTTGCGCTCAGTGACAGGCAGAATGCAACCTGCCTTTACAATTTTACCTGATTCGATAAGCACAGCTCCGTCATGGAGAGGTGTGCTTTTGTCAAATATGGTGCGAAGCAATTCGTCACTTACTTCTGCATCTAGGCGGGTTCCACTGGTGCCAATGGGCTCAGTAGCTGCGTTTTTACTGATGACAATTAAAGCTCCAGTCATGCTTTTGGACATGGACAAAATAGCCTTCTTGAGCTCTATTTGTTCGCCCTGACTTCTCATTTCAGCTCCTTTTTCGCTGTCGCCAAAACGCAAGAGTCGATGGAGCACATTACTCCGTTGTCGCAGTGTCGTATTGCCAAGCAGGACCAAGAAGCGCCTTATTTCAGGCTGGAAAATGATGATGATAATGATGACACCTACACTCACAAACTGTCCAAGGATTGCGCGAAGCATCTCCATTCCAAGCACACCGACAATGAAGTACAGCGCGTAAAGTGTAATGACACCTATGAAGATGTTGAAGGCGATGCTACCGCGTACAAGCGTATACAATTGGTATAGCAAGTAGCTGACGATGAGCACGTCGAGAATGTCCCAAACCGATACGGGTAGGAATCCAATCTCAAGCAGGAAAAGGGCTTCGCTTAAGATCACTTGCTTGGGTCTTTGTAGTCTACGTCCATCTCGTGGAGCATGAAGCTAAGCAAGTCTGTCGCTTCTTCAATTTGCTTGGCAACGGGCTTACCGGCACCGTGGCCAGAGCTCTTGTCAATGCGGATGAGAACTGGGTTGTTTGCTTGCTGCACTTGTTGAAGTTGAGCTGCAAACTTAAAACTATGTGCAGGTACTACACGATCATCATGATCGGCAGTGGTAACCATAGTTGATGGGTAGTTTTTCGGAGTCGCATTGTGCAATGGAGAGTAAGCACGTAGGTACTTAAACGCATCAACACTGTCCGCTCTGCCATAGTCACCTGCCCATGCCCAGCCAATCGTAAATTGGTGATATCGAAGCATGTCAAGTACGCCAACAGCTGGGAAAGCAATACCAAACAAGTCTGGTCGTTGGGTGATACAAGCGCCAACCAAAAGTCCTCCATTACTACGACCATAAATTGCTGTGCGCTTAGGAGAGGTATAGCCTTCGCTTTGTAAGTACTCTGCTGCACCGATGAAGTCATCGAATACGTTTTGCTTTTGACCTTTGGTTCCTGCTTCGTGCCATTCACTACCGAATTCACTTCCACCACGGATGTTAGCCAGCGCGAAAACTCCGCCTTGTTCAAGCAGTGGAGAAACAAGATCCAGTCGCATAACCGCGTGCTTCGGCTCAATTGCAATGTTGAAGCCTCCGTAGCCATAGATTAAGGTTGGGCGCTTGCCGTCAAGCTCTAGTCCTTTGCGATGGACGATGAACATCGGGACCTCTGTACCATCCTTTGATGTGTAACGTATTTGTTTGGTCTCATATATACTTGCGTCAAAACCGTTGTCGCTAGCGCGCCATTCGCTGATGTTTCCAGATTTTTCATCGATTCTATAGATCGAACCAGGAGTTGTGAAAGAGCTGAAGCTGAAGAATCGATCACCACCTTTATTCGAGGCGCTAATTCCTGAGGTCGTACCAATGCCTGGTAATTCTACTTCCTGTAGTGATGAGTTTTTCGACCCAAGAGCTACGCTATATAAGTGAGATGATACGTTTTCGAGCGTTCGAACGTAAAGCTGATCGCCAGTCATTGTCACCGACTTGAGCACAGCACCGTCTGGAGTTTTTAAACTGTTTCGCCATTGTTTTGAAACGCCGGGTTTGATGCTTCGAAGAGCTCCGTTTGGTGCGCCATCATTGGTGAAAAAGTAGAGCTCATCACCTCGGCTACCAATCAGGTTATAATCATGGTCATAACCACTTACAATTGGCTTGAACTTAAGCTGAGCAAGCGCTTTCACGTTTGTGAGATCAGCCACTTGGACGTCGTTGCCACTTGTTGAGATGGAAGTGTTGAGGGTTAACCATCGCTCGTCATCCGACACACTCGCGTAGACGTTACGCTGAGGCCTAGTCGGGTCTTCAAACACGAGGACGTCCTGTGACTGAGGGCTACCAAGTGCATGATAGTAAAGCTGGTGCCCTTCGTTCTTGTTGCTGAGTTCAGATCCTGTTGTTGGGGCAGGGTAGCGGCTATAAAAGAAACCGTCCTTCCACCAAGACATTCCGCTGAATTTCACCCAGTCGATCTCATCTTTGAGTGGCTCAAGCGTCCCTAGGTCTAAGACTTTTATCGTCTTCCAATCTGAGCCACCTTCACTAATTTGGTAGGACATGAATGCCCCATTATTACTGAAGCTATATCCGCTTAGAGAGGTCGTATTGTCAGCACTAAAGGTGTTTGGATCGAGTACTAACTCTACAACGGGATTCTCAGCTGAAGCAGACTCTCGATAAAGGATGCTCTGGTCTTGAAGTCCGTCGTTTTTGCTGTAATACAGCCAATCGTCAACGACTTGTGGTACGCCAAAGCGTTCGAAATCATAGAGACGTTCGAGACGTTTTTTGATGTTTTCCCGAAAGGGGATAGTGGACAGGTAATCCTGTGTAACGGCATTTTGCTCGTTTACCCAAGAGGCTGTTTCTGCGCTACGATCGTCTTCTAACCAACGGTACGGATCTGCGATTTGAGTTCCATGATAGTCGTCAACTACGCTAGAGTCCTGCTTGGTTACTGGATAAGTAACAGAAGGCTTATCTGTAGTATCAACTTCAGCTCCACAGCTCATGACGAGTAGTGAAAGCACGAAAAGACTGCCAAAAAAATGGATGCGCATCAAATGAGGTTTGATGCGAATGTAACTCAACGACCTAGCTTAATTGCTTAGAGCTTAGGACAGACCACTTTGTAGCGGCTCTTTCCTTCTTTGGTCCAGCTGAGGCTCAACTCGAATGCACCACGACCATCGGTCGCTCGACCTACTTGGCCGGTGTTCAGGTCATAGCTCAAGCCAACGGTCGTTCGCTTAAATTCTAGTTGACCTGAGACAATTAGCGCCTGCATGTACATGCCTGATTCGAACTTATTGGCTGTTCTAGAATAGAGGCCAATTCGGAAACCTGCATCTCCACCTTGTTCTGGTTGGTAGTAAAGACCTCCACCAGCAGTAATGCGGCTTACTTGTCCCTGTACTTCATAGATCGCAGAAGGGATTATACGAAGGTTGTCTTGGATGAGGTATTCACCGCTAACAAGTGCTGAGTAGCGTGGCTTAAGTAATTCCTCAGAATTAAATAGGAAACTCACGTTCGGACTATTGAGGTGATGCGCTGCTACGCCAACCGTAAGGCTGTAATCTCTACGCACGACGGATAGGTTAATACCTCCTGTTATGTCCAGGTAGCCTTTTGTTGACGTTACAAATCCTGCAGGCAATGATCTCGGTCCTTGTTCAATGACAAGCGAAGAGGTGTCGATTCCTGAAGAGAACCACAGGTTAGAAGGATCGAAACTGTGTTGTCCGTATCCTACTCGTGCACCAAAGCCGAGGTAGGTCGCATCACGACCACGTCCACCATCAAGGTACTTTTGCATGGTAACGCCGAATCCAGCACGTGTGATGGTATACTCTGAGGTACCTCCTTCATCACGAACCATGTTGGTTGCTACAGCGATGTAGTCACGTCCGCCAACGTTGTAGCGAAGTTCAGCGCTAGCCCCGTAGGATTGGATTGGGTTTGCACCCAAGACACTTGACCACTGGTCTCTATAGGCGGCAGTGAGACGTACCTCACCATCGAATAGACCTGCCAAAGCTGGGTTGGTGTACACCGGACTTGCGGTATACTGCGAAAATACAGGATCTTGAGCTTGTACCACACCAGTGATACACAGCAAGATTACTGCAAGGCCCGCTAGGCGGGAGGTCCAAATTCTCATCGTTTGTAGTTGACTCTGCACTGCATGTTTGGGGGGCAGAAGTCACGGCAATGAGGGGACTTACCGTATCAAGGTTGTGTTGCCACTAAAGCGGCGTACGGCTCCAGTCGGATCTCGAACGATTACCTCGTAGAGGTAATTGCCAGCTTGAGCTGGCTTGCCGCGATATTGACCATCCCAACCGTGTGGGCTGTTGACAAGAAGGTTTTCAGTTTCGTAAACTGGTGTTCCCCACCTGTCGAACACTATGAATCTTTCAATTAATGTACCAGATCGCCCGTGGACTCGTAATCGCGTATTATCCGCAACGTCTCCGTCAGGTGCGAATCCTGTTGGCACGAAAACACTCGGTCGTTCGGTCACCAGTAACTGCGCACTCGCCTCCAAACGACATCCAAAAGTATCCTCAACCATAACCATCAGGTTGCCAGAGGATAAGGGCAAAAAGTCTGTAAAGATGCAGGTGTCACATGCAAAATTTCCATCAGCTGTATAGGACCAAAAGACGCGGCTAATCGCACCATCTTTGCCTGCTGAAGCATCTAAGGCAATGGTGTCGCCATAATTTATTTTATCGAGAAAGAGTGCTAGGTCGAATGGATCTTCAAGCCCGCTGAGTGTCGGTACGAACACGTTTGTTGTCCAAAGACAGGCATTTGCATCTCGTACTTCTACGGTATGTGAGCCTCCCGGTACGCCATAGATCAGGGTGCCTTCTTCCCAAACGCCATTGGCAAGCCGACTTTGGTATTGACTTGAGCCTCCCGTTACTGTCAGCGCAATCGCTCCGTCTGATTCGCCAGCGCACCAATTTGCTTCAATTTCAACGGTCGCATCTAGCGGCGGCGGCTCGCTAAGGTTGAAGCTGAATAGTTCTTCGCAACCACGGGCATCGGTGACGATACCTGTGTAGTCTCCCGCGAACAGGAAATCTCGTTCGGCTCCGTCATAGATGTCGTCCCAGTAAACGTCATATGGCGCCTCGCCTCCGCTAATCGTTAAGGCAAGTTTGCCGTTACCATTATCACTGCAGTCAGGTGAGGTGGCTGTAGCCGTCACACCGATTGGACCGAAGTCTGGAATCGTGACGGGATGTATCACTGGGCATCCATTGGCATCTACTGTTCGTAGGTTGTAGATCCCAGGACGCAGACTGTCACGATAGACCGTACTTGCTGTTGGATCATCGAGCCAATTCATTTCACGAATGCCAAGGGTGTCGTTTTGACGGATTGCAATACCGTAGTAGACCGGCTCGCAGCTGATGAAATCTAATGCTATTTCTAGATCGAGTCCTGCTGGAGCATCTAAACGAACGGGGAGTTCGGCCGGGCAGCTTGCAGAGTCTACAGCGGTAATGATGTATTCTCCAGGAAATAGGTCCTCGAATTTCCCTGTTGTATTTGTTTCACCGTTTAGTGAATAGGTGACAACTCCTTGGTTGTCTAAGGCTGTTACCACGATCTCACCATCGTCTCTTTGCTCGCAACTTGGAGGGTTGAAGCCCAGCTGTTTTAGCGAAAGCTTACATGGCTTTCTGACACGTACTGGATAGATGAGTGTTCTTTCGCAGCCACTGGCGTCCGTGTAGCTGAAGGTGTAAATCCGATGATTTTCAGGTAGGTCTCCAAAGATTTTGTCGCTGATGTTGAAGACCGTTGCTGGCGCTGAAATGGAACCGCTTGCACCACCTTCAAAATTCAAAGACCATTGATGGAATAGGGACGTATCAACGAAGCCTTGTGCATCGCTAACTCGTAATTCCCATGTTCCTTCAACTTGCGCATTTGCGAGTACTGACCAATCGCCTCTAGGGCGTAATTCTTCGCTAGTTGTGTTTGGATCTTGGACAGATACGGTTCCGCTTTCGCTAAAACAAGTATTGACAAATCCAGTGCGTCCTGCTGCATCGTTCTGGGCTAAGATTAGCTCTTGTCCATTTGGAGAAACGAGCGTCAGGCTTAAATCTCTAGCATCAGAATTCTCAATATCAACGCACACCGACAGAAGCTCGCTTGCTGTATTATCGAGTTGCGTGACGGGCGGGGAGCTCACCGCTAGTGGCAGTACTAAAGGACTGTTTGGTGGATTTGTGCCAAAGGTGAAAGGCGTAGATCCTGCAAAACGATACATCGTACCACCTGCACCTGCTGTAGTCAAGTCAAACCGTACGGTGTCTCCGAGGTCAACGATCTGCATTGGAAGTGTATCCGTGGTTGGAATACAAGGTCCGCACTCAGGAGAAGTTTCTGGAAGGACCACCACGGTGAAGTTGGTGTCGTAAGTGCAACCGAAGTCATTGGTAATGCGCACGCTTGGGCGAACTGTTCCTGGAACAGTAGGCGCATAGGCAATTGAGGTAGGGCTATAGGCGCTTTGGGCTCGATCCTTCAACCATCGAATGTCGATGATCTGGGTCTGGAAGCTATCTATCGCCAGTGGTAGGTTATCCGCAAAGCGAATGCTCCACTCAAAGATCCAACCGTTGTCTGCTTCCCAGTGATCTTTGATGCGCATGGTCCAAGCTCCATTCAATGGAGACCCCACAAAGACACTTAGTGGATCATAACTGCGATACATTCCTGCAGGCAGTGTCAAAGTGTTTGGATTATCTCTTAGATAGGTAAGCCAATCACCTTTTGGATCATCATCGTTCCAGCAATAGGAATAACCTACGCCAGGAAGGGGAGTCGTTGCATTTGCATCTCGGTCGATTGGCTCGCCAAGGAATGCTTCGGTACCAAAGCGACCTGGATGATCGTGTAGGATGGCTACTTTTCCGTCAGGGGCAACCAATTCAATCGAAAGGTCTCTCAGCCAGCTGTGCTCCATGATGGCACAGACTTCTACGAGCTGAGATACATCGGTAAGCACGGCGCCTTCAGCAAATTGGCTAATGACGATGGTAGACTCATGCGAAGCTCCAGTACCATCAGGAAGCGGGAGACTATCTGTGCGAGAGGTAAGCGGGGAGTAATACTGCGTTGGCGTTGTTGTACCGACTGTGTTTTGTTGTAGAAGATCTTGGGAAAGCACTTCTGGAGCACAAATGGTGTCAGTGAGTGCATCTCCGATCATAATCGTTGGAGGAGAAGCAACGCGTGCGCGCACTGCAAGAGGAACCATGCTTTGACAGCCTTGGTGGTCAATGGCAGTCAGCTCTATGAGATAGCCGCCGGGTTCAGTGAAAGCATAGAGTAGATCTCGCCCAGACTGCTGACGTCCATCTGGCAGGTTCCAACGAAAGCTGGTCAGTCCGACGCGTTGGTTGTAGGCGATGTCATTTTGGGGAAAGGCAGCATCAGCTCTCAGTACAAGTAGGTCACCTGGGCAAAGGTCAATGTCTGCTATGGTTCCTTCACGAACAGCTGGGTTTGATGTTGCGAGTGTAGGAACAACGGGTTGACAGATAGGTCTGCATTCGATTTCTGCCTCAAATCCTTTGCCTACGTCGTTTCCGTTCGATTGCCACGATAAGGTTAGGCAGCCAGACATGTTTTCTGCAGTGGCTTGAACGAGCAGCCGTGCTCCTGTCCAGCGAGATGAGCATGTTAGTTCTGGTGCACTGGTGTTCTCGCCATCATAAATGCAAAAGAGATCATTGCTTCGAATGTCTGACCATTGGAAGTTGAGTGCGATCTGTGAATTGACAGTTGTAGGGCAAATCGTCGATGTATATCGCTCGTTGTTGCCATAATTTAGCGCTCCGCCTGGATCAAGTAAATCGCCGCTGCAAACGGTTAGGTCGGTATTGTCTAGGCTATAGCGCTGCCCTTGCACGATTGTGCTTATAAAAAGTAGGGCTAAAAAAAGATAGACAGGCTTACGCATGGTAAGCCTGTCTATACGATTTCTGAGACTAAAGGTTAGCCTTTAGAAGATGACTTCTGTTAGTACACAAGGGTTTGTGTCATTCTCATCTGAATTCCTTGCTGGCTTTGTAGCTGCTTCGCCTCTTCGTAGACTTTGTATGCGCTACCTAGTTCACGACGTAGGAATGGTTCCATAATTTTGATGTCACCCTTGCTGTCATCCTGTCCGGTCAACTCTGCGATGATTTGCTCTTGAGGAGATTTCATCTTCGGGTATTCAACGATGCGTGCGCCATCCAAATCAACATCTGCAAGACGAGCAGCAGATTCAATTGCTTCTTCTAGTCCAGCTAGGCGATCAATAAGACCATGGCCGATAGCATCTTGTCCTGTGTAAACGCGACCTTTTGCGAGGCGACGAACTTTTGCTTCTTGCATGCCACGACCTTCGGTAACCCGCTTAATGAAGTGGTTGTAAATGTCATCAACGCCTTCTTGCACGATAGCTTTATCACTGTTAGACCATGGAATAACAGTAGTAAAAGAGTTAGAGAAGTTTCCAGTGCTTACCGTGTCGAAGTTGATCCCAAGCTTATCATCCATGAGACGACTTACATTTGGAATGATACCGATTACACCGATAGAACCCGTGATGGTATTCGGTTGAGCGAATATGCTGTCAGAGGCCATCGCGATGTAGTATCCACCAGAAGCAGCTAGGTCACCCATGCTTGTAATGATTGGGATACCGGCTTCTTTTGCGAGTTGAAGTTCGCGCCAGATGTTCTCACTTGCCATTGCAGATCCACCACCAGAGTTGACGCGCAAAACGATCGCTTTGACCTTTTTGTCTTTTCTCACCTTTCGGATAAGCTTCGCGTATTTAGCATCACCGATGCTTCCTGGCTCGCCACTTCCGTCGACAATGTTTCCTTCGGCGTAGATGACGGCAATCTTATTCTTTGACGTCAGGTTTTTACCCTTTACGGTATTTGCATACTTCGAGATAGAGACCGTTTTGATCTTATCGTCATCATCAAGACCGAGTCGTTCTTTGATGTTGTCGATGACTTGATCCTTGTAGAAGAGTGCGTCTACGAACTTGTGCTCAATCGCGTCTTTGTCGTTGCGGACGAGGAAGTTCTCTGTAAGTCTTTCGACCTCAGCTGGGGCGATTCCACGAGATGTACTCACGTCGTTGATGTAAATTTCCCAAAGGTCTTGGAGGTATTCTCGTGTTTGTAGGCGGTTAGAATCACTGATCGTGTTTCTAAAGAAAGGCTCACCAGCACTTTTGAAGTCGCCTGCATAGAATACGTTGATGTCAACACCGAGCTTATCTAGACCTTCTTTGAAAAAGGGTAGGGTAGCACCGTAACCTCTAACGTCTACTCCTCCGGTTGGATTCAAGTAAACCCCGTCAGAAACACTTGCGAGGTAGTACGAGCTTTGCGTGTAGTACTTCGAGTGACTTACCACGAATTTTCCGCTTTCGCGAAAACGTGCAACAGACTCACGCAGTGAAGAGGCCGTTGCTGGCATCACTGAAAGTTGATCGACATCTAGAAAAATTCCTTTGATGTCATCGTCGTCGATTGCCTTTTCGATGGCGCGCTTCATGGTACGAAGCCCAGGCACAGATTCGGTGTCAAAAGCAAAGGGGTCTGTAGGGATATTGTTTGTCAGTTCGGGAAGAACTGAAGCATCAATCATTAGGACTGAGTTCGCAGCTACATCAACGTCTTTGTCGTCAAATGCGGATGCGATACTACCAATAGATACAACACCAATAAGAACGAGTGCTCCCATGGCCAGGAGTGTGCCGAGACAAGAGGCGAATAGAAAGGTAAAGAAGTTTTTCATGGGCCGAATAGGCGCTTTAGTTGCTGTAAATCTATGTGTTACGAGCACACTTTATGAGTTTTTACGATTAACAGTCGAGAAGCACCGACAAGCGGAAGTGAATAGATATGCAAGATTGGCGTAATGCTTGCACTTCTATCGCTTGCGATAAGTCCCGTTTACGAGGCTTGTTGTGCCCCATAGTGACTGACTGTCATGCCCCAACACCCAGTGTAATAGCTTATGAATCAACTGTCTATAACTTCGAAGGTTTCCTCCTCTTCCACATGGCAGAAGGGTCTTTTAGCCTTGTTATTGGTTGCCGCTTTCGCCAAAACAGGCACTGCGCAGTTTGATGTTATCAATTCAACTAACCCTCCTTATGACCCACAGCGTCTAATTGAGGATGTATTTTTGGGTGAAGGTGTCGAAGTAATTAGCGTTCAATACGACGGTGAACCAGAGGCTCTGGGTTATTTCACAGAGGAGACTGGTCCTGTCGGATTTTCGGAAGGAATTGTGTTGACCACAGGACATGCTGCTACTAATCCAGCAGGTGTTGGTACCAATGAGGCTGCAAGTGCAAATGCACAGGTAAATAATGGTTCTCCGGTCCGTGACGATAACCTAGAAGATATCGTGGACTATCTAAAGCCTGATGGCTCTCAAAATATTCATGACGTTGCTCGATACACGATCACGTTTATTCCGAAAGGAGACAAGGTGAAATTCCGTTATGTTTTTGCTTCGGAGGAGTATCCTGAGTTTGTTTGCTCGGACTACAATGACATTTTTGGATTCTTCATTGATGGTCCTGGTATCTCCGGCCCATATGAGCGAGGTGGTGTCAACCTAGCAGTAGTTCCAGGAACAACTCTTCCTGTAACAATCAACTCTATTAACCCAGGTACACACGGTACTTCTGGAAGCCCTACCGGTTGTGGACCTCCTGACGGGTCACTTGCACACAGTGCATTTTATGTAGACAATATAGGAGCGGCAAGCCCTTCATACGATGGTATGACTACTATTCTTGAAGCGGAGGCTACAGTAATTCCATGTCAAACGTATACTATCCAAATCACGCTAGGTGATGTTGGTGACGGTGTTTTTGATTCAGGTGTTTTCTTGGAGGCCAAGTCCTTTTCAACTCCAGTGCTTCAGGTAGACGTTGAAACGATTTCACTAGCTGGAGACATCGCTGAAGGTTGCGAACCTGCAAAGTTGGTTTTCAAAATAAACGAAGCTTCGACCGTTGATCGAAATGTTCCTTACACGGTTTCAGGAACGGCGACTCCGGTTACTGATTATGACGCATTACCTGGGATTGTTACAATTCCAGCAGGAGCAACACAAGCCATTGTACCAATCTCAGCGATTTTAGACGGCCTTAATGAGCCTTCTGAAACCATCATCATCGAGGTTGTCACTGATCTTTGCTCTACCAAAACCGTAAGTTTAAACATTGTGGACCGAGAGATACCTCCTGTTCCATTGGTTTTGGATACAATTGTATGTCCAGGAACGGTAGTTGAGCTTGACGGTACGCTTCCCGCTACAGTTGACACAGAAACTACTTTTACCAATACAACACCTGCTTTTATATCTCCGGTTAATGTACCTACCTATAGAGACATTACTGTTTCTGGAGTGCAGCCTGCGCAGCTACGTCATGGGCTTATCGCACGTGTTTGTGTTGATCTTGTTCACAACAAAATGGAAGATTTGGACTTGTTCCTTTTCGGTCCCAACGGAAACTACGTAGAGCTTTCTACTGACAATGGAGGCGCGGTGCCTGGCAGTTTTTCAAACGGTTGTTTCACGAGTACTTCTGCAGTTAGCATAGAGGATCCGCTGGCGGGCCCTGTTTTCAACGGAGAATATCTTCCGGAAGGAGAATGGTCTGGACTATGGAACGATAATGTGAACAATGTCAACGGAGATTGGCGACTTCAACTTATCGATGATGAGAATGGAGGTAGTGGCCTCTTAAGCGGATGGTCAATAACTTTTGAGCCTATTTACAGCATTGACTACGAGTGGTCACCGGCTGGAGGATTGTCTTGTACAGACTGTCCAAATCCAAATGCTACCGTCACAGGAACAACTACCTACACTATAAAAGCACGAGATACTTACGGTTGTGAGGAGAGTGCAAGTGCAAAGATCGCTCTATTCCCGCCAACAACGGCTCCGATACTTTCATGTGTAAGCACATTTGATCAAGTCGTGTTTAATTGGGTAATTGATACACCACTTGTCGTTAGATATGAAATCAATATTGACAACGCAGGCTGGACCAACGTTGGGTTAATCCATACGGATACGGTCAGAGGCTTAGCCTTTAATCAAACGGTTAATATCCAAGTACGAGCTATCGGCAATTGCGATGATGCTACTTCAACTACAAGCTGTACAACACAAAACTGTACAGCTTATACATTAGGCGCAGCAGCAGTAGATGCAATTTGCTATGGAGCAAGTGACGGACAAGTTACTTTGACTCCAGCAGGCGGCACAGCCCCATTTACCTATACTATCGGTGCACTTTCAAATTCTACTGGCGTCTTTGCAAGCTTACCTGCTGGCAACTATACCGCGAACGTGAGTGACGTAAATGGTTGCGGAGGATCGACCACTTTTACAATCGGTCAGCCACCTGCAATAGTAACATCTGTTTCTGTGGTTGCCCCGACCACCTGTGGAGATCCATTTGTAGCAACTGCTTCGGCCGTTTCGCCTGCGGGAGGACCATACACATATGCATGGACAGGTGGCTTAACAGGTGATGTACAGAGTTTCAGCTCAAGCGGAACGTACTATGTTACGATCACCGATAATGCAATGTGTCCTGCACTAGATTCGGCTGTAATTGTTGTACCCGACGTGCTAGCAGCGACTTATAGCGTCACCAATATCAGCTGCGCTGGTGAGGATGATGCTGTACTGAGTATTTCAGCTAATCATGGAACCGGTACAATTGAATATGGTCTCAATGGTGTTTATGGTACAACGACAACCTTCACCGCTTTAGCGCCGAATAGTTACGTGCTCAGCGCAAGAGATGCGCTCGGATGTGTAGTTGACACCACTATTGTTATTACTGACCCTGTTCAAATGACGCTTACTATAGGTAAGCGTGACATTGGATGCAACGGAGATAGCGATGGTAAGGCCTGGGTTGAAGTATTTGATAATAGAGGTCCCGTAACGTACTCATGGTCAGGTTCGACAGAAGCGTCTGACACTTTACGAAACCTTTTTCCTGGAAAGGTTTATATCACGGTTACTGACTCAGCTGGCTGTTCTGTACTTGATTCTGTTGAGTTATTTGAGGCTGGTCTTTTGACAGCGACAATGACTCCTGATAGCGTTAAATGTTTTGGCGAAAGCACGGGTTCTTTGCAAGTAAATACACTTGGTGGACGAGGACCATATTCCTTCGCTTGGAGCACAGGTGTCACTACCACCGATAGTTTACTTTCAGGGTTGCCACAGGGTGCGTATTCGGTTGTAGTATCCGACAGTGAAGGCTGTAGTTTTGGAGTAAATGCAACGATAGGCATGCCAGCCTTGCTTCGTGTTTCTCATACAGCTCAGCCAGTAACATGTGCTGGGACAAGCACGGGTGCTATTAATCTAAACGTTACTGGAGGAACAGGGCCATACAGGTTTGCTTGGTCTGATAGCTCAACGGATGAAGACCGCGCAGCTCTTGCATCGGGCACGTATGATGTTGTCGTCACCGATGCAAATGATTGTACAATTGCGTATCAAGTTATCTTGCAAGATCCAGGGGTGCTAACAGTAGGTTTCGCAACGACAAACGTGTCTTGCTTTGGTTACAATGATGGATCGATTACAAGTACACCAAATGGCGGCCTTTCGCCATACGTATACGCCTGGACAGGACCGAACGGATATTCCTTCTTTGGTCCAAACCCACAACAACTAGTCGCAGGTGACTACATGCTTAACTTTAGGGATAATTATGGTTGTTCCATACTCGATACGATTACCATTACCGAACCAGATGCTGTAATCTTAACTATCCCTTTGAGTGATAGTATTTGTTTTGGCTCAAGCACAGGTAATACCTTCGTGTCGGTTGATGGAGGAACGGCACCATTCCAGTATCTATGGGACAATGGGGAAGTGGCTGACACTGCTTTTGCACTTTCTGCGGGAATACACACCGTTGATGTTACGGATGCAAATGCCTGCATTTATAAAGGTACTACGACCGTTAATTCACTGCCAATCATTACGCTAGAACTTGATCAGGCAGGTATTGTCTGCTATGGAGACAGTAATGGAACGGCGAGCATCTTGCAGGTGAATTATGGCGGAGTTCCTAGAGCATTGTCAACGATGACTTATAGCTGGAGACATGATGTAACAGAAGTCGGACCAGTAGTAACAGGTCTAGGAGGACGTCAAGAAGCAGTTGTAACGGCAACGGATTTTAGAGGCTGTACTGCTGCTGATTCCATTGTGATTTTCGAACCGACCCCAATTTCAGCTACAGCCGTCGTGCTCAACGACGTTAGTTGTCGAGACGGCGCAGATGGTGGCGCGGAGATTAGTGTTGAGGGTGGAATACCGGGATATACCTATAGTTGGTTGAGCCCAGTAAGTGCGCCTACCGATGCAATTACCAATGAGCTAACGGCTGGGGTGCATGATGTAGTTGGAATTGATGCCAATGGCTGTACTGATACTGTTTCGGTGACTTTGCGTGAGCCGGATAGCTTGCTTGCAAACTTTGAGGTTCGTGAGGTCAACTGTTTTGACCGCAATTCGGGCTTTGCTAGTATCGAAGTGCGTGGTGGGGTAAGCCCTTATGTCTATGCTTGGCCAGATGGTTCAAGGGGCACTCAGCTTGACAGTCTCTCAGAAGGTGACTATGAATTGCTTGTAACAGATGCAAATGGTTGTGTACTCAGAGACACCGCAATCATAGGAACTGCTTCGACAGTTTCTCTTTCTGGAGAAGGTTTTGGCGTAAGCTGCAATGGAGACCGAGATGGTGCCATTGAACTAAATGCCTTCGGTGGAAATGGTCCTTACCAATATCAAATCAGTGGTGTAGATTTCAACATCTTTTCAGAGTTCAGATACCTCCAACCAAATAGGTACTGGGCTTTGGCAATGGATAGAGACGGATGCCCATCTGATACGATGTACCTCACAGTTGAAGAACCGCAACCAATCATTGTCGAAGCCGGAGAGGAAATCGAAATTGAACTAGGCGAATCGGTTGAGATGTTTGCTCAAGTATTCAATAGTCAGGGAATGGTAGACTACCTGTGGCTGCCAAACGATAGTACCATCTTTAGCTGTCAATCTTGTCCTAATCCAACGGTACGCCCAACGTTCCAAGGCATTATTCAGGTTCAAGTAATAGACTCTACTGGATGTGAAGCTGAGGATTACATCCGAATCAAGCTTCGCAAAGAACTTCAGGCCCTTGTTCCTACTGGATTCACTCCGAATAATGATGGTAGAGATGATCGTCTCCTTATCCATGGTAAAGCCGGAACTGAAGTGATCTCATTCAAGGTCTTTGATCGCTGGGGAGATGTTGTTTTCGCTGATGGAGGCTATCGAGTTAACGATGAAAATCGAGGCTGGAATGGTCGAATTAAAGATGCTTATGCCAATGGCGGTGTCTACATCTGGGAAGCGAAACTGCGCTACATAGATGGAGCAATTGAAACGCTAACCGGCCAGACAACCTTGGTGCGATAGTAGTATTGCGTTGACTTTTGAGTCAAAGTGGATGAAATGAGTAACTTAGGCTTGTGATAAAAGGTCATTTGATCCCATCCGTGGTCAGGTGACCTTTTAATTTTTTACTCGACATCAAAAAAATATGCAGTTAGATGTTGCTACATCTAATGTAGTTACATATATTTGCATCATGCCCAGCATTGATGAAATCATAAAACAGAAGTCTTTTGAATCCGCTCAGCAGAAGGTACTGATCAATTTAGTGTTTTCTGGAGGTTGGGCCAAGTCGCATGGTGCGGGCTTTTTAAAGCCTTTCAACCTCACTTGGCAGCAGTTCAATCTGATGCGGATATTAAGAGGTCAAAAAGGAAAGGCTGTGCCTTTGCGAGTTTTGGCTGAACGCATGCTTGATCCACAGAGCAACGCAAGTAGACTTGTAGACAAGCTAGTCGAAAAAGGTTTGGTTGATCGTCACGTTTGTCCAGATGATCGCAGACAGGTAAGGCTCAGTCTTTCTAAGAATGGAGATACCACCCTTGACAACGCTTTTATAGCGATGAGAAAAGCGACAGAAGCCATCGGCGGCGACCTCAGTAATGATGAATTAAATCAACTTAGCGATCTACTTGATCGATTAAGAAACCCACGCAAAAACAACGAACTATGAATTTTCCAAAATTTCTTCTTTCAGCGACGCTTATATTAGGCCTTTCTGTAGGACTTCTAAGTGCTCAAACATTCTCTGTCGATACCGAAGCAAGCTCAGTCAAGTGGACTGCAAGTAAGGTTATTGGAGGAGGACACAACGGATCAGTAAGCCTCGCTAGCGGTAAGCTTGTCTTGGAAAATGGTCAACTAAGTCAAGGCTCTTTTGCTGCTGACATGACTACTGTATCAGTTGATGATTTAACTGGTGGCATGGCAGATAAGCTAAGTGGTCACCTTTTCAGCGATGACTTCTTCGGAGTTACTGAGAACCCATCTTCTTCATTTATCATCAATTCGATTGAAAAGACTGGTGTCAATGTTTACAGTGTAACAGGAGACTTAACGATCAAAGGACAGATGAACTCTGTGACTTTCCCTGCAGCTCTAGCATGGGATAATGAGCTTCCAACTGCTACTGCTACTGTTGCCGTAGATCGTACGAAGTTCGGTATCCGTTACGGATCAGGAAGCTTTTTCGACGATCTTGGAGACAAGGCTATCGAAGATGAGTTTCAACTAGAAATCAAGTTGGTAGGTAAGCGCTAAGCGTTTGACTTCAATCCGGTTAGGCTTTCGCCAAAACCAAATACAAGAGCTTCTTCCGTTCACGGGAGGAGCTCTTTTTTTGTGCGTACTCTATCCTGTCGAAGTCTGATTACGTAAGGATTCTAAAGGAAGATTTCCAGTAAGAGGTCTATGATAGCGCACATTAGGATAGGGTGGTATTGTTTTATTGATCCACTACTCGGAATGCGTCATTCGTAACTATACCATTGGTCCCGGCAAAAGATAGCTAGGAACAAAATCAGTATTACCGCAGGATTCTGCGTCACAAAGTTTGGATGGACTGGGCCCCGTCCAACGGATTCGAGTGACCTAAGTCTTGTTACGCGATTCCTTTTTCGCAGTAAAGAGATCTCTCTAACTCTTAATAATCTTATTAAACCAGACTTGGCTTTCTGATTCGATTTGCAAGATGTAAAGTCCTGTAGGCAACGATGAAAGACTAATCTGTTCGCTAAATTTTCCTGCTAGGATAGTCTTCCCTGAGATAGATAAGACTCTGTATTGGTCAGCTTTTGTGTCGCTATCAACTGTAACCGTAACGCTATTTGAAGCTGGGTTAGGGAAAATGCGAATGCCTTCAGATTCAACGGTAGTTTCATTTGAAGAGACAAAGGAAGAGAGTTCTGATATCTCGCAATCAGTGAGTGCACGATCGTAGATTTTTACATCGTCAAGATCTCCTCTGAAGAATTGGTTGCCTGCTGAACGGCCACTTCCTAGAATGATAGCAGGGTTTGGATCGATGCTACTCGCATCGTCGTCTTTTTCTTGAACACTAACTAATTCCCCATTTAAGTAATAACGTGAAATCGTTTGATCTAGGACAAGAGCTACATGATACCAAACGTCCGCATCAACCTCAATTTCAGCCATGCTGGTTGTTCCGCCTGCTAGCAATCTCATTTTTCCATTAAAGAAGTCTCCTCTAAGAATCCCATGTTCAAGCGCTACGTCATCTTGTGTCATGAACGTTTGTATTAGGCCCGTTAACTGTAATGAACTCTGTGAAGGGCGCACCCACAAGCTCACTGTACGTGATTTTTCATCGACAGTGATAGGGAGCTTTATAAAGTCAGACGATCCGTTGAACTGTATAGCTTTTTGAGCATAGCCAAATCGATCTGTTGTCGGAATCGTTCCGTTCATTATTCCGCTCTGAGCTCTCCTTGAAGATTCCAAAGCATTACCATTAAGCTTGTAAGATGCTAGGTGGCTACCTGACGTATCTGGCGCTGTACTAAAATATAGTGTGGCAACATCACATGGTGTTAGCTCTCTCTGGTAAAATTTAAACTCGTCAATTGCCCCTTTAAAAAACTGCTCAGTACCGCGCCTTCCACTAGCGATCAGTAGTTCGCTATTGGGCGCTACTGTTGAGCCATATTCGTTCGAGGTATCTTGCAAAATCAAGCCTCCGTTTAAATATGTTTTGACAGTATTGTTGCCATGCGAAAGTGTAAAGTGTTGCCATGTATCAAGGACAGCGGGTATTCTAATACCGTTGTTTCCATGAGGCATGCAGGTCACTACTGAGTTTGCCGTCGACATTGCAAGTAATCCTGCATTTAAGGATGCATTATCTTGAGCAAAAGCAACATTTTGCCCTGCTCCATTTCTTCCTGCGCCAAGTATGTCAGTTGATTTAAGCCAACAAGCTGCTGTCCTTGTGCTTATGTCTTCAGCATAACCCGTTGCAATCGAGGTGCCTCCAGTGCTGACGTCCAATGCTTTTCCTGCGATGGCAGAAGGCCCTTCTTGATATTGAAGTGTTTGGGAAGAAGAGAGAGTGGTCCCACTGTTTCCTGCATTAACTAGCTCATTTTCAAAACTGATACTAAGCAGTAAGTCAGAAGTGATGTCTTGTGCGCTTGATGCGGTGCTTACGAGGAAGGCAAGCAGACAGAGAAATAGATGTGGTTTCATATCGATATACTGTGTAAGATCTTAATGGGGGCTAGCTCAAAGGGTATCCCTTCTAGTATGAAGGTAATAATTTCTCAATAGTAGATTGTCGACGAGATATTCAGGACGAAAATCGTCTGCAAATCCTTAGTAGTTATTGAGTGATTCTTGTACATTTTCAATCAATGTATGATTGGTCATTATTAATCGCGAGTTGACCATCTCTTAATCAATCATGGGCTATCACCGTTACATCGGCAGCTGATGTTGTCCCTTGAATTGAAAGCGATTTAGTGGAAATTAGCTTTTGGCGAGCCTTTAAAAACGATTACCACTGATGACCAATTAGTAAAGAAGGGCCTCTATCTCATCTCGACTCTTGTTGAATTAGCATGATACTTAGCGATATACCGAGTCGAGGTGCTAGTTTGTGCATTTCAGCAGCAGAAATGCATGGCCTGCTTTATTGAGTAAAGTTGATTCGCTCAACGGTCAATTTTTCAGCCTGCTCTAGTGAGGCTACCGATCTCGCAAAGTCAACCTGCTTTTAAACTTGATTTTCTTCTTTCCGTATTAGAGATGACTGTAAACAATACTCCTCCTGTGCCGCGAAACGTTCTCATAGTCATTCCTTGCAAAGACGAGGAAGCAACCGTTGAAGAGACACTCTTGTCTCTGCTAGGCCAACAAGGGTGTGATGTCCAAGTTGTACTCGTAGATGATGGCTCAACTGACCAGACAGCAGCGATAGTAAAGGGGCTTGCTTCAGCACACCCAAATCTTACTTACGTTTCTTCAGCTACCAATACACAGCGAGAAAGCGGCGCCGGTATCGCTAAAGTCGTGAAGTTTGGGCTTTCCCAAGTAGACTTAACCTCCTTTGATTACGTGGCAAAATTTGACGCCGACCTTGTCTTTCCAAATGGCTATATCGATGCCTGCCTGGCCGAATTTGAGAAGGAAGAGCAGTTGGGATTGGTAGGAGGTAGTTGCTCTATCGAATCAGAGAGCGGTAAGTGGGTCACGGAAAAAGTGACGAACGATGATCACATCAGAGGTGCCTTAAAGCTCTACAGGTCGAGCGCATTCTCAGACATTGGAGGGATTGCACCTGCGACTGGCTGGGATACGATCGATGAGCACAAACTCCGGTTCCACAATTGGACTTTGAAGTTGATTCCAGACTTGCATGTAAAACAGTACAGGGAAACCAACGCAGCTACCGACCCGCAAAAAATGGCGCGGAAAATCGGCCTGTCGCTCTACCACATGCGTTACAACCTCATTGTTGTTGGAATAAGCATTGCAAAACGTGCCTTCGTCGGTAATTCTCGTCTTCCGTTCGGAGGACTATTCGCCGGCTACCTTTCTGGATACAAGGCCAATAAGCCTAGGTTCCTCACGAAAGAGGAATCCAAACTGGCTAACAAGTATCGAATGAACGGTTACTTAAAGAAGCTTGGACTCTAATATTTCTAGCTGATCGGCGCTTTAGAATTCGCTTTGGTTTTAGGATTTTAGGCCCTTTTGCCACTCGATCAATAAGAGCATTGCTTCAACTGGTGTAAGGCGCTCGACATCAATCTCCTCAAGTGCGGCGCGCAGATGCGCAGCTTTGGGATCACCCGCTTCGAAGATGTTCATTTGCATCGGCCTTGTGATCGTAGAGGTAGATACAGAAGGACTAGAGACATCTTCACCTTCAGTGCCAATGCCTTGTTCCATGCGCTGCTGCTCGAGCTGCTTAAGGATTTCACCAGCTCGTTCCACGATTGCGTTTGGCATTCCTGCCATGCGAGCAACGTGAATACCGAAACTGTGTCGTGAACCGCCCTCTACCAGCTTGCGCAGGAAGATCACGCGGTCACCCGCCTCTTGGGTGGCAACGTGCATGTTTAGGATGCGAGGGAGTCGCTTAGCAAGTGCGTTGAGTTCGTGGTAGTGCGTTGCGAAAAGTGTCTTCGGGCGAGCATCACCGTGCTCGTGTAAGTACTCAGCAATACTCCATGCGATACTGACACCGTCAAAGGTGGATGTTCCTCGACCAATCTCATCGAGCAATACAAGACTTCTTGGAGAGACATTATTCATAATGCTCGCCGTCTCGTTCATTTCTACCATGAAGGTCGACTCACCACTTGAAATGTTATCGCTCGCGCCAACTCTGGTGAACACCTTGTCGACGAGGCCAATTTCAGCAGACTCGGCAGCGACAAAGCAGCCCATTTGCGCCATGATTACAGACAAGGCCGTTTGTCTAAGAATGGCAGATTTACCAGACATGTTAGGCCCCGTAATCATCAGGATTTGATTCGTTTCCGGATCAAGTGAAATGTCATTCGGAACGTAATTTTCGCCAGGAGGCATCAACGCTTCGATGACGGGGTGCCTGCTTTGTTTTAGCGAAAGCTCAGTACCCTCATGTAAGGAAGGGCGAACCCACGACTGACGTTTTGCTAGGTTCGCAAATCCCCAAAGGCAGTCCAATTGTGCAACAGCTTTCGCCGTAGCTTGAATTCTACTTACGTAGGGTAGTGCGTCGGCAACCAGCTTGTGGAACAGCTCTTCTTCTCGCAATTGAATCTTCTCGCCTGCGCCAAGGATGCGTTCCTCTAATTGCTTGAGCTCCTCTGAAATATAACGCTCAGCATTTGCCAAGGTCTGCTTGCGCGTCCAATGGTCTGGTATTAAACCTAGGTTCTTGTACTTATTGGTGACTTCCAAGAAGTAACCAAATACGTTGTTGAATCCAACTTTCAAGGAAGTGATTCCTGTCGCTTCTGCCTCCCTTGTTCTAAGGTCATTTAAAAGGACTTGGGCATTGCTGACATCGTCACGCCATCCATCTAATTCAGCATTTACGCCACTAGCAATGACAGCACCTTTAGAGAGTAGGACAGGGACTTCTTCCTGCAAACTGTGGTCAACTAATGCTACGAAGTTTGGGCAATCGTCCAATCCGGCAGACATGGAAGCGAGTGCGTCGTTGGCAGAGGCCTGTAGTTTTTGCGAAAGCGGAACAACGGCAGAAAGCGCGCGGTGCAATTGACGCATCTCTCGTGGATTAACACGTTGCGTTGCCACTTTACTTACGAGTCGTTCGAGGTCGCCGATTACGCGTAAATCTTGCAACAGGTCTTCGGTGAGATCAATCTTTTGGTGAAGTGCTTCCACCACCTCATGGCGAGTCGTAATGGCTGCCATGTCGGTCAATGGCATCACTACCCAACGTCGCAGAAGTCTTGCGCCCATGGGTGTCGCGGTACCGTCAAGAACATCAACCAAAGAGATGCCACCTTGGTGAGAAGGTTCAATAAGCTCTAAGTTTCTTACGGTGAATCGATCTAGCCACACGTGGTGATCAGGAAGGATTCTTCGGATGCTATCTAGGTGACTTAGACGGGTGTTTTGTGTCTGTGCCAGATAGTGCAGAATGGCGCCAGCAGCTCCTTGTTGTAATGGGGAATCTTCAATGCCAAAGCCTTTCAGATTCTTTACGGAGAAGTGCTCGATGAGCTTACCCCGTCCGTAGGCGTCTTCAAATATCCAGTCCTCTAAGGGGTAGGCATAATAGCTGTCGCCATAGGTCGCAGTCCATTCTTTTTTGTGGCCTTTCGGCAAAACCACCTCTGAGGGAGAAAATCCCTGAAGCAGCTTGTCGAGATAGGATTTCGAACCTTCGGCGACAAAGAACTCACCTGTCGAAATGTCGACGAAGGAGATTCCGAATTGTCCCAATCGGTTTGGCGCTATCGCTGCAAGGAAGTTGTTCTTCTTGTGCTCAAGTAGGTTGTCCCCTTGTGCAACTCCTGGCGTAACCAATTCAGTGACACCACGACGCACGATCTTCCTTTCTTTAGAAGGCTTTTCGAGCTGCTCGCAAACGGCAACCCTGAAACCAGCGCGAACCAACTTCGGCAGGTAAACTTCTAAGGAGTGATACGGAAATCCAGCAAGCGCAACATCGCTTCCACCGTTGTTGCGACTCGTCAGTGTGATACCTAAAACCCCAGCTGAGCGCTCGGCATCTTCGCCAAATACTTCGTAAAAGTCACCCACACGAAAGAGTAGCACTGCATCTGGGTGCTGCGCCTTCATCTCTCCATACTGCTTCATCAAGGGGGTCACCTTGCCTTTTTTTCCTCCAGCCATACGAGGGCCAAGGTATGTCTTTGCACTTCCTTGATTAGCTTTGGATTTCAACCAAAATCTGCTAACAAGCTGATGCGTCTACTTACCATACTTAGTCTTACTCTAATACTTGCCTGCACTTCTACCAAAGAAGTAAAACAAACGAGTGTTACTCCAACGGTTACAGCTCTTATGCCGACTTCGGTCACCGTCGATCAGGCTTTGGTGGTGAAAGACATTCGATATCTAGCAAGTGATGAACTGGGAGGACGTGGCACTGGTTCGGAAGGAATTGCAATGGCTGCAGCCTACATCTCGCAGGTTTTGGCGGAAGCTAAAGTCTCGCATGTCCCCGGAGAGAATCGATACAAACAAGCGGTACCGTTAGTAGAAATTGCTGCACCAGTCTCTGCTACGTTGGAAGTAGCAGATAAGTCGTTCGTTCTTAGAGAGGACTTGCTGGTGCTCGATCAGGTCGCATTCGATGCCTCAGCGAGTTTACGCTTCATTGGACAAGAGGGAGTTGATGCGATTTCTCAAATGGACCTCAAAGGAGCCATTGTGGTAACCATGGCTGGTAGCGAAAGCGAAGCCGACCCTAGAGCTTTTTATCAGTTGGCCATGCAAAAGCAAAAAGCTGTGCAGCAAGCTGGTGGCGTTGCGCTGATAGAATTGTACCGATCTCCTCGTGCTCCATTTAGTCAAGTGTACCGATTTTTTGGAGCAGGCGGATTGAAGATTGATGCAAAAGATACAGGTCGAATTCCTTTACTATGGCTCAATGATCCAAAAGGAAACAACCTTCAAGTCATGGATGAATCTGCAGGGACGGCGATTAAGCTTTCGCTAAAACCTGGGACGCGCACTCCTGTTGCGGCAGACAACTTGGTTGGGTACATCGAAGGAACAGACCCTAGCCTTAAAAACGAAGTCGTTGTTGTTAGTGCACACTATGATCACTTGGGGATTGACGGATCGAGAGGTGGCTCTGATTCAATATTTAACGGAGCGCGCGACAATGCGCTTGGAGTAGCAGCACTGCTCGGAGTTTCTCGACACTTTGGATCTCATCCTGGAAAACGCCCGATGATAATCCTTGCTGTCACGGCAGAAGAGAGAGGTTTGCTTGGAAGTGAATACTTCGCACAACAACCATCGCTTCCGTTAAAGCAGGTTGTTTTTAACCTCAATTTTGATGGTGCGGGTTATGACGATACTTCTTCTGTCACGATCAACGGATACGGTCGAACAACGATCCAGAAAGATTTAGATGAAGCGATAGCGAAGAGTGGAGTCAGACCAAATCCTGATCCTGTACCAGAAATGGGCTTGTATCAATACTCAGACAATTGGTCTTTTGCAAAGCGTGGTGTACCCGCATTAAATCTAGCACCGGGCTTTACGGGGTTCTCTCCAGAACTCATGAATTACTACCACCAGGCTGGTGATCATGCTGATGATTTAGACTTTGCATACGTAACCCGATATGTAAAAGCAGCCGTTGCTGCCGCTGGAGCTGTAGTTAATGCCACAGAGAGGCCGACGTGGGTAGAGGGTGATGAGTTGGTGCCTACAGGCAAATCACTTTACGGCAAATAGTTGAAAATTTAGGCCCACTCCTACCTTGTAAAGCTGTTCGTAGAGATTTGACGGCTTCGATCCGTTTATAGTTTTGTTTGATTGTTGAATTGATTGTGTTTGTTCTGATGAGCACAGTCGTTTATTTGTCACAAATAGATCTATCCACAGCTGTTTACAAGGGGCTGGTATGCTCGTAGAATCCTTTGGTGTACATTTGCGCTATGATTTTGAATACTTCAGCATGGTGGGCGTTCCGCTTTACCTTAGAAAGTAATTTACCAATCTAATTGACCAGTTCAAACGGCTGGGGTGCCGGTGTGCGCCCCAGCCGTTTTTCTTTTCCCTAACACACCACTACACTTCTCGCACTATGTCAAAGACAAAACTTGAGTATATCTGGCTCGACGGATCAGAGAAAATGCAAGGCCTTCGCAGCAAAACCAAACTGATGACTGACTTCAGCGGTGCGCTTGAAGATTGTCCTGTTTGGAGTTTTGACGGTTCATCTACTGGTCAAGCAGTTGGTGGGAATTCAGATTGTTTATTGAAGCCTGTCTTCATCTGCCCTGACCCACAGCGTATCAATGCTTTTCTTGTAATGACTGAGGTTCTTACAGCGGAAGGAGAAGCACACTCGACTAACGGTCGCGCGACGATAGATGACGATGACAACGATTTCTGGTTCGGTTTCGAGCAGGAGTATTTCCTCTGGGACTACGAAACTAACAAGCCACTTGGCTTCCCTGTTGACGGCGATCCTGCTCCACAAGGACCATACTACTGTGGTGTAGGTGGTAAGCATGCATTTGGTCGTGAGCTCGTTGAAGAGCACATGGACGCTTGTATCGAAGCAGGTCTAAATATTGAAGGTATCAATGCAGAGGTTGCCCCAGGTCAATGGGAATTCCAAGTATTTGCCAAAGGAGCACGTTCTGCAGGTGACCAGATTCACGTTGCACGTTACATGCTCGAGCGCACAGCAGAAAGCTACGGTCTTGGCATCGAGTACCACCCTAAGCCTGTCGATGGTGACTGGAACGGATCTGGTATGCACGCAAACTTCTCAAACAGCTTGCTGCGTAACAGTGGAAAGCAGGAAGATTACAACTTCGTCTGTGAAGCCTTCGCGCCAGTCGTGAAGGAGCACATGGATGTATACGGTTACGACAACCACCTACGTCTTACAGGAGATCACGAAACGCAATCGATTCACGAGTTTAGCTACGGCATCTCTGATCGTGGAGCTTCAATCCGCATTCCAATTGCAACCGTTGAGGCTGGCTGGAAAGGTTGGTTGGAAGATCGTCGTCCAAACAGTGCTGCAGATCCATACAAAGTGGCTGCTCGCATTATCAAGACTGTTAAAGAAGCTTCTGTTGCCGTCTTGGACGCAACGCACGCTTAATAACATTTAGCTGACCTAGTCTCGTCAGTCTCTTTGCCCATCGGACCACGTGTTCGGTGGGCTTTTTGTTTTTAATGGCGCTTGGGTTCACGTAATGTTTGGAAGAAGAATCAGATTTGCCTTGTCTACTCGTCTTGTAAATTAGCGTCTATGATCACCATTCTTTCCGGTGCGGGCATGTCCGCCGAATCAGGTATACGCACCTTTAGAGACAACAACGGGCTTTGGGAAGATCACGATGTTATGGACGTAGCCAGTCCGCAAGGTTGGGCCAAGGATTCCGTATTGGTAAATCGCTTTTACAATGCACGTCGTGCTCAACTAAAAGAAGTGAAACCGAATGCTGGTCACCTAGCGCTTGCAAGGCTTGAAGCATCGATGCCTACCCACATCATTACGCAAAACGTCGATGACCTTCACGAGCGAGCAGGTAGTAAGAACGTGCTGCATCTACACGGTGAACTTCGCAAGGTGCGTTCGTGTGGCAACCCGAAGCACGTAGTCGAGTGGGGTGGTGATCTAACCGATCAGGACCGTTGTCCGGACGGTCATCCGATGCGTCCGCATATAGTCTGGTTTGGCGAAGAAGTTCCTGCGTTGGAGGCGGCTATTCCGCTCGTCGCAGCTTCTGATGTAGTCATTGTGGTAGGTACGAGCATGCAGGTTTATCCAGCAGCTAGTCTCGTTGGTTTTGCTCCAGATTCGGCTCAAGTTTTTTACGTAGATCCACACCCCAGTATCAATCATGAGTTAAGCTTACGCCAAAACCTCCGTGTCATTGAGGATACTGCGGCGAATGCGTTGCCGAGCTTGGTTGAGCAGCTAATACGATAGCCTGCGGCGCTGCCTTAGGTGCTGTTGTTTAGCCTGCGGCGCTGCCTTAGGTGATGTTGATTGGCCCTATGGCGCTTCGCTATAAAGGCCCAGCGCACCACATGTGCATCCTGAACTTTGCGGTCTTTGCCCCTTTGCGTAGTGGCGCAGCCACCTTTGCGAGAAACAGCGTCAAGACATTCAGCGTCAAAACACTCATCCACAAACTATCAAGAAGTCTAACCTCTGCGAGAACCAAGCGATCTCAAAAGTCGTTGCTAGCTTATGGAATTGAACGCTAGCTACTGGCAAGAACGATGGTTGAACCAGAAGACAGGATGGGACATTGGACATGCTAATCATGGACTTGTGAATGAGGTCAAAAAGCGATTTCCAACTTCAACAAAGATCTTGATTCCTGGCGCAGGTCGCGGCCATGAAGCGGAGGCACTCTGGAGTGCGGGTTACCTCAATACGTATGTGTGCGATTGGGCGCCTGAAGCATTTGATTATTTGAGAGCATCAGAGGTTTTGGCGAAAGTAATACCTGACATAGAGGAGGCCAAGTCAAGACTTATCGTCTCCGATTTCTTCGAGCTGACCGACTCGTACGACCTGATTTTAGAGCAAACATTCTTTTGTGCGATCGATCCTAGCATGCGTGAGAAGTATGTACAGCAGGCTGCGTATCTATTAAAACCGGTAGGAAAATGGATGGGGATACTATTTGACTGTCATTTTCCAACAGAAGGACCTCCTTTTGGAGGGGATAAGCAAGACTATATCAGCTTGTTTTCAGAGTCGTTCGAGATAGAGCACCTAGATCGTTTTAAGGACTCCATTACACCTAGACAAAATAAAGAGTTACTGGGGTTAATGTATTGCAAATCAATGTGATGTGTTATTCGTCAATTTGTAATCCAGTTTTAGGCACGAAGCTGGTATTATCATAGTTGTCTTTGTGAATTGGAGAGCGATTTGGCCTTTCAATCTACGAGCGACTAGTTTGTCCAAATAACATTTGGCGAAACTATCACCTTGACTTGACGTAACTCGTTCTTGGTGTCGTTTGAACAAGCTACATTTGGCAGCTGGACTGTTTGGAAGAGCTAGGAAATAAGCAACGTGAGAAATAACAAAATAACCGCAGCTGTTCGTACAGCCGCATTAGCAATACTTGCTGTCACTGGAGCTTTCATGCTTCAGTCTGGAACTGCAGAAACGGAAAGCCTCAGTGCTTTTCCTTTGACTGTTCCTACGTACAAATTTGGATTAGAGCAAGAGCGCTACCAAAGCATTGAAACGCTTTCCATTAAACGTGGAACGACGCTTTCTGAGCTTCTTCAGGGGTTCGATGCCGATCCAGACGTTACCGCCAACTTGCAAGCCAGCGCATTGCGTTCTCTGGATGCAACACGACTGGTAGCTGAGCGACCATACACGCTTTTTACCCGCGCTGGCGAAACGGTACCAGACTACGTTGTTTACGAACCTAACGGCTACGAGCAATTAGTTTTTGACTTCACTTCAGGCAGCAGCTATGTGCGTGCAGAAGAGGTAACGACTCAGCTTCTTCACGGAACGGGCATCGTTGAAAGCAACCTTTGGAACTCAGTTACTGATCAAGGACATAGCGCAAAGCTCGCCCTTGGTGTTCAGCGCGCCATTGAGAGCGCAATTAGTCTCCGAAGCTTAAGCAAGGGTGATGATTTCGAAATGGTCTATGAGCGTAAGCTTGTGGCTGGGCAAGACAAGGGCGTAGGTCGCGTTAAGGCGGTTCGCCTGCGTCATAACAAGCGAGATGTCATTGCAATCCATTTTGAGCGTCCTGAGGACGGAATCAATGGCTACTACAACCTTGCCGGAGAAAACATGAGTTCAGGTTTCCTTTTGAGTCCTGTTCCTGGTGCACGTATCAGCTCTGCATACAACCTTCGCCGCTTTCACCCTGTACTCAAGCGTCGCAAGCCGCACTACGGTACCGATTACGCTGCTCCCCGCGGAACACCAATCGTTTCTGTTACTGATGGTAAAGTGGTTCAAGTGTCTCGCACACGTGGCAACGGTAAGTTCGTGAAGATTAAGCACGACGACACCTACACAACACAGTATCTACACATGAGCCGTCACGTAAAGGGCATGCGTCCAGGTGACTGGGTAACTCAAGGTCAGACGATCGGCTATGTAGGTAGCACCGGTTTGGCAACAGGTCCTCACGTATGCTTTCGATTCTGGAAGAATGGAAAGCAGGTTAATCACCTAAATCAAGAGCTTCCAATGGGTAAGCCACTTCCTGAGCATTTAATCGAAGAGTACTTCGCAGAGCGTAATACGATGCTAGAGCTGCTCGACTACGATTACGATGCTGTTCTTGACGGAAAAGCAACGAAGTCAGAAGTTGATGGTGACAAGGCGTAAGTAAGCCTCCGTTTCGCTCTAAACTATCAAAGCACCCTTCTTCCACCGGCTGGAAGGAGGGTGTTTTGTTTTACTAGCAGTATTGTAGTTTTTGTGACAAACTGGCTTGTTACGTCTCTGATGTTGCAAGTCTCAATCTTTTTTGAACTAAAATAGTTAGTTGTGAAATCACTTTTACTTTTTATTCTTTTCTCAATCTCCTTTTTGCTCTCGACGGGTGTCGATGCTCAAAGACCTTTTTTTGGTTCGGTGAGGATGTCCCATCGTGTAATCCTGGACAAACTATTTCAACGGTGTCAAACTTTGATACGCGCTCTTCAGGATGCACTGACGTTGAGCTTATAAACAATACTACTCTACGAATTACAAGTACGGGGCTGTATAGCGGCTATAGTGTAAGTGGGACTTTTGAGGGAGTTCCGAATGGTGGAATCAATGTAGTCTCAGGGAATCCTTCAACTGTCGGGGTACTTAAGTTTAATATAACTGGAGATCTTGATAAAATTGATCTTGACCAATCATCGTTTAGATTTTACTACCAATTCGGTGACACAGCCATTCAGCAGCAAGTATTAAGCTTCACTGAGATACTAGAACCACACTTCTGCGAGCATTATCTTCCAGGTGAAATTTTGCTGAATGTAAAAGACTTCAATATTGTATCTAATGATAGTTGGATTGATGGTGAGCCTGTTGAGCTAGCGATTTCTTACGATTATCTTCCTTCGACTGATGTTATTACCGCGGAAATCACGGTTCCTGATGCGAGTAAGGTCGGGAATGACTTCATCTATAAGCTACCCCTTGGTAATGTGCACTTTAAATCGTCAGCTGCGGGATTCTACATTGGGCTTGAGAATAATACAAATAATCCCAGCCAAATTGACATTGTTAAAGAAGAAGGCCTTATCAATGTCATGAATGAGTTCGCCTTTAATGTGCAGGAGTCATCTTTAAGTACTAGGCAACATCAGGTCAACTTTAAGCTTAGTAACGTTGATATTTGTCTAGGCGAACATGAAGTCTTTTTAGACTCGGCAACTACGATCTCATTGGATAATGCGAACTTGATTTACCCATCTAGAAGAGCATGTCTGATGATAGAAGAAGGGGGAATCCTACAGATCCCCGATGGCGGTTTTCAGCGTATCGGGAATAACGGTGTAGGTGTGCAAGGATGGAAGAAGAATTCTTATACCGAAGTAGGGGAAAATGCAACCTTAATTCTCGATAATACATTTTTTGCCTCCTTTTTCAGTCCAGAAGTCTCTTTTTTTGATGTTTATGCGGGCGGTCATGTAGAAGTGACAGCACAAACTGTACTGCAACTCAGTGGTCTTGGTACTGCTTGGCCGCGAGATATTTATCATGTAACGCTCCATGAAGACGCTACTTTCGATATGTCAGCGGCTCCTCTTGAGGTGCGTAGGCTCTTCGTGATCAACGGCGTCTCGAATAATAAAGATGTCCTTCAGTCAAGTGATTACACTGTATTCCCTAACCCAGTTGAAGACGGGGTAGTGAAAATCCAAACAAGTCCATCAGTGAAAGCATTACAGCGCATTGAAGTCTTAGACCTTGCTGGTTGCACGATCTCTAGTCAAGCTGCATTGGCAGGAGCAGCTCCACAAACTGTTGAGCTTCCAACTAGAGGAATTTTTGTACTCCGGTTAACAGAAGTCGATGGTCGGGTAGGCCACACGAAAGTCATCAGTCAGTAGTGTTAAGTACCATGCTTACCATTTTGCTTTCGTAACCAAGAGATTCCAGTAGGTACGCCAATTCCTGATCACCTACAAGGGGAGTACTTCGCAGAGCGTAATACGATGCTAGAGCTGCTCGACTACGATTATGATGCTGTTCTTGACGGAAAAGCAACGAAGTCAGAGGTTGACGGTGACAAGGCGTAAATAGTCGCAGGCTAGTTGATCTCGCCAATCCATTTTTACTTTATTAAATTCCTTAAGTCCAGCTTCCTACTCGCAGGGATTGAATGTAAATTCACGGACATATACGTCGTTACGTATAATTAAGTGCTTTATGTGTTATACTTTAGGAAACTAAATTATAGCATATGAAACGGACGATACCTTGTCTTTTAGTACTCTTTTGCCTAGCGCTTACACAGCAGAACATAGCCCAGGTAAATTACCAATGGGTTCCAGAACAGGCTCCTTCTTGCACGGCAGGAACTTCACTCAGGTCTGTTGAAGACCTTACTTTGTATTCATCAGGTTGCACGGATGTAGAGCTGCTTAGTACGGATGAATTCATCCGTATAACCAGTTCCGATGTCGCTGGCGACTTTGTTGTCTTCGGCAGAGTTTATGAGCCAGATAATACGTTAAATCAGTTGCCAGGAGATATAAGTACTTCTGGGGATTTGACGTGGACTATTACAGGAGATCTAAGCTTGATAGATCTTGAAGAGTCCTATTTCCAGTTTGTGTACGAGCATACAGAAACTTCACGTCAACGGAAAAAAGTAACGATTGCAGAGATGCTAAGTAGTACTGCAAAGTGCGCTACACTTGTGGCTGGTGGTGCGCAAGTCTATGTGAATCAATTCTTCATTAAGTATAATAGTGATTGGGTTGATGGTACACCCGTAGATATTGGGTTAGCATATACCTATGAGCCATTGGGGATACCAACAGTAACGGAGATCAATGCTACGGACGCTAGTTTTGATGGAACAGAGTACCACTATGATCTTCCTCTTGGAGAGATCACTTTTGTTCCTGAGGAATTAGGCTTGAAAATCGGGCTTGAAAACAATACCCCTACCGCTCAGGCAATTAATGTTTCTAAAACGGGAGGTTCTATTATCCTCTCGGCAAATGGATTCTTTGAAATTCAAGAGTCAACCTCAACTAGCGAGAAGCATCAAGTAAATTTTGACTTTACAGAAGTTGATTTTTGCTTAGGAGAGTTTGAGTTTTTCGTAGCTTCTGGTGCTAACATAATACTAGACAATTCAATTATCTCGTATGCAAGTGATGGTGCTTGTATCATGATACATGGTGGAGCAGTTATGACTGTTCCCGAAAATGGTTATCAAAATATTGGTGAATCGGGAGTAGGAATGCATGTTTGGGCTGATGGCGCTCGAACAGTAGTACGCGAGAACGCAATCCTATTTCTTGACAACTCCTTTAATATTCAACCAGCGGCACTCGCAGATTTTGATGTGTTTTCTGGTGGCCACCTAGAAGTTACCGGCAATACTTCAATTCACGAGTATTCCCTTGGTGGGGTTGGTAGCTTAAGTGTGAACCTATATGATGGGGCAACTTTCGACATGTCAGCTGCTCCTGCAGAGGTACAAGAGCTCTTCACAGTGAACACAGTATCGAGTAGCGCTGATGTACTTGCGGCGTCTGAATACTCCATTTTCCCAAACCCTAGTACAAGTAGTAAGACCTTTGTAAGGTCGACGAAAGAACTACGGTCCATAGAGGTTGTAGACTTGTCTGGACGCGTGGTATATGCGCAGTCGACGAATCTCAACGGTGGTCTGATATCTATCGATCTACCTTCAGTAGGAATGCATACGATTAGGCTCACGGACAGTGAAGGCCGCGTTGGTCATTCAAGGGTTGTCCGTCAGTAACGGTTATTCCTTATCCTTTCCATTCAGCCTTTGTGATGATGTACGATACGTTCGTAGATCTTGTCACGGGATGCAATCCTATTTCCTCGTGGGTGAATGGGCGCGCTCCGATCTTTTGCGTTGCCTTTTGTGATCTATAGTTGTCTTGATCGACAAAAAGGTATACCGAAGACAAGCTCTTTAGTGCATGAGTAATCATGAGCTTCTTCATCATCTTGTTGTACATACCTCCCCAGTGCTGTCGAGATAGGAACGTCCATCCTATCTCGACACCATCAGGAAAGCCATCGTACATATAGTAGCGTGAAGTGCCAATGATCGTATTGGAGTTGCGGTGCACAACAACAAGTGCCCCTTTAGATTCCAAAGCTCCTTCGAAGAATTTCTCGAAAACGGAACGGTCATTCCGTTTATCAGGATGCTGGTCCCACATCAACGGGTCGTTCGCTGCTGCATGCAGCGCATCCAAGTCGTCAGGGGCAAGCGGACGAAGTAGAAGTAGGTCGTTCTTTAACGTTGGCTGTAAATCCATGTCGAATCGGCTTTAAGACTTGTGTGATTAAGGGAATTACTAAACGCCCAACAGGTCATCCATTGTACCTCGAGTCACTGCGTGGTAGCCCGGGCGAGCCTTTGCGTAAATGCCTTTTGCTTCCTCAAGGAGACCGCGTTCCTTCATGGCCCGGTATAGAGGCGTCAAAAACTTACGACGTCCCACGCGAACCAAGAAAGCTTCAACCTCAGGGAGGATCTCCGATCCGTAACCATTGCGGATTGCAAGCTCATACCAAGCAGCAGCGATCTCGGCGTTATCGCTGGATTTTAACTTGTAAATCTTGTCGAGCTGACTAAGGCGGTATCCGTCAATTTGAACCGGGAAACCTCGTATGAAATACAGCCACTCGTTGGTAGACCAAGCGCTTGTCGTGAACTTCGGGAATAGCTCACCTGCGATAAAGGTTCCACGTAGGCTATCTACCTGGTCAAAGCGTTTACTCGTTGGTGCAGCTAGCGCCGTTTCAGGAATACCTGGCGCGTCAATCCAAGCGAGTAAGTCAAAGGTTGAGTTGTTCGGCTCAAGCAAGTTGCGTTTTGCGAAAGCGATGAACTTATCCGTTGTAATCGTCTGGAATTGGAAAGCAGCGAAGTACGTCCTCAAGAAAGCATCAAACTTATCGCGTCCTACTTCAAGTTCGAGCGTCTGCATTAGCAGGCTGCCTTTCTCATATGCGATGTCGGTCATTCCATCGTCTGGATTACGTCCTGCCAAGTCGAGACGTAAGTGCTGATCCACAAGGTCGAGATCATCCAAATCGCCTTGAAGGTCTTGTCGACCTAGGGTGAGTAGCATGTCAGCGTAATCGCGACCACTTACTTCTTCCATGATGCGACGCTCGATGTAGGTGGTGATTCCTTCATTGAGCCAGAAGTCATCCCACGTTGCATTGGTAACAAGGTTGCCGCTCCAACTGTGTGCAAGCTCATGCGCAATCAAACTGGTGAGCGATGAGTCGCCCACTAGTATCGTCGGGGTCGCAAAGGTTAGACGTGGGTTCTCCATGCCTCCAAACGGAAAACTAGCAGGAAGGACCAAGATGTCATAACGGCCCCAAGGGTATGGACCATAAAGGCGCTCTGCGGCAGCCATCATACTGTCTACTTGTGCAAATTCGCTTGCTGCAAAGTCTACATTGCCAGGCTCGGCATAAACACCGGTTTGGTCACCGATTTCTTTAAAGCGAAGGTTGCCGATCGCAATCGCAATCAAGTATGGAGGTATCGCCTGCGGCATTCGGAACTTGTAGATTCCAAGCTCATTGCGCTCTTGTGAATTCTCAGCGCTCATTACAGCCATCAAATCCTTTGGTGTGCGAATGGTCGCTTCGTAGGTGATGCGGTTGCTCGGGCTATCTTGAATAGGCACCCAGCTGCGTGTTAGGATAGCCTGTCCTTGACTAAACATGAACGGCTTACTCGTACTCGTTTGACTTGGTTCGAGCCACTGTAGCGCCTCTGCGTTAGGGCTGGTCTGGTAAGAGATGATGACCTGAGTCACATCTGCTTTCAATGGCACTTGAAGTGCGCGCCCTAGCATCTCGTTTGGCTTGCCGAGCATGTAGTCGACAGCATAGGCTTCGCCAGTTTTAGCTTTCGCCAAAACCTCGATAATCTTCAGCTCATCTGTATCGAAGATGATCCAATTTGCTCCTTCATGTGTAACATCCCACGTGGCTGTTCCTGTAAGCGTATTTGCTTCAAAGTCGGCCTTCAAGTCAAGGTTGAGGTGGGTCGCTCTTGCCTGGTCTAGGTTGCTAAAAGAGTGCGCATCTAGCTTGCTGACCTTGATGGCAGCGCTAGTTTTTGGCGTTTGGTCAGCATCGCATCCAATGAGTAGAGCGACAGCGAAAAAGAAAGAAAACAAAAGGGGGTACTTCATGGCGAGGGAAAGGTACATCCTACCCACGCAATCCGCCAATCCGACTCACCATAGCACTCACACGGTTCTTCAAGCCTTCGATCATGCTTTGCTCCTGCTCTAGGTGCTGATCGAGCTGTCCGAAGTGTGCCTCAATTCGCTCGCGTATCATAGTGGCATATGACGTCAGTTTACTGTTGACCTCTGTCTTTAGCTGTGTGCGACCTTTTGCTACTTCTTCGCGGTACTCTTTCATGAGTTTACGCTTCTTTACAGTAGTACTAACACCAGCAAAGGCTAGTCCAAGCGTCGTCAAGACACCTCCGGTGATGTCAAAGACAGCCAACTGAGTTACAGCAGCGAGTACTGCTCCTATTACAGCAATGCCGCCACCGGTCAGTAGGTTGGTACCTAGCCTGTCCTTGTCAGCAAACAGCTCTTTGCCTTCAAATGAGTCACCTTTTGAGATGAAGCGCTCGAATGCTTCTTGCAGTTCAATTAGAATCGCAGCTCGCTTATCAGCAACTTCACTGAAAAATACTTGATCGCTTGGGAGCTGCATCGCTTTCTGTTGCACCATAAGGTGAACCGTCTGCGTCATGTTCTGAAGGCTTTCTGCAAGGTCATTAACCCCGTCTTTTAAGCGGACGCTCAACTCTTGAGTGAGGTCAGTTTGCATGGTTTTGGCGAAAGCATCAAGCCACTCTTTAGTGCCAGCTCCTTTGCTGAAAATTCCTGCAAACGCGCGACCGAAGAGACTAGGGAAAGAGATCCCTTTAGATAGCTCTTTTTCACGCGCACCTGTTGATCGATCGTAAGCAGAAACCAGGTTTTCCGTCAAGATTTCAATCTGACGGTTTGCTTGGCTCTCGTGTCGAAGCAACGTTTCACGTACTTCATCACGGAAAGCTGTATCGGCCTTAAAAGCTGCTTCTCGTTCGCCGAGTCCAGCACCAACACGTTCAAGCATTTGCTCGGCCGTATTGAGGGAGTTCGTGATTTTCAGCCCAGCAGCTTTGCCACCGGTGATGTTTGCCCGAACGTAGTCGAACAGTTCAATGAACCCACTTTCTTCAGATTTTCCTTGCATTTCTTGCAAGGCGCTTACTGCAAATACTTCAGGGTTTTCGACGCCTTTTTTGATCGCCTGCTCGCGAACACCATTGATATTGACCGCTAAATCGTCGGCTGGCATCAGGTCTTTTTGCTGCAGTACGAAAATTACCTTTCGTCGCCAATCACCGTGGATGTAGTCAAAGAATTCCCACGCGCTTTGACGGTAAGGATTCTTCGCTTCAAACACAAAAACAACGAGGTCGCTTCCTGGAACGAAACGTTCTGTAATCTCCTGGTGGTGATCAACGATCGTGTTTGTACCCGGGGTGTCGACAATGGCAATCTCAGAGAGAATGTCAACCGGTAGATAGATTTTCTTGAGATACGGGTTCACCTCGACGGTACGTTCTTCGTCACCGTAGAGAATCTGCTGCACGGTATCCGTCATCGGTTGCGGAGCAACTTTAGCGACTTCCTTGCCTGTGCCTAGAAGTGCATTGATAAAGCTAGACTTTCCAGCTTTTACCTCGCCACAAATCACGAAAAGAAAAGGTTCCTTGATCGTTTCACGAAGGTCATCAAGTCGTGATGCCATCTCTGGCTTGCCGATGTCGAGCGCTAGTGCGTGCATGTCACGAACAAGCTCTTCGACGTGCACACGGGCATCTTGAAGGTTTTGCGAAAGGAGTGGGGTGTTCAAAGTAGTCTCGTATTTGGTGCGGAAAGATAGTTGATTCTTACAGCGCGTCTAAATGCAGAATCGGGATGGTCTTAGCTTGGTCTTTTAGTATTAACAAGCCTGCTTTCCCTCGATTACGTCTGCACCAGTTCCAACGGGATGACGCTAGGGTCTACATCACTTCAAGGATGCAGCAGCTGCCGTGCCTTGGCACATGATGAGGTCGAGTACGGACAGGTTACTCATCCAGCCGGTCCGTTCACTGAAAATTTGGGGGTATTCCTGCAAGTTGTCGACGGCCTTGAGCGTAGCGTCGATGGTGTCTATCTCTGGTATCCAGTCGTCTGCTTTCGCCAAAACCAATTTAGGAGCTACAATACCAGCAACCCACTCAATCAATCCCCAGTTCCATTCCCACAGGGTGTCCGGCTTTCGCGAAAACAGCTCCTGTAACTCGTCTTCAAAAGCTAGGTAAAACGGGGCAGAACCATAAGCTGCCTGGATACTCAGCCAATGTTGTCGTCGCCAATCTTCAGCATAGCTAATCTGGACTTCAGTAATCGGACAGCTTTGATGTTTACCACCAAGAAGCGGAATACTCAACGTCTGTCGACCATGACTATTCGTGATCACTGTGCGATTACGCTGCGTGCGTCGCTGGTAATGTTCGTTTTGCCGAAAGGTGAACCCACCAGCCTTTAAACCTTCCGACCAGAGTAGGGTAGAACCGAAGAATGGAAGCGCAGCACGGAGAAGGTTAGACATTGATACAAATGAACAGAAAAGGCCCCGAAAGTAATTTACTTTCGAGGCCTTTAAAGCACTAGGTTTCGATAAGATTATCGCACAACCTGAAGGGGAAGCGATCTTTCCCCAGCTTCTGTGCTGATGCGTACCGTGTACATACCAGTGGCAAGTGCATCAACAGGAATGTCCATTGAACCTGCGCGGTCACCAAGAAGGAGCTGTGAGTACACTTTTTGACCTGTCAATGAAAATACTTCAACTATACCGTTCTTAGGTTCGTCTTGAAGACTGTAACGGAGCTGACTGACTTCGGTCGCCGGGTTTGGAGCAAGAATTAATTGCCCTCCGAGGAGTTGACGAGTACTTGATATCTCACTTGTGGACATACGGAAAGTTGGGGTCGTCACTTGATAGCCATTCGTGATTTCTGCATCATCACTAAAGCCAATAAAGCCAGAGAAAAAGTTATCTGTTTGGAAGATCTTAGAGAATAGGCGCTCTCCAGTAAACCACGTAGTTGAATTGGTTCCTACACCTGCTTGAGCAGCAGGAGGAATAATTGTTCCAGGTGAAAGGGAGCCAACAATTACAATTGCGAGATACTTCCCATCTACTTGGAGGATAGGAGCTTCCTCGTCATCATTTAGTGGAGCTAACGTGATAAGGTCCGACTCAGAAGTTGTACAAACCTCACTTCCTGTTAAAAAGTACTCTGCAAATCCAATGGTTGCATCGTTTGAAAAATCATCGACTGAAGAAGCTCCTGGATTATCTATAACGCCATCGCCGTCCATGTCCAGATCAACGATAACAACTTCTACATATACTTCAGCATTTCCAGCTGTTGTTAGTTCTTCTGCATTGCAAATTCCGAATTGAACTGATCCTAATTTTGTATCCTCAGCGACTTCTATCGTCATTCCCCAGCCCATTGTGTTGCCACCGTCACCATATCCTGCTTCACTTAATGTCAAGGCACGAGAAGGAATGTCGCCTTGCGTTGCAGACCAGTAATCTTCGGTCACAAACACGCTTGTAGAGAAGTCATTGGCTGAAGGTAGAGAGCTAGAAAAGGTGTAGACATATTCTCCTACGCCAAGGCTTGGAAGAATTTCGACATCAGAGAAGAGCATTAGTTCTTGTGTACCAGGAAGAATTGTGTCTAGAACTGTTCCTAGTGTTTCTACAGATCCGTCTGGATTGGTCACTGTAAGTGTACCTGTGAAGATCGAATCTACAGTCTCGTAGTTATAGTAATTAGCCTGTGGGTTCAGGAATGGAGTTTCAATTTGGCCTAATGGAACATATGGATAGTGATAAACACTTCCTTCCCATATTGAGATTGGAGCCATGCGAGCTTTGGTTACTACTCCAGCATCTAGACGATCAGTAAAGGTCTCGCCAAAGCCTCGGGGTACGAACCCTCCAGGAATCAATACGCGACTTATGGAATCACCTCCGAGCATATTGAAAACAGCATTCTCAGCTCCAGGTCTCCCATCGTTAACTATTAGATAGCCTACTGCTCCGGCATCTGTTGCATGAAACGCTTTAAGTGAAAATCCACAAGCACCTCTGCGAATAACTGCCCACTTACCAGTGAGATCCTTAGCTGTAGGCACACATCCAAGTGAATCTCCTCCAGTATCATTTATCCACGTCATCTCGGCTTCGAGGACTGTAGACCAATCTGGGCCGTAATCTGTTGGCTGGCCCCAGTCAATTACATCATATGCGCCAGATGCATTTTCAATTTCTAATGTAAGTGGTGCAAACGAGCTGTCGCGGCGTACTAGCCCAATTTGTGCAGATGCAACAAAGGTCACGATTATGCTAAATACGAATAGTAGTGTAGCTTTCTTTTTCATGTGTAGTAAGTTTTAAATTGAACCACTAATTTAGCAACCAGGATGAATTTTAAAATCAAATTTTTGACCATTTTGCGACATTCCTCCGACTTTTCTACTACATTTGTTCCACGATGATAAAACGTCACACCTCTTCTTTCTTCGGAAAAGCTTTTCTCTGGTTACTAGCCCTTTCGGTTGCTACACTAGTTGAGGGCTTCTTGATGTCGAGTACAGAAACGAAGGAGACGCATGCCTCAATCGCCAATTTGCAGGACATTCCTGCGAGTATTCCAGAGGCCGCTATACACGTTGATCGTGTTGTAGAGTTTGTCAGCTTTGTAGTTGAGCTCTTCCAACTCGCTGTCTAAGACGGATTGATTTCGTCTCTTTTGTACAGCCACCTTTTTATTCCTCCTACGCTCATTTCTGCTGGATTCGCGAAAGCGTAGCATCCTTCAGCTCCTTTGTGCTTTTCACGCTCGTTATTGACGAAGTCCGTAAAGACATCCGTTAGCTCAGAGGTCTCCAAGTCTTGCTTTGCTTCGATGAATGCTATCCAGGCATCTAATCGTTCACCAAGGTTGCTCCAATGAGCAGCAATCTCTCCCGTCTGCTCACCAAAGTGGGTGAGGTATAGTCGTTTGACATCTGTAAATCCACTCAGCTTAGCAATACTTGTGTGCCAAGCAATGGCATCGATGTCTGGTGGTGGACAGGGCGGCTCGAGTGGCCCATTGTTGATGCATACTCCGCCTACATCGCCTGTAAACAAAGCGTCGCCACACTGCCAAGCGATGTGATGCTTCGCATGTCCAGGGCTATGATGCGCAACGAAACTTACGCCTCCAATGGTGGCGATTTGGCCATCTTCTACGCTAATCAGTTTGTCGTCTTCAATCTTTTCCATGGCGCCCCAAAGGAGTGCCATACCCGCATCGCCATAGATGCGAGCCGCACTGCTCCAGAGTCGTGTTGGGTCAGCCAAATGACGAACACCTTTCGGGTGAACGTGGATATTGGCACCAGCTTTCGCTAGACTCCAAGCGGCCCCTGCATGGTCGAAATGAACGTGCGTTAAGAGTACATCGGTCACATCACAAGGCGCGTATCCATGCTTGGCTAAACCTCTCTTTAAGGCTTCCCAGCATGTTTGCGGACCGCTCTCTATCAATACCACACCATCTCGGTGTGGTATCAAAAAGGCAGCAATGACTTTCAGAACGCCTTGGAATTCTAGGTCTATGGTATGGATCATACGAGTAATGAAGGATCGGTGTCCAGCGTTACTCGATTGTCGCTGTTGAGTCGGACGTGTAGTCCGCGGGTTTTTGGCAGCTCATACGCGATGAAGTACTTCATGGTCGCGATGTTGCTCTCGTAGAAGTTCTTAGAAAGTTGACCTCCGTTGGTAAGCTTGTCGCTTGCCACGTTAGCCATTCTGAGCCAGTGCCAAGAGATGATAACGAGTCCGAAGTAGTCGAGGTAGAGTGAAGCGTCAGCGAGGTAAGCTTCAGGGCCATCTTTTTGTAGGATCCCCATCAATTTAGCCGTCGTCTTCCCAAGAGCAATTGCCGAAGCACCGAGTGCATTGGCCTCTTCGGGGAAGTTCTGAGCGCAAGCCTCAATGTCCGCTTGTATGCGGGCGCTAAGTGCTTTCAACACATCACCTTTGCCCATAAGCACTTTGCGACCTAGGAGGTCCATGCCGTGAATGCCGGTGGTGCCTTCATAAATCGCGTTGACACGAATGTCACGGTAATATTGCTCCAACGGGAAGTCATTGCAATAGCCTGCGCCACCAAGGACCTGCATGCCATTCATGACAGCCATGGTGCCGTACTCACTCGGGAATGTCTTGATGATCGGCGTCAATAGCTCAAGCATGAGGTGAGATTGCTTTGCCGCTTCTGATGAATCATTGAGGGCGATGTCTTCCCAAAGACTTGCTTCGAGAAGTAACGCTTGCGAACCTTCAACTACCGCTTTTTGAAGCAATAGCATACGACGAACGTCCGCGTGCTCTACGATTGGGATCTGTGGTTGATTCGGGTCTTTTTGACTTGGGTGTCGGCCTTGTGGGCGCTCAAATGCGTACTTGAGTGACGCATAGTACGCGCCAGAAGCGCAACCTGTAGCCATGATTCCTGTGCCGATTCGGGCTTCGTTCATCATGCTGAACATGTAGCTCAATCCACGATGTTCTTCCCCTACGAGATAACCGATCGTGTTTTCATTTTCGCCATACATTAGGTGTGCAGCGACATAGCCTTTCTGACCCATTTTACCATAGATACCTGCGGTAATGACGTCATTTGGCTCCCAGCCTTCAGCTGCAGTTGCACCTTTCGGTCGGTGCTTTGGAACAACGAATAGGCTGATTCCTTTTGTGCCAGCAGGCGCGCCATCAATGCGTGCAAGGAGCAGGTGAACCACGTTGTCGACACTAGGATGATCACCGCCACTGATGTATATTTTTTGACCTGTGATCTTGTATTGACCGTCACCAATTGGCGATGCTGTAGCTGTGATATCTGTTAGCGAACTACCTGCCTGCGGCTCGGTAAGTGCCATTGTTCCTTGGAACTTGCCGCTGTAGAGGCTATCGAGGTAAAGCGACTTTAGTGCATCGTTTCCGTAGGTGAGAATGAGGTTGGCTGCACCAACCGTTAGGAAGGCATATGCCGCAATGTTTGCGTTGGCACTCATGAAGACGAGTGAAGCTGTATTGTGTAGTACAAGTGGCATTTGAGAGCCACCGTATTCTGCAGGAGCAGTAGAGGATATCCATCCACCTTCTGCCATGGCTTTCAGGCCTTCCGCTAGCAGTGGGTGTGTCCAGACGACTCCATTTTCGCAAGTTGCTTTTTCTTGATCCATGACCCGGAAGGCAGGGAACAAGTGCTGATCTCCGATAGATTCAGCGGCATCAATCGACATGTCGAACGCCTCGCTGTCGTATCCTTCAAATTTTTCGTAATCCTTGATGCGTGCAGGCGCTTCTAGGTATTCGTGTAATAAAAAACGGAGATGGTCGGTCGATACGTAACTGTGCATGGTGGCAATATAGGTAGCCTGCGGCGCTTCGTTTAGGGAGGTTGGTTTGGCCTGCGGCGCTGCGTTTGGGACGTTGGTTTGGCCTGCGGCGCTTTCCTTAAGGGATGTTGTTTAGCCTGCGGCGCTGCGTTTGGGACGTTGTTTAGCCTGCGGCGCTCTAGATCGAGCGGGGGGCTTCTATGCGAAGGCCATTTCTGAGGTCCGCACCTGACATTTTGCGTTTGCCAGCAGGTTTGACTTGAAGTAATTCCAAGAGTCCGTTATCGCCAGTGGTGATAGCGATTCCTGGGGCTTCGCCTGCTTGGGTTTGGCCTTTATGAAGGAGAATAAGTGTGCTATGTGGGTGCTTTTCAGCTTCCGCCAAAACCTCTGGATCAGTAACGTGGGCGGTTTGGAGAATCTTTACTTCGTTTTCATCTATCGTCGTCCAGGCTGCTGGGAATGGGTTCATTCCTCTAACGAGGTTGTGGCATGTTTTGGCGGAAGCTGACCAATCGATCTGACCCGTTTCGTGATAGATCTTGGGAGCGTGACTCACTTTTGAATCGTCTTGCGGCGTACCAGCCGTTTTGCCTTGAGCGATGAGGTCTATACTCTCAACGAGGGCTACGGCTCCAAGTGCCATGAGGCGTTCATAAACTTCACCCGTAGACTCGTTCTCGCCTATGGTGAGACTCTTCTGCATTAGAAGGTCTCCCGTGTCGATTGCATGCTTGAGGAAAAAGGTGGTGACGCCTGTTTCTGTGTCTCCATTGATTACGGCCCAGTGAATTGGAGCTGCTCCTCGATAGGCAGGTAAAAGGCTTCCGTGTACGTTGATCGTTCCTAGCGGAGGCATCGCCCAAACGAGCTTTGGCAGCATGCGGAAGGCGACAACGACTTGCAGGTCAGCTTTAAACGTGCGGAGTTTGGCGAGGAAGTTCTTTCCCTTGAGGTTTTTGGGCTGGAGAACGGGAATGTCCTGCGCAACGGCATACTTTTTCACGGCGCTTTGAAGAAGCATTTTTCCGCCCCTGCCGCCAAGCTTGTCCGTGGCTGTAATGACAGCAACTACGTTTGCTCCTGATTCAACGAGAGCAGTAAGAGAGGCAACTGCAAATTCGGGGGTGCCCATGAAAATGATACGCATGTTGCAAAGCAACGATTTACGATCCGGTTCAAGGTGGTTTAGCAGGTTTTAAGAAAATATTTGCGCACTAATGCTCGCCGACCTCGATAGGACCCTGTAGATATAGATCGAATTGATACTTTTACGGCATGAGACTATTATTGAACGCTTTGCTATGGACAGTGCAATTGGGCTGTGCATCACTGGGTTTCGCGCAATCAGAAAATGTAATCTTAGAAGGTTATGTGTTTGAGGACAACAACTCAGGCTACCTGAACGAGGTGAAGATTCAGGTGTTAGATGCGGAAAGCGGTGTACTATATGGTGACGTTAGTACCAATCGGGAAGGATTTTTCGCGGTTGAAGTGCCGTTAGATCATGATTTCATGGTACGCGCTTCAAAGGCTGTTTTTGAGTCTGTCGAGACTGTCGCAACCTCAAAGAACCTTACAGCAGAGAAGGTCTTTGTAAAGATTTCAATGGGAAGAGCACCAGGCTACCGTTTGGAAGTCACCCTTGCGGAGGAAGCAGATCCTGAAAAGTATGAAGTGGATGCGATTAGCGGGTCCTTGATTGAAGTGTACAACAACACTACAGACAAGGAAATCCTAGTACTTAAGGATCATCCGTCACCGTATTTTAGCTTTCAACTTGAGCAAGGAAATCATTACACCTTGCTTATTAGGAGCCCCAGGTTTTTCACGAAACGAATTGAAAGCTTTGTGAACATTGACGGCTGTATCCTTTGTATGGACGGGGTAAGTGAGATCGGACCTGGAGTAAGTGACAACCTCGCTTACGGAAACGAAATGGGTACGCTTCTCGCGAACATTGAGCTTCAGAAGCTGGAAGTAGACAGTGCTATTGCACTCGACAACATCTATTATGACTACAACAGTTCGAAGATTCGTACAGATGCGGAGTTCGAACTAGAAAAAGTAGTTGAGTTGCTCAAGGTGAATCCAAGCATCGTTGTAGAGCTAGGTAGCCACACGGATAGCCGTGGTAAAGCGCCTTACAACAGGTCGTTGAGTCAAAAACGTGCTGAAGCAGCCGTTGCTTACATCACTGCAAAAGGCATTCAGAGTTACCGTTTGTCCGCTCAGGGTTATGGTGAAACGAAACCTGTAAACATTTGTGTAGACGGGGTAGAGTGTGATGAAGATGAGTATGCGCTAAACCGCCGTACAGAGTTGAAGATTACTGGCTTTACAACAGATCCGTTCGATGGTAAGCCACTTTCTGAAATCATTGCAGAAGAGAGTCTTGATGCTCTCTTAGAAGAAGTAATGGGAGCTGGAGAGTATCGCGTACCGGAAGGTGGTGCTGCACCGACTAATCCAACACAGCCTACAGCTGATGTGGACGAAAGTACAGGTGTAGACAAAGCGGTTAGCCAACTTGAAGCATTGAAAGGAGATCTTTCTAAAGCTCCAAAGAGTAAAGTTAATCCCAACTCTCCAGAGGGCACTGCAATGACTGCTTCTACTCCAAGTGAGAACGAGCGTCCTGCTAAAGTGAAGTCTACGATATCTGTCATTGTGCCTGAGCAATCGATCACGAACGCGAAGCCGCTTACGATGCCAACAGGTGCTAAATACACGGGTTACCGCGTACTCGTATTCCAATCAGGTACGAGTTTGGCGGACGATAATGGAGAGCTGTTCTTCAAGTTCGGTACGCTGAAAGAAGATGAACTAGCTGATGGGAGCTTTGGTTACATGAGTGGAGCCTTTCGCACTGAAATCGAAGCGCGTAGCTATCTAGGAAACGTCCAGTCACTCTTTCCTGAGGCACGATTGCTTCGTTATGTGAATGGGTTCATTATCGAGAATACGCAATAATGATCGCTACGGAATTCAGTCTATCGCATAGAGAACTTTCCTTGCACACCTACCATTGGTCAGCCACGGCTAATCCTAACGGGAAGGCGATAGGAATCATCCATGGACTCGGTGAGCATGCTGGACGTTATTCAAATGTGGCATCTTATTTCTGTAGCCAAGGCTATGAAGTATTCGCATTCGACCATCAAGGGCATGGCCAGTCGGATGGGGCAAAAGGCACGATTCAAAGCTGGGAGAGCTTCGTCTCTCAGATAGACACGTTTCGAAAAGCTATTGAAGGCGCGCTAGACACACCGCATGACTTGCTCCTTTGGGGACATAGCATGGGGGGACTTGTGTTATTAGACTACCTGTCTACCCGCAAGGAGGCTTCAACACTTTATGGTGCTGTGGTTACTAGTCCTCCGTTGAAGCTTGCTTCTCCTCCGCCTAAAATTCTAACGTCGTTGGCTTCTGTGATTTCTTCATTGGCGCCAACCTTAACGAAGTCTAACGAGTTGAATGCGTCAGACCTATCACATGACCAGGTAGTTGTGGAGACCTATAAAACGGACCCGAACAACCATGACAGAGTGAGTATGCTATTGGGCTACGAGTTACTCGACACACCTAAGCGTCTACTTGCTAAGTCTCAATCGATGCCTGTACCTGTGCTATTCATGCACGGTGATGCAGATCGGATATGTGATGTAGCCGGAACAAATCAATTTGTGAAAGAAGTCACTGGCGATGTCCAATTGAAGATTTGGCCAGGACTTTTTCATGAAACTCACAACGAACCTGAGCAACTAGACGTTTTCGCTTACGCTAAAACATGGATTGCATCTATTGCTGAATCCTAAGTTAGCTTACCACAAACCTTAAGAAATTACAGTTTCCTCTTCAGACTTAAACTACGACTACCATGACAGCAGCAGATTTCATCAAAAGCCTCCCCGCAAAAGCAACTCCAGAAGCATTGGAGGACATGGATACAAATTTCTTCTTTGACATTTCAGGGGAGGGTGGAGGAGAGTATACCCTCATTGCAAAGGATGGCGAACTAGTTCTTCACGAAGGGCGTCAAGGCGAAGCAAAGTGTGAAGTCAAGGCGAAGTCAGACAACTTCATGAGCGTTATCAAGGGAGATACTAACCCAATGATGGCTGTAATGACAGGCAAGCTCAAAATTAAGAATACAGGCGAGCTACTAAAGTATGCGAAGGTTTTTGGGTTGATGTAAGCTTTGCTTATTACAATCTCAAAACCTTCGCATACGTACTAAGAATTTGGGACCACTTCGATGTAGCACCGCTTCGCTTCTGGACTTTTCTTAGGGACGTGGCGAGATGTTGCTCGTTACACGCTAGTAATATAGTTGCTAGTTAGAATTGCGGTATTCTGAAGGACTGAAGCCTGATTTAGACTTAAACAGTTTGCTAAAGTGCTGCGGGTATTCGAAGCCAAGGTTAAAGGCAATCCGGCTGATAGGCTGTTTCGATCCGAGTAATTCCGTTTTAGCCTGCTCAATGATGTAGCTGTGGATGTGATCTTTCGCGCTACGACCTGTTTCTATTTTAAGTAAGTCACTTAAATACGATCCAGACATGTTTAGGGCTTCGCCACAACGTTTAATTGAAGGTATTCCTTTGTCGGTTAGCTCTTCTGAGGCGAAGTAGTCGCTTAAGAAGAGCTCAAACTTGGCGACGTAATCCTTGTTTAGGTTTGCTCTCGTGTAGAATTGCCTATCGTAGTACCGGTCACTGTACTTGAGTATTGTCTCAAGGTTATGTATGATTAGTTCCTGTGAATACTTATCGATGTTTTGCTCTAGCTCTAGTTCAATTTTTTCTACGAGTTGGATGAGGAATTCTTTCTCCTTTTCGGATAAGTGCAAAGCCTCTGTCACCTCATAGCTGAAGAACGTGTGGTCCTTTATCGTTTTGCCTAGAGATGAGCGCCTAATGAGGTCTGGATGGAATACTATAGTCCAACCCGTATCGTCGAGTTCTTCAATTGGTTCTGGGAACGAAGTGACCTGCCCAGGAGCGATGAATACGAGCATCCCTTCCTGGAAGTCATAAGAGTTGCGCCCGTAATTAAAGGTTGTTCCTTTAGTCTTTCCCTTCATTGAAACGAGGTACAGCTCACTTGTAAGTTTCAGATTTTCGAAGCTAAAGTTTGTCTTCGGCCATTGCTTTATGATCGTAATCAAAGGATGCGCTGGTGCGGGTAGCCCAAACATTTGATTGAGCTCCGAAACGGAATTTATTCGTATAAAATTATCCATTCGTTTCTATGTTTTTCAACTCTTTATACGCCAGGAAACCAAAGATTACCGTGAGGGATCCCCGGAGGCTGTCGATATAAAGTGCTTGTACTTCGCCAAACCTGAAGAAAGCCATCAGCCCAAAGATGAGTATGTAACTTGCAACAAAGAGCCCTACAACAGGGCCTGCCGATTTCTTTTGACGAGTCCATAAGATACTTAATATTGACAACGCTCCAAGAAGCAGTAATTGGAGCCCGATTACGAGTCCAAGTATTTCTAGGTCGGGAGTGTATTGGATTTTAAAGCCTTGCTCTAAGGCAACTTGAAAGTTTATCAAACCGGCAAGGCCAACGCCAATTTCAACGACGGCATGGATAACCATGAGAGCGATAAAAAAACTTGTCGCTATACTGTTCTTCTGTTTCATTTTAAGCTTTTTAGCGATTAGTATTTTACTCCTGTATATTCCTCAGAGAGCGACCATAGTTTTTGGGCATTTTCTTCGTTATGGGGCATTTTATTTGAGGGGACGAGTACCGGATATCCTTTGAGTTCCATCATGCCCTTTGGTCCGTAGTAGTCTCCAGAAATGGAACTCGTATCTGTTGCAGCGCGAAGCGTAGGTAAAACACCCATTTCTACGTTCTGAGAAAATAATGGGTTTAGTATTTTAAACATCAGACTGTGTCTCTGAAGATCAGTGCTCGTCCAGCCAGGGTGAGCAGCTGTTATAAGAGGGGCTGTAGCGTCATTTTCTGATCTTCTAGCTAGCTCAAGAGAGAAATACAAGTTTGCTAATTTGCTGTCCGAATACGCTTTATTCGTGTTGTATTTGCGTTGCTTCCAATTAACGTCTGCAAAATTAATATCGCCTTGTTTATGGGCTATACTAGAGGTGGCTACGATTCTAGACGACGTTGTTTTTTTGAGCAGTGGCATTAGCAGGCCCGTTAATGCAAAATGCCCAAAGTGGTTCGTGCCCATTTGGATTTCGAATCCGTCTTCTGTTTTTGAAAAAGGGCAAGCCATTACGCCTGCATTATTGATCAATATGTCTAACTGATCATAGGAACTGTTAACTCCCTGCGCAAAGGTCTTGATGGAAGCTAGGCTCCCCAAGTCTAATTGGCGGATCTCAATGTTATCAGTTGAGGTAGCGCTTTTGAGCTGCTCAATGACCTGTTCAGCTTTGACCGTATTTCGCACAGCCATAATGACTCTTGCGTTCTTTTGAGCCAGTATTTTGGTTGCTTCTTTGCCTAATCCACTACTGGCCCCAGTGATTATTACGGTTTTCCCTTCAAGGTTGGGAATGTCTTCTGATGTCCAAGTTGATGCTGCCATAACGTGTGCTAGTTTGAAGTAGCACAAAGTTGACCTCACTTGTCGAGGCAGGCGTATACGTTTCGCAGAAGCTTGTATAGATTTCGCAGAAGGTGGTTGGGTATAGAGCGAGCTAGTCTTCGATCTATTTGGTGTTTAGCTAGATTTTTAGTCTAAAACTGAATCAAAAACTCTTTTAACAAATCCTCATCTGCAAACTGCATGATAGCTTTGCCGAGTTGAAATTGACCATTGGCTGTTGCGATGGCGCACATAGCGATTGTCTTGGATAGGTCGCTGGCGTCTTCGTTGTCTGCGACTTTGAGAGACATAGCTTTCATCTCGTCGAGGGCGTTGAAGTATGCATCATTGTAATCGCTAGGGAGTCTTGGGTTCTCGTCGCCAAGTACACGCTGCTGTTCGATGGTCGAGCAAAGTGCGGGAATATTCCAGTCTGCGATGTTTTTTTCTTGGGCTATTCTAATGAGCTGTGGTACAGCTAAGAAGGAAACTAAGCCAACAGCTCCTTTGTGGTGTAGTTCCACCCAAAGTTCTTCCCAGATCAAGGTTAGGTCTGCACCTTCTTTCGCTGCTTCAAGCCTTTTAAGTGGCTTGGAAGCATCGTAGGTCACACCATAAGCTCCATTGAGCGTTGTCCATATTGGATCTGAGAGGTCGAGGTGTTCCATAGCAATTAGTCGCGTTATGATTGATTCGCTTTTGCGATTTGGCAATCTACCACTTCGAATTTGGTCAGCGTAGTTTCTAATTAAAATTGCTTGAGATTCTCTTCGTTCAGATGGTTGTAGATCTCATCAAATTTTATGCAGGATCTGATAAAAAAAAGACCATCGCGCTATTAGCACGATGGTCTTCCATACGAGTGAAGTTCAGTTAATGCGTTCGTTAGAACCCGAATTTACCGTTTTCGTTCTTTCTGTCTGACTCCGGCATGATGGTCTCGATAACGTCCCAGTGTTCAACGATCTTACCATCAGCAATACGGAATAAGTCATAAAAAGAAGTATGATCTCCTTTGCCAAATTTTCCTTCACTTACGGTTAGTACGAAGTTGCCTTGAGCTAAAACCGCATGGGTCTTCTCATAGATCATAACCAAGTCGTTGTCTGTGAAGTACTTAAATGCTGCTCCTAATCCTGCGAGACCGTCGGCGATCCCTGAATTGTGCTGGAGATACGTTTCAGTACTTATATAGTCCGTCATCTTGTCCGCCTTGCCGTTCATCAATACATCTGTGATGAAATTTGAGACGAGCGTACGGTTTGCTTCAGTCTTGTCGACATCTTCGGCTTTCGCCGGTCCATCAAGTTGTGTTCTTCCGCTAGGATTGGCAGGTGTTAATGCCGAGAGGTTGTCCCAGTGCTCGACAATGAGTCCGTTCTCGAATCGGAAGATGTCGAACCCAGCTTTAGGTCCGAAGAAATCATACTCGCTGTGCGTGAATACATAGTCACCGTCTTCAAAGGATCGAATGACCTTTACTTTAAATCCTTCTGGTGGAGCCATGTGAAGTACTGCTCCAAATCCAGCTAGTCCGTCTGCAACACCAAGGTTGTGTTGAGTGTAATTCTCGGCATTGATGTAGGCGACTGGTTCTTTTGCACCAGTTTCTATGCTCTTGAGAAGAGCTACTGCTTTGTCTTTGTTGGTCATCTTGGTTACTTCTTTTGATAGGGTTTTTCCTTGTGACGTCACCTTGTCTATAGCTGTTTTAGTGGATTGTGCATCAGCGCAACTACTAAGTAAACAGATCAGAACGAGTACACTTAGGATTGAATTCAACTTTTTCATCGTTATTGGTTTTGTTGACGATGCAAAGGTGTGGATCCCACGGAGCGCTTAGGCTATAGAAAGAAGTATGTTGACTGTAGAAATGGGAAAGTTGCAGGTTCTATTCCGCTGGTGAACGAAATTCTTCAGGTGTAATCCCAGTCAGTCGCTTGAAGTATTTGTAGAAATTGGTGCTTTCTTCAAATCCACTCGCGTAGGCGATTTCCTTTACGGAAGCTTCAGTATTGATGAGCATTCTCTTTACCTGTAGAATACAAATTTCGTCGATGAACTCTTTGGCTGATAGATTTGTAATGCTGCGGGTCACCGTATTGAGCGTTTTTGTGCTCAAGCCCATATCTGCTGCGTAGTCCTTGACCTTTACGGTTTTGAGGGCTTTGGTTTCCGCTAAAGCTTGAAACTGTATGAACTCCTTGAGATACTTACGGGCAAATGCTTGTTCATCCTGTTTGGCCTTCAATCGAAAGAGCTTAGAAATCATGATGTGAAGCTCACTGCGGATGATGCCTAGGGAATAGCTGTCATTAACCTTATGGTATTCCGTTGTGATTCGTGCTACGATCTCTTGTACCTCTTGAAGGTCCTGTTTATCCAATTGAATTTGAGGGCTAGCCAGCATCTCGTTAAAGAGCTGAATCGATCGCATGGACTCCAATTGCTCGAAGTAGCTTACCATGAACTCTTCGGTAAAGAGTAGCGCTCTTCCTTTTATGCTTGTGCCTCGATGGAACTTGTGAATTTGATTCTTGCGTATGGTGAGCACCGTTCCCGTTTGGCAATGATGTTCCGTAAAGTCAATGGTGTGTTTGCCTTCTCCTTCATCAATCAGTATGATCAGGTAAAACTCCACGATGTGAAGTTCATCTGGGCTATGGTCCTCAAATTTTCGCTCGAATAGATCCTCCAGGTTTATCAAGTCGAATTGAGCAGTTGGATTCTGCTGGTTCGTGAATTTGATATGTTCGAGGTCTGGAGACATAGATGAGGGCACAGGGGGCATGCGAAGATGGTGAGAAAGCTAGGGTTATCTGTCTATGACCTCGTCCGTGTCTTTTGGTAGCGCTTCCTTTGAATAGTAGCGCCTAGGGACATGTTGATCCATCCTAGACTCTATCCACGCTCTGGAATAATCAAAACCAATCGCGATGGCTATCACTAAGATGAAGAGTTGAATCAACCTCAATTTGTTATTCTTCGTTTTCACTACACACAGTGCAATCGCAAGTGTGAGCAGTACCAGGAAACCAGATTCGAACAATGGATTGAGTCCATTGGCATAGTGCTGCCTAAAAGCGATGTACGTTCCGTAGAAGACTGATAGCGCCGCACTGGTCAAGAATTTGTATCTCATTATTCTTATAGCTTGCGCAAAAAGGCTATCAAATAAACGAGTGAAAGTGCGACTAGGAAGAACAGTGTAAAGGCGAAGACTATTGCAAGAGTCGCTTGCCCTGTGCCTTCTGTAAAGCCATAAGCGAAATACAGTAAAGCAGGAAAATATGCAACGGTTTCAAAGATTGAATCTTCTATTGCAGCGGGTTGAATTTTAAAAAATAGAAGAAATGAAAGGCCAAAGTATAGAAGGGTGATATAGAAGGTTATTGAGATTTTTCGATTCATAACTGTATGCTTAGGCATCCCTTGACTTCGTCTGTAGAGCAATGTTTGATCTCGACAGGCTTAAATAGATTACCCGATGGACAATGGATATCTCCGTCATTTCGTCCATCTAAACTACGACTCATCAAGCATCCTCCGATGATAGTTGATTTGCCCAAGGTGGTAGTTCAAATGAGAATGCAAGTGGAGTAGTGTGAACTCCATGTTTGCAGGTTTGTCCCAAATTACAATGGGGAAGTCACCCGTAAGCATCTCACTTGTCAACGTATCTAAACCTCGCTCAACAACGCGTATCGTCTCTTCAATTTGAGCCTTCAGTGTAACACGAGGGATATCTTTGGCCGAGAATTCAAGTTCTCTTTGACGGATATAGCCTGTCTGCGCAAGTCCAGCGCCTATGTAGGCGTTGAGGTTCCCAATAAGGTGAAGGCATAAGTTGCCTCCTGAATTAGTGATCATCTTGTCTACTAGCCAAAGGTGCTTCTCCGATTGGTAAAGCTCAATCTCCGATTTGAGTCTATTTAGGTCTCGAGTGAAAAGGAATGCAAGCGTCTTCGTGTTCATCCGGCTAAAGTATCGATCTAAGCGGTTAGCGCGTCAGAAGCTCGAACTCTACGATCTCTGCTTCCGTCATCCAATGAATAGAGGAGGCGAGAGCAGCATTGATCGTGAAGTAGTAAAATGCTTCAGCATCTTCTTGTGTGAAGCCTACGGATTGGTAGTAATCGATGTAGGGTTGATGGTTCGCATCGCCAACTGGATAGTCAGTGGCCTCATTGCTTCCATCGCTCCAAGAATGCACACCTATTTGAGTGTTTGTTCCTTTTGTACGGCGAATACCCGCTAGGAAAAAGTCCACCCCACCAGAAGCTATTAAGCCGTTGGACGTGAGGTGAGTGACGATATTCTTTTGATGAACAAGTTGTGAGACCTGAAGATTTACCTCATCATCTGACGATCCATTCACCTCCCTTATACTGATGCTATCGACTGCTGGATAATCTGTGAGTAGTTGATTGAAGTTGACTAGACTTGAGCTATTTATCTCACCGTCCATCGAGACGGTTGTGTCATTGATCACAGAGAAGATGCCGTAGTTGCCTTCTCCATTGTTGGTGTCATCAACGGCGTCGCAATTTGTGAAAGCAATGGTCAACGCACTCAGTGCACACACGGAAAGAATAGGACGTAGATTGAATGTAGATCGCATGGCGTATGATTGAACTTACCTGTAGCTGTAGTCTATTTCTGCAATTACAGACAGTACGACGTCATTGAGTATATCAAGGAGGTGCCTCCTTTAACGACTTACGTGTGACGATATTCTGCAGCGATGAACCTTCGCTATTACACTAGTGAAATAGCGAAAGCAATTCTATTGCCAGCTCGACTTGTTTCGCTTTAGCGTACAGAAGAAATCTGCTGCTCGTAGTTCCCGTTCTCTGTCACCACTTTCAAGAGGTAATTCCCCGTTGGCAAATCCAGTGCTAGTTGCGAGGTTTTAGCCGCGACGGTTGTAGCATATACAAGAGCACCAACAGTTGAGTAGATCTGGATTGAAGCCTTTGTCTCAACCTCAAACTCAAGTGTGATTATATCTTGAAAAGGATTCGGATACACGGTCAGTTGGTCGAATTCAACGGTAGTCTGATTACTTACGACAAGCGGCGTTTCATTGAAGTAGAGGTAGCTGTCTCTATTCGCACGTTCACCAATTGTAGTTCCTCCGAGGACTAGGTCTAAATCACGGTCTCCGTCGATATCGCCAACCGCATGGCTGGCTAGGTATGCCCCTGCGAGAGAATCGGTTTTGACGAAAGTTACAGAACCTTGATTTTCGTACACACTTCCTACAATCAGGTTATTCGCGAGTCCACCAGGACCTGTGCCCAAGACAAAGACATCAAGATCTCCATCATTGTCTAGGTCACTCATTGATACGTCTCCAAAGGTGACATCCGCAAAGAGGCTATCCTGGACCATCGTAAAGTCACCAGCACCATCGTTTAAGTAGAGTTCGGTTGCGGTACCATTTGCTCCTTGTCCGCAAATGAGTACGTCTAAATCTCCATCATTATCAATGTCGCCACTGGTTACATCGCCACCAGCGAGATCATTGAAAGATGCAGAGGCCTGTTCGCTAAAGCCTCCTTGACCATCATTTAGATACAGGATGGTGTTCTCTTCATCAAAGGTCGAGTCGTAACCTGAAACAATGAGGTCTAAATCATTATCACCGTCACAGTCAAACAGCTCTAACCGGCTTGTTAGGTCTGAGAAGGTAGAAGTAGTCGATTCTGCAAAGCCACCGTTTCCATCACTAAGGAAGAGCTTCGTGTTCACGGTGCCGTTAACGTCTATGGTTCCTGAGATAATAATATCCTGATCGTTGTCATTGTCGACATCACCAAATGCGATGTCAGTGCTTCTGTAATTAGGAATGTCAATAGGGCTTGGGCTGAAAATTCCAAATCCGTCATTTACGTACAGTATCGTTGAAGCGACCGACCGCAGAGTAGCTGCAATTAGCAGGTCTAAGTCGTCATCGCCGTCAATGTCAATCACGGCTATTGTACCGTTGAAGACATTCTCTAGTGCAGTATTCGCACTTTCGGTAAATCCACCATCACCATCATTCACATAGATCGTCGTGGCGATAGGTCCGCCTTTCCCAATCATGATCAAGTCGTTGTCGCCATCATTATCGATGTCGGCAAACTCCATGTCACCTACGTCAGCTTGTTGGATCAATGGATGAGGATCGGCAACTTCAAAATTGATGTTTTGCGCAGTTATCGCTCCGATGGGAGAAATGGCTAAAGCGAACGTGGTGAGTAGAATTTTCATAGGAAGTTGATTTTTGTAAGCACAGTCTCAAGGCTAATCAGCAATACTAGTCTTTTATGTAATGGGTAACTACACTGTTATGCAATATGTTATCAATGGTCGTGCAAATGCGCTCAATGAGCAACCACGGTGACGTAATCCGCTTCTATATCCTTGGTAGCAAGGGTATTAGTTCCTCTAATTGCAGGCTTACTTAGCCTAATTCACTTGGAAACGATACGTTCTTGATCCAAGGATGAGTGCGTACTGCCCACTTCTTAGGGTGCCGACTGGAATGGAGGAGTTACTGGACTCACCTTCACTAACCAACTTTCCTTGTAGACTGAAAATGCGATAATGACCATCAAGCAGACCGTCCAAGTTGTCTATGTAGATCCACTCATTGGCAGGGTTAGGGTAGAGTAGTGTGTTGCTTTCTGGTGCGGTGGTTGAGATACTGGTTAGTAGCCCAGTGTAGTAACTGTCTAAGTACGATACTCTATTCCTCAACCAATTTTGTAGGTAATTGAATGCCTGTTGGTCAAAGGGATAGTTGGGATAAACCAACCGTTCTCTCTCGTATAGCTTATTGCTTTCCAAGTAGTTGTACTGCTCTTCAAATAAAGAGAGTAGGGTGCTTTCTTTCAGCAGTGTATTTCGATAATCGAACCATTTGTTAGCTACCGTTATTCGATAATTCGAAGGATCTAGTTCAATGACTCGGTCAAAGAATCCGTTCCCCAAAATGTCGTCGGTGGTATTTTGGTTTGTGCCGTCCCAGACGGTGCCAAAGCATCCATCCAAGTCCCACGGAGCGTAGAAATACAATTCGCTAGTCGTTTGCTTGGCGACGTAAACATTCTTCCCTGTGTTGTCGGTGGCTCGCAATAGATTTAAAAAGATGAAGTAATCTAAGTAGTTTTCGTAACTAAATTTTGTCCAAACACTATCAATAAAGCTATCGTCAGGCGAATTGATTACGAAATCATTGAAACGATAAAGTGGTCCCCAATCAGTGAGGTCCTCCTCTTTCGGATACTTGAAATCGTATCCTCCCCAATCTCTTTCATTGTTGTCGTAAGCCGGTACTCCAGAGAATGTCGTAGATGGTCCCCATCTCACGCCCTTGTAGAGCTCTCCACGCATACTTCCGTCAAAACTTGCTAGCTGCAGCTGCTTACGGTCGATTTGTTCAGACAGGTCATAAAGGCCATTGTACGCACCATTGAGAAACAACTCGACATATTCAGTGCCTGCTCCAGCTTTTGCTTCTGGCTCTTGAGCCAAGTAATAAGGAGTGTGAATGGATAACCACAGGTCTGTTGCAAGGTGACTTCTCAGGCGTAGCGGTTCGTTATAGAGTGCATCTAGCACCCAATCGTCGTCCTTGCGCATTTGCCCAAACTGTACGTTTTCTGATTCAGTTCCAGATGAATCTTTCCAAAATTCTAGGTCGTAGGTTTTCTTTGGATACGTTTGGGAAAAGCCACCTCTAATTTCAATTCCGATATCTGAATGCAGAACTTGAATACTATCCGCATAGGTAAAGTTTGCATGGACTTTCGGATCATCAACGATGGTGTCCTGTGTCGATATCGAGACGAGTGGCAGTTCAGTGAAATACAGCGTGTATCGATCCGATAAACGATCAACCACATAAGCTTCAGAATAGAGCAGGCTTGTTGGATTTGTCGAAAGTGTATAGCTCTCAGAATCTAATGAGAGAACAACTTCTGTATAGTCCGATAGATCGCTGTACAGGCCAATGTTTTCGATTTGAGACACGATCATTCCACGTGACTCGTCAAGTTGGAAATGATGCTCATGTACGTCTATTACCAGCGTTTGTGCCGAAGCGCACAATGCTTGGATGAGTAGCAGGAGGACAGCTGATGATTTCATGTGCTCGGCATAAGATAGGTGCTAGACTTCATGAAAGTACAACTTCAATTCTACTCTGTCTCTCGGCATAAATCCCACGTACAATACCTCGCATCTCATAAAGCCTTTTCCATTTCGTACTGATTACTAAAATTCTCAAGTCCATGTGATTCGAGTAAATGCTTCATTCCTGCTATTCTCGTATCAATATTTATCATTGATATCTTGCTTTTCTCGAGCGTGAATAGATGTCTAAGAAGGCTACCTCCAATGCCTTGCTGCCTGTGGGTTTTGGCGACAGCTAGATGATGAACACGCTTGTGTTTAGGGCTATAGATCAGATAACCGACGAGTTGAGTTTCATATACAATCCCGATGATATTGAAGTCCATCGTTAGGTTCTTCAACGTACTGATTGAATTTTGCCAAGTAGGTGAGAAGTCCCAGAAGGTTTGAAATCGTTTCCAATCAGGTTGAGCGAGGTTAATAATATCATAGCCTTTGGCTAGGGTAGTGTTGGGTTGCTTTTTTAAGCTTCCGCTAAAACACCATAACTCCCTGCCGATGCGATAGCCCTGCTTTTTGTAGACCTTAATTGCAGGTGCATTTTGAGTCAATACCTCGAGTACCATGCGACTGACATCCACTTCTTTGATTATTGGCTCAATAAACGCGTGCATTTTAGCAGTAAGACCGTTGCCTCTGTGTGTTGGTACAACCCCAGTCCCTCCATTGTAGATATAGGTAACACCTTCTTTGTCATCTATAAAGTGCAGAATGAAAGCGACGAGGTCATCATTTTCAAATACGCCTACAGATAAATCAAGTCTACCTCCTTCTGTCTTGAATTTATCAGCAAACTTCTGCTCCGTAAAGCTGATCGGGAAGTAGTAGTCCGAAAAGGCTTCGTTGAAAGCGTTCGTAATCTGCGTAAGTGAAGTGTTTTCTAAGGTTGCTAGCGTAAGCATGACCGTGTTGTTGAAGTACCCTTGGTAGAAAATAGCCTATTTGTATAGGCCTTTTAAAATATATTTTACCGACAGGCAAAATAGCTATTTAGTAGAAGTAATATCTACTTTTCTGAAAAAGCCAGCTTTAGACCGAGTGCAATAAAGATGCCTCCAGATACCTTGTCTAGCCATTGCTTCACTTTATAATTCTTTCTGATTCGGTCAGACAGTTTGGACGCGAAAATGGCTAAGGTCAAGCACCACAGTGTTCCCGTGAGCAAGAAGGTAAGTCCAAGTATTAAAAATGGTACTGCGCTTTGGCTGTAGGTCGGGTCAATAAACTGGGGTAGAAACGCGAGGAAGAAGAGCGCCACTTTCGGATTGAGAATATTGGTCAGAATTCCAGAACCGTAAATTTTCCTGTAGCTCAGGGATTTACGGCCTTCTTCTAGTTCGAACGCATCATCGCTTTTCTTGAAAATGGCGATAAGGCCCAAGTAGACGAGGTATGCAGCGCCGGTATACTTGACGATCTCGAATGCGATTGCCGATTGTGCAAGAATCACAGATAGGCCCAGGGTGGCCATGGCGATATGAAAGATGGCTCCCGTTGAGATCCCTAAGACCGATATGACTCCCGCTTTCCTGCCTTGCGCGATGCTTCTGCTCAGGATGTACATCGTGTCTGATCCCGGCGTGAGGTTCAGAATTAGGCCAGCCAATACAAAAGCTTCAAAGTTGATGATTCCAAACATGAAGATGAGTCTAGTTCAAGATTGACTCAGCAACGTCCCATTGCCAAGTAATTTGGTAGGGGTAATCTACGTAGAGGTTGGAGTCTTCATTGAATGAATATCCATTTTTGAAGTTAATTTTCCCAATCGCCATTAGCTCCTTCGACTTCTCTTTCTCTCCTAGGTAGTCGAGGCAAATGCTTTTGTGATATTGTGCATCTGAAAAGCCCGGATACTGTAGAAGGACTTTATTGAATTCCGTAACGGCCACTTCGTATTCTCCTTGTTCGAAGTAGGAAATACCTAAGTAGTATCGATCTAGGAAAGGCACCCAGTCTGGTCCAAGTTCAGCTTCTTGCGCTTCTAAGTTCTTCAACAGAATCGCCTGCGCTTTGTCGAATTGATTTAACTGCAAGTAGCAAACCCCTTCGTAAAACTCTAGCGTGTGATCTTGTTCGAACGCTTGTCCGTATGTCATGCGATAGGCCGTTAGATCTTTAAGTGCTCCTAGGTAATCCTTTGCATAAATGCATTTCAAGAAAGCAAGTCTAGAAAGCCAGTTTTCCGGATCTAACGCAACTGCCTTTTCATAGTAGCTGATGGCGAGTTGGAACTTTTGCTGCTTCCAGTAGGGTAGTGCCTTTTGCTGCCACAGGTAGGCAATGGTGGAATCTTCTTGTAGACCTCTCGTGACCCATTCATCCCATTCTTTGGATAGGAAGTGATGATTCCATGCGCCGTTGTTGAGGTACTTCTTTAGGGTCGCTTCTTTGTCCTGTGTAGCAGGTGAGATTTTCGTTTCTGGTTCAGTGCAGCCCAGGAGAAAGAGAAGGGAAATCGCGAAAGAAATTGCTTTTGACATGTGTTGGAGACTGAATCTACGCGGCTCAATTGCCAGGGCAGAATAGTCAAGATAGGAAGAGGTGGGTCGTCTTGGGACGCGTTTGCGGATCGTTAACGGACTGGGTTAACGATCCGCAAACGCTCTTGTCTCCGTTGTCGATTGGATATTGTCCAAAATTTACTGCTAGTCGTTTGATAATAGAGATTCTAATAGGATTAGTGACCGGCCTAATATCCTTTTAGTTGAGATTTCTATATTCCAAAGGACTCATTCCTGTTTTTTTCTTAAATAATTTACTGAAATATTGCGGATATTCAAATCCAAGTGAATATGCTACTTGGCTTATGCTATTGTTTGAAGTGAGGAGCCTGTTTTTAGCTGTTTCTAGCACGTGGTAATGGATTAGATCTTGTGTGCTCTTACCCGTTTCCTTTTTAAGTAAGTCACTGAGATAGTTTGGTGTTAGATTTACTTGGGTGGCGCATTGTTTTACGGTTGGAACTCCATTTTGAACAAGATCCGATTTGAAATAATTGGTCAAGAAAAGCTCTAGTGCTGAAATAGCGTCTCTGTTTGGCACAGAACGCGTGATGAATTGTCGGTCATAAAAACGCATACAGTAGTTAAGCAAAAGCTCGATACCGGACGTGATAACGGGTTTTGTATGCTTGTCTATCGAGCGGAATATTTCTTTTTCTATCGAGCGCAGGACTTCTGTAAGTTCATTTTTTTCATCTTGAGAGAGGTGTAGGGCTTCGTTTAAGCTGTAGCCAAAAAAGGTAAAGGACCCTAACTTCTCGAATAATGACGTAGTCTTCAATAGGTCGGGATGGAAGAAAAGGCCCCAGTTATATTGAGCCTCATCAATTTTAGGATTCTCTATTGAAGCCACTTGGTTAGGAGCAAGAAAAAAGAGGCTGCCGTCTTCGAAATCACACATTGTGCGTCCGTAAGTGAGGCTGCCTGACTTTAAGTTCTTCAAGAGGACTCCAAATAGTCCGCTTGTAATCTTTACTGGTCCAGTAATCCCAATTTTTCAAAATCCACCTTTGAAAAATCAATAATGCTAATCAGCGGGTGTTTAGGTGGGCCATATTGAAACATTGTGTTCAGCATGCTAATGCTCTCTACTTTTATGTAATCCTCCATGATAATTTGTTTAATTTTTAATTAAGTAAAGCTTGATGGTAGGTCATTATCGAGGACTTCGAGAAAGCTTCAGCGATTAGTACTCCGATCATCATGCCCATAATAGTAAACGATACGCCATGCCAAAAAGGACTCTCTGTGACCAGCACTGCAATCATGCCTGCTAGCAAGATAGCTCTGAATGTAATTTGGTATTTTGGAAAATCGCTGACTACTTTTTCCATGCGTGCTCCTTCCTCTAGCGCAAACTTCTCCGAATTTAAACGGTACAAAGTAGATTGATTTTCTAATAAAGTAGTCTCAGTATATCTGTACAGAAATCCACCCCCGCTGATCAAGAGTCCACAAACAATTCCACCTATTTTTAAGCCACTTGCTAAAGGTCCTTCTCCAAACATATGTGAAATAAACGCAGTGAGTAGTAGGCCTACACCAACTGCGATAAATTGCGTACCTACTGCCTTTTGGGCAGAAATGTAAATTTCCAGTTCAGATTGTAAATCCATATATAGTTGGTATTTTCGGTTGATGAATAGAAACTTGAAGGGTTTTGGCGAAAGCTATCGTTAGCTTTGGACTATGATCTAGGATAAAGAGATTCAACCCGGTTCTTTTACTCTGTATTGAATTTCTTATAAGCGCTTGATATATTGTGTTTTAGCATGAACTTCATGATTGAGCTATGGGAATTCTTTGAATGAAATCCGTCTTCTTGTCTAAAGATTGTGTTACCTGTCGCTGTAGCCTCTATACTGTAGATATGGTGGTCCTTTACATTTCCTGCGATAACGCCATACCATCCAAATTTTACGCCTTTTTCGTAATCTGTAACTTCATGCTCGAATTCAAGAACCCCACCCGTAATTGGGTTTTTAAAATAGGAAGTTGACCTTTCGCCCTTGACTAGTCCATCCGTTGATATCCCCTGGAAAGATGAGCTCCAATCAGAGAGTTTAGACCAGTCCGTCAATACATTCCAGACTTGTTCACTGGAGGCATTAATTTCTATTTCCGTGAAAATGCTATTAGTTTTATCGTTCATGAGAAGCCGTTTTTAGATTCGCGTCTAGCACAAAGACTGACAGAAGGTTTTGGATGAACTATTACAAAGCTCTGATTATTCTAACCTTATCTCTGATTTGCAGCAATATTTCGCGATTCTAGCTAATGTTTACCTTTTTCTGGAGCAAAGGAGGAGGCTTTTAGGAAGGCTTTTAGCGCTGAACAGCAACTGTACAAATTTTAATCAGCTCTTTCCTGCCTCTCAATTCCCGTTCTCCAAGTTCTTGCTCATTAAATTCCTCACCGAGGTTTAATGCATCAATCATTTGCTTAGACGCAAGTAAGTCGACTCCGTATTCATTGCACAGGCTTTGTATGCGAGCAGTAGTGTTCAGTACATCTCCAGAAAAAGCAATGGCTTTCTTAATGACGCCAATTTCTCCAGTTGTGACTCTCCCAAGGTGGAGTCCTGCTTTGAACGTCGGAGCTAATCCAAACTCGGATACGTACTCATCTGTTCTATTCTTCAGTGCGTCCTTCATGGCGAAAAAACAACGCAGGCAGTTGTTATGCCGAAGACCATTCTTGAGTTTCCAGGTGACAACGACTTCATCACCAACGTATTGGTATACTTCGCCACCGTGTTCAATAATGGCGTCAGACATGTCCGCATAGTACTGCTTGAGCATGTCGAAATACCGAACGTGCCCAAGTTTTTCTGCGATCGTTGTAGAGGATCGCATATCTAGAAACATGAAAATCCGATCTTCTTCAGTTGGCCGATGATACTTGCCCGTAAAAAGGCTGATAAGATCTTCTTGTCCGATGTTGTCACTTACTTCCGTGTAGAATATGGCAATAGCTAGGCCGACGGCTATGTATAATTGAATCGTAAAAAAAGCGAAGCTTGTAAAGAAACGGGTGGCATTGTACCATACTTCTTTGTCAAATATGCTTGCCTCTAATTCATAGGCATTACCGATGATGGTGATCGCCAAAAGGTAAAAACTGATCAGTGCAACGTTTATGGTCGTTTTGAGCAGGATCTTACTTAGAAAGCTGTTTTTCTGAAACCATTTACTCAAGACTAATAGCTCAAACGTACCGATCAGTGTACCCGTGATCAGCGTCAAAACCATGGGAAGGGCAAGGTTGAATTTGTATGGGTTTCCCGTAGCAGGGTAGATTAGGGCATCACCAAGAATGCCTTTCTCAAGAAGGCCATAGACCATGCTTGATAGCATTGAAATCAGGCCGAACGGTAGAACCTTGAGTAGGAAACGTTTGCTTTTGGGACGCATTATGGAGTTCGATGGTCGGAAACGATCAAGCAATTGTTGCTTGACGGCCTACCTCAAGGTAATAATACGTAGCACTCCTGCTAGGTCGATTTATTGCCTGATGTCACAAGAGCTTGACCTGGTGCTAGTGCAAGGTAATCTTGTGTTTTCTCCAGAGCTCACTTACCCTCCAATCCGGCAATCATCCCTTCAAGCATCTTAGGAACGATGAGCTTGTGGAACGGCTGTACAGGCAAGAAGTAGAGTCGGCCAAAGGCATTATGGTAGTAGACCGTCGTCGAGATGGTTAGTCGCTTCACAGCAAGGGTTGAAGTAGGTTCCTTGAGCAAGGAAACACGAAAATTGAGGTGCTTATCGTCTTCCCCTATAATTACTTCGTCTTCCGATCGACTGAAGACTTTGAATAGGCCTAGTCGCTCATCGGGCTCGCAAGCGAATTGCTCCAGCTGCTCTTTTCTATTCAGTGATTTGTCGGGCGTTTTCAATCCAACAATTCCGACAATTCGGTTCCGTAAATCAAAGAGTTTTTCAGCCCACTCTGGCGAGTAGCTGAAGAAGGCTTTAGCGATATCCTTGGAGCTAATGCAGTCTTCCTCATCGAGATAGTGTCCTTCATAACTATCGGCATAGTGATATAAAGTACCTGATAAAGAGGAGACCGTTGGAAGCTTGACCTTGGATACTTTCATCGCAATTCGTGCTTTTGATAAGGAAGACCTAAGATAGTTAGGGACTAAGTGAGTACTTGGTTTAGCTACTGTTTAGACACTGTATAGTTAGTTCTGTCCTTAGGGCGGTAAGCCTAGGTGTTGTCTAGGGCGTAGCAATTAGGTAGACATAGAATTAGACAGGTCAGCGTAGTAGAGAGGTCAGAATCCCTTTTACCTTGCCGCCATGTCTGATCACGTTTCTTCTGTTTCTATTCGCTCTTTGCTTCATGCAACGATTATTGATTCTGCAGCAGCCAAAGCCGCGGAGAGTAGGTGGGGGGAGGCCAGCGATGTGCTCCTTAACGGTTTGCTTGAAGCTGGAGTTATGTCAGAGAAGCCGGACTGGATTACGCCACAAGGTTGGTACAGCTTTTTGAATGCTGATCTTTTAGACCACCAGATTCCGCCACCAACGCCGGTGAAGGAAGGGGACACAGAACGGCACATGGTTGGTGTCAATTATGATCAAGTGCGTCACGATAGCCCTGAAACGATGCTTAACACGGCGAATGGCCTATTGCTCGACATCATCAACGTTACAGAACCGTTTACCTCTGGTAGTTTACTAGCCGATACGGTTCGTAATGGTGAAGACGTACAATCTCGAGAGGAGGCTGTGACCAAGATCTTAGCTTGGCGTCAGCAGTGGACCAAAACAGAGCCGGAAGCTTTTGAGTCCAAAGGGATCATGCGCGGACCAGATGGTGCTACCTATTTCACTTTTGATTGTGCCTTTACAGCTTTCGCCAAAACCGGTTCTGTCACCGAGTACGATGGCGACGGTGCAGTACAGTTTATCACTGTCAAGAAGCGATTAGAGATCGTAGGCTTGATGATGCCTGGGTTTGCGTTGTGATAGGCTAGCGCTGTACTCACATAGTCTGTGAACCGTCAGATCGACCGTTCAAATCATTTGGGACTAATGTCTGAATATGTAGAACCATGTGAGGTTAGTGGCTAGATCTGGCAGCTCAGCATAAGGTGAATGCTACTTTTTACTAGGAGACACAACGAAGCGCACTCCTTGCATGCCGTTTTTAGTACCGGCAAAATCTTCCCGAGCACTTCGAACATCCACCAGTTCATCTAGCTCATAGATGTTGCGATAGCCGTAGCCGTACAAGGTGATATAGGTTGGTACGTTTAGGGCTAGCATGGTTTGCTTTGGCGCTTCTTTTTTGCTCCTCCTCATTTTCTTGAGCTCTTTCTTGTGCCTTCTGTGTAGTTTTTTGAATTCCTTTTTTGGTATTCCGAATGTGTTTATTGTTCGAGGTTCTAGATTTTTGATATCCCTACTAGTTAGCACCATCCTTTTACTAGCAAAATCGACTTCATCACCAATGAAATTATTATTGCAGTAGATGAGGACTCTAGTGTTCGGATCGGGAATAATCTTTCTCAAGTTAGCTTGAGTAAAATCTGTGTAAGGCAAATTAATAGCACCTTTTAAATGTCTTGAGGCAAACCGATCTTTTGATCTAGCATCAAGCAATACTGTATTTGTATCAACCTGGAACGCCTTCAATTGCTCGAAACTGATCAATTTATCAGCTCGGATATTTTTCACTTCACGCATTAGGTCTTCAAAGTCACTGTAGCTTACCATTGACTTTGGATAGTCGTCCGCGCTCTTGTAGGGTAGAATAATTTGAGCTGAACCTGTAGTCCAAAATATGCTAGAAAGGACGATGGTGATTAGTGTGTAATACATGTTCATGTCGCTAAGTTTATGGATTGATTGATTTAATCCTATTGAAAGGTAATACTAGCGTTCAATCAAAGGTGTGCCGTAATGTCTCGTAACATACAGTTGCACTTATAAGCAGCAGTAATAAAATTCAATTGTTCTTCCTGCGACAATTGTGGGTTCATGGATAGGGGATGTTAGAGGCATTCAGCTCTAATTCATTCCTCTTCAGGAAACGTACCCAACCATTACAAGACTTTTAAAAGGTGTCTTTCAAAATCGGCGAGTATGCGGTTTCGCATAACTGAAAGAAGTACCAAGGACCTATGTCAACTTACAGCTCCCTCAACCAGTCTTCCATATACCAGATCCCTGAACGATAAGGACGAGCCCTTTCGGTGTAATTCCTTCAGGGATGTCTAAGATTCCATTCAGGCGGGTGCCTTCAAACTCGAACGTGAATTCTTCACTGCTTAGTTGAGCATTGCTGCTTAACGCCAATAGGGAAAGAAGGAAAAGTAGAAACGAAATTTTCATGCGTTGCCCGTGACTGGATGTGATGTTGAAGAAACAAAACATCAAACGGACAACACATGAAAAAACGAGGCTTTGTCAAATCGCAAGCGCTCTAAACTTGTCTTTTACTCACCGCTGCCATAAAACTCGTACAGCGCTTGTCGAGCAGACATGTCGCCTTTTTCATACGCCGCTGGTGTCTGAGCAACCTTTAGGCTATTACTTCCTTCAAGGCCGTAGTACATGTTTTTACCGAGCAAATCGAATTGTTCATCAGCGACAGAGGCCATCACTTCTACCATCATGTCTCGGCTTTCTTCGTCGTAATTATCAATGGCAGGAATGCCTACTAATATCATGACGTTATCTCCATTCACTACCGTTCGGTAGCTGAAATCTTCTTCGTTTAGATCATCGCCCATCGTCGCGATCATTAGCATCGTAGAAATTTTAGTAGAGATGGTATCTGATTCCGCTGGGGTGCGGGTCATTTGCGCTAGATCATTCGAGAGCAATTCACTTCTAGGATCAAGTGAGTCTGTGACCTTATTGCAAAGGCCTACGAGAAGGAACACGCCAATAGCTGCGACACCTAGGAAATGCCAGATAGGACGCTTTACACGTGACTTGTTAGGTTGGTAATGTTCTATGAGTGCAGGCGGGAATTGTTCTTGCGGGATGGTCTTGTTGCAATTTTCGCATTCCGCAACCATTTCGTGACCTGTGGGAAACATCGGGACGATGCTCATCATGAAATATTTTCCAAAGACCGTCACTCGGTGGGTACTCGCAACTCCACAATGTTGACATGTTACCTCTGGAACATCATAAAACCCAAGTTTACTAGCTCTGCTTCCCATACCTACTTCTATTTGTAAATAATGCATCACCGATGCAATACGCGACAACCTACGAACGACTATGATATTCTACAACTAGGATATTTTCACATAGGCTGTCATGTTGTCGCAGCCCATTCATCTTTAGCTAGAGGTTTCCGTAAAATCCATAGATCGCAGTTTGATTCACCTCATCTCCAACTTGGTAATAGGTTGGGGTCTTAAGCACACGTAGACGACGGTTGTCTCTCACTCCGATGTACATCTTTTTCCCTTGAAGATCGCCTTGGGTTGAAGTTACAGACTCAATGATTACAATGGCGTCGCTCAAGCTGCTCTCTTTTATGCTTCCTAGCTCAGGTATCGTTACTAAAACCAACGCGCGGTCACCGCGGATGTCACTGATATACTTGAAATAGGAAGGGTCAACATCCATTGTAACGGTTTTGGCGAAAGCTGATTGAATCTTATCTGAAATCGTATCATTATGTGTTGCTGGAAACGTCGACATCAGGGATATGTCAAGTGCTAGGTTATTTTTTCTATAGTCAACTTCTTCCTTGGATACATTGAGTGTAGAGAATGCAATTATGATCCCTAAAATACCTAAGCCTAAATAGTGCGTCCAAGGACGCCTTACGACATGTTTGCTCTCTTTACAAATTTCCTGTAGGGTAGGGTTGAACTCATCTTGATAGAGCAGCTCGTGACAGTTGCCGCATTCAGCAGTATAGCTTCTCTCTGTCGGAAACAAAGGGATCAATATGATGTGCGCATAGTGCCCAAATACATTTACCTCATGCGTCCAACGTTCCCCACAGTGATCGCACTTTAGGCGCGGGGTTTCATAAAGTCCGATGCTGCGGGCTGTAGTTCCTATGGGCATAATCTATTACTTACAAGTTGTCTTGAGGCATCAAGAGACGTTTCCCATTTCAATTAATCTAGGAGGGGCCATATCAAAAGATATATCCTCCTTAAAAGTAGATTCTAAAACAAGCCTAGGAACTTTTTACGCTTTGCGGTATTGATGCGGTTTAATTGAAGGATATCGTTCACCCCGTGTTTGTCAAACCCGTCGAAGAGTGCTTCTACTCCTTTCTTCATTTTGAGGTTTACCTCTTCGGTGTAGAGCGGGACGAGGGTGAAAAAGTTGATCGTTTTGTCGTTCAACTCCAACGCATGGAATTCCTCGCCGAAAATTACGGATGGCAAGAGTAGCATGGTATTTAGCTTCGTGCTAGGGGCGAATGGAACTGCTGGGTCTCCATTCGGGATGGTGTGTCCCATGCTTAGCCACGTGTTGTACTCATGCGGAAACCTCGCTAATAGCTTTAGCCAGCGGATTGGCCAGAAGTTTTCTTCGTCCTTAAAATCCTCCTCAGAAACCTTCCATTCTTCTGGTAGAGAGATGGTGAGTTCGGCGTATTCCAAGTCTTGTGCATCATCAGGTGTGGCCATCGGTTTGTCACTCATTCCTGAGGTGACCAGCGTATGGAAAGGGCGCTCTGGCGTTGGTTTTACGTAATGCACATCAATGTGGACCTGGTCTGAAACCAACTCGTGGTAGACGAATTCTATCTCACCCACGTGCTCTTCAATATGGGCTGAGATCTCCTCAATGGAAGGCTGTCCGGAAGGTCCAGCGAATTCATTGCGGTTTTCGTTTGTATGTCTGATGATAGGTGCTCCAGATTCTGAGTTGTCCATATGGGGATATTGTGGGCGTGACGGTTATGGGTAAGGTACAATCCAAGGCAATTTATTTGGACACATCAAAATACAATGCTTTCAAATTGAAAAGCGGGATGAGGAGCTTCCAAGGAGAGTTGCCTGTGTCGCGCATTCGTTTGATCGCCATGAGCAACAGTAGGAGCGTGAGGATCGTGTAGCTGACGATGTAGATTAGGATGCCTGATGCATCCATCGTGGTCTCTACATCGATTCCATGCTTCTGCTGAAGTTCAACTCCAAGAAGTCCTGGAAGTAGGAGTATGCAAATCGCAAGTCCAAAAGCTAAGAAGGAGAGCGCACGGAAATTTGATCTACTCACTCGACCATTGAGTGAAAGGAAATCAGATAGGTGAAGGTCTTGGCTATCTCCTTCGATTAGGTAGTTGTTCCAATGGATCGTATCTCTTCCTAATTTCAAAACATCCGTTTTTTCTAGAATCGCCGGGCCTTCGAGTTTTTGTCCGTTCCGTTGAATCGGGTTAGCGGTACCGGTCGCTGTAAGTATCCATTCGTAGCATGTAAAGTGCGACTCGTTTTATCCTTGAGTTGGATGTCACTGTTGGTGGCTGTGCCGATGGTGTAGGATTTTTTCATGGTGTTTTGCAAGTAATTTATCTAGATTGGATAGTGGTAATGTTGAATTCATTTATGCTGTTATTTACTGACTGATTTTTCCAATACCAGCTGCTTCATTTTCTCCCGAATCGATCGGGAGCAGTTGGCGTCCTGAAATTTGCAAGTGAAATCCTCTGTCACAATGGAGTATGTAGTAAGGTCAGTGCAAATGGACAGTGTATCATTTAAGCTTAACCCTTCCTTTATGACTGCTAATAGTAACTCTTTTCGTGCATCATCAAAATCAATTCTTCGCTTATCCGATATTTCGTAGCCTTTATGCTCACTGGTTAAAGTTCGATGACCGTTCTCATTAAATATATTGACTTTTTGGATGCCGCTCCCAAAACAGTGGAAGTGGACTAATGTAAGCTCAATAGATTCTTGTTCAACTATTGCATTCGCATCAATAGTCGCTGAGCGGCAGGAAATTAGACATGCCAAAAATACCATCAGGAATAGAAACTCTTTCAAATCGCGACTATACCTCTTGGTAAATCCATATCGATTCGTCTTAAGTTTCCTCGTTCCTCCAGCATATCCAGTGCTTTTGACAAAGACTTCCAGTCTCCAGCGAAGAACTCTGAAAGTTTTATGAAAGCTGGAGTTGTATCGATGTACCTCAAAAAGAAAAAACTATCTAAAGCTCCATATTCTGGACAATAGTCAACTACTATTTCTACTATCTGACCCGTCCTTCGATTTTCAAACTGACATTCAGCTCCATGAAACCAAAAGTTCCAATCTTGGTTAACAGCTCCTCTTTGCCTGTTAACTCTACTTTTACTCTTCAGTTTACCTATAGCCTTAAGGTCAAAGGGATTAATCTCATAGGTATTACCTAGGATTTCCATTAGCTTAACTCCGTCTTCCTTAAAGGAGATAGCCGCCAGATGAATGTCATCTAGGATTTTCTGGATACTTCCTGTCTCAATTGCAGGGTTTATCCTTATCGTTGATATGTATCGAGCATTAGAGACATGGTAACAAGATAAGGTTGACTGTAGTTCCTTTCGGTAGTCCTCATCAACACTGCCACTTTCAAATGTTATGGTCAATTTTCCACTAGAAGTTTTCAATTTTTCTAGGATGTCACCTGCTTGAGGTAATTCGCTTTTTTCAATATTCTTTGATATCGTGATAACCATGCTAGTGCCAATCGTTTCCGCAATGTTCACATTGCTTAGCCAGAGGAGTCTTGGCCAAATTGTCACATTTTGGGCAGTTGTTAATTACTTGATCCTTTGAAGCCTTCAGCATTCGTTCCGTAACAGCGATTTCTAACTTTTCTTTTCCTAGCGTCACTAGTTCATTCGTTTTCTCATCGTCAAAGCCATACAGTTTTTCCATTACGACTGAATTTTGAGCTATTGTTTGGGACAATTCTTCTCCTGTAGCAGTTAAGGTAAGACGCCTCAATGCTTTGATTTCTTCGGGTAGCATCCAGTCTCTACACTGCTCTAGCAAGTATTTTTTTAGTTCGTCAGTCATGTTGATATTGTACAAAATACTACGGTTTAGCTTCTAACTCAGCTAGACGCTGAGTTCTTTTGCGTCCATTGTAATGAGGAGTGCTAGCTATCAACGATCTTCAGATTGATTATGGTCGAACCTACTCTTTTCATCGGTTGACGTGCATAGAAACAACCGTTATATCCGTTAGTGACCCTCCGTCTTGCAAAAGTTTGTTAATTGCATTGAATTCAGAACTTCTACCTACGATATTTAATGTGAAGTTGTCGTCAGATATGCTGTCCCAAATCGTCTCGGTTTCTTCCTGCAAAAGCTGAAACCTAGCGTTGTCTTCAAACCTTAATTCTGTTTTCTCTCCATTTGAGAAGGAGTCGAAATAGTGAGGTGACCAATCTAATTCTGGAAGCATTTTTCTACAGAATGCGGTAGGTAGAAAGAGCAGTATCTCTTCAGCTTCAAATTCAGGTATCCCTTTGGAGATCATATAATCATAGACCTCTTCATTATCCATATTTGTGGTGTCGTTACCTATGAGCGTGATCGCTTTTTTCGCCAACTCTCTGAAGTTGTGAGGTACAGGTTCTTTTGCCTTTTCTACATTTTTTTCCTTCCTACCGAAAAGTGCTTTCCAAATGCCCATGATTCTGTGTTTGTCTAAGTTCTATATATTGATTTCTAGCCACTGCATACCAATCGCGTCTCGCATCCAGCAGTGAAACGGTCCTACAACGAAGCGATCCTAAGTCATTCCCCTGGACTCTCCTTCACCTCAACACCTTCATCCATTACAAAAAAAGCATCCGGTATAGGTTCGGCAGAAACCTCTATTGCAGTGTTTGTGCTGACGAAATAATCGGTATCAATCACAATTTTCAATGCCAACGACTTCGCATGCGAAATGAAGGTTGTCCAATTGCCAAAGTGATGTTCAGGATAGTCAGCTGGATCAACCACTAGTTTCTTGGCAAAAAAGTAAGACTGTTTGCCGCTTTGTACGTTGAGAATAAGCTCATCACAGGAGTAGCCCAAAATCACAGCAGCGTCTTCGTTGATGGTGAAGCTTAGAACGCTATCCAGATTTGACCTCGCATCCGTCCAATAAGCAACATCAGGGCTCGTCATTTTGGAATACAACCTGTTTTCAGTCGGATTGTATAGTTGCCATGATATCATCTGCCCATTCATTATCGACTTGTAGTTGTTGCCTTTGATGTAGTAGTCCTGTTGGGTTCCCAACATGGTACCCCATTGTTCTCCGGTCATTTGCGGGTGCTTAGACTCATATGCAACATCATAGATAATCTTGCCTTCGAAAGATTGTGCGAGTATCACGAGAGATGCAAAAAGAAATAGGGAGGAAAGGAGGAGCTTTTTCATGGGTATCATAATTAGGATAAGGCCAAGATAGCATTGACGTGCTACACGTAATCAGCCAATCACTATTTGTAAACGAGCCAATCATCAATCATGGCTCCATACTCGTCTGTGTCTAACGTGTATTGCCCAAATCGTTTAGGCTCAGTGATTTCAGTTGAGATCTTTCCTACGTAATACAGGCCCAGCTGGGTCTTGACTAGTGAAGAGGAAAAGAGATCTTGGCTAAAAACGAAATACAGCCTCTCAAACTTAATATCGACTTCATCTATGGGATGGCCTTCTCCAGGGAAATCCGCAGCGGTATTGCTTATGGCTGTGCGGCATGATACCATTGCGGTATTGACGAGGTCATACTTTTCTGAAAACTGAAGGAGCTTTTGCTCAAGGTCTTTGAAATTCATTTGCTAATACCATTTCTCAATTTCCAAACAGGGCGGTTATCCTAGCTTGATCTATTTGCAATTTACCTAGTTAAGATCGTAAATCGCAGCGTGCTTCCTTTGGCCATTAGCTCTACTTGATCGGTTGCCAAATCTGGGCTGTAGGGCGTTCACCTTTGATTAGCTCGAGTAAGAAAAAGAGATAGTCATTTTCTGCTTGATTACTATCCTCAACCATTTTTTGGAAAGCAATTTCACCAATAGGAAATACAGCCGTTAAATCTAATAACCACTTATCGTCTTCTTTAGAGAATCCAAATTTTACGGGTGAGGATTCATTGTTGACCAAGATCTCACCGTTAGCGTACTCTTCGATAATTTCGATTTGTCCAAGAACGTTGTTCTCGACGCTACTTTTACTGATCATGCCTTCATCAAGCGCATATACCAAAAGGCCTTTCCCATTCGTGCTCAGTAGTTTTTCTTCTGGTAACCTGTGTCTCATCATAAGCACCATGACTTTGTCGAGAAGCGTTAGACTCTCAATCTCAGTTGAATCTGCGGTTAGCGTATTCTCTAATAGACCTGCATAATATTGAATAGTCTTAGAATCTACAAAGCTTGCGGCCTGCTGTCCTTCGTTTGCTAAGACGGCCGCCCTGTAGCCATCGAACGTTGCCCTGATCTGTTTTTTATCCAATTGTGAGGTAGCGTCGATCACGGTAGTTTCTAAACTGGAACTAGCGGGCTCTTGTTGTGCCGAGCACGCGGTGATCGCAATTGCGAGGAGTAAAACGACAGTTAGAAATGAAATATTCATCAGTTGATATTGATTCAATAAGAGATCAGGATACTTTGCTAATTACAACTGATGTCTATCTGAAATAGAGGCAGAAATTCGATTGAAAATGATCTCCTTATTGCCAATCCCGTTGATTGAAATTACTTCGACAAGATTTGAAAGCGCTTTGACAGCAGGTAGTGTTTCTTTTTGATAAACACCTATTCGTTTTACATGCGTCTCTGGATCTGCATCATCTTTCCTGTCAGAAGTCTTTGCGCGCTCTTTAGCCCTAGCTAGCAATTCTTTATTGGGTACTACGATATCGATCGCATGACTAACCTTCAAATCAGCTTCCTTTAGCAACTGAGCCAAGTCCTCTGCCTGGTTGACCGTTCTCGGATAACCATCAAGGATGATTCCATCGGTAGACTTGTTCTCAGCTATGATTGACTTGAACAGTGTTTTCATGATCGCGTCTGGTACCAATGATCCCTCCTCTTCGTAACGCGTGATCTCGAGTCCGATATCTGTACCCTGTTCCTTTTCTTGACGACAGCGAGCTCCTGTAGATACATGCGTGTAGCCCAGCTTCGATTCTAACAGCTCACATTGTGTGCCTTTGCCAGAGTAGGGTGGTCCTGTAATAACGATAATTTTCATAGGAGTACGAGTTATGATTTAGAGATTAGGCAAAGCGAAAGGTAAGCTTTAAAGTCCTTTTGAAAATTGCGCAGACTGTCTAGATTTCTGCGGGTTCTAACCGCACGCTGACAGTATGGATAATAAATTTTGTACAGATGGGATTCAAACAACGGTAGATGCCTACAGCGTTCCATCTGTGAGCCGCGTTAACTTGACATGCTCCGATGGCCAGCCTTGAGCACAACTGGCTGGGTAAGTTGGGTTTTATCCAGAAGGCTTAAGGTGGAGCACCTTGCCTCCATTTCGATCCGCTGCGGAAATCCGCCTTCTACCCTTCCACTTCTTACAGACCTATTCACCGTCGCGGAAATCCGCCGTCTACCTCCGAGCATCGCACGCTACGCGGCTCCTCTTCATGATGTCGTAGATTTTGATATAAACTAAGGCCTTGCATCTCTATAGCGTCCCTAAGGCTGTCTCACATCCCAAATCTCACGTCCCATATCCCAAAGGATCCAGCAGTGCAACGGTCCTGCAACGAAGCTACTGTGTTACAAACCAAGCTTTTCTCCATCTTTTTTTACCTTTACGATCTGAGGAGTAGTTCTAGGACTTACTACCTCGTGTAGCCTCGACTCTTCCAAGTCGGGGCTATCTTTTTTTTGCTCTAGTATT
>JBGCGF010000004.1:0-86372 GCA_045110575.1 Saprospiraceae bacterium
TGAGTTGGGAAGCTGGTGAATAGCGAAGCACGGCTGCAAGGGTTTAGGCCAATAAAATACGAAATCCATACATAATACCTTAGTCGAATAAAGCTTAACACGCTGATTGTTAGTGCTTTTATTATAAATCAGTAGACCCTACTTAGTGGATCCATATTTTATATCGATTACATTAATTTCTTGGTATGAAAGTATTTTACTGATGTCAGACACACCAACAACCTCTTTTATCTTACTAGATGTCGTAGGGAACAACTCAAATTCTATTGCGCGTTCAGTATCCATGTCTACATAAAACTTGAATAAATTCTGTGACTCATTCTTTACCAATGCATAATCCTGAGGTTCCTGAGTGTATGTATCAAATCCATCAAAGAATAACCCTTTTTTCCCAAGCACATTAGCCTCATACACCTTATATGCGTTACCTCTTCCTTCTGGGTTACTGTCCCAAAACAAAGTATATGCTCTATTCTTATCTTCTTGTATATCTAGAAAAAAAGTATAATCCTTATTACTAAAATACTGAACTTCTAGGGGTGTGGTAATCGCATTTCCTACATCTAAGTCTAATTGATTTAGGAATTCCTTTTCTGGCGCGGCTGTAAAGCGCTTATTAATAACCTTAATAGGCTCTCTTTTAGGTCTATTAGCGATTTCGGCCTCGATTCTTTTTTGACGTAAAGCTTGATTCACTTTTTGCATTGAATCACGAGCGATACGCTTTCTTTTTTCCGTCAAAACGAATGCCTCGTAATCTGTCCGCTTAGAAGCGTCCATAATTATGTACTTATTTTTTTTTTCATAAAAAACATAATTAGATCCTGACTCAATATTTAACTTTTTTATCCAGCTATCAGCCTGACTGGAACTAAATTTCTTGTCTGGTAACGCATCGAAAACCTGTCGTGTGAGATAATAAGTCCCAATCCCAGACAAGATCCCAAATCCAATAGAAGTAGCTCCTCTGTTTAACTCAAAGGACTCAGTCATGATGGGTTCACGATAATACCCGTATGCTGCACCTGCTGTTACGCCTGCTGCTGTTAGAAGATAGTTTCGTGATGAGTATTTCTTTTCCCATGCAGGATTTACTAAGTAAGTGTCTTCATAGAGCTTGTGTTTGGTAGAAACTACTGGTTTATAGCTTGTACACGCTCCTAACACTACTAAAACAGATATCAAAGCAATCCAACGTGAGTTCGAGCAAACCAACAACTTTACATTCATAGGATGGCATTTATTCCAATGTTTGCAAAATAGAAATATTTTTTTGCTTTATGCAAAAAAAAGAGTGCCTGGGGATGCTATCCAGTATCAACCATGACTTTACTATTTGCTTTTATAATTCTAGCAGTGTAGCCGCACTTTACCAGTTTGACCATTAATTACGGCTTTACCACACACTCAAAGCCAACGCTCGTTTTTCGTCAGATTGTAGGTCTGAGTAGATCTGCAACATAGCAATCGTACTCCATCCTGCCCACTGGGCAATCTGGTGTGGCGGTACGCCTCGCTGCACATTTTTGACGATATAAGCGTGTCTAAGGCCACGTGCATTAGCATGGCTTCCTTTTATACCTGCGTGTTTCATAACGGCCTGAATGGTTCTAAATGCCGTCGGCCTGCTAATGTCCCATACAAACGCATCGGGATTATCTTTTTTGTTGCGGGTGAGGTGATTACCGCTCAGTAGTGCATTTCTCAGTTCTTGCCCAACGGTAACGGTACGGAAGTGGCTCTTTCGCCATTTGAGACTATCAAAGGTTACGTCTGCACCTTTAATGATCGTTCCGTCCGCTTTGGTGACTTCGACGAGTTCCACATCTCGATAACGCACTTTGATAGCTTCTGAAATTCTACATCCCGTCAGAGCAACCAGACGAGCAAGCGTCTTTCGGGGTTCGTCGATCTCACGCATACTAAGTGCGGGTTCGATGGCATCGAGGTAGCTTTGAAGTTCGGCGGCCGTCAGGTACTTTCTGCGTCCGCTCGAGTCATGAAGAGAGTAGTCAGGTCTTGGCATAATTTGGCCTCGTGAACGTTATTTGGTGCAGTCGTTCAAGGATAGCGAAAATCCTACTCATTGAAAGGAAAAAAGTGGGGTAGGGAGGTGCTGGCCACCTTCGGCCATGGATTGCGTGAACCAGTATTCTACCAATAGTGGTTCACTGATCAGTTTAATGTTCTATCAGTCTGCAGTTTAAATTTTTTGTAACATGTCCTACTGAATAATTGATACAGTATTCACAATCAGTCAAATTAAGTTAATTTAATACGACTAATCAGCTCCAATCAAGAGTGTTAAATCTAATAACTACCCAATCGTCTCCTCAAGTACCACTCAATAGTAAGCAATCCCAAAGCAATAGCCAATAACCAAGGCCAGTCGATCAATGGGCGCGTACGCACACTTTGATAGAGGACGGGCTTTGCGAGGTTGTCAGCGAGCAGATCTTCTGTCAGACTAGCGATAGCGTTTGGCAGAACGAGTTTGCCACCTTGCTGGTCGCTGATGCGTTGAAGTAGATTCCAATCTGCAGTTGTAACGATGGACTCCAGTTGGCGAGCCTCGACGTTGAACGAACCTTTAGAGGAGTATGCTTCTCCATTGTAGGACGTAGAAGCACGGAACTCGTAACGACCTTCTGGAAGTCGTCCAACAGATAGGCGATAACTACTGCCCACCTTGTCCATAAGGAAAGGATATGCAGTACCGTCACTGTTGGTGATACGAAGGTTTACGTCTGGAGAGTTGACCAACTGGTAGCTCGCGTTGTAGAGTTCACCTTGAAGGGTGATGTCTTCGCTCGTTGTGTAGAGGCGCTCAGCAGCTGTGACACGAAACGGTCGTTTGTCTTCGCGAAGTGCCAAGTACTGCACAAGAGAAGAGATCAAGCCGTCGAAGACTTCTTGACTTTGGTTTTGCTGGTACTCAGCGAGTCTCCAGCGCCAAAGGCCTTGACCGCTAAAGACGCCTACTTTGCTTCCGTTCACCTCTCCTGCTGCTAGCAGCGGGAAGTCCGTATCTACTCGTCCGATACGTTGGGTGAGTAGTACATCGCCCGTCGAAAGTGCTGAGTATTCTGCGAATGGTGCAACAGCTGGTGGCCAGCTCTTGATGGTTTGATTCCACTCTTCGTTTAAGGTGAAGAGCGTGAATGCGCCGTTGAGTTTTGGGGTAACCTCATTGACTTGCGTCCCTTTTGCTTTGATAGAAAAGAGGCCTTGTGCACTGTTGAGTGCAGTCATGTCGGTGTTCTTGCCTGCAATAAAGAGGCGTCCGACTTTTCGTTTGTCAAGTTGCTTGAGCACGGCGCTGATGTCTTTGCCGGCAGCTGGAAGGTTGTGGAAGATCACCAGGTCTGCGTCTTTCACTTCATCAGCTAGGTTTTGCAGAAGCGCAAAAGAGGTCTCGTAGTTCTTGTTCCCTTCTAGACTCTGGCGAAGTGCACTGATGTCTGGATGAGGAGCGGCTGCGAGGATGAGCACCTGTTGGCGTGCATCGAGCACATCGACAGATATTGAACGACGGTTGTTGACCTTATTTCGTTCGTCCCTAGGACCGCTTGCCTGCACAACGTAGCGAGCTACACCTGCGCGTTTCGGTTCGACGAGGAACCTTACGGTTTGAAAGCTTCGCTTGGAAGCGATCGGAAGAGTCTTGGTATCGAGTTGCTTCGTACGGCCGTTGGTTGAGACTTCGCTCACCGTGATGGTGGTCGAGCTTCCACTCAAGTTGGTTGCTTGGACGTCTACTTGAAGTTCGAGCTTGTCGCCGAGGTAGGCGATCCGGTTGTAGAGTGCATCGGCAATGGTTACGTCTCTGGCTGGGGTTGTATCTCCGAGTGGAACAGCATAAACAGGAGCTGTTAGTCCCGCGGATGCATAGCTAGGGTCAGATCCTTGGTTGTAGATACCGTCTGAGACGAGGAGAATTCCACCGAGAAGTTCGGGTGGATAGTTGTCTTTGGCGTAGGTGAAGAGTTGGGCGAGGTCTGTCGCTTGGTCTACGGTTGTGTCAGGCAAGCTGCGGATGCGCTCACCGAGACCGACGCGTTGGACGTCATACTTCTCTGCGATTGCGGCTGAGAGTTGGTCGAGTTGAGGTGCGAGGCTATCGACGGTTCCTTTGACGGAGGAGCTTTGGTCTTCGGCGATAATGAAGACGGGCTTTTGGGTCCGTGTGTCTACGTTCCGCAGGAGCGGTCCGAGGATAAGGAAGGCAATTAAGCCGACTGCAATGGCACGTAAAAGACCAAGCCCAAGGCGTGTGGCCTTAGGCAGTTCTTTCTCTCCGAAGTAGAGTAGTGCAGCAACAAGTATCCCGGCTAGTGCGCATAGTGCGACGAAGTAGCTGGGTTGAGTTAAAATAATCTCACCGTTCATTCAGTCGTGTATACGTGATGAGGGGGGGATTGTTGTGTGTCATGCTGCGTTTAGGTGGTGTGAGCGTATATCAAGCGGATCACTGTTCGACTAAAATTCGCGAATTTACGGTTACTCTGCGTTGAAAATACTCGTGATAGCCCTGCTATCCCTGTGTTTTTCGCCTTGATTAACCCGAAATTGACTGAATTTCGCCAAAACGCGACACTCTTGATAAACTCTTAAATCGGTGGGTTAAACGTACGGAATGTGAGATGAAGGGAGGCCATAGGTTTTGTTGGGTGGTGTAGGTTGCTGGGAAATCATGAGATTCAACACTCACGAGCTGGTGCGAAATGAGGATGTTTAGATGCCTCATGACAGTTGTTCTAGGTATGGGGTGATCCTCGCAAAGTTGATACAGGGTTAGTGGAGCACTTGCCAGTTGAGTAAGAATTCTTAGTCTAGCAGGGTGAGAGGTTATTTTAGAATAGAGAGCTATGAGTTGCTCTGAGGTGTTGTATTCGGCTGCGCGGGAGTAAGACATGGGTATAGATTTTACAAGCGCTAATGTAAAACAAAATGTTTTATATCTGAGTTGAACAGTCACGAGTTCCGAACAGCGAACAAGAATGGGTGTTGGATTTCGCGTTATTCTAGCTTGGTTGGACAGTCACGAGTTCCGAACAGCGAACAAGAATGGGTGTTGGATTTCGCGTTATTCTAGCGTGGTTGGACAGTCACGAGTTCCGAACAGCGAACAGGAATGGGTGTTGGATTTCGCGTTATTCTAGCGTTGTTGGACAGTCACGAGTTCCGAACAGCGAACAGGAAGGTGTGTTGGATTTCGCGTTATTCTAGGGTGGTTGGACAGTCACGAGTTCCGAACAGCGAACAAGAATGGGTGTTGGATTTCGCGTTATTCTAGCGTAGTTGGAACAGTCATGAGTTCCGAACAGCGAATAGGAAGGTGTATTGGATTTCGCATTATTCTAGCGTAGTTGGAACAGTCATGAGTTCCGAACAGCGAACAGGATGGTGTGTTGGATTTCGCGTTATTCTAGCTTGGTTGAACAGTCACGAGTTCCGAACAGCGAACAGGAATGGGTGTTGGATTTCGTCTTATTCTAGCTTGGTTGGACAGTCACGAGTTCCGAACAGCGAACAGTCCCCCCAATCTAGGTTTTGGCGAAAGCTCAACACCAAACACACTCCACCCTCAACTCCCGAGAATCTTAGATCAGCACTGCGAAAACAGCAACCTCCTCTAAAATCTATCCCTTCACAACCGTCTTCACAACCTCGCGTCCATCAGCTTCAATAACCAGCTGGTAAACACCGCTTGGGAGACGCGAAACATTGATTCGACCCTGACCTAGCTCACCTGCAGGAACGGTAATCGTTCTGCCAAGCACATCGATCAAACGGCCGCTCAAATCACCCTCCAAGGCTGCTGCAGACCAACTCGTATCCAGTGAAAGCGTCAACCAGTTCTTTGCCGGATTGGGCCAAACCTGAATGGCTTCAGTCTCAGCTAAACTTGACGTTGAAGAGGTACCCGCAATGATATCTGAGCTAACAATGAACCTCGGAGCACCATCTAATTCTATCGTTGAGTTGACAGGACTAGTAGATCTAGTCGTCTCGAAATCCCACTCTGCGACAACGTAATTACCATTTCGGAATGCTGCCGAAACTTGGTACGTCTCCGAAGGAAACTCATTGCCATCTTGATCCGTCGTTGCCCATACCATAAAGGCCATTGAATTGTCCGGTTGACGAAAACCTACACCCTCCACACCCGGTTGCAACGCGAGAAGATTGGTCGTTGAGGCACTATAACGAGCGCCACGAAGCAAGTCCGCATAGGTTTTGTAGGCAACGCCAGACTGCAAACGTACCACATCATCAACTCCAATATCCTCATCGTTGATGAAACTGTAGAACCCCATCAAGTCGAATTCGAAGTTTGCATCGCCTTCTGTTTCTCGATCTGCAAGTTGGTAGGGGTGGAACTGATCGATTCCCCATTCTTGAGAACGCGCCAGGGCCTTCAAGATGTAGTTACGCTGCATTGCGATCGAACTGCGTTCCGCGCCTTCAGAATTGAAGTGCTTGCGTGGAAGGTTGCTTTCTGTTACGATCTTGACCTTTTCAGGATACTGACTCCCGTCGTAGCCATAATCAGCCAAGACGGCTTCAAAGTCGCGAAGCTTGTTTTCGTAACCCACGATCGCTTGGTCAGAGGTACGTGTGTAAGCGAACTCACCGGCATCATTGTCCCACTCGCGAAAGGCTCCTTCGAGGTGCGGGTAGACGTGAAAGCTCAAGCAGTCAAAATAAGCTCCTCCTCCAAGTGGATATGCACTCGTTACTGCGCCGTTGTTCGGTTCGTCCGTAGTACGCATTATTGCATCTAAAAAGCTTGGGAAGCCGAGGCCTCCAACGGCAACATAGTCATTCGGCTTTAGGCGCTTTACCACCTCGTAACTGATGCGGAGCATGCGTACATAAGCTTGAATAGGGGCCTGAATTTCAATTTCGCACGGGTCGATGTCGTTGTCGTACCAGTTTCCTTCAAAACTGCGATCCTTCCAGCCGTTTCCATCAAAATTGATGTCTGGCTCATTCCAGATCTCCCAAAAGCGTACTTCGTCGCCGTACTCTTCTACCGTTTTGTGTATGTAAGTAGCATAGGTATTGTTCTCGTTGTATGCAGTGCCATTATTGTTATCCCAAATAGGCTCCCACATACCCTTGAATAGCTTGGTTCTGCTGCCAGAACACCATTCTTCCGTACCTCGTTGCTGATCAGAAGGATAGCCAATAATTGCAACATTGTTAGGGGCGCCTAGCTGCTTGTAGAGTTGAAATTCACTGTCTCGGATGTCATATCCAAACTCCTCTAAAAACCAAGCAAAAAGTCCCGGGCGGACTGAGTTTACACCGATGCCTGGAATATCTCCATTTGGAGTTCCCATTGAAATTCTGCCTAAGTCGGCATCTAGCCAGTTGTTGTACCAGCCGAAATTTATGCCTTGCGCAAAGTCTGCATTGTAGGCAGGAACACCGTCACGCGCAGTCTGAGCAGAGGAAACAGCCGAGATCAAAATCAATAGGGAAAGAGCAAGAATTCTCAGCATCATATTAGGTTGGTCGACATGTGTATGTGGTGCGACTGTATCATGAACGGCAGCTGCGAAGAACGCAGTGCTAGCGTTAATGTCTGGGCCGTTTTAATCACTGGAAATAGTGATTATTGCGCAATATGGTTAGATTTTACGCTAAGAACCAAGGGGTTACGTCATGAATAACTCACATGTGTTCGTTTCGCAATAGAGGTGCTTCTGTGTAACCTTTGTTGCTCGTGGTTGTTTTAAGGTGGACTATCCTTGCAGTCCAACAGATCAACATCATCTCTTATGGCAAATCGTGCAAAAAGCTGGATTACCAGTGTCATGGGCCTCAAATGCCCGCATTGCCGAACAGGCGATTTGTTCGAAACTAGCACCTTATCCTTTAGTGACTCTTTCGAGATGGAGAAGCGCTGCAGCGTCTGCAATCAAAACTTCTTCCCCGAGCCGGGATTCTACTACGGTGCGATGTTTGTCAGCTACATCGTGTTTGCTTTCCCCTGCCTATTTTTCGTAATGTTCTTACACTGGATATTGGGACTAGGTATCGTAGCTTCTATGGTGCTTCTTTGTATCGTTGCTGGCGTTGGCTTCGTCTACGTATTCCGTGTATCTCGTTCCTTGTGGATTCACATGAACATCAGATACGATCAGTCGATAGGAGATGAGCTTGCCAGAAAACAAGCATAGCGCATGCCACTAGGCGCTAGTGAAAGTATACACGCTCACTAGCACCTAGACTTGTTTTAAAAGGACCGTTATTGTTCTGCAGCTTTTTCAGCTGCGAACTTCCTCGCTTGGCTTACCCATTCATGTCCCAATAGTACACTCGGGATATATACGACCAGGTCAAATACCCAAAACCAAGCAGGATGGCCTGGTAATAACAAAACGTTGCCGATTCCTCCTGCCATGCATATTCCAGCGAGCAGGTAGGCTGACCATTTTGGTAATCCTCCAAAGCCTAGAACGGCACCACCAATTAAGGCTCCTACAGCGTGGGCGACCATGATGCCGATGTAAGATGCCGCAGGTTGACGTTCCATGAAGCTCTTAAGAGCAACTGGATCTTGCATGACTTCAGCTGAAGCCCCGTCTATTCCAAGAATGAATGGTACAAGGAATTCAAACATGCTCACCGTAATGATGAACATCGCGAGTGCAGTAATGAATATGAAAATCTGCTTGAGCATCTGTCGACTAATTCGTGATTAGTGCGTGTCCTTCAAGCGGGCAGGCTCGACAAACAAGTCAATCATCAGCTTCTTGTCTGGGTTGACGCGATAGCCTGAAAAGTCAGTTGTTCCTTCTTCGCGAAGCACATCTTCGTCAATCAAATGCATCCCTGTGCGCTTACTCGAAAGCACAGCATATGCGGCATCAGCCATGATCGCTGGTGTGCGACTCATTTGCATCATCGTGTCACCACCTAGTAGGTTGTTGACAGCTGCAGTAGCAATGGTCGTTAGTGGCCAAAGCGTATTCGCGTGGATATTCTTGTCGTCTTCAAATTCAGCGGCAAACCCTAGCGTCACCATACTCATTCCGAACTTGGAAATCGTGTACGCAACGTGCCCCCCAAACCATTTCGGCTTAATGTCGAGCGGTGGACTTAGCGTCAAGATGTGTGCATGCTCGCTCTTCTTAAGATACGGCATTGCAGTCTTAGACATGAGGAATGTTCCTCGCGTATTGACCCCTTGCATAAGGTCGTAACGCTTCATTGTTGTTTCTTCTGTCCCTGAAAGGGAGATCGCACTTGCGTTGTTTATCACGACGTCAATGCCGCCAAATTTTGCAACTACAGCATCTACGGCAGCTTGAACCATCTCTTCGCTACGTACATCACATACGAGCGCAATTCCGTCACCACCTGCGGCTTTCATCTCTTCAACAGCTGAGTGAACCGTTCCGTCAAGCACTGGGTGCGGCTGGTCGGTTTTACCAATCACGCCAATATTAGCTCCCTCGCTAGCTAGGCGTAAGCCGATAGCTTTTCCAATTCCACGAGTAGCTCCTGATATAAGTACGGTTTTGCCTTTCCAATTCATGGTAGCAATGTAGGGACCTTGAGGTCCTAATTTTGAATTTTGAATTGATAATTTTGAATGTTCGTGACTCTGGGCTCGCTTTCGGCTCATTTTACATGCAGCGGGTGACATGTAATAGCTGAGCGTCATCCCATTGGAGAGCCTGACGAAGTCTGATTGATCGATGGAAAGCGGAGAGTGAAAGAGCAGCTATTGTTAGAAGCAGCTCCTCGGGACGCGTCTGCTATCGTGACAGCTCTTCGGGGTGACGCTAGGTTTTCTGACATCCAATATCAAAGTACCTTTCTAGCTTTCGCCAAAACCCGCCCTGAGGTGCACTGGTTCCTAGGAAAGTTGAAAACACTGAGTGTGCGTCCCAAATAGCAATCCCAGATCCCAGATCCCAGATCCCACATCTCACTTCCTATCCAAACTCCGCATGCAGCACCTGCTTCACAGCGTCGCCATCTACTTCAGGGAGTCCGACAGCTTCTAAGACCCATTCAGGTGTTTGATTGGCCATCTCTGCGAGCATGGTGACCCAGTCTCCTTCAGGAACAGGAGGAGCGTCTGATGCTAAGACTCGATTCGCCGCTCTAAACCACTCGTACAGGACTATGTTAAAGTGTTTTTGCGGAAGCAGAATGCCTGGAATTGCGTTCTCTAGGTTGAACAGCAGAACGCCGTCCTCTTCGAAAAGCTCACTCGAGTGCCAATGCTGTTGATGTGCTGGCGATGGGAACGGATGCTTATAGAGTACCACCGTCTCGAAAGGATCGAGTACATAGAGTTCAGTGTGCTCCATCACGCGGGCTGCTTGACTGGCAACGAGTGTGGTGAGGTCTCCCGGTATTTCGTCGTCTTCGAAGCCTTGACCTCTAAAAGACAGCCCCATGTGGGTAAGAAACACGCGTTTGCGATAGGCAAGTTTGTCTCCTTGAGCCTTGTTTTGGTAAAATGCAGGGAGCCTTTCTTCGAAAACGCGACGAAGTCCAGGAGGAATATCCTTTGGATTACGCTTGTAGTACCACCACTCGAACTGTGGTTTTAGCGAAAGCAGAACAGCAAGGGCAATTACACAGGGGATGCTGTAAACCGCCCAGTCCTCGTCATACTGACTCCAGCCGAGGTATAGGAACGTTCCTGCAAGGATGCCGAAGACGGCGATGAGTATTCTAATGGGCATGGGTGCAAATGTGAGTTGGCGACAGAGAATTCAACGAATTTTAGAAGTATTTCTGATATCGCTTGCGCACATCATTTAGAGTGCTATCTTTGCGGCCGCTACTAAAGCGAATATGGCGTTATAGCTCAGTTGGTAGAGCACACGACTGAAAATCGTGGTGTCGCTGGTTCGATTCCAGCTAACGCCACTCAAAGACCTCTGACCTCACGGTTGGGGGTTTTTTTGTGCCCCGAATGCTCCTTCCCAGTCCTCCATTCATTTGATCGTTGGGCGCTATAAAAGGAGATCCGCACGGATGATAGCCTGCGCCTTGACCATTTCGACTTCAACGCTAGACTTTCCTTTCTCAGGAGTGGAGTAGCCACCGCTCTGCAAACAGGATAAGATTGTGATCGATATCCACTTCTTCTAAGAGGAGTCGCAGAGTTATTATTTATATGTGTTATTAGTATTGCATACTATTTTTGTTTAGGATAGGGTATAGGTCATTTAAATACGACATTGATTATAACAATACTTTTTCGTCAATATTGACTTGGTTCTAAGATGGGTGTCGGGAATTTGTGGACTTAAATTTCAGATGTGTTAATAAGGTGGTCAGTTGAAAATGTGACCAGCGTTAAGTGATAGCGTCACTCTAATAGGAATAAATTTTTCCTGATCAAAAGACGAGACTAGACTATGTTAAAAAGAGCACTACCCTGGATATTATTACTTTCTGGCTGGATTGCGCTGGCTGCTTGGATTTGCGCCTACTTTTTCTGCCCTGATACTGCAATGGCATCGAATACAAATGTAAGAACTGCGACAAGCGCAGTTGCTGCAGCAATACCTACAGTGAAAAGTGGCGTATGGAATTACAGCGATGGCAGTAATTTCTCAATGGCAAACGATGAGTACTTTAAATTTCCTGAGAATGAGTACGGATTCGTGAAACCTTTAACTGGTAAGTTCTCATAATCAATCGAAGAAACTTCCACGTACTTGAAGAATAACTCCGGTCGACAATTGACCGTAACTGGATATTATTTAGACGGTGAAGAGAATACAAGTATTCTTCCCAATATGGGCCTTGCTAGAGCTAATTCAGTGAAGTCGCACTTGCAAACACTTGGCGTGCCAGCCGCCCAGCTTTTAACACGTGGATTGCCGATCGAGGGCAAGTGGCTTGAAGATGGAATCCTAACGAAAGGTGCTGACTTCTCTTTTGCTGCAAAGAGCGCAACAGATGAACGAATTCCGTCAATAGCTTCTAGGCTTATTGGGAAGCCACTTACGGTGTACTTTCAAACGAACCAGAACACATTGACGCTGAGTGAATCACAACGGAAAGACTTCGCTGATATGTTCTACTATCTGGATAATGTACCTGGCAGTAATCTAGCGGTATCTGGACATACAGACAACGTAGGGGCACGAAATTACAACGTGACATTGTCTCAGGATAGAGCCAGATTCGTAAAGGACTATTTGGTAAGGAAGGGAGGCGTCGATGGCGAGAAGCTCAATGTTCAGGGCTTAGGTCCAGACAAGCCAATCACGACCAACGCTACGGCCGAGGGGCGCTCGAAGAACAGACGCGTCGAGATCACACTCCGATAGCTAAAGCTGTTTTACCCTCCATCCTCCTTTTTTTTACCACTACAATTTAAATAACATGTGTTTTTGGCTACCCTTTTTACTTTTTCTTTTAACTGCATTATTAGGCTGGTTTATCGGTTCTTATTTGAAACGAAACCGAGTCGAAGAACTTGAGTCTGAGGTTACAGATTATGCTACGAAATACTCGTCGCTTTCTTCAGATCATTCAACAAGCTTGAGTAAGTTCTCGGCACTCGATAGTGAATACACGACACTATCTGCAAACTACTCGCAGGCAACTACCGATAGATATAAATGGAAGACTAAGCAGCAAGAACTAGAACGATCGTTTCTTAAGATTAACTCTGATCACAAGAGAGTTAAAACAGAGAACGAAACGAATAGACTAGCGGCAATAGATTGGAAAACTCAGTATGATAGCGGACACGTGAATTTCTTGGAAATTGAAAAGAAATTGGGTGTTACAAGGTCTGAGCTGGAGACTAAAAAAGCTTCCGCACTTGATTGGCAACGGAAGTATGAAGCTCAAGACAAGGAGTACTTCAACATGAAGAAGGAGTTCGAGAACCTGAAGAATCAGAACACGAAGCTCAGAGCTGAACTTGATGGCACGAAAACCAGACATACTGCAGAGCTGAGATCCAAGGATACTAAGCTTGATACACTGACTACCGAGGTTGAAGAGAAGGCTACTTCTATCTCTTCATGGGCGACCAAGTTCTCTGGTGCTCAGGCTACACACGTGAATGAGCTCAGTAATTGGAACGTCAAGTGGAAGAAAGGAGAAGAAGCAACAGCTCAACTCTCTTCAACACTGTCTGAAAAGGAGGCTAAAATTGATAGCCTTACCACAGCTGTAGACCTTCGCGATACAACTATCTCAGGTTGGGAGAGTAAGTTTTCTGGCGCTCAAAGTGCACATGTAGAGGAAATCAACGGATGGAACCTGAAATGGAAGAGCCTGCAAGATCAGAATGTAAAGCTCTCTTCAGACGCAACAGCTGAGCAGTCACGACTCGCAACCGCACTCGCAGAGAAGAATGCCAAGCTCAACAGTCTGAACAGCGAGTTAGACAAGCGCAACGCAACTATCTCTTCTTGGGAGACTAAGTACAATGGAGCTGAAAGCACTCATGTGAAGGAAATCGACGCATGGAACCTGAAATGGAAAAGCTTCCAAGATCAAAACGCCAAGCTCTCATCAGATGCCAAGGCCGAGCAGTCACAACTTGCATCCGAACTCGCAGACAAGAATGCAAAGCTCAACAACTTGAACAGCGAGTTGGACAAGCGCAACGCAACCATAACTTCTTGGGAAACCAAGTACAACGGAGCTGAAGGCACCCATGTGAAGGAAATGGACGCCTGGAACCTGAAATGGAAAAGCCTACAAGAACAGAATGCGAAGTTCTCTTCGCAAGCAGGAGCTGAGAAGTCACGACTCACAGCCGAACTCAGCGAGCAGACAGCCGAGCTTAAAAACTTGAATAGCGAACTCGATAAGCGCAACGCAACCATCTCCTCATGGAAGAACAGGTACAATGGAGCCGAAGGCACCCATGTCAAGGAAATCAATATGTGGAACCTGAAATGGAAGAGTCAGCAAGATCAGAACGCAAAGCTTTCTTCAGAATCAGGAGCCGAGCAATCAAGACTCACAGCCGAATTGGCAGAGAAAAAGGCAAAGCTAAATAGCTTAAATGGAGAGCTAGATAAGCGTGGCGCTTCAGTTTCTGCTTGGGAAGCTAAGTTCAAAGAGTCTCAGCAAACCCTTGCGAAGACAAACGATGATTGGAATCGCAAAATGAAGGCATCGCAAGAAGAGAGTCAGAAGCTCCAGCGTTCATCTGGTGATCAAGTATCTGTTTGGAGAGTTAAGCATGAGCAAGCGGTATCGCAAAGCGATCAGGCAAAAGTGAACCATGATCGCCTGGTCGGAAGTTGGACCAGTAAGTTTAATGATGTCTCCAATAAGCACAACTCACTAAGAAGTCAGTTCGATGCACTTTCTAAAGAGTCTGCAACGCTGCAACGAGAGTTGAACGCCAAGCCGAAGGAAGTTGAGGTGATCAAAGAGGTCGAGGTCATCAAGAATGTTGAAGTAATCAAGGAGGTTCAGGTCGAAGTGATCAAGGAAGTCGAGGTCATTAAGAACGTTGAAGTAATCAAGGAGGTGCCGGTCGAGGTCATCAAGAACGTTGAAGTGATCAAAGAGGTTCAGGTCGAAGTGATCAAGGAAGTCGAGGTCATCAAAGAGATCGAAGTGATTCGTGAGGTCCCAATTGAGATCGTCAAAGAGGTCGAAGTCGTTAAGTATCCAGACATGAATGAGCTTATGCTCATGATGCAAAACATGACAACTTCAGAAGTCTCAAGGACTGTCGTTGCCGAGAAGACTAAGAAAGGAAAGGTTTCGACTCGCCCCGCCTCGTCGAATGAAGGAGGAGTGAAAGTGGCTGCGAAAAGAGATAACCTCAAGCGCGTCGAAGGTATCGGTCCTAAAATCGAAGGCATTTTGAACAGTGATGGAATCGTCACGTTCGTGCAACTCGCCAATACGGATGCTGAGCATATCAAAGAACTACTTGTAAAAGCAGGTCCACGATATCAAATGCACAACCCGAGAACATGGCCAGCTCAATCTCAACTGGCCGCTGACGGTAAGTGGGACGAGCTAAAAGTCCTTCAAGACAGGCTAGACGGAGGTAAGTAACCTCAAGCTCAACTTTTCCTAACCCCAACCCCAATTAATATGAAACTCATCAGAAAGGATAAGCTCGTTGCTCAAATCGCTAAGAAGGCACAAATTGATACTGCAAAGGCAACGATTGCCTACGAAACCGTTCTCCGCGAAGACCCCGCCTTTAGACAGCAAACAGTCAAGACGGTAACCGTAGAGAAAGAGGTGCCTGTTATCGTCTACAAGACTCAGGTCAAAGAAGTCGAGGTTGTCCGCGAAGTACCTGTGGAGGTATTGAAGGAAATCACGCTTGTCAGAGAAGTAGAGGTCGTGGTAACCAAAGAGGTTAAAGTGGAAGATGCTAAATCCATGAAGGCGCTTCAAGCCAAATTGGATGCAAGCCTACTGAGTATTCAAGACCTGAAGCGTCAGCTCGCGGCCAAGCCTAAAACCATCATCAAAGAAGTCCCTGTTGAAATCATCAGGGAAATCGAAGTGGTTAAGCAGATCGACTTCTCTAGCCTAGAGAAGATGATGAAAGGCATGAAGACCGTTGAGGTCTCTAAGACGGTAATCGGTGAGACACGGACAAAGAAGGAAGGTAAAATCGTCTCCCGTAAAGAGGTCAAAGCTGGAACCAACGCTCGCGTTACCAAGAAGGATGACCTCACCAAAATTGAAGGCATCGGACCGAAAATCTCAGAGCTCCTCCATAAGGGGGGGATTCCAACGTTCGTAGCCTTGTCAAATGCCAATGTCCAAAGGCTAAAGGAGATTTTGAACGCCGCTGGTCCTCGTTATCAGATGCACAACCCAGGCTCATGGCCGAAGCAAGCCGGTTTGGCTGCAGCGGGTAAAGTGGCAAGAGCTTGACAAGCTCCAAGATGAGCTAGACGGAGGCAAATAAGTCCTTGGTCCAATTGAACGCAGTAACAAAAGCCGCAGTAGCAAAAGCCGCAGTAACAAAAGCCGCAGTAACAGCCGCAGTATAAGGCCTACTTCAACTTAGGCACCAAAACCACAGTAGCCAACGGAGGTAAATTCAACGTCAAGCTCACCTTGCGGCCGTTCCAAGAGATTTCTTCAGATGTGAGTACCTCTTCAATTGAAGGTTGTACTCCGCTTCCGCCAAAACGCGTTTCATCGCTGTTTGCTGCAACGGTCCACTCGCCTGCACAAGGCAATCCGATACGGAAGTCTTTGTGAACGACGGGTGTGAAGTTGCAGATCACCAGAGCCACTTCGTCTGGTGTGCGGCCTTTCCTGACGTAGCTCAATGTTGAACCCTGGGCATCGCCCATGTCGATCCACTCAAAGCCACGATCGTCAAACTGGTGCACATGCATTGCAGGTAATGACGTGTAGAGCCTGTTCGATTCTTTCACCCATTCTAGCATTCCTTGGTGGCTTTGGTGCTCGAGTAGCGACCACTCTAGACCTTTGTCAATGCTCCATTCGCTTGGTTGAGCAAACTCACCACCCATAAAGAGCAACTTGGTGCCTGGATGCGTAAACATGTATCCAAACAACAAACGGAGGTTGGCAAACTTTTGCCAAGAATCTCCAGGCATTCGCGTCAGTAAACTCCCTTTGCCGTGTACCACCTCGTCATGGCTTAACGGCAACATGAAGTTCTCCGTGAAGGCATACACAAGCGAGAACGTGATCTCATTGTGGTGATACTTGCGATTGATCGGATCGTGCTTGAAATACGAGAGCGTATCGTTCATCCAGCCCATCATCCACTTCTGTCCAAAGCCAAGTCCACCCGCATACGTCGGACGGCTAACTCCTGGCCAAGAGGTGGATTCTTCGGCAATGGTCATTGCCGTCGGGAACGCTTCATAGATCGCTTCATTGACCTCTTTGAGTAACGAAACAGCCTCGAGATTTTCTCTGCCACCGTGCACGTTCGGGATCCATTCACCTTCGTTCCTAGAGTAGTCGAGGTAGAGCATAGATGCTACAGCGTCAACTCGAAGTCCGTCAGCATGGTATTGATCCATCCAATACATCGCATTGGATAAGAGGAAGCTTCTCACTTCATTGCGACCATAGTTAAAGATGCGACTCTTCCAATCGGGGTGATACCCAAGGCGCGGATCAGCATGGTCATACAAGTGTGTGCCGTCAAATTGAGCCAGTCCGTGACCATCTTCAGGAAAGTGACTCGGCACCCAATCTAAGATGACACCTATACCTGCTTGGTGAAGTGCATCAACGAGAAACGCAAAGTCTTCTGGAGTACCGAACCTACTCGTCGGTGCGAAGTAGCCAGTAATCTGATAACCCCAACTCGGAAAGTATGGGTGCTCCATTACGGGCATCATCTCTACGTGGGTAAAGCCCATTTCCTTGACATACGCTACGAGCTCTTTCGCTAATTCGCGATAGCTCAAGCTTTCCGCATTGCCTTTCTTTTTTCGCCAAGAACCGAGATGAACCTCGTACACACTCATTGGACTATCGAAGCTGTTGTGCTGCTCTCGTGTGTTCATCCATTTCTTATCCTTCCACGTGTGCTCACCGTTCCAGACAATACTTGCTGTGTTTGGCGGTATCTCCCAAAAGCGAGCAAACGGATCTCCTTTCTCCAAAGGAGTTCCATTTTTAGAGACCACAACATACTTGTACAAGCTGCCGTGCTCAACGCCAGGGATAAAGCCTTCCCAAATGCCAGAGCTGTCCCAGCGAGCACTGAGCTGATGCGTGTTTTTGTTCCAGCCGTTAAACGTACCAATCACGCTTACAGCTCGGGCGTCTGGAGCCCAAACCGCAAAATGGGTCCCTTGAACACCATCGAGCACCATGACGTGGCTGCCCATCTTTTCGTACAGCTTGTAGTGATGGCCGCTTCGAAACAGATGAATGTCTAAGTCAGAGAGTAAAGAGTGGGGTAGAACAGTATTGGACATAAGCAGGACTCTAGGCGTTTGGCTGGAAGGTAACTTTCGTACTCCAAAGTATCAGACTCTCATACTGCAAATAAAAAAAGCCCCTTCTAGCGTTAGCTATAAGAGGCTTTTTGAGCGAAGGCAGCTGGCCTTCAAAGCGTGTCTAAGAATTCAGATTCTGGCGAATCTGAGAAGGTTTTAGGCTGAATTAGGCAAAAAGCACAAGGTTTAGCTAGCTAAATCGAGCATTTTTAACAACATTCAGATCAAAAACCATCCAATTTTTAGTCGAATTAGGATTTCTTAGAAACGCTCTTAGTTCATTGTGTTCACGACGCTGTTGTCGCTGCCGAAAGGAGTTGCAACGTATGCATCAGCTGCTTCATCGTTCATCCATTCTTGTCCGTCTACGACGTAGCGGAACTCAACGTTCTTGTTCAATGGAAGTTCAACAGTAGCAGTGAATGCGCCTGTTTTTTTCTTCGTCATTGCGATTGGCGACTCAACGTCCCAATTGTTAAACTCGCCTACGAGTCCGATTTTCTTGCCGGTTACGACATCTGCAGGAACAGAAAACGTAGTCTTACAGACTGGGCGACTTTTAAGGAATGATTTCTTGATCATCTTAGGGAAGGTTTTTTGAAATTACAAGGAGTAATCCTCCGGGTAAAGGTAGTTGTACGGCTTTCGCCAAAACCTGTTTCATTAACGCAACATCCTCGTTTGCTGAGATCTAAGTCCGATTTCCGTTTTTTCTTTTCCAATGGTCACTTCCTTAGTTTTAAGGGAGGTTGATCGCATTTGAACAGCATAGAAATTCTGTTCTGCCGATCGATATCTTTTCTTTTTGATGCCTTATCTAACGTCTGATGCGAAAATGAGACAGCTTATATGTTGAATTGACAGATGTGTAAGATTGATTGTTGGGCTGGTTTTTGGTTCAAATACGCGTTATGAGAGCCATATTGATATTCTTGATGCTATCTCTTCTTTCCAGTCAGTTACTCGCACTTGAGGAGTCATGGGGAGAAGGTCTGATCCAGTGTAATTCAGACAGCAAATTCTCCATCGACGTCTTCGATTCTCCGTGTGGCTTCCCCATAGGTTCCTTGAGTTTTGAAGTAGAACGAGCCATGCGTCAACCTACAGGATTTGTTTGGCGGGAAGAACGCGGAATTTCCATGACCTTGCCAGAAGAAGTATTCCTTGAAACAGGATACGAGATCACAAGCCTAATTGTACATGAAGAGCGAGACAGCTTTGTGAAGATCCTTCGCACGGATATGGACCAAGAGTTTTGGATCTCCATTGAAGAATTAAGCGACTCGGGCTTTCTATATCAACCATGGATTGAGTTCATGGCCAAATCCGGGCGGTCTTTTTTTACCGTTAATTATGGCATGAATTGCCGCGAAAAGCCGAATGCAGCTGGTGAGAGATTACTGACGGTGAAAGGAGATCAATTTGAAATCGAACCGACGGGCGAGGTGACAGGCTACTGGGCCGAGGTGATTGTTCGTGAATTCAACTCCGCTTACTGTGAAGAACCTCACGAGCTGATAGAGACGTATCACGGGTGGATGAAAATTCTCGATGATGCAGGATTCCCCAATGTGTGGTTTTATACCAGAGGTTGCTGAGCCTATTTCTGTTCTAGCGTCACCCACACACCATTTCGAGGACGCAACGTTGCGGAAGCCGAAAAGTCAATCTCGGTTTGTTGGGTTTTGACGAAAGTCCCCTTACCAAGCGTACGGCCGATTGCAATTTGCAGCTCCATCATTGCCAAGTGATAGCCCACACACATACGCGGCCCTCCACCAAAACCAAAATTGGTAGTCGTTCGCCGCTCTAAATATCGCGTCGGGTCAAACGTGCGCTCGTTGTCGAAGTTGATGCTATTGCGGTGCGCGCCATACACGTTATTGATCACGATTTGCCCTGCCTTAATTTTTACTCCCTCAACTTCATCATCGCCGATTGCCATACGACTTACCAAGTAGGCAGGAGGATACAAGCGCATTCCTTCCTTGATTACTGCGGTCAGGATAGGGAGCTGCTGGAGCTTGCGCGCCTCTGCGCCAGTATTGCCAATAACCTCTTCCCATTCTTCTTGCACCTTGGCCTGCCACGTGGGATGTTCGGCGAGAAGGTGAATCGTACATGCGAGGCTTACGGCAGTCGTTTCATGACCAGCCAAAATCAGCACCAATACTTCATCGACGAGTTGCGCGTCCGACATCGAAGTTCCGTCTTCGTAGCGGGCATCGATAAGCATTTGTAGCAGATCTTGGTAGGTGCCAGGGTTCGCTCGATGGGTATTAATTTGTTGCAATAGAATGTCGACGGCCTTCTTTGCTTCAACATCTGCTTTTGCTTTACTGCTAGTCAGCTTTCGCCAAAACTTCAGAATTGGCTGTCGTATTTCTTTGGCGAATTCAATTTGGCCAAGTTCGACTGATCGGGCAACGGTATGTAATTCCGCGTCACTGATCTTGTCGGTAAACAGAACCCTTGCCATTACTTGCATGGCCAAAGGGAGGGTAGTGCCGTAGAGGTTTACGGCTGTCCCTCGGATAAGTCCGCTGGCCCAAGCACTAGCTTCTTCATCGATGGTGTTGACGAGATTGGCGAGACGTTCGCGGCTAAACCCCGGTTGAATTAGCTTCCGTTGCTTTCGCCAAAACGGTCCGTCAATCGTTAGTAGTCCATGCCCGATATACTTGGCGAGGATCTCGGATACAATAGGGGACTTGAGGTAATTCTTGTTATTGATTCGGAGTACGTGATCAATAATCGTTGCATCTTCAGAGACTACCGCCCATCCTCTTGATCCTACGAGGATTTGATAAGTATTCCCACACTTTTCTCGGAAAAGGTTGAGCGATGGAATCGGACTAGTAGGGTAGCGCATGCCACGATAGGTAGACCAAGCGGGATTGATTTTTGGAGGGTGAAGCGCGGTACTTGAATTCGTTGCAGGAGTCTTCATAAGCGGATTAAACAAAAACACCTGATCGCAACGGTTGTTGTTAACCGGCGATCAGGTGTTTGAGAGGTTGGAGGAAGTCCAGCCTTGCGGTGCGGATCCTTGCATGTTGCAGATACTTAGAGCCTGTTTAAGAAATCCCAATTAGACTAAAAATTGGCTGATTTCAATCTGATCTTCATTAAAAATGCTCGATTTAGCCAGCTAAACCTTGCGATTTTTGTCTAAATTAGTCCGAAATCCACTCAATTTCGCCAAATCCGAATTCTTAAACAGGCTCTTAAAAGCCACTGCCCCGCTTTATGAACTTAACTCTTCACCTTTTATACTAAAGAGTGGGTAAATAGCCATGAATGCCAAGGCAGGGAAAAAGTGCATCGGTACGACAAGTCCAGGGAATAACTCAGGATATTCAATGGAAAGAGGAAGACTCATTCCGATGGGTCCGATGATGGATGCAAACGAAAGGATAGCGATCACTACATTGAGCCAACCTTTAAGGTGCAGCTTGTCGAATTTGAGCAAGCATGCATAGCCAACTGTCATGAGCACGCATCCAATGAGGCAAGAGCCAAGAATGGATCCGACATTGATGATTTCACCGTACTCAGTGCCGAGTGCACCTTGGTAAATGTTGAGGTAGATAATGCTTGCGAGTGAAGCGAGCAGTCCGGCAACAACACTGTGGATGAGCAACTTTTTCATAGCTGAATTCGGTTTTGATGGAGCTTACTGTGTTACAGGAACAGAAAGGTCAAGCTTGATCTCAGCTGGCACCTTACCTGACATGCCTTTCATAGAACCGATCTCGAAGTCTACACGGCTTACCATGAAGCTGCTCACGAAAGTGTTGTTTTCGAACGTGAATGGCATCGTGAATTCCTTCTGGATACCGTGCATGTCGAGGGTTCCTGTAACCTCGTATCCGCTGTCTGTTTTGGCGAAAGCAGAAGAAGTGAAGCGAATGGTTGGGTACTTCTCAGCATCGAACCACTTTGCACTTTTGGCGTGCTTATTCTTCATGCCGTTACCAGTGTTGATAGAAGCCACTTCAATGGCAACATCAAACATTGAGGCGTCGAGGTTGTCCTCGTCAAAGGTGATGTCTCCATCCATTTTGGTGAACACACCAGATGGGTCTTTGCTGGTAAAGGCGACAGAATATCCGTCTGCGATTTTCCAAGTAGTGGAAGAAGAGATGGTGAAGGCCGAGAAAAGGATGATGGCTGAAACCATTCCTAGTAAGCTTGAAATTTTCATGCGTTGGGTTTTTTGCTTGATGATGGGTCAAAGATCATCAAGCGCAAATGCACAAACATTAAGCTAGCTTAAGAAATGCGAATTGGGCTATTTCGTAGCTAGCTTTCGCCTAATTCCGCTCAAGTATTCTGGGGTGATGCCGATGTAGGAGGCGATCAGTTTTTGGGAAAGCCGTTGCACGAGGGTAGGGTAGGTCTCTGTGAATTCGAGGTATCTTTCTTCTGCTGTCGCACTCAACAGAGAGATGAGGCGCTTGTTGGCCGAGATCAAGCTTTTACGGAACTTCGTATTGAGGTCCAGTAGAGCTTCTGTCGAGAGGTTTTTCGCTTCTTCTTCGTATGATTTGGCGAAGGGGATCACAGTACTGTCCTCTATCGCTTCAATGAACAGCTCGGAAGGTGTCTGATTGAAGTAGCTGTTCATGTCAGAGATGAACCAGCCTTCTGGCGCAAATTGGATAATGTGTTTTTTGCCAGCTTTGTCGAGTACGTAGCTGAGCAAGCAACCTTTGATAACTTTGAAGGATGCGCGAGTTGTTTCACCTTCACGCTGTATTAAAGTACCTCGCTCCACTTCTTTCGGCGTTGAGTTAGCAAAAAAGGCTTCATCAAGCGCACTAGGAGGTTGGTATTCCAAGATAGAAGAGTAAATTAGTTGGTGTGCTACTGAAAAGTAGGACTACCTACAAGACCTGCAAGATTCTATAAAAAGTGGTGATAACCAAATGCTAATAGGCTTTAAATTCGCTTGCGATATTTGAAAATCAATAATGCTGTTGTCAGGCATGTAATTTTTTTCCTCAATTTATAACGCTTGAATTTTGCGCCGTCTGGTAAATATCATCTTGCTGAGGCATGAATCAGATGCTCCCTAGTAGATGTACTTGAAACCCAGATCCTTTGCGAGTGTTGTGTCAGCAGGCCGACCATGAGTTATACTTTAGATCAGGCCTTTTGTGGGTTGATCTTATCCTGACTGAGCTGATCACAAATACTATCAATTATGCATATCCGAAAGGGGAAGGCGGAGAGAATGGGCTCTCGTTACTTTAGCATGTTGCAAGAGGCTAGCGTCTTACCCTACGTTGAGCTTGAAAAGTTACCTTCTCGGGATACCGGCTTTGGAGTTAAGTAGTTTCAGCTACTAAGCGTCCCGCTCCAAGTCGCTCCAAGCGTGTAGAATCAAGTCGGTTACCACATCGAATTGGTTTGGTCAGAAAAGCATTGCCCCTATTCACTAATCGCTTCCGAGCGTTGATAAATCTGTTAGATCAGATTTTGTACATCTTTTTTTGTGCGTCGTGCAACGTTTCACCTTCGGTATGTTAATAGGTAAGTACAGGTGCAAAACACTGCACTGCTGATGTGAAGCGGCCGCCAACACCAGGTTTCAAAATTTTCAAACTAACTAACATGAAATCTCTCTTTCAATTTTCTCTGGCGAGCACGCTTCTTACCTTCCTTTTCGCGACGAGTTGCTCAAAGGAAAGCTTTGACATCTCTGACCCCGTTGACCTTCCTGCGGTAGTAGATACCGTCTTTGTGGAAGACCCCATTGCTTATACGATTCAAGGGACCTCTCAAAGCAGCGTGTCTTCAGGTACGGCGCACTATGGAACCAATGGAGACCGAACAGCTTTTGTACTGACAAGTGACAACGTAGATGTAGAGTGTCCAGGTGGTATGGCTACTTCGTTTCAAGGTGGTGAAGAAGGCGAAGACTATTTTCAATTTCACTTCTTTGAAACCAACGGTATTCAATTTGTGAGTTACGCCACTTTTAACAATGCCCTGGTAGATGGAAACCGAAGATGGGTTAGCTGGTTGACGGTGCCTGATTGCATTGGAGATCGCCCGGTTATCGAGTATGAAATTGACGGTGATCGAATAACCGGAACGGTAACTGCTGAATTTTTCTATCCAAATCCTGTATACGTAGATCCGTTTGAGAACTGTGACAATTGGATCAGTATCGGTGTTGTTGATGTGTCTTTTGATCTTCCTCTTGTAAAGTGCTTCGAGCGCTAAGCGTTGAGCGAACAAAACGTCATAGCATCGTGCCTCAAAGGGCAAGAAGTAGGGCAAGAACAGCTGTATAAGTTGTACTTGCCCTACCTCCTTACCATCGTGAGACGTTACGGGTTTCTTGCGCATCAAGAGCCTGACTGTGTTCAGGAAATTTTCATTGAAATTTTCGGCACACTCTCCAAGTTTGAACCTCAAAAAGGAAGTTTGAAAACGTGGATTCGGACGGTGGCCGTTCGAAAGTTGCTCAACCTTAAAAGAGGTAAGAATCAACTTAAGCTGCATGCCATGGAGGACGCTGAAGAACCGGTCGCTTCTCCTATTGCCTACGAACAGTTCGAAATCGAATACTTAATGCAAGCCATTGCTTCTCTTCCTTCAGGCTTTTGTACGGTCTTCAACCTCTTCGAAATAGACGGTTACTCACACAACGAAATCGGCGAGATGCTCGGTATTTCTGCAGCAAGTTCTCGATCTCAGCTTTCCAGAGCAAAGCAGAAACTTATTGTCAAACTAAAGCCTCAAACCCTAAAATGCGCATCATGAACCAAGAACTGAAAAATCGATTTGATGCGTTGTCGAGCTCTTCTGAAAATGAAAAGTTGACGTGGTCTGAGATGGCCCCATCTATTCAAGAGGCACTGCAAAAGCCGGCAAAGAAGAGGCGAGTGTTTTTCTGGTGGTGGGGTGGTGCAACTTCAGTGCTCCTCTTCTCTGCAGCACTCATGTACTTTTTTATCTATCAATCTCCTCAAACGTTTATAGCAGCTAATTCTGCGAAGTCTCAAGGCCATACTGCTTTCGCCAAAACCTTACACGAGCAGGCCGTCTCAGGGGCTCCTGAAGTTGCCGAAGCGGCAGTAAAGGCAGGTGCATCAACTCAATCTGGAAGCTTGCTCGGTGCAAGAGTTGAATTACTACCAAGTGTCGATGAGTTAGATGAGCGTGGTTCTTTTTCCGGACTAGTGTCAAGTGACGAACCTGTACGACATAAAAAGGCAGCCGCTGAATATGGTTACACTTCTTCAATTCAAGCAAGAGAAAAGCATTCATCCAGCAACGTAAATACAGCCTTGATTGAGCAGTCTTCCTTGCAGTCTAAAACTGCATCACTTCTCAAGGCTTCAAGAGATCTACAAGGAAAGCGAAGAGAGCTAGTAGGCGCTTCAGTAGCCGCAGCACTTCGCTCAGGCCGGTCACCTAGAGAAGGGTTTGAAGCGGAATCTAGTCCATTTGAAAGGCTAGAATATTCCAAGCTGAAGGCCTTTGCTACGAATGAAAATGTCATCGATACATTACCTCAGCTGTATTCTGAAAACGTAATTGTCATGCAGCGCAGCAGTATTTTCTCCACATCAATTCTCCGCATCACTGCTTCTGGTGGTGGATCTTTTGGGAATGCAGCACAAGCGTATAACCAAGCAGAAGACTTTCTTGGGTGGACCGCTGGTGTCGGGCTCGAATATGAAATGTCACACGGTTGGTTTGGCGGACTTGGATTTAAGGCAGATCGCATAAGTTTTTCTGCCCGGACGACCCTCATCGACACTGTTCGTGAGTTCCGGCCTGGTCAAGTAGGACGAGTCTATACCTTCTCAAACAATCAAACCGTAGTTGAATTTAGCGACTCCGTTTCTGTTCAAATAACTAGAAATGTACTGCATCACAATGTGCAGACAGACTACTCGATGCCAGTCCATCTTGGGTATAGGTGGAAGCGTGGGAAGTGGGGCCTAAGTGTAAGAGCGGGTGCGAATCTATTAATTCGTCAGCAGCTTGAAGGGAGACTTCTTACCGGTGCAAACGAGATTCAGGATGTTGATCAACGCAGCGCTAAGGTTAGTATCATGCCTCAAATCGGTGGTGATCTTAGTTATCAATTACATGATAGGTGGGAGGCCTCCGTCATGGCTACAGGTTATCGGTCGGTTGGTGTATCTACAATTGCTATTGATCAGCCTAGTCAATTCTGGATTGGTCAAGTTCAATGTGGCTTAAAATACCGAATCAACTAAGCAATCGAAGGTGATTCGACCGTTTAGTACTTCCACTAGTGGGTATTTTATCCTAGTATATACCCCGAAAGGTTATAAGAGTGTTGCAATACTATACTTGTTGAGTTAGAGCAAGGAAATGGAATCTCAACTATCTATTTACGAGAGTAACGTCGTGAAGATCTTGTTCCCTGTTGGGTCATAGATCCAATAGCCACCTGCTGTTTTTTCATAGTTTTCAACATTGGACAAGGCTGATTGGAGCCTGTTCTCTTCCCTAAAGTTGATCTGGAAATGTCTCATTCCTGCCGTTCCTTCGGGAGCTAAAGGTCTATTGCGACCATGCCAACTGTTCATAACAATGCGGTGGGTGTATGAACCACCTGCACCTAGGTCTGCAAACATGTATTGTGGCAAATAGTTGGACTCTTGAAATCCCATTTGCTTGTAGAAAGCACTCGAGTTTTCTACATTATTTGCATACAAATGAATATGGCCTAAGTAAGAATCATTCGAGATAATTCTGTCTGTATTCTTATCTTTTAGTGCCGCTAAGACCTCGTTCAAGTCGAGTCGGTCTGATGCAGAACGAATTACACCATCGGTACCTTCCATGCGAATGCCGCCGGTCGTGATCACCCGCTTGAAGCGTTCTGGTGTCTCGAGCGTAAACTCAACATTGATCCCGTCAGGATCGTCTAAGTAGATTGACTTAGACATGGTGTGGTCTACCGGTGAGTATGGATACCGGTTTTCGTTTAGACGGTGAAGCATGTTGGCAAATTCCGCTGCATTAGGAGCATGGATCGCAAGGTGGTAAAGTCCGCTAAAGCCCTTCTTGAAAGGCTTAGTGGCCGTCTCGTGAAGTACGACAAGTGTTTTGTCCTCTGTTCCGAACTCAGCCATGTTGCCAGCTGAATTACGGGGTTTCATACCCGCAATTTTAGTCCAAAATTGAGCTGATTTTTCAAGGTTCGTGATGTTCAAATGAACGGCGCCGTAGTTGGCGAATTCATCAGGGCCTTGCTTGTCTTGGTTGCCATGAGACATAGCATTTACGATCGAAGAGAATCCGTGCATGGACATAAAAGTTGACGCGGTTACTAAAGTTGCACTTCCTAAGAGGCCTTTCAAAAATACTTTACGTTTCATCTGGTCGGGCGTTGAGGCATCCGCTAAGATGCAAGCTTTACAAGTTTAATTGCGCTTTCAGGACATGCAGTTACACATAATCCGCAAGCATGGCAAAGCGCTGGGGCGGTCAAGTAGGCCTTCTCTTTGAAGAAGAAGGTTTTGATCTTTCCTTTTAGGTTCAGTTTTGCTTTGTCTTCAGGTGTGATCGGACGCATTTCGAAAACATCAAACGGACAAACAGCTACACAATCTTCCTTCGCACCACAACTGTTGAAGTTGACGAGCGGCATCACTTTGCCACTTTCGTCTGCACATTTGGGTTGGAGAGCTGTATTGCTAGCCATAGGGATATTTTATGTACTGTTTGTCCTTCCGATCGCCAGATCGGAGGGGTTTGATGTGTTGAACCTAGAACCAACTCTCCAGCCAGAGCGAAGCTCCTTTGGTGAGTTGCTGAACCTAGAACTTTTCTTCCCAAGTTGCGAAGCAACTTGGGAAGAAAATGAACCTCGTTGCCTAAGCAACGAAATCTACTTTGGCTGAATAACGGCCTTCTTGCTGCGTCCCCAGGCTACAAAAGCAAAAAGTGCAAGCATAACTACGTTCATTCCGATAGCAGGAAATTCTCCTCTTGATGCATGAAAGCCAGCCGCCAAGACCATAACGATGGCAAGGCCGATCGCTGCTAAAACGGTCAAATTTGGCTTGATGCGCAATGCAGAAGGAAGGATTAAGCCTAAGCCACCGAGCAGTTCACTGATGCCAATGAATTTTACAAGAGCAGCAGGAGTTTCAGTTACCCAAGGAAGGCTTTCAGCGAGGGCTTCAATTGGCATTGAGGCTTTCATTGCGCCTGCCATGATGAACATGAGGCCGAGGAGTACTTGTAAGACCCAAAGTCCGATGTGAAGTCCTTTGCTTGTAGTTTGAGTTGACATTGCCATTAATTATTGTTGACGCAAAGATCAAGGCTACTAAATGAACAGGAGTTAAGGTAGATTAAGAAATAGCCTCGGTAAAAGGATGAACTAAGTTGAATTTTAGGAACCCTGTCACTGCGCATAAGGAGCTAAGGTTTTGGCGAAAGCCTTGCGATCTTTTCGAAGTGGATCTGGAAGGCAGGTCGCGAGATCTTGCGGTTATATCTTCACAAAAGGTAAAACAATTGGCGATTCATTCCCTACAAGTATCAAGGAATAAGAACCATTAGGCAGTGCGCTAATCTCTATTTGGTGACCTGGATTTAATTCACCTTCCATTACCAGTTGTCCCATTGGGGTACTTATCGCAAAATGTGTCGAACCAGGCAGCAGATGTTTGATGTGCAGAAGGTCATTCGCTGGGTTGGGGTATAGGCTTCCGCTAAAACGATTGATCTGCGGCTGATGCGCATGGGAGGTGACCCCACGCCGAAGTTTGTAAGGGTCGGTCTTACTCGAAGCAACATAGATCGTCCCGTCACGCGCTACGTCTAAATCAGTAATGCTAATGCTATCTGGCAGGTTACCAGTTATTTCAGTCCACGAATCACCTTTATCTTCGCTAAAGAAAATCTGTTTCGAATTGCGGATATAGAGTCGATCTTGATCATCGATGTTAAGCCTTGAAGCTCCTATAGGCATTTCAACTTCTTCTTCATTGGCTGATCCTATTTTCCTCATGAGGACAACCCTTCCTCCACCAAAATTTTCACTGAAAAGTACAAAGGGATCTGTCTCAGAGTTGACAACTACTGACCGGTAACGTTGATCTCCATTCCAAGGGAAATCAGCGTGCTCTGTTGCAGCTTGGCTCCCCATTTTTAGCACATTGGCGGTTTCACTCAGGCCATAGAACTTGTCACCCACGGGGTAGATGTGATTAAGCCCTTCTAAGTTGAGCGTGAAATGGGTAAAGTAATTGCGACGATTTTCGTTGTACCACGTATAGCCGTCATCTTCTGAGATGCAATAGTAGTCTTCATTAAAAACGTAGAGTTTACCGTTGGTGTCTGGTCTTATGTTTCCCGTAATCACAGGGTTGGTTGTACTCGCTATCGTGAAGGTTGAACCTCCGTCGCTTGAAATGTAAACCGTGTCATTGTTCGTCGCGATGAAGTCACCTTGGCCATTCAGGTAGACATCTTTGAAATTTTGGGTCTCTGCCCACAGTTGGTCTGTCGCGAAAAATGAAAACGGCTTCGTGTTTTCGAAAAAAGCTCTGTTTTCATCAAGGGCGATGACCCGTTTAGTCGATGGGTTATCGATGGCGGTTGGAAGCTCATGTGCGCCTCTTGAATCAATGCGTAAATGGCTATCCGTTGCATATGCGTATACGATGGGCGTTCCTTGCGCATTGAAGTGAATTCCATTAAAAAAGCGGCTTCCAAGAAATGTATGCTTCAGTGTAATTGATCGAGTCGTGAGATCAAAAACAGTGAGGGTGTCGGAAGAAAGAACTACAGTGATTCCGTTACTTATCTTACTCGAACCACCCGTAGGATTATCAAAGATGGTTGTCCAAGTGAGGCCTAGATCGACTGACTCGTCTATTCTTCCTCCTCTCAAATAGTATAATTTTCTTCGATCAGTGATGAACCTTGACCTATAGTCAAAGTTCATTTTTTGCGGTGCAATCAACGTGTTCAGTTCATCGTCAACGATTGTAATAATGCTATCGGTCCGGTTATCCAAGAGGAAATCATTGCCGTACTCCTGTAGCTCATTGTACCCGCTGTGGGAGGATGGAATAAGTGCAGAGGAAGTAGGGTAGAGTACGTTTAACGTTCCCCAAAAGGAACCGAAAAGTGAATCATTGTGCATGAGGTAAAGTGTGTCTCCTCTTGCAATGACGTCTTGAATAGATCTTGGCGTTTCGAGCCGCAGCGAAACGTCTCCAGTCGTTAAGTCTAACTTGTAAATACGCTTCGTGAAATACGTCAAGTAAATCGCATGAGCAGACGCTGCGACCTCTTTTAAATCGGAGTAATCCTCATTGATTTTCTCATCGATAACCACCCATGTCTCGCCAGTGTCGAGTGAATAGGTGAAGCGATCCTTGCCTTCTAGGTATCCAACAAAAACTCCATCCTGAACACTTCTTAGCTTCAATGCGTCTGTCCGTCCTCCGGGTATTGCTTCCCAGTCGTAGTTGTCCTGACCAACCAACACCGCAGGAAGCAGGACAATCAGGAGTGTATAGAGGAGCGATTTCATGTGTAGAGCAATTAGTGAGAACCCATCTAATGTACTCAAAATGAGCGCTTCATCGTACTCGCAGGAAACCGGCTTAGCCGGCCTCTTCTAAAATGTTTTGTAATTCAGCTTCGATCGGGAACGGCTTTAGCGCTGGCACATTTGCTCCTCCTGGGTTGCCCACTGGGATCTTCCCGACAAACGACTTTATTCCACCTACTAGAAGACGTGGTATCTGTCCAACGACCTCTTTCAAGCTTTTAATCCTTACTCCAAACTGGAGCATCTTCCAATGCACATGAGTATGGGGAATTGGGTACGCTTGGCCAAGTATATGTGCTCGCTCCAAGTGTCTCCACGCGACGCTCAAGTTGCCGTTAGACAAAGCAGACTGATAGCTCACTAATTCCTCGTTGAAGAAAGGCGTGAGTGTGTTCGGAAGTGAAGTATTGAATTTCATCAAGAAGGATGGTTAGCGAATGCTCTTAGTTAAAAGCAACGCTGTGCTTCAGGTCCAGTTGTGTGGACCTGCAGCTTTCGCCTCCGCTTCCCGAGGGTCTAGGGACAAAACCACCGTTCTAGAAGTATTCAAACAACGCAACGATTCCATTGTAGGAAATCACAAGCGAAAAGAATAACGCTGCGAACAAGCCGATCTTGACCCAGAGGCCTGTTGTATGTCCTTTCATGACATCCTTCTTGTTGAGCATGAGGATGATTCCTAGGATAACCGCAGGGAGTATAAATACATTGAAAACCTGCGAAAGGATCTGCATCTCGATAGGCTTAGAACCGAAAATAGGTACGATCAAGGCAACCAAGCAGGCTACAAACGTGACGATTTTGAACTGACGTGAGCTCGTATCTAGCTCTCCTGATTGGTAATCAGCAAGCAAGAGTGGCGCTATCAACAAACAAGGAAATACGGAAGAAAGTCCCGCGCTCAACGTGCCAAAGAAGAAGATGGTCACCGCAAATTTTCCAGCAGCAGGTTCTAGTGCTCCAGCCATGTCAAGGACTTGTGTCACCGGTTGACCTTGATGATATAAGGCACCTGTAGCCACTGCCATGATGGCTGCACTGATCACGAAGATCAGCGTGGCAGCGGTTATCGCATCTCTCTTTTGATCTTTCAAATTCTCAACCGTCCAGCCTTTACCACGTACAAAAAGTGGGCGGGAAAGGAAGGTCGCTGCGGCCATCGTGGTGCCGACAAAAGCTGCCACCATCATCTTGCCTCCAGGCACTTGAGGAATGGTAGGGATCAATCCTTGAAGGACCTCAGAAGGAAGTGGATAGACAAAGAACAAAGAGAAGATGAAGGATAAGCCCATGATACTAACGAAGAGCACCAGGATTTTTTCAAAGAATGAATACTTGCCCACCAGCATGATCGCGTAAAAGATGCTGATGATAAAGATCGCTATGCCCAAGACAACTTCATACTTGTAAGGCGCCGCATCAGGGAAGCGCTGAGCAATCAGCTCAAAGATGATATTGGATGAAATTCCAAGGATGCCCATGAGCGAACTCCACTGACCAAACGTGATACCTACTATGATTAAGATGGCAAGCACCTTACCTCCTTTGATGTGCTTTTTAAAGCCGTGTAAGGCCGTCTCTCCCGAAATCAACGCATAGTTACCGTAGGCGTACATCAGCACTCCTGAAAACAGGCAACTCAAGAGAAGGACCCACAACAATTGCATGCCATAGGTGCTACCAGACACGATCATCGACGTAACACTTCCGGTACCAATCGTGTATCCGATCGCAAAGATTCCTGGACCAAAGCCCAGTACAATCGCCATGATTTTTTTGAGGAGCGACGTGTTCTTTTCTGTTGGTGAATCCATGATCTGTGGTTGGCTAGGAAGTGGTGAGGCTGGCGACGTATCTATTTCATCTTCAAAGGGAAATAAGACTCTAGTGCGAAGGCCCTGTTCAGGGTCTCTTTATTTTTGAAATGGTTTGTCCAATCGACGTTGTAGGCTTGCTCATGTCATTTACCGCGAATTCAATGGCTTCCAATAGCAGCGCTTTCACTTTAGGGTTCCTGTAGTCTTCTGGCTTTTCTATTGAAATATGCCTTATCAGTTTTCCTGTTCCTTTCAAAAGCTTGCTGGGATCCTTTAAAAGCGTCCCTTTACTGAAGCCCAAATTCAAATGGTTTGTGTAGATGGGTAGCATGCAAAATGCATCTGACAATTTCTCCGAAATGGAGAATACCGAAGTCAAGGCATGCGTATGATAGAGCAATTCATTACTGTCTGGACTCAACTCTAAGACATATTGTCTCAAGTCTTGAAAGAGAGAAGCTAGTGCTGTTTCCTTGAAGTCAAGGAAGAACAAGAAATCGTGATGAACTGGTCTTGCTGGTTTCATCCGTTTGGGTTGGAATGACTGCGGTCTCTATTAGTAAAGCAGGTTCAGTTTAAGGTTTTCCTCCACTCGTATTTCACCTGAGTTTGAGAAGTTGTTGTTGGAATGCGTGTTGTTCTTAGCACCCCACAGCAAGGCGACCAATTTGACGTTGTTGTTCTTGAACGTGTTCCCCGTCAAGTGAACATTGATGATTCCGTAGGTATTCAGCAGCACCTTGCTTTTTTCTCCCGCACCTGAATTCGTGAATGTGCTATTGGATACGGTCAAGGTTCCTCCGACGGTTGATTCATCATAACCTCCGCGGTAGTAGTCGATGACGTTTTTCTGGATGCCATCAAAGGAGCAATCCGCAATCGTAATGTTCTCCGCGTTGTAATCTCCTTTGTCTTCGATCTCTTCAGAAAGCTCGATGCCGTTTTCGCAGTCACGGAACGTGGAAGAGGTGAATCTGATATTTTCCGAGAAAGAGTACTTGTATGCCTTGAGGATGTAGTTGAAATTACTCACCTCGCAGTTGTCAAGAGTGAGGTTGTACAGGCTAGACATATCCTCTTTCAGGCTAGCAAACGCGTATTGAGTACCCGTTCCAGTAAGCGCCACGCCACTCAAGGTTAGTTGGCCTTGAGGATTCATCTCAAAGGCTGGAGTAGTAGCTGCTCCAGTGTAATTGATCGTGGCTTTGTTGCTGGCATCTGCCGATCGAATCGTTAGAGGCTTATCAATTATTAGAGAAGAGGTGAGGGAGTAGTTGCCGGCAGCAACTTCGATCACATCACCTGGCAGTGCCTTCGCGATTGCACTACTCAGATCACCGGTAGCGGAGACCTTGTGGGTTTCTGGTGTAGCATTAGGAGTTGCAGGAGTGAACCATGAAGCTCCGTAATTCGAATGATCTAAGATTTGAGGATCAACGGTAGGGATGCCTGTAATTGCCCCTACTGCGTTATTGTCCGCCCTTGGTGCGCCAAGTATGTCCGTGGCGATTTGATCGAACTCGAAGCCTTGGTAGATTGAGGTGTCTGGCAAGTTGCCAGCAGGCGTCCAGATGTTCTCTGTGAGCTTGTTTAAAGAGAAGTCACTCGTGTACAACCCGTCAACGCCTTCAAATTTTACGCCTTGGTTGTTGATGTAGTTGCTTTGGAAGTTGATTCCATCCAGCTTGTCGTGTGCCACGATTGGGCTTGGATCTCCTTGCTCATTGTGGATCAGGTTGTTGGCTACAATCGTACGGATTGGTCGCTCAGACCTGATCTCAGAAGCAGGTAGTACGTCACGCTGATCAATATTAGAGCCCACGCCGAACTGGAGTGGAGCTGTACAGTTGATCCAAGAGTTATTGGCTACCACCACATCTGTTACTTGGATGTAACGATTGAGCGGCGACTTGCGAATACCATTCATGACCGCCAACGGGCTTCTGAAGTTTTCGCCTTTGAGGTTGTAGAAGTAGTTGTTCGTTACCCAGTGTCCTGAGCCAATCAATCGAACGCCACCAACATTTTCAGAGGCCTCGTCACCGATAAAGTAGTTCCCATCCACGATGCAGTAGTTGCCGTGACGCGTGACCAAGGATCCTTCACTCTTGTAGAACACGTTGTTCCTAAATTCATTGAAGTTCGTCTTGCTAGAAATGATCTCAACTTCACCGTTACAGTACTCAAAGAAGTTGTCTGCTACATACGTGTAGCTCGGTGCCATAGACGTGTAGCTGTTGCCAATCTGAATGGTTTCAGCACTCGGACCTCCCTTCGGCGGTCTCGGGCCGAAGTGGTTGTTAGAGATGTTGTGGTAGTTTTTGATGCTCTCGTTGCCTTCAAGGTCAACTCTTAGCGTAGGACCTCGATTAGATTTTCCGGCGAAGTAGCAATGATCAACCGAGTTGTTTCTTCCGTGGATCAATACCCAGAGGTCTGTCTTGTTTCGTTGGCTCTGGTTGTAGCTGTCTATGACGCAGTTTGTCACTTGGCAGTTAAAGGCAAGGGTATCTTGGTTGATCTTGAATTGGATTACCGCCCTAGAAGGCGAAGAACCGTTCTTAAAGTGGAGTCCAGAAACGACCAAGTGACTACCACCAATTTTCAAGTCAGACTTGCCTTCGATGGATACTTTGCCGGCTTCCTCCGCTTGAAGTGTTATAGGGTTTCCCTCTGTGCCATTGGCATTAAAGCGAATTTCAACATCTTTCCACGTGCCGTTTGCTAAGGTGATATTATCTCCGGGCTTAGCATTTTTAATGGCTTCATGAAGCTCGGCGGAATTGGTTGCAAATAAACCAATTTGAGTATCGGCATTATTGCAGCCTGCGAGCAAGAGTGCAAGGGCGATGAGGGGAAGGAGGATTCTCATGTAGCTATATTCGTGAAAGCACTCGTAGGCGTTCTACAAGGTCGCCCGAATGTAGCAATTAGCTTTCAAATACGCGTGTTTATTAGGTTGTGCGTACTTGCGGTGTTGAGGTGGTTATGTGCCTCAAGAGGATGGTGGACTCTGTTAGTAGGCTAGGATAAGGACACTCAAACGAAGGGAGTATAATTCTAGGGAGTACCTTTTTTGACTATTTTTTTAGAAATAAAATTGGCGTTTTTATCTTTTGCCTTTAGTATGTATACACCGTTAATTTCATTTGTTAAATCTATCGTCTTGCTATTTGTTTTTTGTATCATTTTCCCGCTAAGCTCGAACAGCTCGTATGTGTCGAAGTTTCGGTTAGTGGTAATCGTGAATGTGGTTGAAGTAGGGTTCGGATATAGATTGAGGAGGATTTCCTCTTTTTCAATAGTTGAGCTTGCGTTGACGTAAACTTCAAATACATCGTCGATAAATGTACAATCGAGTGAGTCAGTGATGGTCAAGTTATAGAAAACAGTGGTGTCGTTCCACACACTTGGCCGCTCAATGGTCGTGTCCGATATCATGTAATTTGGACTCCATTCGTATTTTATATGTGGCCAGTTGCTTACTGCTGCAATCCAGAGTTCAACGGTATCGGAAGGTGATTTTCCAGTTGCTTTATCAACTGCGAGAAAGATCCAGCTGTTAAAATTCAGCTTGACGGAATCTGTACAGGTCTCGTTTGTTGAGGTTGTGCCGGTTAAGTAATAGGTCACCGTCTTTTCGAAATGCTGCTCAATCGTCGGTTGTAATATCGAGGTGTCAGAGAGCATTTCTGACGCATGATAGGTTAGGTCGAGTATTGCCTGGTAGTAGGTCGATTCCCAGCTTAGGTCCGTGACGTCGCCACTCACAACAGCGCCAAGCAATAGTGCTCCATCTAAACTTTCGCCTTGGCAGACATTTCTGTCCATGCCAGCGTCAACAATGCACTGGCTGTGAACTTGGCTGGAGAAAGACAACGCGAAGAAGATAAAGAGATAGCTGAATATAAATTTTGTCCTGTTCATCTGGAGGGTAATTGTGTTACGGTCTAAGAGGGGAATTGGTATACCATAAAGTAACTATTCAAGTGGGTCTTGGCAGGTAACTCGTGTTGAATCTAAGGGTACTAAAGAACAAGTTGTTACTCCAATGTAAGTGAAACTGCGCTTGATAACGATGAATACTGCGTCAAACCCACACTTCCCTCTTGGATTTAAAGAGTAGTGCAAAACTACTAAGTATCTGAAATGGAGAGGGGTGCGCCAATTTCTAGCTTCAGGAATTCGTAACTTTCTCCGAAATCAGTATGACATGCGCATTCTTCTTTGCTCTACGCTTTTGCTCCTTACTATTCAGCTCTTAGCGCAGAATCAATCTCCTGAAATCACCAATGTTATTTCACAATACGATGATGCCACTCAGCAGCTCGTTGTAGGTTATGATGTCTTTGATGCTGAAGGTGAAGCAATTACGGTCACTTTTCTTATCTCTGATAACGATGGTGAGAGCTATGACATCAATACGACAGGTGCTACCGGTGATCTAGGCGCCTCAGTCTTGTCAGGAACGGGTAAGTCGATTGTCTGGGATGCTACAGGCTTGCTCTCAGGGAGTGGAGACTATAAGGTAAAGCTCGTTGCAGATGACTTGTTTCAGATTAACATCCAAAGTATTGTTGATCAAGTCGACTCCAACCGACTCCTACGTGATATGCAATTTATAGAGGGTGTTCGGCACAGAACAGCAAATCCTAATCACCTAGAAGCCGTAAAAGACACTATCGAGCAGCGATTTTTAGCAGCTAGTCTTGAGACCATGCGTCAAGACTTCCCAAGAGGAACGTATACAGGCCAAAATATCCTTGGACGATTAGAAGGAACTACCCAAAGCGATTCAACTTACATCATTGATGGTCATTTTGATACCGTGAATGACTCTCCTGGCGCTGATGACAATGGTAGCGCAGTAGCTGGGTTATTAGAAGCCGCGAGAGTCCTCGCGCCATATCGATTTGAAAAATCACTGCGATTCCTTGGATTTGATCTGGAAGAAGCAGGACTTCTGGGGTCCGTTTATTTCGCAGATAATGGTCTTTTGGGTTCCGAAGTAGTCAAAGGCGTCTTCAATATGGAAATGATAGGCTATTACACAGACGCTCCAAATTCTCAGACGCTTCCTGCAGGGTTTGAGATTCTATATCCAGACGTACAGGCTGCTTTGATAGCGGATGAGTTCAGAGGAAATTACATCACGAATATTGGGGATCAAAATTCCGCAGCTCTGATTGCAGCATATGACGCTGCAGCTGCTCAATATGTGCCCGGTCTTAAAACCGTGTCTTTCGCTGCCCCTGCCGCATGGCAATCGGTGACTCCTGATCTAGGCCGTTCAGATCATGCTCCTTTTTGGGTGCAGAATATCCCTGCACTTATGCTTACCGATGGAGCCAATTTTAGAAACCCGAATTATCACACCGCTAATGACCTTGTGAGCACGCTCGATTTTACGTTCATGAGCAACGTCGTAAAAGCACTTGTCGGCGCAGTTGCAGAAGAGGCTGGGGTTCAACACAGCACTGTGGCGACGATCGACTTCTCAGTTGTTTCTAGTGTCAGCAATACCTTGGACTGTGTCCTACGTCTTTCTCCTGTTCCAGTGAAAGGGTCACTAGAGTTAGAATTTGGACTGTGCAGTGCTATGGCGTTAGAACTAAGACTGTATGATGCTTCAGGAAGAGTCTTCCTCCAGAGAAGTGTAAACGCGAACGATGGTCAGCGCACCTCTTTAGATCTAGAGGGGCTGTCTCCCGGCGTTTACATGCTTAACTTGAGAAATGGGAAGCAGTTGATGACAAGGAAGGTTGTAGTGGAGTGATTTGTCCGCTGTTTACGTTTGTTAGAGCTATACGATTCCCTCGCATTTTTTCCTGCGAATCGGTAATTAGCAAGACCAGCAGCTTACTTAACCTTCAGCGCCTCTCCAAACACTCCATTCATAACCTTACCCACTTCCTTCTTAGCACCGGAAGTATTGCTCATGACGGCGATGACGATATTGCGTTTTGGCGCAAGCAGAAGAAAGGCGCTGCACCCGAGTTGCTCTCCGTTGTGTCCGAAAACTTCGCTGTTATCGGCATAGATGTACCAACCCATGCCGTAGCCGTTGTCCTCGGTTTTAAGACCGCTGTCCGCAATCATTACAGCAAGGCTTTCTGCAGAAAGTAGGGTATTGTTCATTACTGCGTGTCCAAAGTGGAGTAGATCTTCCACGGTAGACTGCACGCCGCCGCCAGGAATACGATCACTGTGGTTCGCAAACTCAACAGCTTTGATTTTACCTGGCTTCTTCTGGTGGTAGATGTTCGCTCTGCCGGGAGTTGGCGCACCAAATCGCTCTACAGAAGTATTGACCATGCCCGCGGGCTCCCAAACATGGGTGCGCAAGTAGTCTTCATAGCTAGTGCCAGATGCCTTTTCGATCAAGGCTCCAAGAACGGTGTAACCGAATGTCGTATAGCTGTATCCTTTGCCAGGAGTGAAGAGCAAATCGTCATTGATGAAGATCTGCATTGCCGCAGAGAACGTAGGGTATTCGACCACATTATTGCGCTCCTTGTTGTTGCCGTAGCCTCTAAAACCTGCCGAATGTTGCAGTACATGACGGACCGTTATCGCCTCTTTTGCTCCGCCTTTGAATTCAGGAAGGTGGACAGCGACCTTATCGTCAAGGTTCAACTTGCCTTGCTCTACCAATTGGAGGATAGCAAGCGCCGTCATTGGCTTGGCAATCGAAGCGGTACGTCCGACCGTTTGTGCAGTGTACGGAATTGACTTTTCGAGGTCAGCCATTCCCGTCTTACCGCTCCAAAGAATGTCGTCACCTTTCAAAATGCCTGCAGCGATTCCGATGCATTGACCGTTGTTGATGGCTTCGTCTAGAAACGCCTGAGCGGCGTCTGCATCCACCGCTTGTTGGGCAAAGGTAGAAAGTGTGAAGCTGAGTAGTAGTGAGCAGATGAGTAGGAAGCGCATGAGAACCATTGTTTTTATGATGATACAATAGTAAGTGGGTGTGCCCCAGAAAAGCTAGTATTTACTAGCGTTTGGGACGAAATCAGCCCTCGGTGGGACGGGTTGCAGCATCAAGATCTAGGGCGATTACTAAACCTGGTCGATACGTCTTGCTTACTGGGATTTCAGTCGCATGAAACAGCGCTCCAGTAGTGCCGACCCAGCGCACAAAGTGTAGTGGATTGACCAAATGGGAGCGATGAACGCGGAGTAGGGCAGGAGCTTGACTCGCCACGTTAGAGAGCGTTGTGCGTAGGAGTTGTTTTTGGGGTTTGCCGTCGACGAGGTAATGGACCTCCGCGTAATTCTGCGCTCCGCTGATACAGATGAGTTGCTCGGGCAAGAGGCGAATGACATCTGTACGATTGTCTCCACGCAAGGCGATGAGTTCGGGCTCTCGGATGCGTTCGATGACCTTTTGACCTCTACTAATGAACCAGCGACCACTGATGAGTAGAAAGCTGAGCAGCAAAACGGTTGGCAGGAATATGCTGGCAACGAACTGGCTGAAGTTCGCTTGGCCATTGAGCCAGTCCGAGCGGTAGTACGCGAAGCACATTAGAAGTGCTAGGGTATAGGAGAGTAGTACGATTCCAGCTTCCGCCAAAACCGTCCATCGTTCAGTCTTGCGAAAGATTAGGTTTTGAAGTGCTACGTTTGGGAGGTACGCTAGCATGAAGATTATCCCGTAAGGACTAAGCAGGAGCAAGCGATTCTTAAACGTCAGTTCGCTAGTGTCAAAAGGGGCTGCTACCACAAGGAAGGCCACCAGCCAAAGGCCGATGATCGCTGCCAACCAAAGGTGGGGGCGCCATTTTGTGGTGCATGGTAGTGCGGGGAGGTTCATTTCTGGTGAGTAAGATCATCAGAAATGAGGGAATATGTTTTGGCGGAAGCAGAACCAGGGTCTCTACTTCTCAGAGAGCTCTGATTCTAAGTGGGCCACTGGGTACATTTTCGAAACCACATACCCTACAAGCATCGCCAATGCGAACGACGGCGCTAGGACATCTAACTCCACGAAGTAGGCACCTACACTATCCATGTTGGATACCACAAACTTGAAGAAGATCACCGAAATGAAGCCTGTGATCATAGACGCGATCGCTCCTTTTTCAGAATAGCCTTTCCAGAATAGAGAAAGGATAATAACCGGGCAGAACGTGGCTGCAATGCCAGACCAGCCGAAGATCATGATCCAGAAGATTTGTCTCTCCGGGTAGAGGTTGTACAGGAGTATTGCAATGCAAAGTGCAGCTACAGCCATGGCAAGTGTAACGAGCCTTGAGATCTTGGTGAGGTCTTCGTCCTTGAGGTCTGGACGGAAGATCTTCTGGTAGAAGTCACGTGTCACAGCACTAGAAGCGAGGATGAGAAGCGAGTCGATCGTAGACATGATCGCCGAGAGGACGATGGCAATGAAGATGGCCACGAGGATGGTTGGGAGGAACTCATTGGTGATCATGCTGAGCACGTTCTCTCCGCCGTTTCCAAGTATCGCTTCGGGGTCTTGTCCTTCGGAAGTGAAGTAGATGCGGGCAAGGATACCGATGGTAACAGCTGCTGCGTCGGTGAGGAGCGTGAACGCAAGTGCGACCCACTTACCCTTGTCAATTTCCTTCTCACTTTCAATGGACATGAAGCGCACGTACACCTGTGGCGAGCCAAGGAATCCAAGGCCGATCATAGAAAATCCGAGTAGTGTAAACAGGTTCATTAGGCCATTGTCGCTTCTGCCCATGACTTGGGTTAGGGTAGGGTCGATGGCGTTTAGGCCTGCGGTAATGTCTGTTCCTTGGTCCATCGAAAACCAAACGACAATCGGGAGTAACACCAAGCCGAAGAACATCAAGACACCTTGGAACATGTCCGACCAGACGGCCGCAACAAACCCACCAACGAAAATGTAGGCGAGTACAATGAAGAAGCCGATCATAGCGCCGATACGGTAATCGATGCCGAGCATGGATTCGAAGGCGATGCCGGTAACGTCCATCTGGGACGCGACATAAATGACGACGAAGATGACCAGTGTGGCCGCAGATATGATCCGAAGCGTGTTCGTTTTTGACTTGAAGTGACTCTCTAAATAGTCAGGTATCGTGATGGATTTATACTGGTCGGATCGCCGTTTAAACAGCTTGGCCATGAATTGCCAGGAGATAAATACGCCGAGTAATTCTCCAATGACAACCCAGTAGGCGGAGTAGCCAGCCATCGCGCCCATGCCTGTGAGGCCGATGAGTAGCCAGCCGGATTCACCGGTTGCTCTTGCAGAAAAGGCGACGGCCCAAAAGTTCATTTTCTTTCCTCCGACGTAGTAGTCGCTCATACTGTTGATCCTCCGAGAGGCGAGAATCCCAATGAGGAAGAGGATGCCGACGTAGATCGCTAGGACGCCAATTTTGATTAGGAAATCTGCGTCTTGCATAGTCGTTCAAGTTGTGTTTTCCCAGAAGGAGGAAATCAACAATGCTGAATGTAACCCATAAGAGTTGGGAGGATCGGCCATTTTTAGAAATGGCTTGCTCTAGGAGACCCTTTTGCTGCCCCGCCTTGCAAAGACATATCGGCATTGGTTCCGCTGAGCTAATACGCAAGAGGAAGGATAGAGAAGGTGAAATTCAATTGCTAGAGGACTTCTTAAGGTAGCTTAATGGAAAGTGCTTTTTTACCGCTCAACTTTGCATTAGATCCAAATGGTGGATTCAGAAAAAAACTTCTTGCTATGATTTTATTGTTTTCTTCTTTTTCTTGGGGTTTCCGAGTTTTGTCAACCTTGGCCTTCGTTTTAATTGGGGCGGCACTATTTGCTCAGACAACGATATCGGGTGCAGTAGTGGCCGAGGATGGTCGGTATTCCCTGGTCGGTGCGACGGTTATTGAACAGCAGACAAAACATGAGGTAGTTACAAATAAGGATGGCAGATTTGAATTGGTAGTGAAGAAGCTGCCTGTATTCCTGCGTGTTAATTTGTCAGGATATACTGAATTGAATGTGAAGGTTGGTAAGGGTAATCAGTCATTGTTGCTTGCTTTAACTACAGATGTTAACCTTGAAAGTGAGACGGTCACAGCACGCAGAGTTGAAGAGGATTTACAGGATGTTCCTGTGTCCATCACGACCTTTGGGTCCCAAAATTTGGTGGAGCGAGGCGCTTCTCAACTTACAGATGTAGCTCGCCTAACGCCAGGATTTACCATAGAAAACGGACAAAATGGAGCTGCATTTGGCACCTCTGTATTTATGCGAGGTATTGGGCAAACGGACTTCAGCGGCGCTACAGATCCAGGAGTAGGCATCTATGTCGATGGAGTTTACCTGCCGCGTACCGTCGGAACCCTTCTTGAGATGGAAGGTGCAAACGTGGAAGTCCTCCGCGGCCCACAAGGAACTTCTTTTGGTCGCAACACGATCGGAGGTGCAATCAACATTACGACCTTCAACCCAACAATGGATAGTCTGTTCGGCTCGGCTGAAATGACAGCGGGCAACTTTAACTTACTCCAATTCCGAGGCAGCGTCAACCTTCCTATCAATGAGCAATCAGCAGCTAATTTCAGCGCCGTCTATCGCAATCGTGACGGGTACACGGAGCGTCTGCAAGATCCAGGTCAAGCGCAAGGAGACGACAACACCCTTTTTCTAAGAGGAAAGTTTTTGACCGCACCTACTGATAGATTGACGCTAAACGTTGGTGCTGATTATACCAGAACTCGTGCTGGTGCAATGGCTTCAACCTTAGCTGCCGCAGACCCAAGCGGCTCAACTTCGGCATTGCTCTACAACCAACTCCTAGGAAATGCCGTCAACCCCGCTTTGCTTACCGGGAACCCCTATACCACCAACGCTACCGGTCCAAGCATCAATGACTTAGATGCATTTGGGCTCAATGCTACGGCGAACTATGACCGGGGAAGCGTCAACAGTAAGCTGATTCTCGGGTATAGAAACATGGACACAAGGGTTGCCCGAGATGCGGACAATGGACCTTTTGATTACCTACATGCTGATACAGAATTCTCTTCTGAATCGATAAGTGCAGAACTGCAATTTCACAATTCAAAACCTTCAAAGTTCGAGTGGTTGGCAGGTGTGTACTTCATGAATGAGCGCAACGATGAGCTTACAATCATCGATGAAGCAGAAGGATTGTTCGATGCCTTAGAAGCGGCAAATCCTGGAGACGTTCCTGCTCCGTATGGTGGAGCAGGCAATTTTGAAAACCAGGCGTTTAGGTCGAGCAGGACTTCCATGAATGCAGTTGAAGCGACCAATCTCGCGGCCTATCTAAACCTCAACTACGCGTTTGGGCGCAGGTTTTCTGCTTCCGGTGGATTGCGCTTTTCTCAAGATGCAAAGACCTTAACTGCTCAACACCAGCGAACTGCTACGGATGTGTTTATTGTGCCTGCGGGTACTACAATTGAAGACGATTGGGCTTCGCTTACTGGACACGTTGCTTTGGAATATCAGGCATCAAAAAGCGTACTTACCTACCTAAGCTTTGCCCACGGATTCAAGAGTGGGGGATTCAGTACGCGACCTCTGCAATCTACCGCAGGAATTGTAGCCTTCAATCCAGAGACGGTTAGGGTGCTTGAGCTCGGTGCTAAAGCCGACATCGGCACTCGAAGTAGGTTGAATGTCTCTGGATATATCACAGACTTTGCCGATATCCATGTGGACTCCTTTACATCTTCAGAAATCGTCGTCCAGAATGGAGCGAAAGGAGAATTCTTCGGAGCGGAAGTTGAGTTCCTTACCCAACTTGGGAAGGACTTGCACTTCAATGCATCGGCGAGTTTTATCGATGCGTACTACCTAGAAGTAAATGCATCTTCCAACTTGACCTTGGAGACTGCGATTCCAAAAACTCCCGCCAATCAGTATGCCGCAGGCCTCGCGTATACGCCAACGTTGAGTGATAGACTCGGGCTATCCCTCCATGTAGATTACAGTTTTCAAGATGACACCTTTCATGATCTAGCGAACAGTGCAGCATTGTTTCAGCCTGCGTTTTTACTCGTATCCACTCGCGTCGCATTCGTGATCGATCAGAAATATGAGCTTGCACTTTGGGGGAAAAACCTAACCGATGAAGCGGTTCTTCAAGGTGGTACTAATTTCTCTGCACTTGGAATCACAGAGGCATTCTATGGAGCGCCTAGAACATTTGGTGCTGCGGTTAAATACCGCTTTTAGGCAATAAGAAGGAGAACGTTTACCTGCTTACGCCAAAAGGAGTTGACTTAGCTCCGATCATCATGGAGCTTGTGCTTTGGAGTGATGCGTATGTGCGGGAGTCTCATCCTGATTTGAATCCGCATGATAAGAGTCTCGATAAGAACGCCATAATTGCTCATACACAGAGCGCCTACGAGATGTTTATGAAGAGTGTGTTGGCACAACGTAGTTAGCCCTCGTGCACTTCCGAAGGACTTTAACTCAGCCAGAATACCATTGCCGTTACGCAAGTACCAGCAATGAGCAGCGGGCAGAGCGCAAAGAGGAATATCGTTAGACGCTTTTTAGCGACAAGGCTATCTGAGGCCTTCACTCGGAGGTAGATTTCGGTGACGAGTAGCGGTCCTAAGTATGAGGTGAAATAGAGCATACGATCGAACCATCCCGTCAAGTCCTCTTTCACACCGGGTGCTGTAAACCCTGTGACAAGTATCCAAGTGCCGAACCCAATCCTGAAAAACCAAACTCCACTAACAACTACAAAGGTGCGGATGGCCCAGCGCCTGTGTTCCACAAATTTTCGTTGAACGCCTGTTCTCCAGGCCATTATCGCAAACCAAATAATGAGGCCAGCATTGATTGTTAGGGATACGCGACCCAATTGGCCTCCGATGGTAGCAGGACGATTCCAGACCATGAACAGCGCTCCAACCGTGATCAGTAGGGCTGTTAAGATGTATATCCGTCCGTTGTATTTGTGAAAGGAGCGGGCGTTTGTACGGAACCATTCGAAAAACTGAAGCGGTCCACTGAACGTAATGATAAATGCCAGCATGATGTGGAAAATGACAGCCGCATTCCCGACAGGATCGCCTTCGATGATGCCGTGAATCATCGATTCTGTCCAAGTATTCCAGTCGCCTTGGAAGGCGGTTCCTCCAAAATGAAGAAGTATATAACTGCAAAAAGCCAATTGACCAACGAATGCGATGTACAGTAATGATCGGATAGATCTATTTAAGTTCTTATTTGCGGTCAACATCATGTCTGGATTTACTTGTCAAAGGTGCTTTGACAGGTAACCAAGATCGGGGCGACAGCTCTTTTTTCGAAAGTTGATAGGCAAAACACATGGGGCTCTCTGCAAACTCAGGCGAATCATCTGCAAGCTACTTTTTGAGCCGCGCATAGAAGGCCGACTTGTAGGTGGCTGAGACAGGAATAGACTTGCTTGCGATGCGGATACTGTTCTTCTCGACGTCTTTGATTTTACTCAAAGAGACCATGTAGGACTTGTGGACCCTGCAGATGATTTCGGAAGGGATTAGCTGTTCTAAGTCTCCGAATTTTTGCAAGGTCATGATGCTACTGCCATCGGTTAAGAAGATTCTGCGGTAGTCGCGCATGCCTTCGATGTAGAGCACTTGGTCGTATAGGACTTTGACGAGTTTGTTCTCCGATTTGATGAAGATGTGATCTACTTGGATGGTAGCCTTTTCTAGCTTCTTTTGGACCTTGTTGACAGCCTGCAAAAAGCGCTGAAAAGTGAACGGCTTAAGGAGGTAGTCCGTCACATTGAGTTCGTAGCCTTTGAGGGCATACTCTTGATATGCGGTTGTGATAATGACCTCTGGTTCTATAGATGCGCTTTCAAGTAGCTCTATACCAGAGAGTTCGTCCATATTGATGTCAAGGAAGAGTATGTCGGTTGTATTGGAATTCAAATGCGAAAGCCCACTTAGCGCATTGTCAAAAGCTCCAGTCAAGTCAAGGAAGGGCACTTTTTTAACGAAGTCCATGGTTCGTTCCATGGCTAAGGGTTCATCCTCAATGATGATGCACTTATACTGTTTCATGGTCGATTTTTAAAAAGACCTGATACGAATCTTCCTCTCTTTTTATGTCTAGTGCATGTAAGTCGGGATATAGTAATCTTAATCGTTTAGAAATCAGTTCGTGACCTAGGCCATTTCGCTCTACGATTGAGCTTCTTGTTGGGTCGATTTTATTGTTGCAGCGCATACTCACCGATGTGTCCGACACATTGATCTCGATGGTGATGGCATCCTTTAGCTTCTTGTTGTTGGTGTGCTTAAAGGCGTTTTCTATAAATGGGATAAACACGAGCGGCGCAATCGCCGTGTTTTCTGGGTTTCCATTCACCGTGAAGTTTACATACTCTTCGTTTGCGGTTCGGATTTTTTGCAGTTCTACATACTTGTGTATGTACTCGATTTCTTGGGCTAAGGGAATCTTTTGTGTTTTAGTTTCAAAGAGCATGAAACGCATAATATCCGATAGCTTGTTTAGGTATTCAGAGGCTTGTGCGGGGTTTTTAACAATAAGAATGTCAATATTATTCAGTGTATTGAACAAGAAGTGTGGGTCAAGCTGAGACTTGATGACCGCCAATTCCATTTCATGGTTTTTTTGCTGTAGCTCTTCTTTCCACTTGATTTCTTGATACCAAGTGATGAAGCCTCTAATGATAAAAGCGGCGACGCCGTGAAGAAAACTAAGGAAGGATACAATCAGAATGGCGACGTAATTGGATTCAGCGTAGCAGCTCCAGCCCATGTTTGCCGTGAAACTCAGTGTAAAGGCACCAACGAGGAAACTTGCCAGCGAGACGAGTATGCCTGAGATCACTGCTTGCGTAATTTTCCTCTGCTGGAGATACCGCGGAAACAGAAGGAAGTAAAAAATGTAGAAGGTGAAAATGGCTGGAGCAATCCCTATACCAACGATTACACCTTTGTAGAATTCAACGTCCGCAGGTGTGATATCAACCGTCTGGCTAATGGCTAGAACAGCGATCGCAGCCAATGCAAAATATGCCAGCCAGTAAGAGGCATGCAACAGTATGATTGCGGATCTATTCATCTAGACTTCTAAAGATCAGCGGAAATACGCGAAACCTCAAGTGTGATCTGCAAAAGGACAGATTTGGTCTGCAAAGTCAAATGTGGCCTGAACCACTGTAGCTAAAGGGAGCGAAGTGTACTATTGGTTTAAGACTTTGCCTCAAACATTCTCAAAACTCTTGCTAACATCGGGTTCTGGTTCTCGGTATTCCAAGCCGCCGAAAGGATCGTCTTCTGCTTGATCTTGTCGAGCTCTAGAAATTGCAGTTTCTTATGGTTAACGACGGCGAGTGACTTGGGGATGATCGAGATCCCGAAGTGGTTCTCGACTAGCTTGAAGATGGAGCTCGCATGTATCGTTGAGTGAGAGACCAATGGGCTAAAACCACTGTCATCAAATATCTGCATCACCTTTTCAAAGTACGAAGGGCTGTAAGCTGAATCGAAAAGGATGAAGGATTCGTCCTTGAGCTGAGATAGGTGCTCGAAATTCTTCGTGTTGATCGCATGTTTTTTGGGCAACACAAGGCAGAAATTCTCTTCAAGTAGCGGGATCATCTCTAGTCCTCTTGGTACTCGATCTAGGCGTACGAAACCGAGGTCAACCTCATTGACGAGGAGACCTTCTATTTGTTTTTGATTGTCAAGTTCTTTCAGGTTGAAAACCACGGTAGGGTAGTGTTTTCTAAACTTGAGGAGGATGTTTGGGATGATTTCCTGCATCGCCGAACCCACGTATCCAAGCTTTAGGTTGCCTCCTTTGCCGTCATTGAGCAGCTTCGAATGAGAGAGGATGTGCTCTAGGTTAGAGAGGTTTTTCGTTAACTCGATTTTCAGGTATTCGCCCGCTTTGGTAAGTTGAACGCTGCGGTTGTGTCTTCGAAACAGTTCGACGCCTAAGTTCTCCTCCATCTGCTTGATCTGGCGACTCAATCCAGGTTGGGAGATGTACAGCCTTTCCGCTGCTTTTCGGAAGTGGAGGTCTTCAGCTACCGCTAGGAAATAGCGGAGATGGCGCAATTCTGTTTGATTACTGTCAGGCATCAAGTGTGCGTAGTTTTGATCTTGTTAGGCATCAAATATAGCGGTAGTTTTGGTCCAATGGTTTAGCTTTTAGATGCCGATTCATTGGCTCTTACTTGCTATCAAGGCAGCCTGGCTCACCAACCTTTGCGCTTTTACCTCACCACCTCAACGAAGAAATAATGTTCAAGTACGGTTTAGACGAACTCACTGTAGACAAGGTCATGGCAATCGCAACCGGCCAAGAGGAAGGTGTGATGACCGAACAGGCTATAAAGCAGGTTCAAGCGTGTCGTGAAAAGGTGCAGGCGATGGCCAGCGGAGACAAAGCGGTCTACGGAATCAATACTGGTTTCGGCCCTTTGTGCGATGTCCAAATCAAGCCGGAGGAAACAGGTTTGCTTCAGCGAAATCTATTGATAAGCCATGCCGTCGGTGTAGGGCAGCCAATAGACAAGCTGCTGTCCAAGATCATGCTGATCTGCAAGCTGCAAGCGCTTAGCCAGGGCTTCTCAGGCGTACGCATGGTATTGATTGAGCGTATCCAATACTTCGTGAATAATGACCTCATCCCTGTCGTTCCTGAGCAAGGTTCGGTCGGAGCTTCAGGGGATCTTGCTCCTCTATCTCACTTATTCTTGCCGCTTTTAGGAGAGGGCGAAATATGGGTGGATGGAGCAGTAGTGCCTACCCGGGAGGTATATGCTCAACATGGATTAGCACCACTTGATCTCGCAGCAAAAGAGGGCTTAGGTCTCATCAACGGTACTCAATTCATTCTCGCACATGCGATCGTTGGCCTTCATAAAATGAAGTACCTGCTCGACCTTGCGGACGTATCAGGCGCAATGAGCTTGGAGGGATTCCAGGGGAGTGGGGCACCGTTTAAGGCGGCACTTCATCAAATTAGACCGTTCCGAGGCACGCTTGCCGTTGCTAAGCGCATGAGAATGCTTTTGGAGGATAGTCAGAATATTGGCAGCCACCTAGACTGTTCTCGAGTGCAGGATCCGTATTCACTCAGGTGTATGCCTCAGGTACACGGCGCTTCTCGAAATGCGTACTACCACTTGAATGAATTGGCGGAGGTAGAAATGAACTCTGTGACGGATAATCCGATAGTTCTCAGTGAGACGGAAGCGATTTCAGGCGGCAATTTCCACGGACAACCTTTGGCGATGGCCTTGGACTACGGTTCAATCGCAGCAGCTGAACTTGGAAACATATCTGACAGGCGGTCTTACCTTCTACTGGAAGGAAAATACGGATTACCAAGATTGCTTACAAGTTCAGGTGGACTCAACAGTGGCTTTATGATACCGCAATACACGACTGCGGCATTGGTCACTGAAAACAAGTCTCTCTGCTTCCCTCCATCTGCAGATAGTATACCGACATCACTTGGTCAGGAAGATCACGTGTCTATGGGCAGTATCTCCGGGCGTCAGTTCAATCAGATACTGGGCAACCTCGAAAAGATTCTCGCTATTGAGTTGATGTATGCTGCTCAAGCGATGGACTTCCGCAGACCTAACACCTTTGGAAAACTTGTCGAGCAAAACCATAGCATCATCAGAAATAAAGTTGATAAGCTCGAAGAAGATCGATTGCTGAAATACGACATCGCAGAAATGATAACCTTGGTAGAAGAGCGGAGAATTATTGTTAATTCAGAGGGGTAATTCCTAAACATCTCTATTGCTGAATCATTTTAATTTCTACGCTAAGAGCGTGTACAGGCCTTCAACTCAATAACATGACTTTCAAAGAAATTATACTCAACGGCATCCCAGGTGATTTACCACCGACGAGAGCGTATAGCCTTGATGTAAATCGGGCTCCGAAGAGGAAGGACATTCTATCCTTGGAAGAGAAGCAGCTTGCTATTCGAAATGCACTGCGCTATTTCCCGAAAGCTTGGCACCAAGAGCTGTCGCAAGAGTTTGCCTTTGAGTTGAAAGAATATGGTCGCATTTACATGCACCGATTCAAGCCTGACTACAAGATCTACGCAAGACCGATCTCGGAGTACCCTGCGGTTTCTCAGCAGGCGGCGGGCATCATGTTAATGATCCAGAATAATTTGGATCCTGCAGTTGCGCAGCACCCTGAAGAGTTGATCACCTATGGCGGTAACGGCGCCGTATTTCAGAATTGGGCGCAGTACCTGCTGACGATGCAGTACTTGGCGACCATGACGGAGGAGCAGACACTGCATATGTATTCTGGGCACCCAATGGGTTTGTTCCCATCTTCTAAAGAGGCGCCTAGAGTCATCGTTACCAATGGTATGATGATCCCGAATTACTCAAAACCAGACGATTGGGAGAAGTATAACGCAATGGGCGTAACGCAGTATGGCCAGATGACGGCTGGTTCGTTCATGTACATCGGTCCACAAGGGATCGTACACGGTACGACCATTACGGTGATGAACGCCTTTCGTAAGATTTTGCCGAAAGGTGAATCAAGAGGTGGTAAGATCTTCTTGACCGCTGGGCTTGGAGGCATGAGTGGAGCTCAACCTAAAGCTGGAAACATTGCAGGTTGTATCACTATCTGTGCGGAGGTGAATCCTAGAGCTGCGACCAAGCGTCACGAACAAGGATGGGTTGATGTATTGATCGATGATATTGATCAGCTAGTTACTCGTGTCCGCGCGGCACAGGAGGCAGGTGAGGTGGTTTCTATCGCGTACATCGGTAACGTGGTCGAGATCTGGGAGCGATTCTACGACGAAGAAATCTACATCCATATTGGATCAGATCAGACGTCCCTTCATATTCCTTGGACGGGTGGTTACTATCCTGTAGGACTAAGCTACGAGGAGGCAAATCGACTTATTGGAGAAGAGCCAGAGGAGTTTAAGACTTACGTCAAAACCTCTTTGCGCCGCCATGCAGAAGCAGTCAACAAGCACACGGCGAGAGGAACGTATTTCTTCGATTACGGTAACGCATTTTTGCTTGAAGCATCCCGTGCAGACGCGGATGTGATGGCCGAAAACAACATCGATTTCAAGTATCCATCTTACGTGCAAGACATCCTCGGACCAATGTGTTTCGACTACGGGTTCGGGCCATTCCGTTGGGTATGTGCAAGTGGTAAGCCTGAGGATTTAGATCGTACAGACCAGATCGCTGCAGATGTCTTGGAGCAGATGCTCACGGAGGCACCTGAAGAGATTCAGTTACAGATTCAGGATAACCTGACTTGGATTCAAGATGCCAAGAAGAATAAGATGGTTGTCGGTTCGCAAGCACGCATTCTATATGCGGATGCAGAAGGCCGTTCACGTATTGCAAAAGCGTTCAATGATGCTATAGCAGCGGGTGAGATCGGATCGGTTGTACTTGGTCGTGACCACCACGATGTGAGTGGAACGGACAGTCCGTATCGCGAGACCTCAAATATCTATGACGGTAGCAAATTCACGGCTGACATGGCGATTCACAATGTGATCGGCGACAGTTTCCGTGGTGCAACCTGGGTGTCGATTCACAACGGCGGTGGCGTAGGCTGGGGCGAGGTGATGAACGGAGGCTTCGGTATGCTACTAGACGGCAGTGCTGAGGCGCAACGTCGCTTGGAGAGTATGCTTTTCTATGATGTCAACAACGGCATCGCGAGAAGAAGTTGGGCACGTAATGAAGGTGCTGTCTTCGCGATCAAAAGAGAGATGGCGCGTACGCCAAGCTTGAAGGTGACGGTACCGAATATGGTTGATGATGCGTTGCTGGAAGGGTTGTTTTAGGAAGGGCCTTACTTTGCTTCTACAGCTGAATTCTGTACCTTGATACGGAGTTAAATTTGAAATTAATTCTTCAGTAGCTTTAAATTGCTAATTAAATGCACTTATGTCGTACAGTTTAAAAGTAGTTGTTGTATTTGGTCTTCTTTTCTTTTGGTCTGCTTGCGAGAAGGACGAAATGGGGCCATACCTAGACGCTGATCTTTATTCAATTGTTGATGCGGGTATTTTTGAACTTCTGCAAGAGAGTATTGATCAGCTTCCTTATAACGGTGTTGATAGTATTTCGTTTGTTGACGAAGACATGAATATACTTGTGTTTAGAATATCAGTCTCACCAGCTTCTGCTTTTTTGATTTCCGACACGCAATACGATGTAAATATTCCTGGAGACACGGTTTTGTTTAAGTATGGCGCAGAAGTGAGATTTTTAGATCTGGTAAACGACTCATTGAACTTGCGATTTGGGGTCAATTTATATGCTTCTACCTTTGGCAAAGAGTCTTATAAGCCTACAAAAGTTGCTGATCTTATGAAGATCTGGTTTATCCAGTATGGAGAACCACGGGTTTCAGGTCTTGTTTTAGAGGACTATATAAATTTGAGGACCTCTGAGATTGTTCCTGATACAATAATCTATGAAGATGTCGAATATTACGGGAGAGAGTTTAAGGATGCTTTCTGTACACCTTTTGAAGACCCTGTTTCTTACGTATGTTTTAATTATGAGATTGGGATAATTTCATTTACGGACCTCGACGGAAAGCTATGGGTGTACAGCGATTAGGTTCTAATTTATTTATCTCCTGAAGCGTTTTCTTTAAAAAATTGGAAAATCTGTCAGGATTGAAATCTTCTACAAGCCCATTTTGCTCTTTTTCTATGATGTCAACAACGGCATCGCGAGAAGAAGTTGGGCACGTAATGAAGGTGCTGTGTTCGCGATCAAAAGAGAGATGGAGCGTACGCCAAGCTTGAAGGTGACGGTACCGAATATGGTTGATGATGCGTTGCTGGAAGGGTTGTTTTAGGATGCGCTTCTGAAGCGAGTTTTGTTGGTTTGGTGTCCATTCGGCACACATTGTTGTCGTCCGTAGCATTCTCCTTTTTGAATGCAGCGTATTGCAAGGATTTGGCATACTGATACCTGTAGTTCGCTATTCATCAGCACCTGTTGACTGGTAAGTAGCAAGCAACATTGTCAAACTCTTCTAAACCGTAAATTGCCATACCTGAGAACACCTGTTCTCACAACTAATCCAAGGTTAGGTGTGCTGATTCTTTAAGCTCAATCTTTGATGAATTTTAGTCTACACAATAGGTCTCTTACCGTCCGTACAATCGTAGGAATGATGCTCCTCATTCCTAGTCTTATGCTAGCTCAAACCTTCGAGTTGGCCGATGCAACTCCCTTTTTTGACGTGAGGTATGGTGCTTCTGCATTTGCCGATATCGACAACGATGGAGATCAAGATGTTGTCATGGTTGGTAATAGGGCAGAATTTTCGCTTCCGCAAAACGAGAATTATATCGCCAAGCTTTATACAAATGATGGGCTTGGAAACTTCACAGAAGTTATTGGAACTCCTTTCATTGGCTTGCAGTCCGTGGCACTAGCATTCGCAGATGTGGATGGAGACAATGATCCCGATCTCTTGGTAACAGGAATTGATTTTCGCTTCAATCCTATCACCACAATGTATCTCAATGATGGTACGGGCAACTTCACCATTCTCGCAACGAGCCCGTTCGAAAATGTATATGCAGCGGATATCGTTTTTGCAGACGTAGACGGAGATGAAGACCTTGATGTCTTTGTCTCAGGTTCGACAGTAGCTTTTGAAGCGATAAGCAGTTCAAAGCTTTACATCAATGATGGCGCAGGAGGATTTGTCGAGAAGGCGAACACTCCTTTTGCAAATACACAGGAGACGTCGATGGATGTATCAGACTTCGACCTCGATGGCGACTTAGACCTGTTGCTTTTGGGTACTTCTGAAGTACCAGGTCCAATCACAGAAGCTTATCTCAACGATGGGCAGGGCAACTATACGGTTGCGCCGCAGTACAATTTTGAGCAGCTGTCTTCAGGAGACCTTTCTTTCTCGGATATCGATAACGATGGTGATGAGGATTTGCTGATCTCTGGAACCTCAGATTCAGGTTTAACGCCATACACAGGCTTGTACATGAATGACGGTGCGGGAAACTTTGTAGAAGATCAAAATTCAAGTCTTGCGCCTCTGAAGTTTGTAAGCTCGATTTTTTGTGATTTCGACAACGATGGTTTTGAAGACCTCTTAATGACGGGAAAGAATTCGACTGACCCTAATCTCTTTATAGATGAGGGCAAAGAGACTCTTCTCTATATGAATGATGGCAATGGCGTATTAGAAGAAGTCGCAGACAATGCCTTTCCAACACTAGATTTTGGCCACTTGTCTTGCGGAGACGTGAACGGGGATGACTTTAACGATGTATTCATCATGGGCACTTTGGATCAAGGTGTGACTCACTATTCCGAGATATTCTTCAATACATCGCTTGTTAGTGCTGTCAGAGAGCAGAGTGGTAGCCTCAATGACTTCATCAGCGCTTATCCTAATCCTGTGACTAGTGGCGAGTTGTACGTAAACGTTGGGGAATCTATCTCTCGTGATGCTCACGTTTTCGTTGCAGACCTGCTAGGCAGAACGATTGAAGTGAACAGCTCAATCGTTGAGGAAGGTGTATTGGCCTTGGACGTTGCTCAGCTTAGTACGGGGACTTATTTTGTAGTCCTTGCTTCAGAGGGGGCAACGGTGACGCAGAAGTTTTCTGTGATTCGGTAAGGGGGCATGATAGTGGTTGAACCGTCAGATCTACCGGGATTTAGAATTAAACCGGTGAACTTTAGATAAGCTAGCAATAGTATCTATCGACTCGGTCTGACGGTTCGTATTAGCTCAAACCTAACCTTCGTAATCCCATACCCGGGCATGACCCAACGCTTTACCTCTGCAAAGCCATGCTTTTCATACAAGGTGATGGCAGGCTTATTTTTCGCTCCTGTTTCGACGATAAAGAGGGCGGAATCAAACGTATTGAAGGTGAAGTCGATCAACTTGGTTGCGATGCCTTTTCTGAAGTGCTTAGGGTCAACGACGAGGCTATTGATGTGTGTGTACTCTTCGTTGTGGGTAATCTCCGTTACGGCGGCTAACTCCTGCTGTTCGTAGTATCCGAAGAAGACGGTTCTGCTATTTACGTATTCCTCAAGAGGCCTTTTGAGGGGAGGAAAGTCAGTAGCGCCGAGCAGTTCGGCCTCAACGGCATAGGACACTTGAAATACAGCGCGTATTTGCTCGGCTACTTCGATGTCTGAATGCTGGAGTTTTTGGATCATTTCGGGGAGTTGGGAAAGTTGTTTAATTGGGAGATTTTGAAGGCATAACGGAGAACCCCATCGTGCCTTCACTCAGGTCTCGATGGGGTTTATCTAACGTGAAATTTATCCCTCTTTCTGTGACCTGCAAGGTGTCATTGAGTTTTAGATTATCCCAGCGAACTTCGTCTTCTAGGATGATTGTAGAGCCTACTATTTTATAGTCACCATAAGACACAAACCCGCCCCCCATGTTTGAATTCAGTACTTTAAAGGTACCGTTCTCCCTGAATTCCATATCGATTCCCACATCCCAGTAGAACTCTACAGCATAGATGACAGGTGAGAGGTTTCGTAGTGTATTGTAGGTGAATATGGCCGCACAGGATAGTCCCATGGCTCCTATCCAATACACTAAGCTTGAGAGGTATTTGTGGATCTTTCCAAATTTTCGTTCGCTCGGGATTACAATTGCTAAGATCGAGGAGTCAATAAAAACAGGCAGCACCAAGACCATAGAAAACATCCCCATGTAATAAGTGGATAATTCATTGAATATAAAGCCACCCGTAAAGATGCTAATTACCAGGGCTGTAATTCGAATGGTACGGGCGATAATTCGAACTATGTTTTTAGCTGACATGAAGTTGGTTTAACTACTTTTTATACTACTTATTCGTATTGAGTGTCTTAAGTTATTTCCAAAATTGCCACCATTTTTTAGGCTGAAGGATTGGCGTCTGAGGTTGAATTGGAGAATTGATAACTACAGGTATCTTCTTAGTCTTGGGAGGGGTTTGCGCTACAGGATTGGCTGCTACGTAGTTCTTTATAAGCAGCGGATAAGTCTCTGTGCGAGGTTCTCTTTTAGTTGTTTGTTGATATCCATTGAGTCCGGTTGAATATTAGTAAAGAAAAGTCGGCTTTCTGGAAGCACGTATTCGTGACTTATCGATCTCTTGTATTGTCTGAAGTTACCCGTTTTAGCGAAAGCAGAAGACTCCCAACACCGCCCCTAACGCACCTCCTGCTTCACCACCTGCAACGTCGATCGCTCACCCGCTACAGTTGTCACGCGTATGAGGTAAACGCCCGCTGGACCGTCAAGCTCAAGCTCTAGGGAGCCAGCGTTCACTGCATTCCATTTACGAAGAGCTCGTCCACTTAGGTCCATCAACTGAACCTCGTCGATGTTCTTACCTGCAGTCGTTACCGTAAAAGCACCCGAAGTAGGGTTGGGGAATAGGCGCAGACCAGACGCAGCCAATTCGTCTTGCGCCGCACTAACCACGGTGCATCTTCCTGGAAGGTTTGCATCCATGTAGATCGACCTAGCGTCGAACCACCACTTGAGATAGTCGATTTCCTCTTCGTAGGTCTCTCCGATAAAGAAATTCCAATTTACATATTCGCCAAGGATTGGCCACTTTGTGAAGTTTCGATCCTGTGCTTCGTCTAGGTATAGCGCTGTGGAGTCGATGAAATTATCGATGTAGTTTTTGGAGAGAATTGTACCCCTCAGGCTTTGCCACCTGCATTGTAACTCATTTGCAAACGTGGTGTCTTCAAGCAATCTCGGCCACCATTCTGGCGGCTCGTTATTGAAGTCGCAGACCTCCGCAAAATTGTACTGCCAACCCGTGGTGTCTGGAGCATCGCAGTAGGTCGCATTGCCGTAGGAGAGGTTGAAATCCCACATTGGTCCGCACGTTAACTTTCCTCCCTTGCTGACTTTGTCCTTATACATGAAGCTACTTGATCGATAACCATCGACCGTTCTTCTTAACTCCTGCATCAGCATGAAATCAATGAATGATTCAACGTTTATCATTGATCTATAACCGCTGATAGGATCCTTGAAGTTAGGGCCGTAAAGGATGTCTTCAAAATCTGAAACGTAGTCCTTTATATAGTCTCTTTGTATTTGACTTAGGTCTTCATATTTAGGGTCGTGGTATAGGAACTTTACTTCTTCTTGATACTCGGACTCCCATGGTTCTCCGCTGTTGCCGATCGGTTTGTCAACTTTGATGATGTAACCTCCCGTCAATTCGTCTCCCGTATTATCGTCAACTTTCAACGTGGCAATGTCAACACGATTATCATCAACCTTTATTTTTTCAACCAAGGCGTATATTCCTAAGTAATCATTGTCAATGATTAACTCGCAGTATACGAAGCGAGGAGACCATGGCTGCATATTGCTAAAGAGCGAATAGGTAATCGAATTGCGGATGAGTGATTTGTCCGGATAGGCGCCATAAAGGATCCAATCATTTTCACTCGGAAGTCCTAACAGGCTAACGTTCAAGTTTTCACCTTGAGCGTCGCGGGTTTCGAAACCGTAGCTTTTCTTGGGATATTGCTGCGAAGTCGAGCCTCTGATTTCGATTCCGATTTTTCCGGAAAAGTCATTGAAGCTATCCGAAGTGAAATTTCGGCTTCCATCGGTGTTCCAAATGATCCCCATGTCACACGTGACCTTTGGATCGTCTTCAATCGCTTGCCCATTTGTGCTAATGACAACGATTGGTAAATTGGAACCTGTAAGGCTCTGAGCACTCAGTTGTACCCCAATAAATACTAGGAGTAGCGCACTTATCGTGTTGAGGTATACTTTTTTCGGGATTAAGTAGGTCATTTGAGGTTTGAATTTGGCTAGTTCTTCGTGCACTGATACACGATAAACTTGTCGTTCTCAGCCACAACCTCAACCGCTGAGAAGATGGGTGTCAAGTGCGTCTTGTAGTTGAGGTGGGTGTTTGCCACGACCTGTAAGTTTCCTCCGTTCTTTAAGCATCGGAAGCACTCTTTAAAGAGGCGAATGGGCACCTCAATGTTGATTTCGTACTCGAAGTGAAATGGTGGATTCGACACGATTACATCGAACGTCTCATCGTCAAAACGCGACAAGTTGTTATCGTAATGATGGTGCACGTTCTCTCCTTGGACATTCAGTTTTGCAGATTCAACCGCGAGGTAAGAATCGTCGATCAAGTGCAGTGTTGCGTCGGGTGCATCCCGAAGCGCTTCTTTGCCGAGCACTCCGTTGCCAGAGGCTAAATCCAAGATGGTCTCGTCGCTCGCTTCAATATCGAGGTTCTCTACGAGGTACTGTGTAGCGTAGTCAATATGCTTTCGCGAAAACACTCCCCAGTACTGTTTGTACTCGTGGTCGTTATACGTGATGGTGTCGAGTGCGTCAACTGGGCTTACCTTTTTCTTGCCTGTCAGCGTGAGCAAACGAGCCTTTTTTACAGCTCTACTTTGCTCTACATTTTCAAAGTACTTCTGAGAAATTTCAACCAGCTTCGGACTGAAATGTCGCGTCATGAAGGCAACGACAACGGTGACATCATCTGTTGAGTTCTGAGCAATGTGCTGAATGAAAAGCTCAAGCAATGCCAAGGATTTCGGAGCCTTGACTAAAGCGATCTCTACTTGGTCAGGGAAGGTGGCGAGCGGATTAGAAAACTGCGGGATTGTCAGCTTGTTTGCTGCAAGGTTCTTTTCGATCGACTCTTCTTGGCTTTTACTTGTCAGGACGACCGTCGGCTTGTCTGCGCTTAGGTGGCAGGTCAAGAAGCCAAATTGATCGTTGTAAACCGCTATGCCGCTAGGTTTTGCATCCAACGCTTGGTAGCCTGAAAGCAAGTATTCGTCTGCAGCGCTGTACGGCTTCAAGGATCGATTGGTGGTCGAGTCGTACCTTTTGAAACTGTAGGCGGCTGATTGGGTTGGCATAGCGTTGTTGAGTTCGAGCGAACAATGAGCAGCAGTGGCCTAATGTGTGGCCTCTGCGCTTCTCGTAAAGGTATGTTACTTCCCGGTAGGTAAAGCCGTTTGCGTCATCAGGCCTTCGTTTTCTGATCTGCTTCTTCGCTATGCTCATCTAAGCGCTACGCAATTTTCACATCGATGCGCAAGAGTCTTTGTTTGAGCTCTTCCATTGTCCCTTTGTACTCCCAGTACATGAGTCGTTCATGGGAGGACTTTACGAGTATGTATTTTTCACTGATGGACTGAATCCGTTCAATAGATATTATCTTATTCATGAACGTCGACTCGTCAAAGTGCTCTTCTATTTCCTTGTTGTCGTTGCTATATCCATGAGCAATTATTCCTAATTTGACTTCTAGTTCTAGAAACATAAGGCTGTTTGTTTTGGGGTGGTTTCGGTTTTCACTTGCTCGGAGATTGCAGATTGTATTTCAGTTTGACACTGCATTTTCTTTGCGTTTCTCTCGATTGAAAAAGCAAACCCGCTGGGTTTGCGATATGTTTTTGGTTTCTCTTCTTTCAAGTGTATGAAGGCTGGTTAGGTTAGGTTTTGGCGAAAGCTCAACCTCGCATTGTGATTTGTTTTGATATGAATTTATACCAGCCTCCTTTTGCTATATTGCCCCTGATTTTATTTCAATACTTCAAACTAATCAGATGTCTACAACAGCTACTTACTATCAGAAATCGGGAAAGACTAATCCTTTAGCCTATGTATATGCCCTCCTTCTTATCGTTGTTGTTGCTCCCATTCTAGCGGGCATTTACACCCTAGCGATTTGGCACATTCCTTTTGTATACCTCAACTTTCTTTTGGCCATTGGCTTCGGTTTCGTGCTAGGACTGCTAACTGCAATGGTCGTCAAGCGGATGGGAAAAGTAAGAAGCGGTACCGTTGGGTTTGTCCTTTCTCTACTTATTGGATTATCGGCCTTGTACATCCATTGGGGCATGTGGTCTGACCTCGTATTGAACGTGTCTGCTAATGGATCTGGAATGTTCAACCTTGGTGAGACGTTCAACATGCTCTTGCAACCTGGAGCGTTGTTCTCTTTTATCGGAGAGATCAATAGTATAGGAACGTGGGGACTTAGCGACACGACCGTAAGTGGTACCTTTTTATCTGTGGTTTGGCTAATTGAAGCGGCACTTATTGCTGGTGGAACCGTGCTCTTTTCGGGAGGACAATCAGATGAGCCATTTTGTGAGATCAGCCAAGAGTGGTTTAAGAGTAAGACACTCGCCAAGTTTACAGCCTTCGACTCTCCTTCAGCCTTGAAGACTAGCCTCGAGAGTGGTGACATGTCTCCATTGGAGGAGCTTGGCGCTCAGGACGAAGCAGCATCTTTAAATCACAGCGTACTGACGCTCTATGCAAATGCGACCAACGAAAACTACCTCTCCGTTAGTAACATGATATCCAAAATGAAGGATGACGAGATTACATACGACGAGCAAATTCTTATCAGAAACTTGAAGATCTCAGAAGAGACCAGCAACATGCTCGAAGCAAAAATCGGGGCACCTCCTTCTGCCTAACAGTCTATACTGCATAAGCTCTATGGTTTTGGCGAAAGCTGAAGCACTGCAAGCAAAGCGCCGCAGGCTGTGGCCCTCCAGTTATGAAACGCCGTAGGCAAAGCGCCGCAGGCTGTTAGCCCATAGTTATGCAGCGCCGCAGGCTGTAGCCCTCCAGTTATGCAGCGCCGCAGGCTGTTACCCCGCGCCGCAGGCTTTTTTTTCCAAAAAAAAACCTACTGTTTAACTATTTTTTTCCTCCCAACGCCACAAACATCAACTAGGTAGAGTCCTGGGCTCCAGTCTTTCGTGTCAATGGTAAGAGAGGAGTTGGTTAGGTTTTCGTTCCTGTAGATGGACCGGCCGAACATGTCTACAATGTTGATGCTTCTCGTTGGAGAGGTGGCAGAACGGAAATCAAGAGTTAACTGATCGGCTATTGGATTAGGATAGAGTTTGAAATCCTGCGCGTTCGATTCACTGACGCTTGAGAAGAGCGGCTCACCGATAACGGTGCATTTGAAATCATCAAACGTGAACCCTTCAAAGTTCGCATTGTAATACGCGTCTTGGGAGTTGCTTTCATCTGTTTGAAATTGGAACCGAAGGAAAACTTCTTGTTCGCCAAAAAGAGAAGCGTTGTTTTCTTCGTCGATCACGATCTCTTCCATGTTCCACTTGCCGTTGGTGTCCCCATCATACAACGCTGAACCGTCCGGCTGGAAACGATTGCTTCCAGCGGACTTGCCGGAATAAGTGTTGTTCTCGTCTGGAGCGCCTGGCTTGGTTAACCTTCCGCAGAGTGGTATCCATTCAAGCCCGTCGTAAGAAGCCTCTAGTTGAACGTAATCAAAACTCCGTTCTAAGTCCCATTTTCCATAGTATTGAATGACAACCGGATCTTCGGCAGAAAGGTCTATCGGAGTGTTGAGTGCTAAGTACTTAGACTCGTTGTTCGCGTAAGGAGGAGATAGTGTTGTCGTGATCGCAGCTGTACCTGAATATGCATCTGCGGTTAGGTGCCAGTCACCTCCACTCGATGTCCAGTTGGATAATCCATCGCTATCGGGGTTGTCGCTAACCAATACATCGGGCTGATAGACCTTGTTCACCTTGATAGACGCAAGGACATTGTTCGAAGCATTGTCATTGCTTAAGTGGACAAGAAATGAGATCGTATCGTTAAGGGGCGTGTTCGGATTTAAGGAATAGTTGAACGTTAAGGCTTCCTGTTGGAGAACATTCATGCCGGTCAATGACATCGGTGGGGAGACGGTAAGAATGTTGGAGCTGAGTGCTGTGACACTGACCTCAAAATTACTTGATGTTTGACCTAGGTTTTCGATTTCGAAGGTTAATTCGCCAGTGGATCCACTGACTTCAGATTGATTAAGGTCATGCAGTTTTGCGAACTTTCCGCTATAGAATGCGGCTAAAAAATTCATCCGCATTGCTCTTTTTGAAATGCTCACAAAGTTGAACGGGGAGGGCCAGAATCCACCTTCGTTAAACGTTCCGTTTTCGGGAGTCCAAGCCATTGTGTTTTTACCGGATCCTATTCCTGTAGGCGTACCATTGGAGCTCATACCGGCAGGTCCTCCGAGCATCCAGTCGTTCATGTTGCCGCTATTGAGCGAACTGATTGACGTACTAGGGCCGTAGGCGTACCGGTTGTATTCCGTCATGTCATGGTTGTACTTAGCGTACTCGTCGGGCCTTGGATTAGTAAGGTTTGTGCCGGCATAGGCATGAAGCATGGCATTTTTAAAAGAGTGGTGGTTGAGCGCTAACTTGAAATCATGCTCGAGGAAGAAGTCTCGCATGATCTGTGTTTCGTTCTCAGAGAAAGGCCCCGAGCCTAAAAAAATGTTAGAACATTCATTATCGGAGGATCCTCCGTTTCCCCAGTAATATGCTGAGTTTCTATTCAGGTCGATCCCTTCGAGAAAGACGTCACAACTGCTCGTTACGTTCCTGTTTTTACGTTGCATTCCGCCTCCATTCGGACTTACCGTTTCGTTGTATACAAATCCATCTGGATTGAAAACAGGAATGAAATAGAGCGCTTGATTATTGACTAAGTTTTGAATGTCTTGGTCGGTCTGGTAGTTTTCCAATACATACCACATGAAGTAGAGCAACTGCATCAGAGAGCTGGGTTCTCTGGAATGAATCAGAGACTGGTAAAGTGTCTCCGGCTCATTGGCTTCATCAATATCGGGATTGTCTGATATGCGGATGTAGTGGATGGTTCGACCTTCAAGCGTCGTCTGATTGGAAGGCGAAGCGTCTAGTCGTTCAGAGATCAAGTTGGGATAAAGCGCTCGCATGTTATCCAATTCTTGAAGCACTTGGGCATACGTCAAACATCCTCCAAATGAAGTAGGAGCATCATTTGGATTTAAGTGAAAGTTGCTCGGAACGGGCCAGTTGAACTCTTCACACGCCTCGGTGCTAAACAGGCTTTGTAAAACGGTTTCGCTTGTGTTCTTAACGTTGGCCTTCAGGCGTTCAAGTTCTGCTCGGGCTTCTGGTAGTTCGTTCGCATCAGCTTGGTAGTGGCTCGACAGGTCGTCAATCATCACCGTGTAGTTGATCTCCTCTTCGCTCAGCTTATGTAGTGTGTGCTCGCTCAGCTCTAGCTGCAGGTTTCCATTCTGATAGGCCGCTCCACAGGTGAGGTCTACTCCGATTGTTTCTAGTGCAGAAATTTGGTCTGCACTTGGATTGGAAATGGAAACCCTTTTGTAGGTCGGAACAGCGTCAAATGAGTCTGTTCTGACTTGGGCAAAGCTTCCTAAGGATAGAAGGAGCGATGCAACTGATAAAAGGGTTTTAATAGGAGACATGAATTAAAGCTACATATTCTTTTGACGATGTAGACGAAGTCACACAGGCAATGAATCGTGTAGTTCCTTGAAAAGCGATTAACTACTAATTCTTGATGATTCGATGGTTGGTGATATTGCCTTGTTGGTCAGTTACTTGCAGCATGTAAATGCCTTGCTGGTACGTGTCTAGTTTTAGCGAAAGCTGATGCTCGAAAAGCCCTGCCTTTGACTCTCGTAATTGTCCTTGCACGGTGTAAATCTGAACGCTAACTATCGGCTGATCTGCTGCGCTAATTTGAATCAAGTCACGCGTTGGATTTGGGAAAACCGTCATGCTGCTCTTGCTTGCAATCGAAGTACTGGAAGTGGATGTCGTATCCTTTTCTTGTCGTGTTACAATGGGAACGTATCCGATCTCCATTCCAGCGGGTGGACTAACAATCAATCCGGCATCTAAACCGACGAGTGTCCCTTCTGTAGGATCATCAAGATATTCGTCGGTGTACGACCAGTGCGTGTGAATCATTTCAACCCTGTCTTGCAGGTTTTGTCGCATTGTCGCAGAGAGGTTGGCATTGATAATTGAAGGCTGATCAATAAAGCGATACCAGTAGTACGTCAGCTTGCTATCGTCTCCAAGCTTGACGGTAAAGGGACCCGCTGAAGGTCCAGGGCTATTCCATGCACTCTGAGGATCCTGCAGGTGGCAATCTGGCTCTATGGGTGTCAGGTAGGGAATCTCGTCGCTACGAGGAGTGATCGTCGGCTCATTGGTCAACAGTCCAGTGGAGGACGGTACCGCAGACTGCGCTACAGGGTCCCACAGGTTGTTTTGATTCAGCTGGTAGAATTCAGGCAGAATGAAATTACTGGCAGTCTCTTCGACCACCGAAGTGTCCCATTCAAAACCTGCCACTCGATTGCTTGCCGTAGAGATTTTTTCCGCGAAAAGATCGAAGTTGATCATCGCATCTACAGGGCTGCCATTGCTGCCCGCAATGTTGCCGTCTACACCGGAATTGACCGCAAATACGATGTCTTCTGCACCAGCCGATTGAAAGGCTGTCGGCGGAACCTGACCTCCATTAAACCAAGCTTCGACAGCGTTCCACTTGGCATCTTTGGAGTAGACCTTAATCTCACGGATAACTTCAGAGGTGTTGCTGGAAGTCTTAGGGAAGACCAGTGGTAAGATCCGTGCATAGCTGTTTCCGTCGTCATCTGCTCCAATCAAGGCAGGTGACTCGGCGTACTCAATGGCAAACGCAAGGTTCTTGTCAGAAGGTCGAGAGTCCAGCGAGAATCCTTCTAGGCTTGGATCGTTGAGAATCGTCTCTGTCCAAAACGTTGGGATGAAGAACGTTGCTGGACCTTTGAAATTGGTCGAGTTTAGGAACAAGGTCCAGCATTGATTTCCAGTCGTAAAGTCTTCACCGTTGGTCTCCTCCATAACGTCTGTCAAGGGGAGTGGGTGATAACCATATCCCAAGAAGTCGCCATTCGCACCTTGTTCCATGTTCAAGCCGTCAGGTGGCCACAGTAGGTTGGGGGAGAGTTGAGCGACTCCATACTTGCCTTCAGGATCGTTCCAATCACGGTGGCCGTCAGGTCTAATTGCGGTACTGCCAGCTCCTACGCCATTGGCCCATTGGTTGAAGTCAAAAGCGACTCCGCCCATGATGAACTTCGGCGTTTCTGTAGCGAATCGGGTGTCGCCCCACCATCCCAAACCGCCTTCGATCGTATTGTAGAAATTGGTCGGTTCTGTGCCGTCTCTTAATGGTGCTAGCCAAGTACTTGGCAATCCTAATTGGAAGTTTCTAGACCCTGGATATTGTTCCATGATCGGCCAAACACCTGCGTAGAAAGAGTACCCCGCGCCAAAGCTGTTGTCGGTAATCCACTGCCTTTCAAAGTAATTGAATCCGTAGCCACTAGCTTGTTCTTGCGCTGCCAATGGCGTCAGGGCGAAAAGCGAACTGATTGCGAAAAGCAGCAAGCATGCTATCTCTTTGCTTGGCATTGACAAAAGACCTTTGTGTGAGAATGGTGATTTCATGAGCAGGGAATTGAAGGGAGGCGAAATTCGGTTAGGTCAAAATGGCTTGCTGGGCTAGCTATTCTTTAATCACTTTTTGTCGCGAAAGGAGGCTGTCGCCTTGATCGAATACATCAATGAAATAGATTCCTTTCGGTAGGTCTGAGATGTCAAGTGCGGTGCCTTCAGAAACGCTGATGAAGGATTTTATGAGCTTGCCTTCTACGCTCAGTATTTTGATATTGGTGACCTCTTGAATACCCGACAATTGAAAGTGATCTGTCGTTGGTGAAGGGTAGAGGCTAATCTTATTTGAGAGGAGGCTTGGATCGTCAACGTTGCTCGTTAGTGCTAGAATCTCAATCATTTTTTCTCCAAGCGCATCGCCAATGCGCAAGTAGCTCTCTGCATTGTTGTTCCAATGGTGGACGAAAGTCGGTTCGGGCGATAAGGTGCCTTCGCGCCAAAAATCGCGTGTCTCGGCATAGGCTACATTCGTAAAGCCTACAAATTCTGCGGCCCTTATCTGTGCCGGAACGAGCTGCGTCTGCAAGCTTCGGATCCACGCGTCGTTTTGGCTGACGTCAAATCCTCCATTCCCTGTAAGGCCGACGACTACTGGCAGTTCAGGTACGTTTAAGTCTGATCTGATATCCGTAATGAAGTGCTTTAGGTTCTCTTCGTATTCATTCAAGTAGGCTTCTTCCTCGCCGTCGTTCCATCCTTGAAACCAACAGAGTCCTGCGATTTCAATCTCTCCTCCGCTGTAGGAAGGGAACTCTTGGCTGATGTTGTTGATCGCCGCTTGGACATCTGCGATCATTTGTGTGTAGTACGGTCCGACTGTTCCGCCGGCGCTAGGTGGTCGAAAATCAACCGCGAGGCTTTTGCCACCCCAGCAGGTTTTGACGAGCAAAATTTGGTCTTGGCTATACTCGCCCATCAATTGGCCAAACGCTAGTTCTGGACCAATTTGTCCTTCGTATCCTCCGAAGCCTACACTCAGTTTATCAGCAAGTAGTTCTCCGTTTTCGTGATCATAGCGCACCCAGACGTCGTCTCGTGTTGCCCAGTCTCCTGTTACTTCTTGCACGTAGTCAAAATCACCAGTGGTGTCATTGGCCAAGAAGTTGGAGAGCGTGCCGTTTATGGTCGCTGGTTCAATCTCGCCATGACCTTGCATGTTGGACTGTCCAGCGAGGATGAAGACCTTGATATTTTGTGCGCGGAGGGGGAGTGACGAGCTCAGTAAGAATAGGACGCACGCAATTGCGCAGAGGAACTGTTTCATGGCGGGGGCTTATTTACATTTTGCTGGCCTTCGTAAAGCCAACACTCCAAATGTAACAGAGATGTTAGACTCTTTGACGGGATTGCGGTAATCCTGTGTCGCTTTTGACAAAGAAGAAGTGAAAATTCTTCAAGGAAGGCTTAGCCCGCTTATAGAAGACTGCATCTTCGTCAAGCAAACTGGCCTCGCGTATGATGGATCTACAGGCCCATTGAAGTGCATGTGCAGCTGCGTCGCTGGGCTGGTAAGTCCAGCATGTGTTAGGCCGGTTTGGGGAGACAGCGCAGTTGTTGAGCCGGGCTGGGCGAAAAAAGCGCCGGGCTGAGCGAAAGAAAAACGCTGGCTGAAAGAAGCGAGCTATAATAATTCAATCACCGCTCATCCGCCTTAAACGCTCCTCTTCGGTGCAGTATCCATTGCGCTTCATCTAGCGGCGAAACACCTTTGTAAGCTCTGATCTTCTCTTCCGTTGTTTCGGTTTTCTCATACCCGTCGAGCGTGAGTTTGAGGCGACCTTTTCCAGAAGTTGTCGCATTGAACTGGATGGAATAATCCATGGCGGCTGCCACAGCAACGCGTCCTTTGAGGGTGAAAAAATCATCAGCGAAAACAGGTGCGTCGATCTGCGCCCTGAGTTGGTTCAAGTCTCCCGAAATTGGTCCCAGCAATTCTTGGTGCGCCTTAATTTCAAAGGCATACATCGGCTCTAAAAGATCCGTTCCAGCATTTTCTAAACCTCGGAGTATGCCCATCGGGGTGGCGAGTAGGAAGTCTCCCGGATTCGAGTGGACGGTATGTTCGCTGCCTTCTACGAGGGTGATTTTCAGGTTAGTGACTTCATAGCCTTTAATGCCTTGCTTAAGTGACCATGGGATAGCACGCTGGACCTCGTTGACGTATTTTCTGCTGATGTCGCTCGTTCGTACGTTCGATGTGAAAGAGACGCCGCTTCCAAGTGCTCCAGGCGCTATCAAGAAGGTCATGATCGCCCAACACGGCTTCGGCATCCAATAGCGAACGTATCCTTCTGCGGTCGTCGAAGGGGTCTCTTTGTAGATCACTTTCGGCTTCAGGAATTCCGCTTCAATAGACCAGCGTTGCGCCAGGCTTTCTTTAAGGACTTCCGTCTGAATTGGACCTAAGATCTTTAAGTGAAGCTCTCGCTCTTCTTTGAACCATTTGAAGTCTAAGACGGGGTCTTCTAGGTTGAGAATGTCCAGTGCTTCGCCGAGCTTTTGATAGTCTTTGTCATCCGTTGGAATCACTTGGACGCCAAGGACAGCCTCGCTGATTTTCGAGAACTCGTCCGACAGGTTTCCTTGCCCGAGGACATCTCCGGCAAGGATGATGTCCGAAGTACTGACGACGCCAATTTCTCCTGGGTTTAATGTTGAAACTTGTGCCAAGCCTCCAAGGTGCGGCCTGAAGATCTGGTTGATTTTGATGTCCTTATCGAGCTGTTGAGAGCGAATCACATCTTTGCTCTGAAGCTTGCCTCCGTAGGATTTAAGGTAGGCTAGCCTTCCTTGTTTGTCATCAAAGGCGACCTTGAAAACCTTCGCCGCTGGAGCGGGGGAGTACGCTGTTGCTTGGGGGATTAAGGTCCCAATGCTATCGAGCAACTCGGGTATGCCCATGCCCAATTTCGCGCTTCCAAAGAGCACGCCGTGTAGGTTGCCATTCAGTATGTTCTGTTCAGCTTTCGCCAAAACCTGCACTGAATCTGACGTCTCACCTTCGAGGTATTGTTCTAGGAACTCCTCGTCGCATTCCGCTAGGTTCTCTAGGGAGTTCTCTATGATTTTTGACGCTGTATGTGCTCCATCAGAGCTTGCGCCAAAACCTAGCAGTTTAGGCTTGTCTGGATCGGAAAGGTCTGGATAGTTCAACGCGAAGAGCTTGGCGCCAAGGTCTTTTTCAAAGTCTAGAAACACCTGTTCCGCATCAACCCCGTCACGGTCGATTTTATTGACGAACACGATGACCGGCAACTGTCGTTCTACCAAGCTCTCCCATAGGTTCAGCGTATGTGCCTGAATGCCTTCCTTTGCCGAAACCACGAGTATCACTCCATCCAGTATCGAGAGCGAGCGATCTACTTCTGCAGCAAAATCAATGTGTCCTGGCGTGTCCACCAGTTGAAACGCTTGGTCCTTCCAATTGAAAGAGACGGATGAGGCTTTGATGGAAATCCCTCTGTTCTTTTCCATCGCCAGCCCATCGGTAATGGCTGACCCTTTGTCAACGCTCCCCAGTGAGCTCGTGGCCCCTGAATGGAGCAGCAAACACTCGGTAATCGAGGTTTTGCCTGCGTCTACGTGGGCTAGGATGCCGATGGTTAGGGGTGGGGATTTGGACATGTGGTGCGTTGCTGGCGCAAGGTAGGCCGCGGCAGATACACGTGCTTAGGTCCTCTGGATGTTGGTTCGCTAGAGGGTTAGTTCAGTGTGGAGGCTCTCGAGAAACGCTAGTTGTCAGGCATGACTTCGCCAGGGATACGTGGTGAGGAGTCGAGAAATATGGGTTGCTGAAGTAATGGTGAAGAGGGTTGGTTAATATGTAAACGTCGTGCGATGCGATAGTAAGTATGAACTTTTACAGCTTGTTAGGGTGTCGGCTTATTTGTCGCTTTAAACTCGTTTAAGTTTTCGTTCATTTGTTGAAGATGTCTCTCAGCATGTTTACTTAAAAAGTAAATGTATTCGTAAACGTTAATCTTCCCCAATTCGTTCACGCTCATTGTCGTCTTGTGTAAAAGTCCTTCGCCGTTTTTAAGTTTATTTAAATAATTGAGACAACTATTTAATTGAGAGATTAATTGATCTTTTATTTCCAATTCAGAGATGTCGCCTTTTGGTTCCATATGTTCAGGCCGAATCCAGTCGAAGGATTTATGCATTCCAATATCATTGATTTTAGATAGGTTGAAAGCGTTCTTGCTTATTAGGTCTTCTAATGATAATTCGTTTACATTCCTCAATGCTTTATCTGCACCTTTGTCGATTAATTTCATCAAGAAAAAGCTCGTCAATCCAATATGTTCTAATATTTCCAAGATTGTCCATCCTTTGTCAATTGGTCTAAATTGCTTTAGCTCATCTGTAATCTTGAACCATTCAAGTGTTTTTGAGTGTGTGTCAATCAAATGAATTTGTATCTCTTGGATGTAATTTGATAATTTCATTATTCGTTAAGTCGTTTTACTTTTTTTGCAAAGTTAATGAATTCTACACAATGAGTCGTACCGCTCCCGTTCACCTATGTTTTTTGCTGTATCCAAACGTTCCAGTGTACCGAACGGCTGATCAAAGAAGGGGGCTGATAATCAGTACTCTGCACCGATGTTAATTTATTTGATATTCTCTTAATACATTATCCATTCCTAATACGTAAATGTTGTTTTTCATTATTTGAAAAGTTAGTGGTGATTCTGAAAATCCTTTTTTCATTACAAATTCCAAGCCCAAAGGTTCCAAATTGTCAGCGCCCAAAACACAGAATTTACCTGACTGTAAATCTTTGGTTATGATATAATCATCAGAACACCATATGCTCCCAGATGAGTGAAATTCTTCTTTTAGTGATTTAGAAAAATCTAATTGATTCACCGTTTTGCCAGACAATTTGCAAATTTGATTAACTCCTCTTCCAAAATGCTGGTATAGATATGAACTGTTTGAATTATAACTTACGTACTGTTCCTTGAACTCTTGATTTGTCCATTCGATCGAATCAGAATTACAATTGAATTTTGCTACTGCTCCTCCGCTTAAAGGAATAAAGATGGTGTTGGAGTCCAGGAATGGATTTTCTCTTTTATTCATCTTAAGTTTGGAGATTTGAATATTCACTTTTCGATAAGAATCTTGGGACTGTTTATTCATTATTTCTATCCAGCTTTCTCTCTTATTAAAATCACAGTAATGTTGACTGTTATTTAGATGCGGATAAAATGCAGATTCCTGTTTGTTTGAAAATTTCATCGAATTCAAAAAGTAATGCTTTTGCACAAAATCTTTATCCATTTTAGTTATGACTATTTCATCTTTAACTGGCAAATTGTGAAGTGGGCTAAAATAATGATTTTCAGGGGTCAGCACTATAGATCCATTGCTGTTTGAGAAATGGATTGGATCGCCTTCTTTATCATAATGCAAAAAACCATCTTTGAAAGCCGTGAAATAGAAATAAGCACCTTCTCTTAAAATCTCGATTTTTCCATTTGTAATCCTAAGGATTTGATTTCCATGGCTGATTATTCCGCTTACGATTCGAGTATCCCTTCCAATGAGTACAGAACTATTGTAGACTTCGTAATGAGCAACATTTTCAATTCTATTTAGTATTTTCATTTTTTACTTAATGGTACAGAACTATTTTATATATCCACCTATCCTATGAACAAGTTTCTGATTTTCCCTTTAAAGATAGTGCATCCATTGGGTTTGTGAAGCTTTGTATGCCTTTGTGGCTGGACATGTGTGTAAATCAGGGTTGATTTGATGTCTTTGCGGCCAAGAGTCCTTGTATATGTTGGACATCGGTGTCTGCTTCCACTAAGTGGGCTGCAAAACAGTGTCGTTGGTTAGAAAAGACACTAGCCATTTACACGTTGTCTCTGCCAGCTGGATCTCTACAGGTACCGTTTCCTAAAGTTGCTGGGGTTTTCATTCGTTACTCTTTTGAATACACGATTGTAGTAGGACAGGCTTTGAAAGCCTGACAGGTAGCAAGCATCTCCGACACTCTTTCCTGCCATCAAGTATCGTTTAGAATGACTAACTCGATATCGGTTTAGAAACTCGATAAACGTGTAGGTAGTCATTTTTTTGAAGTATCGACAAAAGCCTTCTTTGCTCATGAAGCAGATTTTCGCTACCTCCTCTAATTCGATCTTTCGATGAAAATTCTTGTCGATGAACGCATGCGTCAACCTCATTCGTTGCTGTTCCTTGTTGCTGGATTTGTTGAGGTAAGGCTTTTGATGTAACGTTTCTACCTGTTCTGCTTCAGAAAGTAATTGTAGTATTTCAACTAGCTGTATGTATTGCTGAAAAGGGCTGAGGTGCTCTAGATTGAATAGTTTTTCCCCAATTAGAGGTACAATTTTACCCGAAAACGCTATGCCTCTTTTCGATTCTTCAAATAGCCTGGTTATCGCAGATAGTTCAAGGGCATGGGGGAAATGCTGTTCAACGAACTCTTTTCTGAGATGGACAACTACCTCTTTGTATTCCTCATGCACGCCATAGTCGAAATTCAAATGAGGAATATTTGAACCAATCAAAACCAAGTCACTCCCAGTGTAAGGTGAAATATGGTCGCCTACGTGTCGTGTACCGTTCGGTCCTTCAATGTAGACTAATTCATATTCGGGATGGGAATGCCAGAAGAATAAATCACTCAATCTAGGATTGAACATCATACTGAAAGAGCGATTGACTTGACTGGTGATGGTTTCGAGCTGAGCTTTCACTTTTGGATGATATTAGAGATTTAGTGCTGTTTGGGCCGTGAATTTATCAATATTGTATAACTTTTGATCAAAAACAGTGAAAATACCTCTTTCGTTCTCCATTAGGTTTGATTCACTTCTGCGACTGAAGCGTAATCCGTGAAGGAAGATCATCAAACAATGAAACCGTTTATGAAGCCTGATAATCAGCATAAGGATATTCCTGGAAACCCCTCGACTGCTAAAAGCAGTACCGTACAACTAAGGCAATCTGCTACCGCCGATTCATTGAGGGTACTGAGTATAGAGGATTGGGAATTTTGGAAACTCAACGGCTATGTGGTTATCAAACAGGCTGTTCCACGTGAACAGGCACTGACAACGGCAGACTTTCTTTGGGAGTTTGATGAGAAAGATCCAACGAACCCTGAAACTTGGTATACTGCTGCACGCAGTGAAATGCGAATGAAGGAATTGGCTGGAACAGGTATGGTCGAAGTCTATAATAATCAACACCTCTGGAATAATCGGCAAACCCAACGGGTTTATGATGCCTTCGTAGATATCTGGGGCATTGAAAAATTATGGGTGACGATTGACCGAGCCAATTTGAACTTTCCAATGCGTCCAGGTTATGAGTACAAAGGTTTCATTCACTGGGATTATGACCCTGAAACGAAGCCTCAGAATGTACAAGGGGTGCTAGCACTCGCTGACCAGGAAGATGAGAATATGGGTGGATTTCAATGTATCCCGTGGCTATATCGGAATTACGATACGTGGAAACTGTCCCAACCCGAAGATCGAAACCGTTTCAAACCTGACATTACTGGCTTAGAGGATAAATTGGTGAAAGTGCCATTAGAGGCCGGAGACTTGCTGATTTTTAACAGTTCAGAGCCTCATGGGATTCGGACTAATAATTCTAAAGACAAGGTCCGAATCGCCCAATATATTTCTATGATGCCCGCTCAAGAGGATGTTGAATCATTGAAAAAGTGGAGGGTTAATTCATGGAAGGATCGCATTGCACCAGAAGGGTATGCTTTCCCCGGTGACCCTAGGAATTGGGAGCAAACAAACTATGCAAGAGCAGAACTAACTTCATTAGGAGAAAGGTTGTTAGGCCTCAAAAAATGGTAGTTCGTAGGTTTCAACCTGAATCGAGCTTTAGTATCAAGCCAAGGGGCAACAGTGAATAATTTAACCCAAAAAACAACTGGAATGCAATTCAGAAACACATTTTTAGTTAGCCTACTTTTGGGCTTTTTCATGTTCTCGGCTTGTCAAGAGCAGGTAGAGTCGCAGGAGATTGACGCTTTAGATAAAATAGTCGAAACGACCATGAAAGAAAAACTACTCCGACACGTCGTAATCTTTAAGTTTAAAGATGAAGCAAGTGAAGAAGATGTCAATAGATTGAATGAATCTTTTAATGCCGTAGCGGAAGCTATTCCTGTTGTTAAAGATTTTGAATGGGGAATCAATGATAGTCCAGAGGATTTCCATCAGGACTTCACGCATTGCTATATGTTGACGTTTGCTTCTGAGGAGGATAGGGATAGTGTCTACACGCCACACCCTACGCATCAGGCTTTTGTGAGTAGCCTGGGTGCACATTTGGAGAAGGTATTTGTAGTGGATTACTGGACCAATCCCTAGTAGTTGTAGGGAATCAGAAGACGGTTTTCACTAGACGTGTTCTCTAGGTATCTCCCCGAGCACGTATGTTCTTCTGTTAGATTTCCTAGCGCTTTCTTAGTCTGTACGATGCTGTAGATACGCAGGGGGAAGGCTTTGCGTGCCTTTGCGTTAGCTGGGATGTCTATGGTTGGGAGATGGTGTAGGGCCAGATTTAGGCGCTCGCATCGCTCAGGTGCGTTGGTGATGCGGACGAATGGCTTTGTGTGGTGCTCGGCCGGAGTCCTATTTCTGCACTGCTGGGCTAGGACTCCGGTTAATTAGTAGGAATTCGCCTGAGGGAGTCGTGAATGATTAAGGCTTTAGGGAGTGGGTGAGGCTGGTTCGTGTAGGCGGTGGCGAGGGGTACACGATCATCTCCTATTCTTACTATCCATTTTATTTTTTGGCCTTGTTCTGAATCCATATTTTTTATTAAATCCATGCTGTCTGACTTTTTGTAAGTCAGTCAGGTTGTCTTTGAGAGTTTCTCTGTCAGTTAAAACTCCACCTAAATACTGGGATAGTGCTTGATGACACGTGTAGTTGTCCATTATTTTATAGAATTCGAATTCCCTAAGTATTGGGTTTGTTAATATGAATCCAAGAGAGCTCTTGTTGGTTATTTTGTGGGGATCACTCTTTATATCTTTCTTGTAAGGATCTTCATTGAATATAAATATTGGTGAGTTTACTTCCTGGAACCATTCTGTTCTTTCTTTTTTGAATGAACTTGTATCGATATATTTATTTAATTCTTGTTCTGTTGGTTTTTTACACCTGTCGAATTCGTTCATGAACTCTAGTTTTGGGAATTTGATTTGGAGCTTCAGTGTAAATTCGTGCGCTTCCTTTCCGTTATAAAATGTTGAACTTGAAAGGACAGTATTGTTGATTTGCTTTACGGAACGTATGTAAGGGTATAGTTTCCCACAGAATCCAATCGAGGAATATTCAATGATTATCAACTCGTTAGATGTGTGGTGAGATTCACCGGTTGGTAGTATTCTGTATGGTTCGGGAAGGTTCTTCCATACAGACTCGTTAAATTCAATGAATCCCGAAAGATTTTCAACTGCACAAGTATTTTGGAATCGTCTGTAAGTTAAAGTCTTGTCAATTCCGAGTGCCTGAACATCGTCATAGAAATCCTTGTATTTTGATATTATTTTCATTTGCCGGGATCGATATTGGTTGGGACGTTAAGAGCGGTATTCTGAAGGTGTGATTATTTGAAGCAATTTCAGAGACTTAGATAAATCTATTTTCATTCTTGTTCTTCATCGTAAATCCTGATGAAATCAGAGAACTCAGTGTCTTCTAAATTATTCTCAATGACCCTTTTTGCAGTTTTAAAATCTATCACATAGCAACAGACTTCCATTGTTCCGCTTCCGATACTCCCTCCATCGCAATGTCCTAGTCCCGTCCAGCCAAGAATATCGTTCATTCTATCTTGCAGTCGAGTTCTTTTTTCAATATCTTGTTCGTTTCCCATTTTATCAACTGAAAATTCAATCAGTAAAGTAAAATGTTCATCGATTTCAACTTCTTGAAATCCATCAGCACAGTATTTGTCTATTTCCTTTTGGATGGTTTTTCTGAAATTTGAGAATAGTCCGGATTTGATCTCTTTGTATTGCCCTTTTTCTCCTAATACTCCAGTATGAGTTGCACCAGTTTTTTCATTAATGTCCCAAGTTTCCCAGTAATGAATATCGGTTTTAACTCTTTTATATAATTTCATGTTTGTTTGTTTTCTATAATGAAGTCTAACTCCATTAACTGTCTATATATCATTGTGAATGATTTTTTGTCTTGGTAGTTTAAATATAGAGCATCTAGTGCACTATTGACCTGTTGCACGCTTTTGTTGGTGACATGTGCGTAGTCAAGGCGTGTTTTGGCGAAAGCTGTACATCAACCCTGCGAATGCTTAACTCTCTTTCTTAAAAAGTAAACTTCCATCTCCATAGCTTAAAAACCGATACTCATTATCCATCGCGTGACTATAGACGGTTTTCCAATCATCACCCACGACAGCAGCGATGAGTAAGAGTAGGGTAGACCTCGGCTGGTGAAAATTGGTAATCAAGGCATCGGCAATTCTTAGCTTGTACGGAGGAGCGATAAGCACTTGCGTTTTGCAGGCAAGTTGATCTCGGTTCTTCTCTTTAAGCCAAGAAAGCAATGCCGTCAAGGAATCCTTGTTACTCACGTTTTGAGGCAAGGAGTACGGATCCCATTGCATTACCTCAAGTTCGCTTAGTTCAGCTGATGGGTTGATGTGTGCTTTAACGCCCATCCAATACAGCGACTCAATCGTGCGCATGGAGGTCGTTCCAACTGCTATAATGTTGCTGTCAGAACCTTCTCCCGAAAGTGATAGGAGCAGGTTATTGATCAACTCGGCTCTCACTTCTATCCACTCCGCATGCATTTCATGATCTTCGATCGTCTCGCTAAAAACGGGTTTAAACGTACCCGCGCCTACATGTAACGTAACGTAATCCTGGCGAATACCTTTCTGCTCAAGTTTTTCGAAGAGCCGCGGGGTAAAGTGCAGCCCTGCAGTAGGAGCGGCAACCGACCCTTTGTGCTTCGCATAGATCGTTTGGTACCTGTGCTGGTCGATGTCTTCGCTCTTTCTTCTAAGGTAGGGAGGGATTGGTATTTCTCCTGTCTGGCTTAACACTTCAGCAAACGTAAGCTCTTCTGGTGTCCAGCTAAACCTCATTCTAAATGTTGCCCCGTCACGATCTATGATTTTAGCGCTAAGGGTCATGTCGTTTACAGTGAGAAACATGGCCTCGTCCTTCCACTTTTTGGCAACGTTTCGGATGAAGCACATCCAAATGATGCTCCCCGTCTGACTCATCGCAGAGGCCTGTTCTCGATTCTCTTCGGCCGGTTCAAGGCAGAAAATCTCAATGCCACCACCTGTTGAGTTCTTAAACTTCAGGCGAGCCTGGATCACCTTGGTATTGTTGAAGACCAAGAGTGAATTGTCGGGAAGCTGTTGGGCTAGGTCCTTATACATCTCCTCCCTGATCTCCCCGTTCTGATAGACGAGTAACTTACTGGCATCCCTGTCAGGCAATGGGTACTTCGCGATCCTATCTTCTGGTAGGTCGTAGTAGTACTCCTCGATTTGAACGTGCTTTGGGTCCATGCAGTAGGTCGAGTTTTAGCGACAGCGAAGGGCGAAGATAAGAGGTCTGCGCCTCTCCATTGCTACGCATAACCCGTCATTGCATGGCAAATTTTCGAGACATACCGTGATCCTTGGCTACTAATGTGTGTTGCGAGGTTTCGTAGGGCCGCATCCTTGCTTCGAAGGAGTAGGGTAGACGCAGCTATCTCTCGTTGTGCACGTCGCTATCATTCGCTCTGCTAAGTGCGATTAGATAATTCTGTCAAGACTCGGATCGCTTTCTCTGAATCCTTACGGTCCACGAAAATATGGTCGTGGTAGTAGCCCGCAATCACATTGCAGCTGATGTCGTTTTTTGCTAGTTCCGTTGAAAATGCAGCTGTCAAACCAACGGCGTCTAGTGAGGAATGAATGGTCAGCGTAATCCACGAGGCAACATACTCGTAACTCAAGTTTAGCTCATCTGCCTTGCTCTGCTCGAGTACAATGGTAGTTCCTTCGGCTTCTTGGAATTCACAAACGGTATCTGCGCGATCAATTTTGTTGACGTCTTTTACCGTAGAAAATACATACGATCCTGTATTTAATTTGGGCGTCATTCCTTTTACTAATTCGGAGAGGTCTGTTTGTCCTGGCATTTTATGTTGCTTTCAAATTGTTATTAAGTACCTCTTGTTCACACGTTTGCTGTGGAATAGCTCAAGTTCTTGTCGTTTGAAGGTAGCGTAACCTCGAATACTGGTAGTCAGCAGCGTTTTTTGTTGGTTAGATGTGGGAAAGTGATGGACTGATGTATTTGAAGCTCTTCTTTTCGGTTACTTGTTGTTTGTTGGCGGTTCACTAAAGTGGTTGCTTTCTTCGAGCCACTCTCTATTTAAGCCAGTTTTTTCATTAAAGCGAATTTGTTCTGCCTCTGAAGCGTAGCCAATCACCCATTGCTGTCCGCCATTATCGAAATAGGTGAATCTCCTACTCGTGCTTAGTTCACTTGGCAATTTAGAGAAGCGATGAACGAAGTGGTCTGCTATGTAGCCTACCCGTTCTAGTTTCCATTTTTTTGGAATGCCGTTCACGTTGAAATTGATCCACTCCCAGTTGTCGCTGTCCGTTTCGAGGGAGATGTCTGTAAATGTTATCTCGCCATTTGTTATTGCCCCCATTCTCTCCATGAACCACTTGTACTGAACATTAGCGTCGAAAAATTCTAAGTCAAACCAGATGCATTTTTCTGAGTAGTTGTAGTTCTTTATCTGGGGATTTCTCCATCCAAAGGTGTAGTACAGAACAGAGAATGGATTGCTTTCAATGTATTGCTCTGTTGCATCTTCCCAAGACATTTCATAGACATCTCTAAGGATCATCTCTTTTGTCACTTCGGGGTCGTGCTTATGTCTCAGTGATTCAAAGACTTGCAGCTGATCGTCATAGCTTACAGGCTTAAGCTCTTGTTTTTGTACCGCTACAACAACAGGTTTTTCAATAGGCTCCGTTGGTTTGTTCTTTTTTGAGAAAAAGCTGAAGAGTCCCATATGGAGTTGGTTTATTCTTTTTACGAACGCCTAACATACATGCTCTTACCTCATCACGGTCACCGAGTTCGTGTAGGTCACCTCTTCTCCCGAACGATCGATAATCGTTACGGCCTAGACGCCCTGGGTTGCATACTTATTTTCAAACGTAATCTATTTGAGCAATTTTGGCTCTATCGGGCCGTAGATCAAAATAGCATCATTTAATGTAAGCGTTGCAGGTTTTTAAACAATCACAAGTCCAACTTCACGAAGTGAATCGCACACTTTCCCATACCAAAACATGCCAAAATCCTCTAGCCCAGCTCCTTTGAATTTCTCCTCTAACTCCTTGTACGTCAGCACAGGCATTCCTGGTTTTGGCGAAAGCTGAACCAACATTTCAATAAGCCACTTTCCTGCCTTAATATCCTTGCACTTCACCACATGGTCACTCTGCTTGGTCGTGATCTTAAGTCGCTTCGTGTCTGCGTTGAACGTAACCGGACCGCCCAGCCAGACCACCTTCTGATTCGGCTTCGCAATGGCGACGGCAGACTCTAACAGGTGATTGTAGATTAAGTCAGGAGGTAAGCTCGTCTGCGGGATTTTATGGTCAAACCAATTCTGCAGATCATGGTCGATACACGACGCATGCATGAAATTGTAGAGGGAGGTTTTGAGGCCTTCGCTATACAAATCATGATCGGCTCCTGTCGGATCGGTATGCACCAAATCGTTGTTGGCGAACGTGCCTACGCCCGTGTGATTCTTCACTTCAAACGTAGCGGGTTCGAGACCTACCGGACTGTGCGCTGTCATTGCAAACCGGTGCCAGAACGCAGATTGCATCACACCTTGTTCGAACATTTGACGCACGACTTCAAGTGAGTCAACCGTCTCTTGATCGGTCTGGGTAGGGAATCCGTACATGAGGTACGCGTGCACCATAACACCCGCCTGGTTGAAGTTGCGATTCACTTGCGCCACCTGCTTGATGGTCACTCCTTTCGCGATCAATTCGAGAAGGCGATCAGAGGCAACCTCGAGTCCACCAGAAACCGCGATACAACCCGACGCGGCGAGCAAACGACAGAGATCAGCAGTGAAGCTTTTCTCAAAACGGATGTTCGTCCACCAACTCACTACGAGTCGACGGCTGAGGATTTCTAAGGCAACTGCCTTCATCAATGCAGGCGGTGCAGCTTCATCGACGAAGTGAAATCCACGTTCGCCCGTCTGCGCAACAAGCTCCTCCATCCGGTCGACGATTAAAGTTGCCGAAGACGCTTCGTAGTCTTTGATGTAGGAGAGCGAGATGTCGCAAAACGTGCATTTACCCCAATAGCAACCGTGTGCCATGGTCAGCTTATTCCACCGACCGTCGCTCCATAAACGGTGCATCGGATTCGTCAGTTGAATCACTGAGAGGTAGCGTTTTAGCGAAAGCCCACTATAGTCAGGTGTGCCGACGACGGCTTGTTTTACATCTGAAAACAAGCTCCCGTTTTGGTAGATCACCTTCCCGTCTTCCAGCATAAACGTCCGCTTGAGCATTTGCGGCGGAATCTTATTGTCGAGGTAATCAAGCAGGTTGCGAAGTGGTGTTTCACCATCATCGAGGGTGATGAAATCGACAAACTCAAACACGCGTGCATCCGTTAGCGACCGCAATTCGGTATTGGGATAGCCGCCGCCCATGCAGATGCTGAGTTTCGGAAAATTCGCTTTGATCCATTGGCCGCATTTCAGCGCAGCGAAGAGATTCCCTGGAAAAGGAACCGAGATACAAAGCAGTGTCGGCGCACTTTGCTCGATCTGCTTGGCTAGGAGTTCCAGCATCATCGTACTGATAAAACTCTCCGGCTCTTGCAATTCTTGATGTAGTTCTTCAAACGTCGTAGCGCTCATCGAAAGTCGCTCTGCATATCGACTAAAGCCAAAATGTGGATCGATCAACTCTACGATATAATCGCTCACGTCCTCGAGGTACATCGTTGCGATATGACGTGCCTGGTCTCGAATTCCCATGGTTCCAAAGGCCCACTCAAGGTCTTCGAGTTGCGCAAATTTGCCAGCTTCGGGCAAGAAATTGCGCTCACAAATCAAGTGTGCTAGGGTAGGGTCTTGGTCTTGCAGAAACTGAATGATCGGATCAATCGTGTCTATGTACGTTGCCCGTAGCGCGTGTATGCGCTGGGCATTTTCGCTCGCTTCCTGGAGGTCTTCCGTTGAAAGTTCCCCGAAAAGTCGTTCAAATCCTTCTCTAGAAAACAGCGCCAAGATGGTGTCTAGCCCCAGGTCTATCTGGTCTGCCGCCACATCCTGTGTGTTCAAATACCCCTTTATGTACGCTGTCGCCGGGTAGGGCGTATTGAGCTGCGTAAAGGGCGGGGTGATCAGGAGGATTTTCTGCGGCACAGGTGAGTTGGATTGTGAAGCGGCAAAGATAATCCGGATTGGGTGTGGCTTGCGCGTTGGATTGAGTGCGGCTTCCGTGTCGTGACCCTCGCACTGGTGCGGGGCTCTGCGCGGGCGCTCAATCGTGTGTTTGGGGTGGTTTTTTCAGTCCAGTGCGGATCCCCGCAATTAAGTGCGAGGGTCTAGATACTAGGATCTTTGCCGTACGGCGGGACTTTCGTCAAAACCTGATTTCGGTTTGTATTTCGGGTCGCCTAGGGTAATCCCGAGGCTATGTGTAGAGTCAGCTACGCAGCTGTACGATGTGCGGCGTTGTATGGGGCATCGTCGTTTAGCTTTCGCCAAAACCTGCTATCGGATCATCTTGATTTTAGGCATATAAACAAGACTATGCCGATTGAGTGCGGCTTCCGTGTCGTGACCCTCGCACTGGTGCGGGGCTCTGCGCGGGCACTCAATAGTGGTTTGGGGTGTTGTTTTCAGCTTGCGCCAAAACCCATAACGTAGCGTTTCCCTGAACGTAGTTGAAGGGTAGCGGCTTTTTAGTTTCTGTGTTTTGGCAAAATCATAGGGAAGTCGCTTTTACCAGAATTTCCACCAAGGTTTTTTAGCTCTTATTATTTCCGTAGTCTTTGATTCTGGCTTCGTGCTCTGGTGCTTTGGTTTTGATCTGCTGAAAGTATATCCATCAAATTCAGTTTCGAAAAGACCATCAGAAGAGTCAAGAGATTCACCAAAGTAGGTAGCACTTATATTAAAGACAAAGTTCTCACCTACTTGGTCCTCTGTAAATTCTTCATCGGGCAAGCCGTCTATGGTGAATAGCCTTTCGCCGGTGTCTGAAACTCTTGATTGTGACAATAATGCTTCCTCTTCCGGCAGCGGATCGCCATTTTCAACCATAGTTCCTCCTTCCGAGCTTCCTGCACGTACTCTCACTTTTTGACCATTCTTTACCACTGAATAACCCCATAAGTTAACGACGCTATGCAGTATTAAGGTGACAATATCTACCTTGTCAAAGGCTTTGGATAACTCTGTTTCTGCAGTTGACATGCTATCGTTTAAAGAATCGATAGGGATGTCTTGCATACAAATAATAGTGTTTCCATTAAATTTACCTATGTATATTTTGTCGTCATCAGGGTCCATGACTGTTTCGAAAAAATGTGAGTCTGTTTTTTGTAAGTTGTAAATTCCGAATGATTCAAATAGTGTATTTAAATCTACTTCTTTGTTAGAATTTGCAAATATCATTGATGCTTTCCATCCCATGTCTAGTTCGTGTTATTTGTATGTATGTCTTTCATGTCCACATTTTTCCAGGCGGATTGACTTCAGCGTTGAAGCTAGTGATTTTTCAGCTTTGCCTAGCCGGAAATATATCGCGTCTACTCCGTTATTACTGGAGATAGTTCCGCAAGTCTGCGAGGTTGAGACAAATTGAACGGTAGCTTCTGTTTGCTGCGTGGGTGCTCAATCGTGTTCGGAATATCGTGTGGCAGGCTTCAGTAGCGACTTTTCATATGTCAAATGTCATGTGTTTTGGAATGTCCTCTATCTGAATTAGGTGATTGACTTTGACGGATTGACTTGTATTATCAAATTGTATAATTAATTCACCAGAGTCTTCATTCCCACTTTTTGAGATTGCCATTTTTTGAACACGTGGTGTTTTTTGATGGATCGGTTTAATGTCGCCCTTGGGGTTTGAGTAGTCACCGTTGTTGTAATTGCAAATCATGGAGAATTGACTGTGATTAAGAATCAGCAGTTCGTCATCTTCCTCAAATTCGATGTGGTTTACTAGGTCGGAAGAAATAGCGGTAAATTTTTCTGTTTCAATAATTGTAGTAAAACAATAGTCTAAGCATTCTATTGCTATGATTATATTTTGCTTTAGTAGTTCTATTATTCCAGATGGGAATTCGTAATTAAAGTCATTTTCGGCATAGTACTTTTTGAGCCTTTTCGATGAAGCAAAAATTAGTACTCCTTCGTGTGGTGTCGTGGAGATCCGTCGTACAATGCCATTTGTGTAATGTGTACGCCATTCAATTAATTCTATGTTACTCAGTTTCTCAATTGAAGGCCCGAGTTTTTCATAGATTGAGTTGAAGAGTTGGATATCGTCATTAATTCTGGATGTTGGGAGGTTGAATTCAAACCTGTTGCCAAGCTTTTTTATCGATATGGCCTGGTTAATCTCTTGATGACTCAGTATGACTTCATCGTATTTATTGCTTGAATTACCTTGCAACTCCCATCCATTGCGTTCTAGATCGTCACTCAGAAGGTCCAATTGTGCCCCGTCAGTGCTGTGTGTTTGATATGCGATTATCTCTCGAGAGTATGCCATTTTTCTATTTTGCTCTTGACTTGTTGCGCTCCTAGTATCTTCTGTTAACTAAAGCTAACACTCCTTCCGGTTTTCCAATCCCAGCTACAAATCTGCCTTATCTGCTTATGTGCTTCTGGCGTGTGTCAGACTGGCCTAGGAGGCGCACGATTATTCAAAAGATAGGCCTGCTATATGAAAGCCTGCAGAGATCAGGCTCGGCGTTTAGTGTTTAAGGGCGTGCTTTTAGCCCTCTTGTTGTAGCTATCCCAAAATGCAGCTACGCGACATGCGTGCTGCTATCAAGTGTATTCGACCTCTCCACCTGAAACTTGCCGATATACTTGAACTCTAGACCTAAATATGTTCCCTTTAGGTACATTTTCCAGTAGATCGAAGCATTCCCGTATTCCAGCGAGTGTATTCCCATTCTTTTGGGGAATGGAAAGGTCAAACTAGGATTTGACCTGTAGTTCGCTATTTTTTGTTTTTTAGAAGTGTAAATAGTTTCAGTGTATGTCGAAGAAGATGTTCCTCTTCGGTCGATCACTTTCTCTATTATTTCATAATGCATGGAGATATTTGATAGATTGAATTTGTTAGATGTTTGCACTTTGCAGGTGAAGGCATCGTTGTCGTTAAATATTTTCATTGAAATAGCGCCCAGTATTTTTCCAAAGAGTGTTGATGCGAGGTATATTAAAAGTAATGTAGAGGCGATTCCTAACATTACGTACCCAATGTTGAATTCTGGTATTGTAACGGCATAGCTAATCCCAAAAGCAAATGCGATAATGATAGAAATAATTATGTTGGGTTGGATCAAGAGATCTGAGCTTGTTTCTATGACTTGATACTTAGTGCTAGGGATTTGTAAGTCTAAAGGTTTTGCGACTTTTATCGTGTAATCAGATGTTACGAGTGATTTGAGTCTAGAGAATAGACCTTTTTTCAACTTGTCTATATCGTCATCGTTTACATCTATTTGTATTTCAAGGACAGTTGATATACTTACGTTTTTTCCGATGTAAGAAGCTAATTCGAGATTGGATAAATCAAAGGTGAATGGTGTTTTAGAGGGCTCTCCTGCCGTGATTTTTACGTTTTCTTGGATGTCAAACAAAAGCGTTTCCTCTTTGTGTCCTGACATTTTGCCTCTTGCCTCAGATGAAATAGCTCCCTTGATATTGTCAAGAGTGATTGTTTCGGAAGAATTTAACATCAGGTATCCTGTCGAAAGCCCGTTTCCATTGGCTTCGTCTAAAAATATTTCCTTTTCTAACGTAGCCCTGCTCATTGGTATCTCTCGTAAAGGTGATTGATTATCCCTCTGTAATTGTCTCCATAGGATTTGATCAACGTTGTTGCTTCATTTGTCGTAATGCGTTCGTATTCAGCGTGTTCAAACGAGGCGATCTCTAGTCTTCTGTTTATGATTGCAGTAAGAGTTTCTTTGTTGATGCCTTTAAACTTAATGGTGTGTTTGGGCTTTTTGGCTAAGTAGCAATCAAGTGTTCTGGGCCAGTGAGTAGTGTAAATGACTACTCTTTTTTCTTTCAATAATTTCACTCTTTCAAGCAAATTGAGGTGGTGTATACTGTCGACGAAGACTACAGGTGACTTGTCGGAAACTATATCTCTAAAGGAGGAATCTGCATTCAGCAAGAAAATCGGACAGTCCACCAGTTGTTGCTGTAGATAGGTTAGGTGGGTGGACTTCCCTCTCCCTTGTCTTCCTATAAATTCTATAGCAAGAGATTCAGCGCTGTTTATTCTGGAAACCACCTCGTCGGAATCAAATTTAGGAACAATGATGCTTTCGAGGTCCTCAGCTAGTATTCCTGAAAAGGGGTTGTATTTGAAGGGGTTATTCAAAATTGCGTGATAGTGTTTACTAGGGAGCTTGTAGCTGCGATTGTTTTGATAAGAACACTGCTATGTTTGCTTATGGTCTCTCTCTTACATTCTTCCGTATTGCGATGATCGTTCCACCAATTAGTAGGAGGATATAAGAATCATAAAAAGTTGTGAAAGCATGGGAGCTCCCATGTTTTGGCTGTGAAATCTACTCTTTCTTTGGCTTTTCTGGGTTCCGTTCAGATAGATACAGTGTTCCGGGTCCATACAGCATTGGTTCAAGGATTATGTCTAGCACGTTTTATAGTTGTTTGCGGGCTTAGTATCTACGTCTTTTTCCTTTAGGCTGTATTTCTTTCTTCCACATGCTTAGTGTGTGACATGTTCCTCCGAAACTCCCGCGCTCAAGGACAGGACGTATGTCCATTCTGAAATCCATTCCGTTATATAGGTAGCCAAAATGGTTTCCATATTTTTCTGAGTTTTTTAGTCTGCAATCGTCGAGCGCAGCTTTAAGTGTAACCTCATTTTTTGCCTGTGTTAGGTCGTATTTTTTGGTCATACATGCGCAGAAGTCTGATTCATACTGTTCGCCTAGTTCATAGGAAGGAGTGTTAAGCATAATTGAGTCAGCTGAGGCTATGTAAGGTGCAACTTTAAGATATTCGATGCCTATGTGAAGTAGTTCGAAGCATGAAAGCATCGAGGCGTCTGGCAATGAAATGTAGGACTTGGCCATTGGTGCTTTGATCCTAGTTACCTTGTTGAAAGCGTCTAGTGCATTTAGCCGTGGACTATATTCTAGTACTAGCGATTTTAACCTTTCAACCTTGTTGAATCCCGTTATACTTTTCAAGTATACCATTATATCTAAAGTCACAGCTGTCCAAAACGTTTGAGCTAGACATAACCTAGCTTGTAAAACCGTGGGTTTTGTGCTGAAAAGAGGTCCTTTGTGAAATCTAGCCTACCCTGTATCAAACAGTGTTGCTTGTGATTCGATTCTGCCACT
>JBGCGF010000005.1:0-63305 GCA_045110575.1 Saprospiraceae bacterium
CTACACCGAAAACAACTCCCCACTCACTCCATCAGCCAACAACTTGCCAGCTCGGGTAAGACGATAGCTACCGTCGGTTTCTTCAACGAGTTGCCGTTCAACGAATGTTTTTACCTCCTTCAAAAAGTGAGCTTCAAATCCAAGCGCCTCAACCTCTGAAAGCTTGACGCCCCAAGTGGTGCGCAGTCGGGTAAGGACCAACTCATTGTAGCGATCTTGATCAGATAAGACTTCGCGCTCGATAGGGAGATCGCCAAGGGTGATGGCTTTTACGTAGAGTGCATTGTTGGCCACGTTCCAACTGCGGGTGCGACTTCCGTCAAAACTATGGGCACTTGGACCGACACCTAAGTAGGGATGGCCCAACCAATAATTGCTGTTGTGCTTTGCACGCCAGCCGGGTTTGGCAAAATTGCTGATCTCGTAATGCTCGTAGCCCGCCGCTTCGAGGGTGTCAATGAGAATTTCCATCTGACGCGCAGATTGGGCTTCATCGACGGGAGTGCTTTGACCGGTTTTAATCTGGTGGGCGAGCGCCGTTTTCGGTTCGACCGTCAAGGCATACGAACTGATGTGTGGCGTTCCGAATGCAATCGCTTGTTGCAGGTTTTGGCGCCAAGCTTCATCACTCATGCCTGGTGTCCCGTAGATCATGTCGATCGTTAGGTTGTCAAATCCTGCCACTTGCGCAGCCGGAATACACGCCACCGCTTGGGCGGAATCGTGCGCACGGTTCATGTAGGTCAGGTCTTCACCAAGGAAGCTTTGAATTCCGATGCTAAAACGATTGATAGAAGTTTCAGCAAACGCAGCAATGACCTCCTCTGTCAAATCATCAGGATTGGCCTCCAAGGTGATCTCGGCGGCTTCGACCAAAGGCCGCAAGGCAGTCGCAGCGTCGAGGATTTGAGTAACCTGTTTTGGCGAAAGCAGACTCGGCGTACCTCCACCAAAATAGATGCTACTCCACGGTCCTGTCGGCATTTCATCGTTGCGCAAACGCAGTTCACTTACAATCGCATCGACCATTTCTTGGTGTCCTTTGATAGACGTCGAGAAATGGAAGTTGCAATAATTACAGGCCTTTCGGCAAAACGGGATATGAATGTATAGACCTGGCACAGCGCAAAGGTAGCGCGCAACGAGCCGAGGGAATCGTACGTTTACCCAACGTGCAATGGAATTTCCATTTCGTGGTTTCGCTAGCTGTTTGCCTTTCATCGGTAATCATAGGAGAGGTGTGCGCGCAAACGACCTTCCTTGTTGAAGGCTCAACTGATTTTGAACGCTGCTTGGCCGAAACCAAGTTGCCCAATCCCGATAGCCTTGTGGCGAGCTGTGTTCAACAACTCCGCGCCGATGGTTTTCTGGAAACGAGTGTCGACAGGGTAGTGCGATCGGGTGATGTAATAACGCTAAGTGTGCACCAAGGTCAACGATACGAAATCGGTTCTTGGTCGCAATCCGTCAATGGGACGAATTTCTACGGCATCGGCCGAGAGGACACGCTAGCGCTACCAGCCAAGGTAAGTGACCTCCAGTCTCAGCCTGCCAAATACCTCAAGGTCAGCGCGAAAGAGGGCTACCCGTTTGCACGCTTGCGCTATGATTCGCTCACGGTGCGCGAAGGATCACTGAGCGGTAAAACGACGACTTGGAGCGGTCCGCGGATTACCTATGGTGGCATTCGCTACGTCAATCCCGATGAAGAGGAACCGGTTAGCACCAGCTACTTAGAGCGATACTTGCAACTCGAACCAGGGCGCACCTACAAAAGCACCGAGATCGCTCAGGTGGAGCAACGCTTGCGCGGCTTGCGCTTTGTAGAGTTGAAACGTCCGCCCGTGGTCGTGTTCGAGTCCGCTCAAGCCTTCGTCTACCTCGACGCCAAACCTCGCCAAACGAGTCGCTTTGATTTCCTCTTAGGCTTCTTGCCCAACAGCGATGCGAACAATGGGCAGCTGCTCTTGACGGGCGATATTACCCTCGAACTTGAAAACGCCTTGCGTAAAGGCGAACGTCTCTTCTTCAATTTCGAACGCCTCCAACCAGAGTCGACAGAGCTCACTGCAGAAGGTGCTTATCCGTACTTGTTCGACTCTCCTTTCGGCGCACGCGCCACGTTTGGGTTGTACCGTCAGCAGAATGATTGGCTACGCATCAATTATGAGGTCGGTGGCACTTATGCCTTAGGTGGAGGAAGCAGCTATGAGCTTTTTTATGAAGGCGGTCAGGCGCAGATCCTTGGCTTCGATACCGCTCTTGTACAGCAAACACTTGTACTTCCTGAAGTACTCGACGCAACGCGCAATGGCTTCGGTATGCGCTTGCGCATTGACAAGCGAGACGATGTTTTTGATACCCGAAAAGGTTGGCGACTCAACACAGAAGGTTCGGCTTCACTTCGCACCGTCACCGTTCCAGGTTCCATCCGTGAACTCGATGAATCATTACAGAAACAAGCCGACAGTCTTGGTGGACAAACCGGACAGTATCGAGGTGCACTAGATGTTTCGTACTTCATCCCGATTGGTGCTCGCTCCACGTTCGTCACCCAGCTTCGAGGAGCTGTGTTGGCTGGTGCGCAGACACCGCTTCGAAACGAGTTGTATCGTATTGGTGGCAATCGTCTTCTTCGTGGATTTGACGAGCAAACGATTGATGCGCAACACTACAGTGTCCTCACAGCCGAGTACCGTTTATTGATCGGTGCTGGTAGCTACCTCTTTGCTTTTGGAGACCAAGGGGCGTTGCGTGACCCGTATCGCGCCAGCGGTAAATTCGATAACCCGACTGGGTTTGGAGCAGGTTTGCGCTTGGCGACGAAAGGTGGCGGATTGAGCCTCACGTATGCGTACGGTCGTCGCCGAGGTGCTCCGATCGAGTGGGAGCGCGCGAAGATTCACATTGGGTATGAGAGTAGGTTTTAGGGAGGGATATGGGAAGTGAGATATGGGATTTGAGATGCCAAATGTGCTGTTGTTCTGTGGGCGTAAAGCCACGATCTGGTTCAGCGTGCTTTAGCGCGCCGCGTTGTGTACTGCGCTCCAATTGTACTGCGAACCACTGGTTCGCAGTAACACTTGCAGCAACACTTACAGTAACACTTGCAGTAACAGCAAGCGGCTCTGTAACCTAAGTAGCGAACCACCTCTGTCGCCCCCAATACCTTTGCAGTTCACGCATAAAAAGCAACGTATGAAAGCCAACCTTCACTCCTTCGATCGTATCGGTCGCATGCTCTTCGCAGCCGTAGTAGCAGTCCTATTTTACATGGGCATCATCAGCGGAACAACCGCGATTGTGTTAGGCGTAGTTGCTATCGTGCTTCTACTCACAAGTCTTGTTAACTTTTGCCCGCTGTATGCTGCCTGTGGTATCAGTACAAAACCAAAGAACTAATGGGATTTTTCGCAAGTCTTTTCGGGGGAGGCCCGAATCCAGAAGTACAGAAGATGCTCGCAGAGGGAGCTATTGTGCTTGACGTTCGCACGCACGCCGAGTTTCAAGGTGGACACGTGGCAGGATCTAAGAACATTCCGTTACAGGAGCTGGGGCGTCACACCAAGGACATCAAAGCTTGGAAGAAGCCAGTGGTCATTTGTTGCCGAAGTGGTGCTCGCGCAGGACAAGCGCTTGGTGTTCTCCAGCAAGCTGGAGTAACCTGCGTCAACGGTGGCGGTTGGACGAAAGTCAATGCAGCAGTAGCAGCGCAATAACCCAAACGCTCACGAAGTGTTGAACAGCTATGGAAAATCCAAGTATTACTTTCTCTGCCGAATTGAAAACGGCGATTGAATCCGTTGCTGTGCAGCGGCACTTTTCTGCTGGAGATGTAATTCTTGATACCGGAGATTACATCCGTAGTCTGCCAGTTGTTCGTTCGGGGGCGGTTCGTGTAATGCGCACAGATAAAGATGAGCGAGAGCTACTCTTGTACTACCTCGAACCTGGAGAGACGTGTGCGGCAACGCTTTCTTGTTGCCTTGCCCAACAGCGAAGCAGCATCCGCGCGGTCGCAGAACTCGACACCGATTTGTTGCTCATTCCGTTGGAGCATGTTGACTCGTGGATTACTAAGTATCCCGAGTGGCGAACCTTCGTCTTCAAGTCTTACCGTGAGCGATTCGATGAATTACTCAGTGCGGTAGATGCTGTTGCGTTTCACAACCTAGAAGATCGCATTCTTGCAATGCTTAGGGAAAAAGCAGGCTTACGATCCCGCAATGCTGACGGGATAAAACCACAAAACAAGCAGATCGAGATCACGCACCAGCAGCTGGCAGATGAACTGCACACTTCACGTGTCGTCGTTTCACGCATGCTCAAAGCCCTTGAGCACAGAGAAGTGCTCACGTTGCACCGCAACATGATTGAGTTAACCGAGTAATACTAGGTGACAAAAGCAGGACACTGCAAATCTTACCTTTACACTTCCTAATGAAGCAACGCAAGCGACTCTTCCCGATTCTTGACTGGCTGCCTAACTACAAGCGCAGTTGGATCAAGGGTGATATCGTAGCCGGATTGACGACAGGCGTTATGCTCATTCCGCAAGGAATGGCCTACGCTATGATCGCTGGTCTACCTCCCGTATATGGCTTGTATGCCGGTCTTGCGCCACAGGTGATGTATGCCATTTTCGGTACGTCACGACAGCTGAGTGTTGGTCCAGTAGCGATGGACTCTTTACTGGTTGCCTCGGCACTTGGTTCATTGGCGCTCGTTGATCAAGGCCAATACACCATCGCAGCACTCTTTCTGGCCTTGCTGGTCGGAGGTCTGCAATTGATCATGGGCGGACTTCGACTGGGCTTTCTGGTCAATTTTTTATCTCGACCGGTCGTGAGTGGATTCACCTCTGCAGCGGCGATCATTATTGGTATCAGTCAGGTGAAGCACGTGTTAGGTGTCAGTATTCCGAATACGGCTCGCTTGCATGAAATTACCTGGCGAACGATCAAGGCCATCCCTGATGCAAACATTTATGCCATCATCATTGGGGTAGCTACGCTTGCACTCATCGTCCTCATTCGAAAATACGGAAAGGGTATTCCTTCGGCGCTTGTCGTCGTTGCGATGGGAACCTTCATTACATCCTTAACGGGCTGGAGCGAACTCGGTCTCCCGATCGTTGGTGCGGTTCCTGGCGGTCTTCCAGACTTTGCCGTTCCCGGAATTGACACAGGATTGCTGAGGCCACTTTTGCCCTTAGCCATTACACTCGCCTTGATAGGTTACATGGAGTCCATCTCCATTGCTCGAGGCATTCAAGAAAATCACACGGACTACGAGCTCGATGCAAATCAAGAGCTCATCGCTCTCGGCATGTCCAACATTACGGGCTCTCTTTTGGGAGGCTACGTTTCTACGGCCAGTTTCTCTCGTTCAGCGATTAATGACGATGCTGGCGCCAAAACAGGAGTAGCAGCACTGGTTAGTGCCATCATCATCGGCATCACGTTGCTGTACCTCACTCCGCTGTTCTACTTCTTGCCTAATGCGGTATTGGGGGCGATCATTTTTGCGGCGGTGTTCAAGCTCGTCAACGTTCGTTATGCAGTGTCGCTCTGGCATGGCAAACGACGCGAGGCTATACTGTTGCTTATCACCTTCCTGGTAACCCTAACCTTTAGCATGGTCGCGGGAATTTTGGTCGGCATTTTTGCTTCATTAGCGTACACGGTGTATCGTGATTCGACTCCACACATTGCTGAGTTAGGCAGGGTAAGAGGTACTGATTACTTCAGAAACATTACACGTTTTGCCAACGACATTGAAGTACGTCCAGATGTGCTTCTCTTCCGTTTTGATGCGCCAATCTTTTTTGGCAATGCCGGGTTTTTCAAAGATGAATTACTTGAGCGAATTGAGAAGAAAGGGGCTGTCCTCAAAACCGTAGTTTTCAACTGTGAGGCCATTACCTACATCGATTCTACTGGGCTTTTCATGCTCACACGACTCATCGTTGAACTTCAACGCGAAGGCTATCGCGTCATCTTTAGCGGGGCAATGGGTCCTGTTCGAGAAGTGATTCTCAGTGGTGAAATCGGCAACCTTGTCGGTACCGACTACATGTTCGTTCGGTCATCGGAAGTCTTAGACTTCTTGGATGGTGTCTGCGAACCTTCAGAAATGCAACGCAAGATCGCTTGGGAAGGCAAGCGTGAGCTTCCTCAACCGGAGGAACAATAACCTCAGCTCGTTGTATCCTACAATCTAAGAAGAGCGAAATCTCTTTAACGTCTTAAGACTTAATCGTTTCCAATATGCACATCGAACAGATTTACACAGGTTGTCTTGCTCAAGGAGCTTACTACATCCGCAGTGGTAAAGAAGCCGTGATCATCGATCCACTTCGCGAAGTGCAACCGTACCTCGATCGTGCTGCAGCCGATGGCGTGACGATCAAGTATGTGTTCGAAACACACTTTCACGCGGACTTTGTCAGTGGCCACGTTACGCTCAGTCGAGCGACAGGAGCCCCAATCGTATATGGGCCCAAAGCAAATCCAACCTTCGATGCAATCATTGCAACCGACGGTCAGGAATTCAAGGTTGGTAACATAACGATCGTGGCTTTGCATACGCCAGGTCACACCATGGAGAGCACTACCTATCTCCTTCGTGATGCGGAAGGAAAGGATCACGCGATCTTTAGTGGTGATACACTGTTTTTAGGCGATGTCGGACGTCCAGATCTTGCCCAAAAAGTAGGTACTCTAACAATTGAAGACCTTGCAGGATTTCTCTTCGACAGCTTACGCACGAAGATTATGCCGTTGGCCGATGAGGTCCTCGTCTACCCTGCACACGGAGCCGGGTCGGCTTGTGGTAAGAACATGAGTTCTGAAACGGTAGGTACGCTTGGCGGTCAGAAAGTAGGCAATTACGCCTTGCGGCAAAACATGACCAAAGAAGAGTTTATCGCAGAAGTGACTGATGGGTTGTTAGCTCCTCCGTCTTACTTCCCTGCCAACGTGAAACTCAATCGTGAAGGATACGAGGACATCGGTGCGGTATTGAATCGCGGAACTCGAGCCCTTTCTCCTGATGAACTCGAGACGGTCGTCAACGAAACGGGCGCACTTGTGCTTGATGTGCGTGGACGTGAAGAGTTTGCTGCAGCACACATTCCACGTTCAATCTTCATTGGCATCGACGGCGGTTTTGCCCCATGGGTTGGAGCGTTGGTCAAAGACGTTCATCAGCCCATTATCTTGGTTGTTGAGCCTTCTCGAAAGGAGGAAGTAATCACGCGTCTTGCACGAGTAGGTTTCGACCAGACACTCGGGTACCTCAAAGGCGGTTTCGAAGCGTGGGAAAAGAGCGGGAAAGAGACTGACCAAGTCGCTATTCTTGAAGCAGACCAGGTGCCTGAGGTTTTGGCGAAAGCTGAAACAATACTCGATGTTCGCAAGCCTACTGAGTGGGAGAACGGCCATGTGTCAGGAGCTAAAAATACTCCGTTGAGTGATCTGAATGCATACCTCAAGGATTTTCCAAAAGATCAGCCATTCCACGTTCACTGTCAAAGTGGATATCGAAGTATGATCGCTAGTTCTATCCTGAAGTCTCGTGGGTTTCACAACTTTAAAGATGTTCGTGGTGGTTGGAAGGCAATTTCAGGAGTTCTTGCTTGAACCTTGTGTGGGGATTGACACGTTAATTAGGAGGCTGCACCGACGCGTGTATCTTGCCACTCTAATCTACGTCGCACTATCACATGAATTTAATCATTCCAATGGCCGGCCGAGGCTCACGCTTACGCCCGCATACGCTTACTGTACCTAAACCACTTGTTCCTGTAGCAGGTAAGCCAATCGTTCAGCGTTTGGCTGAAGACCTCACCGCTAGCCTTAGCGAAAAAGTCGAGAACATCGCCTTTGTTATTGGTGATTTCGGACCAGAAGTGCCAAAGCAGTTGATGAAGATTGCAGAAGGACTTGGTGCAAAAGGCCACGTTTTTACGCAAGACCAACCACTCGGTACGGCGCATGCAATTCTTTGCGCTCAAGAAGTTTTGGAAGGTCCAACGATGATCGCCTTTGCAGATACACTCTTCAAAGCTGATTTCAAGTTCGACACCAAAACTGATGGCATCATCTGGGCGCAACGCGTAGAGGATCCAAGTGCCTTTGGTGTACTTAAGCTAGATGATCACGGCGTGATCACTGACTTTGTAGAGAAGCCAGTAGAGTTCGTTTCAGACCTCGCTATTGTCGGAATCTACTTCGTTAATGACGGTACAGCACTCAAGAAAGAGCTTCAGTATTTGATTGACAATAACATCACGGACAAGGGTGAGTACCAACTTACCAATGCGCTTGAAGCGCTCAAGTCTAAAGGTGTCAAGTTCCTCCCAGGAACAGTAGAGGAGTGGCTCGATTGTGGTAACAAGGTAGCCGTAGTGCACACGCACCAGCGTATACTTGAATTGAAGGCAGAGACAGAAAAGCTCGTCGACGATACCGCAGTTATTGAAAATAGCGTTGTACTACAACCATGCTTTATAGGCGCAGGTGCGCGCATCATCAACTCTGTTGTTGGACCGCACGTAAGCCTTGGAGCAAACAGCTCAATTGAGGGAAGCGTAGTACGGAATACAATCATTCAAAACGATTCGACCGTTGCCAATGCGACCTTGACCGATTCTATGATTGGAAGCAACGCTAGTTACACTGGCCAAGCAGCCGACGTATCGATTGGTGACTATTCTAACATTTCCTAATGACGCGTCCCCTCCTTGTTTTTTTTCTCGGTTTATCGTCTTTGTGCCTTCATGCACAGAACGATCCTGTGCAAGTTGCAGAGGAGATCGTGGATATTGAAGCCAAGCTCATCGAGGCGAGTGGCTTGGCTGTGCAAGGAGACAATGAGGCGGCGATTAAGCTGTACGAAGAGCTACTAGCGGAAGATCCTTCCAACAGTGCCGCTTCGTATTCAGCAGCACGTCTTTACAATTCAATTGATTCTGAGAAGGCGTTAAAATTAATGCAGCAGGCATATCGCCATGATGCATTGAACGCTTATGTCGCGCAGGCCTTGGCAGATATGCTCACGGAAAGTGATCGATATCTCCAAGCTTCTGAGATTTATGGTCAACTCTTTAAGCGTTACCCAAAACGTGAGGAATTTCTACTCGAGCAAACCCAGTCGCTATCGCGAGGGGGAAAGCCTCGTGAGGGACTTCGCGCTATTGAGCAGTACTTATCGAGCGGCGGACGTTTGACGCCTTACATCGGCCAGCAACGTTTTACGCTAGCGGTGAGCATGAACGATCCGAAAGCAGCTATTCGCTCGCTTGAAGAGCTCATGGCTGCTCATCCTGATAATCCTGAGTACTACCAAGAGCTCGCACAGTTTTATCGTCGCACAGGCGATGAAGCTTCTGCTAAGCAAATTTGGTCGATGATGGCGGACAAGTTTCCCGAAGACAAGCGATCAGCGCTTGGTCTTGCAGGACAGAGTAAGCTCACGAATGAGGAGGATAAGTTCATTACTCGTCTTGAGCCGATTTTCGAGGACCCAACCTTGGACATCGACAGCAAGATTTTGCAGCTCATGCCTATCGTACAGGAAGTCGCAAATCGCAACGATACCGTCTTAGCCAACCGTACACTTACACTCGCTGAAACCCTAACAGAGGTTCACTCAGACGAGCCGAAAAGCTTCGCCATTTATGGTGATCTGTTGTTCTACGCCAAGAAGACACCACAAGCAGTTGCCGCTTATCGAAAAACGCTGGAGCTTGATCCTAACGTGTATCTCGTTTGGGAACAACTGCTTCTAGCACTTGCTGAATCAGGCGAGTATGAGCAGCTTTTGGCCGAATCAGAAAATGCTTTGACGCTCTTCCCGAATCAAGCTCGACTTTACTACTACAGTGGTCGCGCATTGGCGAAGGCGGGGGACCTAACAGGTGCTGAAAACACGCTGATGCAAGGCACCGTAATGGCGCTCAATGATCAGGTGTTGCTTTATGACCTCAACGAGGCTTTGGCTCGTGTCCAACTGAGTGAAGGTCGATTTGAAGCAGCGCTTACGTCTGCTTCTGCGGCGCATAAGATTCGTCCGAAGCACGGACCGGCCTTAGCGCTCAAGGCTGAGGTTTACCTTCGTCAAGATGATATGGAAATGGCTTCTAAGTTGCTGTCACAAGCGACATCCGAAGCGCCTCAACATCCTTATGTTATCACGATTGAGGCACTCGCCCAATTGCTGGCAGCTGAAGTGAGCCGTGCCGAGAAGAGCATGCTTTCAGCTACAGAGTATGGTGCTGCTAGGTGGGCGATAGCTCAAGAGGTGAACGGAGATATTGCCTTTCTGAAAGGAGAGGAAGCTTCCGCCAAAACCTACTGGGAGCTCGCCAAGTCTATGGGCGGTGGCTCAAGTAAGTTGGCAGAAAAGCTGTCGAAGGGCGTGTATGTGAAGTAGGACCGCTCTTCGTAATTCGCAGTACGTCTAGCATGCTTATCTTTATACTATGGCCATCACACGTTTCAAAGACCTTGACCTTACGCGTCAGTATACTTACGCCGAGTATTTGACTTGGCGCTTTTCTGAGCGTGTCGAGTTGCTGCGAGGATGGGTGGCCAAAATGAGTCCTGCTCCTAGTAGGTACCATCAGGAAGTCGCTGGAGCATTACATGGCACTCTTTTTCAGTATTTTATAGATAAGCCTTGTCGATTGTATTTAGCGCCATTTGATGTCCGCTTACCTAGAACAGCAGGCGGTGAAACAGTAGTTCAACCTGACCTTTGCGTAGTGTGTGATGAGGCAAAACTCACAGACCAAGGCTGCTCTGGGGCACCAGATTTAGTGATTGAAATTTTAAGCCCTGGTAATTCTACTCGTGAAATGCGAGAGAAGTATGCTTTGTATGAAGAGGCAGGCGTTCGTGAATACTGGGTCATAGAACCTTCCAATCACCTCGTATTGCGTTACGAATTACGCAATGGAACTTATATAGGGTTAGCTCCGAAAACTGCAGAAGATGACGACATCCGGCCTGTGATATTCCCCGATTTATCTGTGACAGGGAAGAGGATTTTTGGGCTCTAATAGAGCTGCTTCAATGTTTCTGTTGATACTCGAACTATCAGATTGACCGTTAATGAATTTAGCTCACAACTATTGTATAGCTAATTGATCGATCTGACGATTCAGTTTCTATCCACTACGTTTACCTTCCAATGCGCATTCTACTTTTTGTACTTCTGATCAGTTCTGTCTTCGCGTGTAAGCGAGGAGCAAGCGGCGACGCCAGTAAGCTTCCGCCAAAACGCTCAGCACAACGCCTGCTCGCTGAAATTGATAAAGCTCTCTATGTCCCTGAGATCGCCGAAATGAAGGGTGACATGCGGGTACAAGGTGGTGGTATCGGTAACATCAAGCTGAGTGCAACGATTCGAACACAAACCGATAGCGCATTTTGGTTCTCCTTACGCAAGTTCGGTTTTGAAGGTGCCCGTGGCTTGATCACGAAAGACAGTGCGATTGTCATCAACCGACTTGAACGCGAAGTGCTTCAAGCTTCCGTAAACGATCTTCCAGAAGAGGCGAAGATGCTGCCAATAGAACCAACCCTCGCCAATATGCTTGCTGCCTTTGGTGGTCAGCCAATAGGAGAGTGGCTAAATGCAGACGTCAAGCGTCAAATAGGCCAGTATCAGTTGGTTACCGAAGATCTCGACAACGCTACGTTAACCCTTGGAACTTCTCCAACGGTGCCTGTGCGATGGCACTATCAAGACGGTGCTCGTTATGGAGAAGTACGCTTTGGAGACTTTAAAGAGCAACCAAACGGAAAAGTCTTCCCGTACTTTCGATCTTTGACCTTTAGCGACACCCCCGGTGATACAACGCGCGTTGTATTCACAATGACTTCGCTCACCACACATGACGCACTCAAATTCCCTATTTCCATTCCAGCGAGCTATGCTCCTATGCAGCTGTAGGGCATTTCTACTTGTCGTTGTATTACTGGGTGGGGTAGGTTTTGCGGAAGCACAATCTCAGAAGCAACTAGAAGAACAACGTACTAGACTCACCCGAGAGATCAACGAGACGAGTCGCTTACTCAAAAGCTCGAATAAGAGTCGTGAGGCAGCACTGGATCGCTTAGTCGTGCTTCAAAGACAAATTGTACAGCGCGAAAAATTGGTTGTTCTCTTGCGCTTACAGATCGCTCACGCAGATTCTAGTGTAGGGCGCACCACGCGCGTCCTTTCAAGCATGCAGGCAGACGTAGATACTTTAGGTGCGGAATACGGCCGCATGGCCAGAGCTGCGTTGCGTCAAGGATTTTTGGACGATAGGCTTGCCTTCTTACTTTCTTCCGATAGCTTTTCGGAGGCACTAGCTAGAACGCGCTACCTGCGTCAGTATGATGAAAATCGTCGTCGTCAATTAGACCTCATACAGATGACGAGGTCCGCTCTTCAAAACAAGGTGGACAAGCTGGACGATATCCGTGCTGAAAAGGAGGATCTCCTAGGAGCTGAACTCACCCAGCAGAACATTCTTGAAGAGTCGCTCGCGGATAAGAATTCACTACTTGAATCACTTGGAGATGACGAAGAGCGTCTACGTCGAGAATTGGCTGAACAGACCAAGGATAAAAATCAACTTGACCGTGCCATTGGTGACGTGATCAACAAAAGCGCCGAACTTCGCAAAACTGAACGTCTTGCTCAAGAACGAAAGGAAGCAAAAGCACTCGCTGCTGAGCGTAAACGTGCGGCGAGTAAAACACCTTCTGCTTCTGTAGAGCCAGTGAAGCCGAAAGTACCTGTCGTTACGAGTAACAACTACTCTACTTCACTTTCCAGAGACTTTATAAAAAATCGCGGCCGATTGCCTTGGCCCGTTGACGGTGGTTTCATCAGCAAGCCATACGGAGAGCGAGCACACCCGACGCTTAAGAGCGTTAAAGTCCGCAACAATGGGGTCGATATTAGAACTGATCCAGGAGCAACTGTAAAAGCTGTATTCGAAGGTGAGGTTGTGGGCTTACAAGCTGTTCCTGGCTACAATTATATGGTCATTCTCCAGCACGGAGATTACTTTAGTGTGTATTCCAACTTAGTTGACGTTCGTGTCAAATCTGGTGCGCGCGTAGGAACTGCTGATGTCATTGGTGCTGTTGCCACAAATGCGACCACCAATACCAGTGAACTTCACTTTGAAGTCTGGAAAGAACGCAAAACGCAAAACCCAGCAGGCTGGCTCAAGCGTTAATTGTTCGAATTCACAAGTGTGACGAATCACTCTGTAATTGCTAGGCGTTCCTTGTCTGCGTGGTCTACCTTGTGATTGCAGATTTTTCAACTCAAAAGAACCTTACATGGCTGACTGGAATGTATCCCAATCTCAAAACTCCGGACTCAAAGTAGAGACGGAGTATGCTATACTTGTTGGGGTCGTTCACGGTCAGGTCCGCAAGGAGACTGTCGATGAGCACCTTGATGAGCTTGAGTTTCTTGCATTAACTGCAGGAGCTGAGACGGTTGAGCGCTTCACGCAACGCTTGCCCCATCCTGACACCCGCACCTTTGTCGGTAAGGGTAAGCTGCAGGAAATTGCTGATTATCTCGAAAAGCACGAGGAGATCAACTTAGTAATCTTTGATGATGACCTTTCGGGAAAACAGACGGGCATTCTTGAAGAGGAGTTGAAGGTCAAGATCGTCGATCGAACGAGCCTCATTCTAGACATCTTCGCAAGTCGCGCACAGTCTGCGCAAGCGCGTACACAAGTCGAGTTAGCACAGATGCAGTACTTACTTCCTCGTCTCCGTGGACTTTGGACGCACTTGGAGCGTCAGCGAGGTGGTATTGGAATGCGTGGACCTGGTGAGAAGGAAATCGAGACAGATCGCCGTATCGTGCGTGATGTGATTTCAAAGCTTCAGTCGAAGCTTTCTAAGATTGACCAGCAGAATGAAACGCGTCGTAAAAACCGTGGAGATACCATTCGTGTGGCCTTGGTAGGTTACACCAACGTGGGTAAGAGTACGTTGATGAACATGCTCAGTAAGTCTGACGTGTTCGCTGAGAACAAGCTTTTCGCAACACTCGATACGACGGTCAGAAAGGTCGTTGTCGAGGCTACACCGTTCTTGTTAAGTGATACGGTAGGGTTTATCCGTAAGCTTCCTACCCACTTGGTAGAGAGCTTTAAGAGTACACTCGATGAGGTGCGTGAGAGTGACTTCCTGCTTCATGTAGTAGACTTGAGTCATCCACAGTACGAAGAGCAGATAGACAATGTCAATCAAATCCTTGCAGATCTTGGTGTGTCAGACAAGCCTCAGTTGATGGTGTTCAACAAGGTGGACATGTTCCGTGACCGCAACTTTGATGATTACCTAGATAAAGCAACGCGTAAAGAGATCGAAAAAGACCTCAAGGAGCGTTTGGTGCTGCGGTACGATTCAGACAACGTAATGATCAGTGCGAAGACTGGCGAGCATATTGAAGAACTACGTGATGTGCTCATCAAGAACGTTCGCGAAATGTGGTCTGAGCGATTCCCTCACCGCACACCGATGTGGATTGGGTACTTGCAGCAAGAAGAAGAGTAAATAGAAAAGGCCTGAGCTACGCTCAGGCCTTTTCTATTTGAGATCCTGTCGATCTCCAGATCGACAGGACCAGGGCAGGTTAGTATTGGCCAGAGGCCAATATTAACCCTCCACCAACGTACCTACTGCTTCACCTTCTATGATGCGCTTGAGGTTCTCTGGGTGGTTGATGTCAAAAACAATGATAGGCAGGTCATTCTCTTTACAGAGCGTGAATGCAGTCATGTCCATGACATTGAGTCCCATCGAAATAACCTGATCAAAGGTTAGGTTTTCAAATCTTTTTGCAGTCTTGTCAAGTAGAGGATCGGCGGTGTAGATACCGTCAACGCGTGTTCCTTTAAGGATAACATCGGCGTTAAGCTCAATAGCACGGAGAGCGGCGGCACTGTCTGTGGTAAAGAACGGGCTACCTGTTCCTGCGGAGAAGATGACTACGCGTCCTTTTTCAAGGTGACGAACAGCTTTTCTGCGGATGTAAGGCTCAGCGATCGCATCCATCTTGATAGCAGAGATGAGGCGTGTCTTCATTCCTGCAGCTTCCAGAGCTGATTGGAGAGCCATTCCGTTGATCACAGTGGCAAGCATGCCCATGTAATCTCCTTGTGTACGCTCAATACCACTTGCTTTGGCTTGGAGACCGCGGTAGATATTGCCCCCTCCAATCACGATTGCTACTTCAAGTCCGCTCTGAACGAGGTCGTTGACTTGGGTAGCATAATGCTTGAGCATGTCGGCTGAAATGCCGAATTCTTGGTCGCCCATGAGGCTCTCACCACTAAGCTTTAGAAGGATGCGCTTGTACTTACCGGCCATGTGCGAATGTGTGTTGGATTAAAAACCGGGGTGAAGATAGGGTAATGTTACACCACGTCGCTTGCCGAACCTGAACTTCAATGAAGAGGAAGGCTTATAAAATGAAAAACGCCCTGCTCTCGGTAAGAGAACAGGGCGTTTAGGAAGACATTAAGTCAAAAAACTTATCCGAGCTTAACGTGCTTGAAAGCAGTTACGGTTAGGTCTTTGTCTTGCTCTTGAAGGTACTGAGATACGTTTTGCTTAGTATTCTTTACGAATGACTGGCTAAGTAGAGTATTCTCTTTGTAGAACTTGTTGAGCTTGCCCATTGCAATCTTCTCGAGCATAGCCTCTGGCTTGCCCTCGCTTCGTGCAACTTCTTTCCCGATTTCGATCTCCTTCTCTACGACAGATGAATCAACTCCGTCCTTGTCTACAGCGACAGGCTTCATTGCTGCAACTTGCATTGCAACATCACGTCCTGGTTGAACGAACGCATCAGATGCTTTCGTAAGTGCTACGAGTACTCCTGCACGGTTGCCCATGTGGTTGTACTCAACGACGAGGGGTGCTTCAAGCATCTCGTAAGCAGAAACTTCAATTTTCTCACCGATAACGCCTGTGCGCTCGGTTGCTTTCTCGCCGATGGTCATTCCTTCGCCGTACTCAACTGCTTGGAGAGCAGTGAGGTCAGCTGGGAAAGCAGCAAGAATCTTGTCAGCCATAGTTTGAGCGATGGCAACAAAGTCATCGTTCTTGGCAACGAAGTCGGTTTCACTTGTAAGCTTGAATACGATTCCACGAGTGTGGTCTGCATTCACTTTAGCGATAATTACTCCTTCGGTAGCGTCACGGTCAGCGCGCTTGCCGGCAATTTTTTGACCTCTCTTACGAAGTTCTTCGATGGCTAGTTGAAGATCGCCTCCAGCTGCGCTGAGGGCTTTCTTGCAATCCATCATACCAGCACCAGTCTGGTCGCGAAGCTTCTTGACGTCTTTTGCTGAAATAGCTACAGTGCTCATAATAAGCGTGTTGTTGGGTTGAGGACTTTACGCACGAGTGCGATCAGTCAATTGGGATAAAAAACTACTCTGCTGCAGGTGCATCACCTTCAGCAGCTGGTGCAGGGGCTGCTGCTGCCGCTGCCGCTGTTGCTGCTGCTTTCGCTGCTGCTGCCGCCTTTTTAGCTGCTGCAGCTGCGGTTGCCTTAGCTGCTGCTTCGGCTGCTGCTGCAGTTTCGCGCTCAGCTTTTTGTGTTTCGCGCTCACCGTGACCTTCAATGATAAACTCAGAGAGGTAGCGACAAACGATTTCGATAGACTTTGAAGCATCATCGTTTGCAGGAATCGGGAAGTCAACAGTAGTTGGATCCGAGTTGGTATCCACCATTGCGAACGTACGTAGTCCTAGACGCTTAGACTCAGCAAGAGCGATGTGCTCATGCGTGATGTCCACCATGAAGATGGCGCTTGGTACGCGATTCAGCTCAGAAATACCTCCAAGTACACGCTCTAGCTTCGCACGCTCACGAGTAAGCATGAGGCGCTCCTTCTTCGTAATGGAAGAAAGGCTTGTGTCAGAAAGCATGTTGTCGATCGACTGCATCTTACGTACTGATCGACGGATTGTCTGCCAGTTTGTAAGCATGCCACCCAACCAACGGTCGGTAACGAAAGGCTGGTTGCATTCGCGAGCAACAGTTGCAACCACGTCACGTGCTTGCTTCTTAGTTGCTACGAAGAGAATTTTTTTGCCCGAGCGAGCAAGTTGCTTCATTGCGCGGCCTGCACGATCCATCTCCTCACCAGTACGGTTGAGGTCGATGATGTGAATGCCTTTGCGCATTGCGAAGATGTACTTGGCCATCTTCGGGTTCCACTTACGCTTGAGGTGTCCGAAGTGTACACCGGCGTCGAGAAGTTCTTGATATGTTGGCTTAGCCATGATAGTAAAATTGAAGGGCAACGAGTTGCCGAAGGGGAGAGAATGGGTTCCAGCCTGTTGTGCATTTGAGCACCCCAGACAAAAAACAAGTCCTAACGCTTAGAGAACTGGAAGCTCTTACGTGCCTTAGGCTTACCGTACTTCTTACGCTCCACCACGCGGGCGTCACGGGTAAGAAACTTCTCGGCCTTAAGTGGCGAGCGGTACTCCTCGTTGATTTTTACAAGTGCACGAGCAATTGCCATACGAGTGGCCTCTGCTTGTCCTTTGAAGCCACCGCCTTTGACGTTGACTACAATGTCGTACAGGTTTGCAACCTCCACAGTATGGAGTGGTTGACGCACCTTGTACTCAATGTGCTTTTGCGGGAAGAAGTCATTGACTTCTTTTCCGTTAATTTTAATGTTGCCAGAGCCCTGACGCAGGTAGACACGTGCGACGGAAGCTTTACGGCGGCCAATGGCGTTAATGGTATCCATGGATGAATTTACTGTCGGGTAGAAAGTTAGTGCTTCAGCCTTTCGGCAAAACACGAGAAACCGGAACGGTCCTAGCTAGGTAGGTCGCCTGGTTTTTGTGCAATGTGCGGGTGCTCTGCACCTGCATACACGTGAAGCTTCTTGTACATAGCACGTCCAAGCTTGTTCTTTGGAAGCATACCACGAATGGCTGTTTCCAAAATACGCTCAGGATGCTTCGCACGGATGCGCTCTGGAGTATTAGACTTCTGTCCACCTGGGTAACCAGAGTGGGTGAGGTATGTCTTCTGCACTTCTTTCGAACCAGAGAAAACAACTTGATCAGCATTGATGATGATCACGTTGTCGCCAGTGTCGACGTGCGGGGTGTACGATGGTTTGTGCTTGCCACGCAAAACCGCAGCCACTCGTGAAGAGAGGCGACCTACGGTTTGTCCAGCAGCATCTACCACGAACCAAGAGCGCTCTACAGTAGCGTTGTTGGCGTTTGTTGTACGGTAGCTGAGGGTATTCACAGACTCTATTTTCAAATCATGATCAAACCAGAAAAAAGATGTTTTTCTGGCTTGCGCTCGAAAGCGGTCGCAAAAGTAGCCTTTTCCACAATATTTGCAACCCCCTAACGTATCTTTTTTTCGTTTTAGCGAAAGCTAACTGCCTGAAAAACAGTTAAATTTTCGCACTTCTTTGATCAACGGCCTCAAAACCACCCTTTTAGCACACTTCAAATCCATTACCTAATATTCAAGATTTTTTTGCGTCTAATCGTCTTTGTATCAACAACGACCGCTTTACTTTGTCTATTCAACACATGTCAGTGCCTACATCTACTACTTCTGGTCCTCAATCTACCGATGCCATCGACATCGACCCTACTGCCGAAGAGCGGAAGTCCGATCACATCAGACTCGCGTTCGAATCACAGGTGAAGGGAGATCAGATTGATACCCGGTTCTCTTATGAACCCTTACTAGCAGCTCACCCCCAACCAGGGAGTCTGCCAGCCACTCAATTTGCAGGGTTCACACTCCGCACTCCAATGTGGGTGTCAAGTATGACTGGTGGTACCGAAAAAGCAAGAGTCATCAATCGAAATCTTGCCCGCGCTTGCAAGGAGTTTGGTTTTGGAATGGGGCTCGGCTCTTGTCGACCACTCCTATATAGTCAAGATCGACTCGAAGACTTTGACATGCGCCCTCTCATAGGCGATAAGCAACCGCTCTTCGCCAACCTAGGGATCGCACAACTTGAGACGTTAATCGTCGATAAGGAAATGTGGCGTGTTGAGCAGATGCTCGAGCGATTGAAAGTTGATGGCTTGATCATTCACGTCAATCCACTCCAAGAGTGGTTGCAACCTGAAGGAGATCGCTTTCTACTTCCTCCACTTGAAACAATACAAACGGTATTGGAGCAATTGAACGTTCCGATCATCGTCAAAGAAGTTGGTCAAGGAATGGGAATCGAATCACTCAAAGCACTTTTACGCTTGCCACTGGCAGCTGTTGAGTTTGCTGCTGGAGGTGGAACGAACTTTTCCAAACTCGAATTACTGCGTGCCGATCCTGTTCAGCAGGTCATCTATGACGCACTTACCAATATTGGACATTCTGCTGCTGAAATGGTAGAACTAGTCAACCAGGCAAAAAAGGAACTGAGAGGAGAATTGCGCTGTAAGGACGTGATCATCTCTGGTGGCGTCAAGGATTTCCTCGACGGCTACTTCCTTCGAAGCAAGTGTGACCTTAATAGTGTGTACGGACAAGCCTCTGGCTTTTTGAAGTACGCAACCGGCGATTACGAACCGCTGCAGTCTTTTGTCACCTCTCAAGTCCGCGGACTCGAACTCGCACACGCCTTTCTTAAAGTACGATAGCTATGGAGACGGCTCCAACGAAATGGATAAATGGCTTTTCCAAGCTATCGAAAGCTGCCCAGCGTGAATGGGTGGCTGAACAGTACGGTGATGATCCTGGTGAATTGATCGTCCGCATGGCCAGCTTTGACCATCCGGACCAACGCATCCAAGAAGGGATTGATCACTTCGCAGAGAATACGATCGCCAACTATGTGATGCCACTCGGTATTGCTCCCAACTTCTTGATTGATGGGAAAACGTATGCGGTTCCAATGGCGATCGAAGAAAGTAGTGTTGTGGCAGCAGCCAGCGCTGCGGCTAAGTACTGGGGGACGCGAGGTGGATTCAAAACGACCATCCTTGGCACAACCAAGGTAGGTCAGCTCTTTTTTGAGTGGAATGGCGAAGAGGCTGTTTTACAGGAGTTACTTCCTCAGCTTTCGCTAAAACTTCTTGAACGTTCTAAGCCGCATACGGTAAATATGGAACGTCGAGGAGGCGGGGTAAAAGGCATCACCTTACATGTCTACCCAGAATTACCAAACACCTTCGAACTCCGTGGAACCTTCGAAACGCGTGATTCGATGGGAGCGAACTTCATCAATACCATATTAGAGTGTTGGGGAGAGGCATTGCCTGTTGTCTTAGCATCCTGCCTAAAACGTTTAGAGCAGAATGGAACAAAGCCCCTCACCGAGCCAAGAGTCCTCATGGGGATTTTGAGCAACTACACACCAGAGTGTGTTGTGCGCGCGGAGGTGAGTTGCCATGTAAGTGAAATGGGGGGAGCCTTAGGTGGATTCACCGCCGACGAACTTGCACACCGTTTTCATCAGGCGGTACAATTAGCACGAGTAAGCCCATACCGAGCGACAACCCATAACAAAGGGATCTTCAATGGCATTGATGCTGTTGTCATCGCCACGGGTAATGATTTCCGTGCGGTCGAAGCCTGCGGACATGCATACGCAGGCCGTGATGGTCAGTACCGCTCATTGAGTCAGTCGAGTATTGTTGATGGCCAGTTTAGGTTCTGGCTAGACATCCCTCTCGCGCTAGGAACGGTTGGTGGATTGACGAAAGCACATCCATTAGCAGCTACGAGTCTTGAAATACTTGGTCAGCCAGGAGCAGACGAGTTGATGCGCATAGTGGCGGCAACTGGATTAGCACAAAACTTTGCGGCTGTCCGATCGCTTGTTACTACAGGTATCCAAGCAGGACATATGCGGATGCACTTGCAAAATATCCTCACTCAATTAGGTGCGGAGGAGTGCAAGCGCAGCGAAGCCGAAGCTTATTTTGCTGATAAAACAGTAAGTGTGGCAGGTGTTCGAGCTTGGTTAGAGGCATAAGCTTGCCATAGCTGTTTGAGTTGACATCATTATGCGAGACGAACAATTGGTTGCTATGCGACCTCAGGTTGAGACGGCCGAAGGAGCTTTGCCGCTCGAAGCTTTTCAGAACGACACCTTGCGTCCTGTCATTAAAATGCAGCATGAGGTCATCTTACGTGCATGGCATCGGTACGTCTTAGAGCAGAAAGGGAAGTTCTATAAGCTTAACCGACCTGACCAAGAAGCCTATATCCGACATTCATACCAGACCAATAGGGCATTTAGAGCCTTCAACCTTGGGTTGGTGTGTGGGGTTTTGACGAAAGTGGAGTGGGAAACCTTTAAGCTGCACGAGAAGGAGCTTTCCAAACGCGTATACAACCTCGTCGCACAGCGGGTGGGTTCAAGTGCAGAAGCTTACACCTCAGGAGGTTATACACACACGTGATGTAGGTATTTCTGAACCTTAACAAACGAATTGTATTGTTATTCAGCTTGGTTAGGGAGAGGTCCTTAAGTTTGCTTACTAATAATCTTAGGTCCTTCTATGAAGTATTTCTCTTACGCTCGAGTCTTGTTATGCTGTACTGTTTTCGCGTCAGTGTCGACAGTGATGGTTGCTCAGGACACTGTTTTAGAGGAATCGCCTTTGCCGATTTTCGAAATCAATACAAAGGATGGTGACCGCTTAGAGCCAGGATTCCTTCGTGAGTCGGACCTTTTTATCTATGACAATGGGGGCGTCAATCGAACCACTGATGCGCCTGCTCAAACAGTCAAAAAGATCTATGCAAAATGGCGTGGATCAAGCTCGCTAGACTTTGACAAGCGTAACATTGGTTTTGAGGTGCGGGACTCTGCATCACAAGAAGAGACAGATGTTTCGATTCTTGGTATGCCTGAGCACGATGATTGGGCTATTCATGGCCCGTATTCAGACAAGAGTTTGATGCGGAATTCGCTTGCCTACATGTGGGCACGTGACATTCAGCCATGGGCACCTAGATCTCAGCATGTTGATGTCGTTGTTAATGACAATTACCAAGGCGTCTACCTATTCGTTGAAAAAGTGCGTAGAGATAAGGATAGAGTCGATATCTCTAAGCTTGATTCAGATGAGACAAACGGTCTTGAGCTAACGGGTGGATACATCATGCAGGTCGGTACAGACGCGCAAGCACTTGACAATGGATGGGCTTGGAAAAGCACCTATGACCAAACAACGAATGCTGGTGTTTTTACGCAGTATACACTTGACTATCCTAACCCGGATTCACTTGGCCCTAACCAGTTCGATTACATAGAAAACTACACGCGTAGTATTGAAGATGATCTTGCAGCTGCGAACTATACAAATCCGCAAACGGGCTATCGTAACACCGTAGATTTGCCAAGTTGGGTCGATCACGCAATTCTACAAGAGGTAACCGGTAACTACGATGCCTTCCGTCGTTCGCTGTATATCGTGAAAGATCGCGATGATGATGGAGGTCGATTCTCTGGAGGTCCTTCTTGGGACTTCAATATTGCTTTTGGAAACGACAGCATGTGTCTTGGGCTAAATGTCGAAGGTTGGGTAATGGAAGAGGATGGTCCACACTGTGGCAAAAGCCTTCCCTATTTCGTCACGCAAATGTTCGAAGATCCGATGTACAAAGCACGTTTTCGTGCGCGTTGGGAAGGCTTACGTCAAGATGTGCTGAGCTTTGATCGAGTCAATAATGATATCGATAGCCTTGCGGCTTTGCTCGCAATACCACAGCAAGCCGATGAAAGACGCTGGGAGCACATGGGAACAGGCATTTGGCCAAATGCTTTCGTCGGACAGACATGGTTTGAAGAGGTGAGTTTCCTTCGCGATTGGATCATTCGTCGCATGACATGGATTGATGCAAACGTTCAGACTTGGCCAACGGTAGAGAGCCTTCAGGCTAACAATCATACGCTTCCTGTTATGCGCATCGACGTTGCTGGAGGAGATACGATTCCTACCGGTAGAGTCGACGCTACTCTTCGTGTGATTAATAATGGTGAGCACCAGCTCAACTCTAGAGACGGCGCAGCAACGGGATACAACGGAAACCTGACGATCGAACTCAAAGGTTCGGCAGATGAGAAATCAGCTTACTCTTTTGAGCTGCAAGATGACAGCGGTGATGACTATGCGTATCGCCTGCTCGACATGCCGAAAGAAGAAGACTGGGAGCTTGTTGGACCCTATTCGGACAAGACAATGTTGCGTAATGCGCTGGCCTACGATTTAGCTGGCGACCTCATGGAGTACGCTCCGCGTACCGAACCAGTGGTGCTTTATGTCAACGGTGACTACAAGGGCATTTACGTATTGACGGAAACAATCAAACGGGATGATAGTCGCATCGACATTGCCAAGCTTGATGATGACGAGAATACGGGAGATGACCTTACCGGAGGCTACATCCTAGAGCTTGATGAACCAAGCGCTAATCCAGACAAAGGCTTTTTGAGTGGTGTCGATGCATCGGCATTTTATCGCTACTATACGCCAGATGATGGAGACATTACTCCGCAGCAAAAAACGTACATCAAAGGTGTGCTCGACAATTTTGAGCAAGCAATTGAGTCAGGTGGGTTTTTAGGAGCTCGGAATTTGATGGACATCGTCAGCTTCGTTGACTTTATGCTTATACAGGAGCTTGGAGCAAATTCAAAAGCTTACGGAACCAACACGTTCTTGTACAAAGATAAGGACAGTAAGAATGCGCTCCTGCATGCTGGGCCAGTTTGGGATTTCAAACGAGGGTTTGGTAATGACAACCTCTGTGGAGGGACAAGTGTCCAGCGTTGGGTCGTTGAGAACAATGGTCGTTGCGGTACAACAGCGGGGAGTGTCCCGTTTTGGTGGAAAGAGCTTTGGAGTGATGCTGCCTTTAGGTCCGTGGTTAGTTCTCGTTGGAGAAGCTTACGCCAAAACCTATTGACGAATGCAAACCTTGGCGCTCGCGTCGATGCACTCGCCAGTCCACTTCTATCAGAAGTAGATCAAAATTTCAACCTCTATCCGATTCTAGGACAGCAGGTAGGTCGAAATGCATTTGTGGGTAACACTTATGCTGAAGAGGTAGCCTACATGCGTCAGTGGCTCATCGATCGCGCAATCTGGATGGATGGGGCTATTGATCAAATTTCAAGCAGCACCACTGGTGTTTCTGCAGGTACAGCGCTTACTGTCTCTCCAAATCCTAGTTTTGGAGGATCAACGCTTTCTGTCAACTATGACCTAGGAAGCTCAAATGCTTCTCCGGCTGACATTACTGTAGAGCTGACCGATCAACTCGGCCGCACTGTACGAACTAGTAATGCGCAAGGAGTTTTCGGTCGTGTAGTACTGCAAGTTGAAGGACTCCCTGCAGGTGTCTACTACGTGCGTCTTCTCCAGGAAGGTAAGGTGATCGGTACTGAAAAGTGGATCCGCTAGCGATATAGCTTTTGCCATCCTTCGACCCAATGGGTTGTGCGTCCGCCCACCACACCTTGGAGCACTTTGCCTCGACGGGATACATGTTCTAGCTTTCTCCACTGCCAAAACTCATTGGCTTGGGATTCCTTGTAGTAAGCTTGTCGGTCACAGGCGATGGTGAGTGTTTCTACCATTGCTTTGTGGATATCCGTGAGCTGTTTTGTTGATAGTGCCCGTATTTGGCTTTCGGGATGGATCCGTGTTTGGTAGCAGACCTCATCAGCGTAGAGGTTCCCAACACCAGCGGTTACGTGCTGGTTAAGAAGCCATGCTTTGATTGATGTTTTTCGGCCTTCTGCTTTTGCCAAGAATTCTTCCTTGGTAATGAGAAGTGCATCAGTGCCAAGCTTGATGTCTTTTACATACTGCTCTCGGTCGTCGAGGTATCTGATGTTAGCAAACTTGCGAGGGTCATCAAACCCTAGTCGCTGACTGTCTTCAAACACGAAGGCAAACCGTTCGTGCTTCGGTTTTTCCTCAAGTTCAGTGTAAAGCTTGAGGTCTCCCGTCATTCCAAAATGCAGTAGCACGCTGTGACCTGAGTCAAGGTCTCCAAATAGGTACTTTCCTCTGCGGTAGCTTCCTGAGAAGGTCTGTCCCTTTAGCCTTTCGGCAAAACTGCTACCAAGGACGCCGGCTTTTCGTGTGGCAGAAGTTGTATTTCCAGTTGTCGCCAATACTTGCTTGATGATGTAGTCATCAGCGATATCAACGTCTGCAATGCGCCGCGATAAAGCTGCGGCGTCGAAATATTTCTGAAAAGTGTTGACTTCTGGTAACTCGGGCATGTAGGTATAAGCTTAGGCTAGGATAATGGTTGAGGTGGTAAATTAAAAAAGCCCTACGAGCGGATGCTCGTAGGGCTTTTTTATCTGTAATGCGAACCACTGGTTCGCAGTGACAATTGCAGTACTAGAGCCTGGGGCTCTTAGCAAAAACGGTCGTATGCCATCTTCAAGTTAGCGCTAATCACCTCAGCCGAGCGGCCTTCAATGTGGTGACGCTCTAGAAAGTGAACGAGTTTTCCGTCCTTGAAAAGCGCGATGCTTGGGCTTGATGCAGGGTAGGGTAGAAGGTACTCACGTGCCTTCGCAGTAGCAGCCTTGTCAACTCCAGCAAACACAGTGAATGCGTTTGTTGGCTTCTTGTCGTTTGCAAGAGAGTTTTTAGCGCCTGGACGAGCCATTGCTGCTGCGCAACCACAAACACTGTTTACCACCAAAAGGGCGGTACCTTCTTGCGAACCGAGTGCGTTGTCAACATCTTCGGGTGTTTTAAGGCCTGAAAAGTTGAAGTCTGTGAGGTCTTTCGACATCGGAAGTGTCAGGTCTGCTGGATACATGGCGTTGTATGCTTAGTGGAAGATTAAATGTTGCTTTGCGCATTTAGACGCATAGCAAATATCCAAACGCGTGAAGCTTGAGTTGGGTTCCCGCTCAGTTCATTTTGTTGCTTTTAAAGTTGAAATGTTCCTTGTCCGTCCAACGTTAGAGAATGAGCAGTTTATCAAATTTGAGTTGTTCAGACAACTAAATTGAGCCTACACGCATCTAGTTATACATAGCCGAGGTTTTGCCGAAAGGCCCTACCTTAGATTCATCACAAGTACCGCCACTTATGAAAATCCGCATTAATCGTCTGCCGAAACACGCTAGTTTTAACTACGCTCCGCGGTACTATGACCCAGAGAAGGAACGCATTCAGAACCTGAAAGCGGACTATACCGAAGGTGATGTTGCCGACAAGCTCAAGAACCAGATCCGTCAAGGATTTGGAAGAACGACAGGTCAGTCATCTCAATTCAACTTTCGGAAGCAGCATACTGCGCAAACGAAAGCGAGAAATAAGCGTCTTTGGTTGATCATTATCGGGTTCTTGGTGATCGGTTACCTGGTACTTGAGAGCAATGTCGAAGGGTTGATCGCTGCCCTAGGAGTGCAGTAATTGCATCTACAAGGCATACTTTTCTACACTGCGTCAACAACATGTATTCGGATGGGCGTACGCCTACCTGTACCTTTGCGTAAAGCTTAAAGATTAAGGTCTTTAGCTACACTCCTCACACGTTGACGCTTCTAACTTATGGCTGACCTCATTCAGCTACTGCCCGATACCATCGCTAACCAGATCGCCGCTGGCGAAGTGGTGCAGCGCCCTGCATCGGTAGTTAAGGAGTTGATGGAAAATGCCATCGATGCTGGAGCGACTGATATTCAGTTTATCCACCGTGGTGCAGGCAAAGAACTCATTCAGGTAGTTGACAATGGCTGCGGCATGTCGCCTACCGATGCGCGTATGGCCTTTGCACGTCATGCTACTTCCAAAATTAGAACCTCAGAAGACCTGTTCGCGATTCGCACACTTGGTTTTAGAGGAGAGGCACTAGCTTCTATTTCGGCAGTAGCAAAAGTGGAGATCCGTACGCGGACGCACAATGAAGAGCTAGGGACACGTATCGTGATCGAAGACGGTAAAGTCATCACACAAGAGGCGTGTCAATGTCCACCAGGAACCAACTTCATGGTGCAGCACTTGTTTTACAATGTGCCTGCTCGACGTAAGTTTCTGAAGAGTGACTCGGTGGAGATTCGTCACATGCACGATGAGTTTACGAAGGTTGCGCTATCATACCCTGAGGTAAAATTCAGAGCTTTTCACGGCACAAGTGATGTTTTTCACCTCGAAGGAGGGAAGCTTTCACAGCGTATTGTTGGATTGCTCGGTAAGCACTTACGCGAACGAATTGTTCCCGTGGAGGAAGAGACCAGCCACATCCGCATAAAGGGATACGTCTCAAAACCTGAGTTTGCGAAGAAGCGTGGAGGAGATCAGTTCTTCTTCGTCAACGGTCGTTTTATCAAAAGCCGCTACTTGCACCATGCCGTCAAGATGGCATACGACAAGTTGTTGCCTGAAGATGGATGGCCGATGTATGTGCTCTTTCTAGAGTTAGATGCAACGGAGATTGACATCAACGTGCATCCTACTAAGCAAGAAATCAAGTTTGAAGATGAACGCCTCGTCTATCAATACCTACGCGTGGCTGTGCGTCATGCACTAGGTCAATTTTCGGTTGCCCCGATGATTGATTTTGATGCAGAGGCTAGTTTGGTTTCAGCACCTATAGGTGCACCAAAGCCTCAAACCGTTACTACTCATATCCTTACCTCTCAGGCAGGAACTGGAGCAAGAGATATTGCAGCAGCTGCGACGGCCCGCCATCGTCCTTCGGGAGGAGGAGGGGGAGCAACAGGGCAAGGTGCAACGCGCAAGGCGGCAGCACCAGGTTGGGCAGACATGTATGCGGCCAACCAAGTACAGGCACCAAGCGCTCAGCCTACGGAGCACCCATATGCTGATCAGCCTAGCGAAACGGTTACGCTAACCAGCAATTGGGTCGATCCTGTTGATGAGGATCTCGCCGAGGGTGCAAGCCTGAAGGTCCCTTATCAGTTGCACAATTCTTACATCGTTCACCAGCTTAAGAGTGGATATGTATTGATTGATCAACAAGGAGCGCATGAGCGTGTGTTGTACGAACGATACCTTGAACGCCTTGGCACTACTGAGCGTCAGGCGAGTCAGGTAGCCTTATTTCCTGCAGAGCTTACGCTAAATGGCGATGAAATAGATGCGCTTCGCACTATACTTCCCGATTTAGAGCGCCTTGGATTTGATATCGCTCCTGGTGATACCGATGGAATATTCTTGGTTCGTGGATTGCCGGCAGATCTTTCAGGCCAGCAGGATTCGCAGGCACTTGTGAGTTCGCTTTTGCACCAGCACAAGGAGAACCTTGCGCTAGAGCTCAATCAACGAGAACGAATTGCTCTTACCCTTGCGCGCAGAAGTGCGGTACGCCGCGGCGTTGTGCTTGTAATTGAAGCGCAGGCGCTATTGGTCGCTCAACTATTTAATACAAGCCACCCGGAGCATACACCAAGCGGTCAGCGGTGTATGGTAACCTACTCATTGGCAGATATTGAGAGAGGTTTCGGTAGATAGATTCCAGCTTTTTTCGTGTATTGGTAGGTTTGCTTAAGCAATTCAGTGCCTCAGGTGTTACTTGGCCACTACTATCCCTATTTCCAATCCGATTCTCGTTTACAGCATCGGATATTGAAGGCAACGTCTACCAAAGGCAACTCGCATGAATTTCAACTTACTGCCTGTCACGAAGAACTTGATCATCATTAACGTGCTGATCTTTTTTGGGACAATGGCGTGGCAGCCAATTCCTGGGATTCTTGAGGTTGACATTTACAAGATCACGAGTGTCTTTGACTTGGGCAATCGGTCATTATCGGCTTTCTATCCGACGAGTCCTCTGTTCCAACCCTTTCAGATCGTGACGAACATGTTCATGCACGGTGACTTCTGGCACCTGTTGTTTAACATGATCATGATGTTTTTCTTTGGAAGTCTCGTCGAGTCTTCGATGGGTTCCAAGCGGTTTTTGATGTACTACCTCATCGCAGGGTTTGGAGCTTTGGCTACATACTACCTAATGGCGTATGCCAACGGACCTAGCATGGGCGGTTCAGTACTCGGGGCATCTGGGGCGATTTACGGGGTTATGCTAGCGTATGCGTACATCGCACCCAACCAGGAAATTCGATTGCTCTTTCCGCCGATTCCTGTCAAGGTTAAGTACATGGTGACTGCGCTTATTCTGTATGACATGTTCAGTGGCATTGCAGGAGGTAGCGGTACTGCCCATTATTCGCACATCGGAGGAGGCCTTATCGGGCTAGCGCTTTGTTATTTCTGGAGTCAACGCGGTGGACTTCATGAGTAAAGGAGCGTCTAAGTGAATATTTAGAACTACTTGATTGGCAAGGAATTCGCCATCAGGTTATTACTTAGATCTTCATTCAGCCGAAATTCGTCGATTAACGACACATATTTGCAACACCAACGGCTACTTACAGGTTAAAATATCAACGCCCAAAAGGTGTTAGTCCTCGCACATGCTCCAATCCATTTGGCAAGACGTACAGCAGCAATTTCGCTTCGGTAATCGGGTAACCCAGATTATCCTGGTCAACATCGCGGTATTTGTAACGTTCGGTATCGCGCGTATCATCCTTCGACCGGGCTCTGACACCTATGCGTCAGTGATCCAGTTTTTTGAAATGAGCGACAGTTGGTTACACAACTTGACGCATCCGTGGGTGCTGCTTTCGTATGGCTTTTTGCACGAAGGCTTTTGGCACATCATCTGGAACATGCTCTTGTTCTACTGGTTTGGCCGTATCGTCGGCGACTTAATCGGGAACCAGCGCGTACTAGCGATTTATCTTTGGGGTGTCTTTTTAGGAGGCATTACCTTTTGGCTTACTGCACTGGTTTGGCCATCGAATGGCTTAGGGCCAACCTACATGCTCGGTGCAAGTGCAGGAGTAATGGCTACTGTTTTGGCGGCAGCTGTAACAGCACCAGAATATGCAATTCGATTACCATTACTTGGAGAGGTACGAATCAAATACATCGCACTTTTCATGGTGTTGCTAGATATTCTAGCCTTTGGTAGTGTAGGCGTTACAAACCAAGGAGGTCACTTCGCTCACCTTGGTGGAGCTTTTATGGGCTACTTGTTTGTAGTGCAATTGCGTAATGGCAATGACATGGCTGAGCCGGTCAATCGAGTCTTTGAAAGTATTCGTAGTTTCTTCTTAGGTATAGGTGGAAACAAGCAAAAGCGACCTAAGCCTACGCTTGCATACAAAGCCGCAGGCAAGTCAAAAGAAGAGAAAGCCGCAGCGGCTGCAGAGGTAGCAGAATCAAATAAGCAAGAGCGCCTCGACGTGATTCTCGAGAAAATCAAAGCCAAAGGCATTGATAGTCTTAGCCCAGAGGAGCGAGACTTTCTTTCCATTGCTAGCCGCAATAATCCTTGACCAGACTACTCTGGTGGTCGCACATCGGAATAGCCGTACTCACGGTTGCGGCGTACTTAAGTCCGTACATCTCTCCAGATACACTCTGGCCCTTTTCGTTTGCAGCATTGTTGTTTCCGACCTTGGTACTTATCAATATCCTGCTAGCAGGATGGTGGGTATATAAAGGCAAACGGTATTGGATATTGAGCGCACTATTGCTCGCCATTGGCTTTGGCAACTTGCGAGAGCTCATCGGTACCGGTAGTGCGAAAGAATCGAATCAAAGCATAACGGTAGGCGTCTACAACCTCTTGGGAGGTAAGCATATCTACGATACGGACAAAGCCGCCTTGAGTGAAAACCTCGCTGCTTTCCAAGAATGCTTGCAAGTGGATGTTTTGGCGACAGCTGAAACGCCTTTGTATGATGTAGCGCGTCGAGCGGTCGCAAAAAGCTTAGACCGTAAAGGGCTGAAGTACCATTATTTTCCACCGGAGTCTTTCGTCGCTATCCACTCGCGCTATCCGCTTATCAAGCCTCGACTTATTGAGGCCTTCAACCAAACGCACGGGTTGATTGCAGCTGAAATCGTTCCTGTAAAAGGAGGCGATACGCTAACAATTCTCGCTGCACACTTGGAGTCTAATCATGTTCGACTTGATGCAAAGCGTGTCATTAAGGATGCGGCCAAAGCGCGTAAGCGTGCTTATTGGACGATCCGTGATGTCGCAATCAACTATCGACGCGGGGCACGGAAGCGAACTTCTCAGGCTGAGCTTATCGCAAAAACCATCGGAGAGAGCCCGTATCCAGTGGTTCTTATGGGGGATCTAAATGATACACCATTATCGTATACGCTTGGAACCATTAGTCGAGCAGGCCTTGTGGACGCCTTTCGGCAAAACGGCCAAGGCCTTGGCATTACCTATCCGGGTACTATTCCTGGATTGCGTATTGACTATGTACTTGCCGATCCAAGCTTGACGGTTCTTGCTGCCGATGTCATTGATTGTGGTTTTAGTGATCACAATGCGACGACTGCTAGGCTTGGGCTGTAGTAGAATTTTGAATTGCTTTAGGTGCGAAGGCACAGCTGTAGAATTTTCAGTTCGTCGTGACCTTGCTAACGAATGAAAATGAACTGACAGTTCGCTCAGTTCCGCATACTCAAAAAGCCGATATTCGCGCCTATGCTCAAGCTCCAGGATACCCTTAGCGGCAAAAAAGTCGAGTTCGAACCGATCAAACCCGGCTTCGTAGGAATGTATGTGTGTGGACCTACCGTCTACTCGCCAGCACACCTTGGAAATGCTCGGACCTTTGTAAGCTTCGACATGATTTATCGCACCCTGCTCTACATGGGCAACAAGGTGCGCTACGTGCGTAACATCACAGACGTAGGGCACTTGCTCGACGATGGTGAGGACCGCATGTCAAAAGGAGCACGCTTGCAACAGCTTGAACCGATGGAAGTCGCTCAAGAGCATACCGTTGGTTTTCACGACATGATGCGCATTCTTAATTGCCATCCGCCGAGTATCGAGCCACGCGCTACAGGACATATCATCGAGCAGATCGAAATGGTACAGCAAATCATTGACGCGGGCTTCGGCTACGAGTCAAACGGTTCTGTCTATTTCGATGTGCCTGCTTACCTCGCCAAGGGCGAAGGTTATGGCCAGTTGAGCGGTCGTAAGGTGGATGATCTCATGGCCGAAAGCCGTGACCTCAAAGCACAAAGCGATAAGCGTCATCATACGGACTTCGCCATTTGGATGAAGGCTGGACCTGATCATATCATGCGATGGAATTCGCCGTGGTCCGTCGGATTCCCTGGATGGCACTTGGAGTGTTCAGCGATGAGCCGCAAGTACCTCGGTGAAGAGTTTGACATTCATGGAGGTGGAAACGATCTTAAGTTCCCACACCACGAGAACGAGATCGCTCAAAACGAAGCAAGCTGTGGACATGGCGGTGCACGCTACTGGTTGCACACCAACATGCTTTTGCTCAACGGCAAAAAGATGTCTAAGAGTGATGGCAACCACATCACAACAGATGAGCTATTTACTGGAAACAGTGAGCACGTATCGAAGGCGTATGGCCCGATGCCGATTCGCTTCTTCATGCTGCAGGCGCATTACGGCAGTCCGCTCGACATGAGTGATGATGCGCTTTCTGCTGCTGAAAAAGGCTACCAACGAATGATGGAAGCTGTGAAACGCAGTGAGTCGATCGTTGGTACAGGAAGTGTTGGCGCTCCGCTAGATATTGAGTTGCAAAAGGCAATCGGTGAAGCACATGCACACCTACTCGACGATTTCAATACGCCTCGCACCATTGCGAGCCTTTTTGAAGTGGTTAGCCTTATCAATTCGATTGCCGACGGACACCGTAAGTCGAGTGATTTGAGTGCAGAAGGCTTTGCTGAAGTACGCACGAAAATGCTTGCAATCGTACATGATGTGCTAGGCCTTGAGGCTAGTTCAGGTGGCGATGCAGACGAATCAACTGGCCGTATCAATGGCTTGATGGACCTTGTGATTGATCTTCGTGCGCAAGGACGAGCAGATAAGAACTGGGCGATGTCTGATCAGATACGCGACCAACTTGCTGCGCTCGACATCGAGTTGAAGGACGGAAAAGATGGTACTTCGTTTAGCTTGAAATAATGGCGTTCAGTTCTGCATATCGTGACTTTATAGCTGACCATCCGGAAGCTACGGTGTGGCATGATGCAGACTTTTTAACGTGCCTCACTGCTCATGAAACCACTCACGATTGGTCGAGTGTGGAGCTAAGCGTTGATGGAGATCTCGTCGGCATTTTACCTATTTGCACTAAGAAACGAGTCGATGGATTGGTGATTACTACGCCTCCATTGGCGAGGTATTGTAGTCCTCTTTTTGAGGAAGCTTACCTCGCCAAAGTTGGTGCTGAATCCGCGATTTGCAGCTTACTCGAAGCCTTGCCCAAAGGGTATTCATCCTTGGATCAACAGTGGCATCCTTCCTTGTTTGCGAAAGCTTCTGCAGCTAGCTGCGTAGAAGTAAAAGAGTTGCCGACGTACAAGATCGAGCTGCCAGACACCTTCGAGGAGGTCATCATGCTTCCTCGTAAGAAGATGCGCAAAACCTTGAGAAGTGCGACCAAGCATTGGACGTTGCGCCAAGTTCAATTGGACGAAGAAGGCATCGCATTACTGGGCTCTCCTTTCGTACGACAGCAGAAGCCCGTGCCGTATGACGGCCGAACGGTTCTAGCTGCTTACAACCTACTTTCTGAAAGAGGTCAGGCTGTTTGTCACTACGCATACGATCCGCAAGGGGTATTGCAAGGGGCTAGTGTTTGTCTTGCTGATGCGCACACTGCCTACTGCTGGATTACGGGTTCGAGTGACGAGGCTCGCGACAATTCTTGCGGGAGTTTCTTATTATCGACTGAAGTGCAATGGGCATTTGAAAAAGGCCTTAAAGAGGTTGATTTTCTTGGAAGCGCGCTACCTGGCCCAGCAGAAAATCGCAGACACTTAGGAGGTGTATTACATTCCTACCCGCACGTGTATGTCGATGCAAACTTCATGACTAAGGCGCTTCGAGGTTGGCGCATGCGGTAATCGAAATACGTTCGATGGTGTAGCAACTACCTGGTGGATTTGTCGGTTATTGAAGCTGTGAACCTCGTCAATCAACCCGACCTTATTCAATCCATAGATGTGCTAGCCGCATTGATGCGTAATCGTCGATTCACCGTATTGACAGGTGCAGGAGTTTCCACTGATTCTGGAATACCGGATTATCGTGGTCCCAAGACCAAGCACATTGAGCGCAATCCGGTGAAGCATGATGAGTTCGTCAATTCACCCGAAGCGAGACAGCGTTATTGGTCGAGGGCCAGTCGAGGATATGCGAACGTTGGGAAGGCTTCCCCGAATGCAACACACCAACTACTTGCAGGGCTGGAAGCGAAGGGGCGCGTACACGGCGTGATTACGCAAAATGTCGATGGCCTGCACCAGGCAGGAGGAAGTCGGCAAGTGATCGAGCTTCACGGTAGTCTGCACCGGGTGTGTTGTTTGGCTTGCGCTAAAACCTATGACCGGGATGTCATTCAGTCGCAGATCAATGCTGAGAACCCAGGTTGGATTCGCACGGCAAAAGAGATTGCGCCCGATGGCGATGCAGAAGTTGCGATTATAGAACAAGCGGCGTTTCAAACCCCGCTCTGTGCTTCCTGCAGAGGGGATTTGATGCCAGATGTAGTCTTCTTTGGAGGAAGTGTGCCGAAGCCTCGATCGCAAGCGGCGTTTGACCTTGTCACCGAGGCGGATGGACTGTTGGTGCTGGGCTCTAGCCTTACCGTTTTTAGCGGTTACCGTTTCGTAAGGCATGCCGATCGACTGGATTTACCTATCGGTATCGTTACCCTTGGCGAAACGCGTGGCGACAAGCATGCACGTGTAAAAGTGGATGCTCCCTTAGCGGAAGTGATGGCAGTTTTGGCGGAAGCTCTCTAACCTTAACCTTTAAGCAGGAACCTAGTCTCGTGGGTCTTTGAACGCTGCTACAGCAATGAAGACTGCTGCACCGAGTGCTGGCGTCAACCAACCGTCTCCAGATTGGCCATGTGCCGCAAAGGCGAGGAGGAAGTTGAAGAATAGTCCTGCATATGCAAAGTGACGAATCAGCTTACTAGGTGACAGCCAGATCGCAGCCACAGCAAGCAACTTCATGATTGCAAGTGGGATAGGAATCCATGTAGGAAAGCCTAGTCTCGCAAATTCTGCTTGAACGTCAGGAGTCTGTGTGAGGTAGAAAAACGCCGAGGCGATCATCATCAGGCTGACGAGGATCGTCGGTACGAGATAAAGCCAATCGCGCTTAAAGTTGAAAGATGCCATATGGTTGAGTGTTTTGGAGCTGCGTGAATCTGCAGCTGTTGTGAAGCTACTCTAAAATCGCAATTACATGTATATACATGTAAAAGGAGTGCATTATGAGCTCAATCGATATGGTTCTCGTTTCTTTGTGCGGTGATTATTCATGTTATAGGAACACTCGATACCGCTCAGGTTACCGTTTTGACGGCCTTGGCCAAAGCGCGTAGTTATGAGATTCAGCAGGTGGACGTAAACAGTGAAGAAGCGATTCTTCCTCCACTTTGGGAAACCGATGCGCTCATCTTAGTTGACTGGATTAAGGATGTCAGCACAGTAGATGCAAGGTTTATTCAATGGGTGGAGCTGATTGAACGGTGTGGTCGACCGATGCTTTTTTGTGAAGCGGATGAAATTATTACGCAAGAGCAATTCATTGCGCTTTCGCTAAAACCTCGCACGAATTATCAGCCTGTCGATTGCGGGTACTATGACCATTTTGAGGCGGCCATAGGAAGACGTCAAACTCAGCGGATTAGGCTCACCTGTTTTGGCAAAAGCGGGGAGACTAGTGCTATCCAACAGCTGAAGTTGTTGGGGACCAAGACTTGGCGCAAAGAGGAATTTGTAGAGGTAGAAGGCGCTGGTTGGATGCGCGCGGACTGGGTGGAAATGGTTGATGTCTCGGTAGACGGGAGTTGTTCTATTTAGGTCAAAGTCGAGCAGGGAGTAAATTAATTGAGCACAACCATAGTAATATTGCTATATTTGTATAAAAAGGAGGATGTTCCCTCTTTTTGGACTTAGAGATTGCCATGCTCCCGCAGAAATGAGGGACTGCACGGCGTCTCGCAATGACCCGAAACCATGAAACTATCAGAACTTAAGACCTACCTCAGCAACGGAGGCAATACCAATTTCAACTTACCGAACGGCGAGCGTGTACCTGCACATTTTCACGTGACTGAAGTAGGGGAGTCTACTCGAAACTTCATGGATTGTGGCGGTACGCTTCGCATTACGAAAGCGGCGACACTACAATTGTGGACGAGCGTAGATGTTGACCATCGCTTGGAAGGATCGAAACTGACCAACATCATTGAACTATCGCAAGAGAAGCTCGGTATGGGTGATCTAGAAGTGGAGGTCGAGTATCAAGGAGAGGAGACGATTTCTCGCTACGGACTAGCCTTAGGAGAAGATGGACTAGCGCTCACAGGAATCAAGACCGCATGTCTCGCTGAAGATGCTTGCGGGATCCCTGAAGCCAAGCAATTGCTGACTGTTGTGAGCAATGGCGGAGGTTGCACTCCCGGCGGTGGTTGCTGCTAAACAACAGTTGTTATGGGGATTACCAAAACCGACGTCTATACAGACGAGCAGAACCAACTGGCCGACTTGCTGAAGGCGATTGCGCACCCTGCGCGCATCGCTATTCTGCAAAAATTGAGCACTGTTGATTGCTGTATTTGCCGCGATTTCTCTGAAGAAATCGAGCTTTCTCAACCGACGATTTCACGTCACTTAAGCGAGCTTAAAGCTGCTGGTTTGATCTCCGGTACCATCACCGGTACGCGTAAGAGTTACTGTCTGAATGCTGAGCGTTGGCAAGCAGTGTCAGCATTGGTTGGTGACTTTTTGCAGGGGCTGAAGTGTTGCTAGGGCTGGGCTAGGAGTGCTACAGCTATTCTTAATGCTGGTGCTACTGCTACTGCTAGTGTTACTGCGAACCAGTGGTTCGCAGTACAGCATGAGTCCAGAATAGGTGCGGAGCACCTATTCTGGACTCATGACCACCTCTAGCTTCGTTGTTGCGGCACCCTCGAAGTACAATTGAGTTGCTTGCTGTATGTCTTCAATCGATACTTCTCCTAGTAATTCTTGCAAGCGTTCGGGGCTAGTCTTGTCGATGTTGCGATCGTCAGTATAGACGCGAGAAAGAAGACCCAACCAAAAGCCATTTGAGTTGCTCATCGACGACTTTAAGCTTTCGTACTTGGCGGTGCGATTTGCTGTGATTGTTTTCTCTTTTGGTCCTTGGGTTTTGAACCGCTCTACGATTTCGTTGACCGCTGCAATAAGTTCGTCGACGCGCTCAGGTTCCGCGTTGAAGCTGATAGAGATAAAATATGTCGGCTCAGGAAGGTCTGTGTCGAAGTCGCCCGATACGCGCACCCCATAAACACCTCCGAGGTCTTCTCGCAGTTTATCGCGGAGTTCCTCGCTCAGGTTACCGATCATAGTTTGGAACGTGAGGCGCTCCATTTCGCCATCTACGAAAGGGCCTCCACGACCTAGCATGATGTTCGACTTTGGAGCCTGTCCTGCCTTGAAGCGGTTGGTCAATTCACCTTTAGCGATTCCATCTTTTGGATCTCGCAGTTCTTCGCTACCGCCTTCATTTGGGAGGTTACCGAGGTAGGTTTTGGCGAAAGCTAGTAAGGTGTCACGGTCAAAATTACCGACGAAGTTGAATTGCCAATCCGTTGCATTTGCAAAACGAGACTGATACAATTCGAAGGCTTTTTTGGTGTCCACGGCCGCTAACATTTCTTGACTTGGCAGCTGGTGTCTAGGGTTATTTACCCCGTACAAGGCTTCAGAAATGGCCTTTGAAAATTTGAAGTCAGGGTTCTGATCCAGGTTTTCGATGAAGCTATTTTGCTGTTGCATAAACGCATCGGCGAGCGTCTCGTCATAGCTACTTCCTTGGAAATGGAGGTAGACGAGTTCAAACAAGTCTTTAAGCGTTTCAGGCGTGGCCTGTCCGCGGATTCTCTCGTAATTGCTGCTTACAGATGCGCGGACGGCCACACGTTTTCCGGCTAACGCTTTTCTCAACTGACTAGGTGTATATGGTCCGAGGCCCATGGTGCTTCCAACGCCGTTGAGCATGTCTACGTCAGGGAAGAGTTCGTCGCCAAATTGGTTGGTTCCGCCTCGGCTGATACCTGAGAAGAGAATTTCATTGTCTTTAAAATCGGTTTGCTTGAGTGCTACTCGTACACCGTTTGCAAGGGTGTAAATGGTTACGTGATTCGTATCAAATTCAACGGTAGTTGTAATGGCTACTGGAGTCAATTCAGGAATAACGACGGCCTCTCCAGTATTGTCTTCGTACGGAGTAACCACTGCTGTTTTTGCTTGCGCAAGGGCTGCAAGAATTTCTTTCTCAGTAGGCATTGGCTGGGTTTCGGGTCCTGTTACGACGACTGCACGCGCACGTTCAGCGAGGTAGGTTTTAGCAAGCGCATTTACTTCCGCAAGTGTGATTCCGGAGAGATACTTCTGGGTAAGAATCAGATCGGTATCCGCATCGGTCATCGGCTCGTCTTCGAGGAAAGATGACACTAGCCCTTGTGCATGTCTACTACTAGAGACGTTGGCTGCTTCTTTGGCGGCATTGCTTATTGATTCAAGGACGTTTGCTTTTGCGCGGGCCAGCTCGGTAAGGGTGAATCCATGCACGAGTACGCGCTTGTTTTCCTTGAGTACGCCAAGTAGCGCATCTATTGCTAGGCCAGGTTTGGCAACGGCGTATGCGCCATACGCATCAACATCTGCGATAAATCCTGAACGCCCAGAACCTGCATAGGAGTAGGGAGCTGACGGGTCTTCAGTTTGTTCCCGAAAGCGACCGCTGAGCATTTGATTGTATAGGCCTGAGGCAAGCCCTTCGCGAAAGTCGTTTTCTGTCTTCGTCACCTTCTCAGGTAGGAGGTAGTTGACGCGCACAAGGGTGAATGTTGCCTCAGCGTCAGTGGCGGTGACGACTTGGGTTTTGTCGTAAGATGGACCGCTGTACTCCACGCGTTCACGGGTAATTGCTGGGTTTTTTAGTGATCCGAAGAGTTCTTTGATCTGTTGCTCGATGGCTTTTGGGTCTACGTTTCCAACGACGGCGACGGCCATGAGGTCTGGGCGATACCAGTCCTTGTAGAATCGAGTCAGTGCTTCGTAGGGAGCATTTTTCAGGACGGTTGTGTCTCCAATCGGAAGTCGATTGGCGTATCGACTATTGGCAAAAATGATAGGCAGTGTCTTGTTGCGCATGCGTTCTTGAGCGCCTAGGCCTGAGCGCCACTCGCCGAGTACAACGCCTCGTTCTTTGTCAATCTCTTCGCCAGCGAAGGTTATCCCTCCGGCCCAATCGCGTAGGATGCCCATGCCTTTGTCGAGGATCTCACTTGAGTCGGTACGTACTTGTAGCATGTAAACGGTCTCGTCAAAGCTGGTATAGGCATTGAGGTCGGGCCCGAATTTCGCCCCCGTGCTTTGGAGGTAGTCGATGAGGTCGTTTTCAGCGTAGTTCTCTGTCCCGTTAAAGGCCATGTGCTCTACGAAGTGGGCGAGTCCTTGCTGGTCGTCGTCTTCGAGAATACTACCGGCTTTCACCATGAGTCTAAGCTCAGCCCGATCGAGTGGGCGTTCGTTTGGAAGAATGAAATAGCGGAGTCCGTTGGCGAGTGTGCCTTGGATTACTTCGTCGTCAAAAGGAAGCGGAATAGATGCCTCTGGATTGTTGACTAGAATCGGCGCATTTGCTTTTTCTAGGGTTTGGGTTGGGGCAGGGCGTTTGACAATTTGAGCCAGGCTTTCGCCAAAACCAAACAGGAGTAGACCTAAAATAAGAAGGGAGATACGTAGGGGGTAGACCATACTGTATCAACGAGAATAGGAGGCTTGGGTTGTGCGTAGTGGTTAATCCTACGAATTGCCTATTGGCAGGACAAAGCTTTACTACCGTTTGAAGACGATGTTGTCCGAATCGTCTCCTTGCCTGCGGATCTGATCATCTATCGAAGCAATGTTGGTTGGAAGCAACTCGCCGCCTGCGCTGATCTCGTGTGCGCTTAGTCCTGCAGCTTCCAGTACTGCGATAGCTTCTAGATGGGCAGTATTGTCTCGGGCTGCGGTGAGGTATTCGAGACAAATTAGCGGAGGGTGAGAGCGCTTGAGTATTTGCGTCATGCCTGCGATGACGACATCTTCAGCACCTTCGACATCGATCTTGATAAAGTCTGCTGCTCCTTCACCAATTAGCTCATCGAGGGAAAGTGCAGGCACTTGAACCTCAACGGGTGGGTTGTTTGACCGCCACTCTGTTTCATCAAACTGACCTGGGCGCAGGGTATTGAACTCAGAGTATTCTACAGGGAACTCGGTAAACGTTAGGATGCCACTTTCGGCAGCAATGGCAAGGTGATGCGCCGTTGCATTGCTTTCTGAGGCGAGGTTTTTCTCTAGAACGGTGAAGGTTTTCGGAGCTGCTTCACACGCGATTATGGTGCCGCTAGGTCCAACCAGTTTCGCCGAAAGGCCACTGAAGTATCCGAAATGAGCACCAACATCGATGAAGGTATTTCCGAAGCTTAGTTCTTTACAGAGCAAACGTGCGAGACGAATTTCTGAGTCGTGCCCCTTGGCGCCAAGGAGGTAAATGTCCATGCCTGCGGGCAGGATAACCTCCATGTCTTGACCGAAAATGGTAGGTGTCTGCACCTGCATTCCTTCATGTGTGCGGGGGTACTCGACCTTCCTGTGCCATTGCGCTTGCATGTAACGTGCAGGGTTTTGGAACACACGTTGGAGTTTGCCAGCGCGAGCGAGACGTTCAGCCTGAGCCAATCGGTTTAAGATATCTGTGTTTACCACGGTCTAAAGGTAATTCATCTGTGATCATGTATTCGTGTTGTTACGGCAGATAGAAATTGCCTTTTGATGGGGCTGATAGAAAGGGGTATTGACAGTGTGCAATAGCTCTCACCTTGTTAAAGGAGTGGTCTCATGCTCGGCCCAGCAGGGAATGACAACCTGATTGGTTTCATTTTCGTTAAGGAAGGTATGATGAATCGTTTTCTAGGTGTGGCTTTCGCACTGTTCAGCACATTGTCTGTTTTTAATGTCGCTGCCCAAGACACGCTCGACCACGCACTACTGTGGCGCATAGATGATCCGGGTGCGCCCGCGCCGAGTTATCTTTTTGGGACGATTCACCTCATTGATGCGGATGAGTTTCTGATTTCGGATAGCCTTATGGCGGCCGTTAACCGCAGCGAGCGTTTGGTCTTTGAGATCGATCCTGCTGAAATGACGGACATGAGCATGCAGATGTCGCTCATGATGAGTGCGTTCATGAAAGGCGATACAACCTTGCGCGACTTGCTTACAGATGAGGAGTATGCGCAGGTAAAAGATCGCTTTGCGGAAATTGGATTGCCGATGATGTTTTTAGATCGAGTGAAACCGATGTTTCTCAGCATGTTGACCGGGATGGACATGGGCGATCTCCAAGGCATGATGGGCGGAGAGAACGAGAGCGAAGAAGGCGGCATCAAGAGTTACGAAATGGAGCTTTCTGCTATCGCAGAGAAAACGGAAAAAGAAGTTGATGGACTCGAGTCCTCTGCTTATCAGATGAGTCTTTTCGATAGCATCCCATTGTCTGCGCAGGCAGACATGTTGATGGCTTCTTTGGAGGTGTCAACTGAAGATGGAGTGGATCCAATGAAGGCACTTACAGACGTCTACACGAGTGGAGATATCGACGGCATGTATACGATGAGCATCGGCGAAGAGGGCGGACTAGCCAGCTTCGAGGAGCTTTTGCTTGTCAACCGTAATAAGAATTGGGTCGAACCGATTAAAACGCAGGTTGCCCAACGCCCGACACTTTTTGCGGTTGGAGCGGGCCACCTTGGAGGTCCAGAAGGCATGGTGCGCTTGTTGCGTGCCGAAGGGTTGACGCTAACTCCACTTAGCAAGCGCTAGTCATTTTTCGGTCGACCGTGCAACGGTCCGACCACACACTTTTTTTTTCAGCTATATCTTGTCGACATGCACGCATTCTTTACACGTTCCGTTTTTCTCTTCTCCCTAATTTTGGTTGCTTCTTTTGGGCTCACTGCTCAATCGACGATTGATCCGCTACTTCGTGTTACACTTTCTCAAGAAGGTGACGTGGATGTTCTGGTGATGTTCGAGTCGTTTCCAGACTTGAGTGGAGCTAAAGCTTTAGCGACGAAAGAAGAGAAAGGTCGATTTGTATTTGAGGCTTTACAGCAAAACGCGCAACAGCATGAAGCTGTGCTCAGTGAACTTGCTCAACGAGGAATAGCGCATCAGCACTTTATTTCTGCCAATGCGGTGTATGTACCCCAGGCGGATGCAGCATTGGTGGGTGTACTTTCTACAAAAGCCAACGTGTTCCGTATTTCGCAAATGGCGGAATGGCGCATGCACGAGATTGAGGCGGTATCTAATACGAACCAGTTGGAATCACGCGCAGTGACGCCAGAATGGGGCCTTCGCTATATGGGCGTTCCTGAGGTATGGGCACAAGGCATTCGCGGGTCTGGAGCAACAGTAGGTGGCCAGGATACTGGTTACGATTGGACGCACCCAGCGCTTCAAGAAAAGTACCGTGGCTTCCGTCAGGGCGATACGGCTGTTCATGATTACAACTGGCACGATGCTATTCACGAGCGCAGTCCATTGAATAGTGACGACAATAATCCTTGTGGGTATGATTCTCGTTTCCCATGCGATGACGGAGATCATGGTACGCATACGATGGGCACCATGATTGGAAGTGATAATGCCAACGAAGTAGGTGTAGCTCCTGAGGCAAAATGGGTGGCTTGCCGTTCTATGGAACGTGGTTGGGGCCGACCTCAGAGTTACCTCGAGTGTTTCGAATGGTTTTTAGCACCAACGGACTTGAACGGTGATAATCCACGTCCGGAGTTAGCTCCTGATGTAATTGCCAATTCATGGTACTGTCCAGAGCAAGAAGGCTGTGATACGTCTACGTATCCTGCGTTTGACAACATTACTGCGGCTCTTCGTGCAGCTGGAGTGGTGGTTGTAGTAAGTGCTGGAAACGATGGTCGAAGCGGTTGTAATACGGTAAATCGAATCCCTGCGCAAAGTCCAGGTGTTATTGCGGTTGGTGCACACGATAGCTTAGGTCAGATCGCTAATTTCAGTTCTAGAGGAACGGATGAGGCGCCTCTTAATGGGCCAGACATTGCGGCTCCAGGTGTTGCGGTTCGTTCGACAGTTCCAGGTGATGCTTATGGTAGCAAAGGAGGAACAAGTATGGCCGGGCCACATGTGGCTGGGCTTGTTGCTTTAATGATCAGTGCTCGTCCAGAGCTAAGAGGTCAGGTGGATACGATTGAAGCATTGTTGTTTGCCTCAGCAGTAGAAACGGCTGCCTCTCCATCGGATACATGTAGTGCACCCGGTGGAGTCAATCAAGTCTTCGGTAACGGAACAGCTAGTGCGATTGCTGCGGTCAATGCTGCGCTCAATTGGGGTGGTGTTTCGAATACAGCTTACGCCAAAACCTTTGTTGTACGTGTTGCTCCCAACCCTGTTGGTGATCGCTTCATGATTGAGCTTCCGGGTGAGGCCATTGGAGGTACGCTTCGCGTATTAGATGGTGTTGGCCGCTTGGTGTATCAAGCACAGATTGCGCAATCGATGCAGTTTGTTGATTCTGCAGACTGGGTGAAAGGAACATACTTCTATCAGGTAGAAAGTGTGAGTGGTGTTGCTTCAGGGAAACTGATACGCTAATCAATTGACCATTGGCAGTTGATCATTTTAGATTGCGTTAGGGTGTTCGTTAGAAACGTGTACTGGTGCAGCGCATCTTAACTCGGTAGACCGCGAGAGCGGACGATGACAACTGGCGTAGTTTTTGCATTTGCAGAAGCGTGAAACTCCCCATTCGCATATTATCGCTCGTGTTGAGCATCTGGCTATTGGCTGGTTTTGGCGTAAGCTTATTTGCCCAAAGCAAGGCTCTTGAAGATGCTGAGAAGTTAGCCGTGGATCATCAGTATGCTGATGCTGTGCGCCTCCTCGAGCTAGCCATGATAGAAGGTGATACCTCAGAGGTACTCATGCTCACCTTGGCTGATTACTATAAAAAGACTGGAAACTTGCGCATGGCGACTGCTTTGTGTAAGCCCTTAGTTGATAAGGATCGACCGCGCCCGTGGCATTTGCTAGAGGTTGCGACGATGCTCGTTGATCAAGGTCGCATTACTGATGCTGAACCTTATCTTTTAAGGTTTGAGGAGTTGAAGCCTGAAGATGTTCGTGCAGCGCGACTGCGAGAGCGGGCAATGAAACGCCGAGGGCTTTCGCGTCTCTATCCTGGAGCCCGCTTGGATACCTTCTTACATAATACACTTGCTGACGATGGCTTTCCATTTAGAAGGGACAGCCAAATTTATTGGTCGAGCGATCGTACTGGATCGAAAAAAACGAGCGGGTGGACTGGTCGTGCGATGGTTGGCTTGTATGAAACGACCTTCGAACCAGAACATGGGCTCGGGCCTCCCACTCGCATAGATGCAAAGTTTAATAAAGGGGTGATAAATACGGCAAGTCCTTGTGTATCTCCCAATGGCGAGATGCTCTTGTTTACTGCAAATGCAACCGATGAAAATCGCAAAGGCGAACTAAACATGCAGCTCTTTTATGCGACGCGTAAAGGGGATGAATGGAAGAATGCAGAACGTATTCCTACTCAACAGAATCAGTCCAATTGTTTGCATCCGACGTTTAGTGCGGACGGCAATTGGCTTTACTATGCTGCCGATGCAGCTGATTCGAAAGGGGGCTTAGACCTGTATCGCATGGCGGTAAACAGTGACGGTACTTGGGGACGACCTGATAATTTGGGGAGTACCGTTAATACGGAAAAGCACGATGGGTTCCCTGTAGCTGCGTCTGACGGCAAGCTTTACTTTGCTTCTAAAGGCCATATAGGTCTAGGCGGATTTGACCTGTTTGTAACAGAGGAATTGGCCAATGGTAAATGGTCGGAACCGATCAACCTTGGCGAGCCCGTCAACAGTGAATTTGACGAAACGGGATGGTTTATGATCAACCGCAATTTCGCCTATCTCACCAGTAATCGCATTGGCGAGGATGATGATATTTATGAGGTGCGTTGGTAAACGCCCGTTAAAGTGTTTCTTGCAGGAACAACTTCGATCATGCGTACTACTCTAGGTTTTCTACTTGTCCTTTTATTTTCCTTGACTTCGTTCTCGTGCTCTTTGCTAGAGGGGACACGCTTATCGAGTGATTCGCCTAAAACGACGATTTACGTAGTGCGTCACGCGGAGAAGGAATTGGGATCAGCACCTGGGCTTACGCCCCAAGGATCAGCACGAGCTGAGTTCTACGCGAAGTTCTTTGCCAAGGAAAAATTGAGTGCCGTGTACTCAACGCCGACGCGTCGTACGATCGCAACGGCCACTCCTGTAGCTAAGGCGCAAAAGATCTCCGTGGAAGAATATGCGAACGGTCTTGATTTCGATGCGCTTGCCGTGACGCTACTCGCAGAGCATGAAGGGGAAACGATCTTCATTGTTGGACACTCTAATACCGTCCCGCTGATTCTAAATGCACTAAGCAAAACGGAGGACCATACGGATGTGCCGCATGAGGAGTATCGCCGGTTGTATCAGGTGATACTGGATGCTGAGCACAATGCCGATGTGAGAATGTGGGAGGTGCCGGTTGAGGTTGAGGTTGAGGTGAAGGACTAGGGTGACGTGTTGAACGACGTCTTGCTCTTCTAAATGTGCTGGCATTACCTTTTGCCTATGATTAAGCAGTTGGTATTCAGTTTTGTGGTGTTTGTCGCAGGGTTAAGTGTAAGCACTTTGCAGGCGCAAAAAATAGAAGAATCCCAATTGCCAAGGCTCGCCGCGGCTGCAGCTGAGGCGACCTTAGAAGAGTTTAAGGAATGCCTCGCGCTTGCCAATGACACGCATTATCCCGATGAGGTAGAGAGCAATGTCGTCTGGTCTGAGAAGGCGTTTGCTAAGCGAGGACTTTCTACTAAGCGACTCGATACGGGAGGTCCGCCGCTAGTTCTAGGTACGTTGGATGTAGATGCAGGCTTACCAACGGTATTGTTCTATATACAGCTCGACGGTCAGCCTGTCGATAGTGCATTTTGGTATCAGCCAACTCCGTACACGGCGACGTTGAAAAAAGAGGTACTGTCTGAAGGTTGGGTGTCGCAAGACTGGTCAGCGTTGGACAAGAATTGGTCAGCAAATGCAGAGCAGTTGGATTGGCGTGTATTCGCTCGGAGTACTTCTGATGCGAAAGGGCCTGTTTTGATGTTCCTCGCAGCGATGGATGTCATGAACGAGCGGAAACAAACGCCGAAATTCAACATCAAGGTGATCATGGACTTTGAGGAAGAAATTGGAAGTCCGCATTTGCCCGCAGCAGTAGAGAAGTATCGCGAGGAGTTAGCGGCCGATCACTTCGTGATCTTGGACGGTCCGATGCATCCTAGTAATACTCCGACCTTGGCGTTTGGTGCGCGTGGAATTTGCAAAGTCACGTTGGAAGTCTTCGGTCCGCGCATGCCACAGCACTCTGGTCACTACGGCAATTTTGTGTCGAATCCTGCATGGGATTTGGTGCGCTTGCTCGCTCCTTTGAAAGATGATAAAGGAGTTGTTCAATTGGATGGCTGGTACGATGGAATTGATCTCGATCCGAAAACGCTCGCTATTTTAAATGCCGTGCCTGACGACGTTGATGGGATGCGAACACGATTCTTGGTTGGGCGATTTGATAGCGTAGCGAATAGTCTTCAGGAAGCGATTCAGTATCCGTCGCTTAATATTCGAGGGATGGGAAGTGCGTGGATCCGTGACGAGGTGCGCACGATTATCCCGAGTACGGCTGTGGCGGAGATTGACATCCGAACGGTGGTTGAAAGCCAGGAGTTGCGGTTGCTCGATTTGCTGAAGGCATATGTCGAGGATCAAGGTTTTTATGTCGTTGATGGTCGATCACCTACGGCTGCGGAGCGTCTTTCCAATGCGCGTATCCTTCGTTGGGATGCGAAGGCGAGCTATAAGGCTTTTCGCACGGAGCTGGACTCGCCAACGGGAGTGTGGCTAACGGATGCGCTTCGTGGTGCGTTTGGTAAAGATCCTATTCGCATTCGGACGATGGGAGGAAGCATTCCTATCAGTCCTTTTGTATCGACGTTAGGCGTTCCTGCAGTGAGTATTCCGACGGTGAATAGCGACAATAATCAGCATTCACCCAATGAGAATATACGGTTGGGGAATTATGTGGATGGTATTCGCTCGGTGTTGGCTGTGTTGATTAGTGAGGCGCCGTAGGTGGTTGCTGGATGTCGACGTCGTTAAAGCTGAATAGGTTTATTTCTGAGGGGGGCGCTTCAGTACACGTCGTTAAAGCTGAATAGGTTTATTTCAGAGGGGCGTCACTTCAGTACACGTCGTTAAACCTGAACAGATCAAACCCTTCAACATAAACTCGACCTTGTTTTCAAAGAAGATCGGTTGAACGACGTGTACAGAAGCACTGGTTTAGAAGCCTAGTCTAGTTTTGGCGAAAGCTTTATCGACGCTTGCTTTCGCGAAGGGGTGAGCTTCCGTATTGAAGACGTGTGTTTGTGAGGTTACGTCTGGGTTTCCTCCAAAGGTTAAGTAGAAGTACTTCATGGTCTCGGCGATGAAAAATGTGGCCATTTCATCATCTTGCTCGCCGGTGCGAATGTCTTTGAGGTGCGCATAGGCGACGTCTGTGCGACATCTACTTTTCATGTCGGCGTAGTAGGTCTCAGCACGCTTGTAATACATGCTATCACCGGTTGCTTCCCAGAGGTAGAAGTTGCTCTCTATGATCTCAGGGTTGAGCTGCCAATACGGATTGGTGAGTGTGTCTGCGCTATAGTTGTAGCCAAAACCGACGGCTTGAAACTTCGTCCAATACTGGTGCCAAGCGTTTTGCGCAAGCTTAGCTTCTTCAAGCTTACCGCTCATGGTGAGTATCGCGGGGAAGTAGGCGTCCCAAAGCATGATCTCGGAGCTGACCTTCTCGCCAGTGTCCATGTTGAGTTCGCCGTACCAGGTTGCGTCATCAATGCGCTCCGGGTAGTACTTCATGACAGCAGCGATTTCTTCCTCCCAAGCAGCTTTGATTTCAGTGTCGCCGAACAGCTCCCAGGCTTTGTAGAGGTACTCATAATGGCTGTCCACGTAGCATCCGATGCGGGCTAGGCGGACGGTCCATTCGCCTGTTTGAACGTCAATGTTGCGACCTAAAAGCCCAAGCGCCGAGCGACGCGCATGAATAGCAAGACTCGACTTTTTCGCGGCTTGATAGAAACTAGGATCTTCGGTATAGTAGCTCAGCATCCCGAATTCGATCAGGTAGCTACCAGCCTCTGCGACACAGATGACGTCACCGCTTATTGCTCCTGTTTGGAGATTGACGGAGTAGGTCGGCATTCCTGTTGGTGTGTCGAAGGCAGGCATCAGGCGTTTGCCGAAGTCTTCTGCTTTCGCCAAAACAGCAGGATCACCACTCCATTCATACATCGCAAGCAATCCTCCAAGGACACGAATATTTACCTCGAAGACCTTGACGTTCATGTCGACATTGAAGTCTGATGAATCGACGACGTAGCGAAGGATTTGCTCCGCTTTTTCATCGGCACCCATGACTTTTAAGGTGCTGTAAGCATCGATAGGGGAGATGCCAAGAGGCTTCTCGTACCAGTCACGATAGCCCTTACTCAGTGGCAAGAGGTTATCATGCGGCCAAGCGTAATCTAGGTAGGCTTGCCACGCTCGGAGCGTCTCCGCTTTTACATCATCGGCGAGGGATGGCGTGGTGTCCTTAGCGGGTGCCGTTGGTTGGTCTGCACACGCGCTTAGACAGAGAAGTAACGCCGCTATGAAGTAGAGGTAGATGTGTTTGATCATAGAGCGAGGGCTTTAGCTACAGCAGCTTCAGTAAGGGGAGCCATGATACCATATCCTTTTGGGTTCGGATGTACTTCATCTTCGTGCAAGTCTTCTTTTAGCCCCGGACGGTCATCTGCCATTGGGCTGAAGTAATCGAGGTAGGTGTGCCCTTCTGCTTTCGCAAAGTCCTTGAGCATGGCATTGAGCTTTACCACTTTCTGAGCCGGCTCCATGCCTGGACGCCACGGAAAATCGAAGGCGGGAAGTACAGAAGAGACAACCACTTTGATTCCATTGGCCTCGGCGAGTTGCGCCATAGAAACGATGTTGCCAAAGGTCTGCTCGATGGTCATCGGGCCGGTATTGTGAGCGATGTCATTGATACCTGCTAGGATGACGACGGCGGCAGGTTTTAGCGCAAGCACATCTGGTCGAAATCGAATCAACATCTGCGGAGTGGTTTGTCCGCTGATACCACGATTAACCCATGTAGGATGCGATGCAAAGAATTGTGGGTAGTGGTATGCCCAGCCTTCGGTGATGGAGTTGCCCATGAAAACGACGCGTGGATCAGAGGGACTAGACATGGCCGAGATTGAAGTGTTGAGGTCGCTAAATTTTTCAAGGTTGGCCCAATCTAAATTTGGTGGGCAAGGTTGTGCTTCTGCTTCGGCAGCAGTGTTGTCAACAGGTTGGTCAGCTGTATTGCAGGAGGTAAGGAGTGCTATCGCAAAGCAGAAGCCGAGCAGGTATTTCATGCTTGAAATGTACGCATATCTACGATCTGGTTCGGCGTGTCTCGACCCTCGCAAGATTGCGGGGCTTCAGCGCGCATTGCGTCACGCAACGAGACGTTACGAGCTAAAGCGCGCTGAACCGGATCGTGTTTACTTAAGTGTATAGCGAAAACCCAGGTACAGTCGCCTCCCCGTATTACTCGCATACACATAGCTCGGATCAAAAACCAAGGCTTGTGGATTGTCAGGTGTCGCCATCGCATTGCCCTCCGTATCGAAGCTCACTTGCTTGTCGAACGGATCAAACGAGCGGGCGATAGCGTTGGCCGCAGGAGTGAAATTGAGTAGGTTTTTAACCCCGCCGTAAACTTCCCAATCCTTCTTCGAAGGTGAGTACGCCGCTTGCAAATTCTGTAGGCTAAACCACGGACTCTCAGCTGCACGACCATCAAGAGGGCCTTGCACAGGGAGTAGCATCGGACCGTAAAGGCTGCCCGTGTAGTCGAAGCTCCATTGCTCACTTGGAAGGGAGTAACTCGCAGACCAAACACCACTCCAGCGTTCGCTGAGAAGCGGTCGTGTGCGTTCGTCTTCTTCGATAACAGCAACGTCGACAAACGTACCTCCTATCATTCCTCTCCATCGATCTGAGGTAGCACGAAGCTCAGTGCTCATTCCTCTGCTCACGCTAAAGCCATTCAGGTTGTCGTAGCGAATCTGGTTGGCGTTAGTCGTGTAGTCTGGGATGATCTGATTACTAAAGTGGGTATACCAAGCTGAGCTCTCGAATGCCCAGGCGAGATCTATTTTCGCAGCCCAATTCTTAGTGTAGTTGAGGTTAATCGAACGACTACGCTCTGGTTTTAACTCCTCAGCAATAATGACTTCGCGTGCACCTGAAAGTGCAGCGTGCTCTTCGGTGAAGAGGTTCACGACGCGAAATCCTGTACCAAGATTGATGCGCAAATTGGAGCCTTCACCAACAGGGAGTTTGTAGGCTAATCGAGGCGTCCAGATGTTGCCATGACGCGCATCGTAATCGTAGCGCATGCCTGCTAAAATTCGGTGACGACCGCGAACCCATTCGTCTTGTACAAAGACACCAGGAAGAAGGATCTCGTCCGGTTGATTGTCACCGTTCAAGGCTTCTGTCGCAATCGAATTGTCATCGTAATAGGTATAGCGAGCTGCAGCTCCGAAGAGGAGTCCGTGTTGTTTTAGCTTTCGCGAAAACGTTCCTTGACCAAATACAATCGCTTGGTCGCCATTGTACTCCAAGGTTCCATAATCAGAGCGCTGTTGGTGGTAGTTGGCGCTTCCCGAAAAGGCTAGACCTTTCAGCCTAGGAACGTCATAGCGACCTAGTACTTCGACGCGACGGGTGTCGATAGATTCTCCGTAGCGAATATCCGTACCTCGGTGTGTGGCAGGATCGAAATCCATTTCACCTCCCCAACGAGACTCGATAAGTCCACGGCCAGCAAGAGAAAGCCCGTCAAATTTACCTCCATCAAAGCTCCACTTCTGGAAGACACTCAAGCGTTGGGCGAGGGTGAGATCAGTGAAGTTGTCGCCATTGTTATCGATAGGATTGTCGTAGAAATAGCCGTTTGCGCTCGTTAGCACATGTGCGTATTTGCCAAGCTTGGTGCTGTAGCCAACGTCAAGGGTTATGTCGCCCCAAGCCGTTGAGAAGGCATCGACTGAGAACCGAGGCGCGCGTTGGACATCACGAGTAATCACGTTGATTAGGCCACCGACTGCTTCTGATCCATAGAGGCTGCCTGCAGGCCCTTTGACAACTTCGACGCGTTCGATCATGGCCGTTGGAATTCCCATGAGTCCATAGACCGTTGCCAACCCGCTTACGATCGGCATTCCATCGATGGTCACCATGGTGTACGGTCCTTCAAGTCCATTGATGTGGATGTCGCCGGTGTTACAGACGTTGCAGTTGAGTTGTGGGCGGACGCCGTTCACGTTCTGCATCGCGTCGAACAGCGACGGTGTAGGGTCTGAGAGTAGGAATGTACGCGTGTAGACCTCAACAGGAACAGGGCTCTCGTTACGTAGCGTAGGGGATAGCGTTCCTGTTACTACTACATCGTCGAGTGAGTAGGCGGCAGGTTTTAGCGAAAGCGGAAGTGTAGGAGCACTTGCAAAAATGGTGTCTAAGGAAGTGTAACCAACGCTTGAAATACGGATAGACACCGGGTAGCTATCGCTTGGTAGCGTTAGTTGTGCGATGCCGTCAAAGTCGGTGGTTGTACCTGTGCTTGTGCCTGGAATACCTAGCGTTGCAAAGGCGATTCCTTCACCGTTTTCGTCCAAGACCGTTAGGTGTAGGTAGGTCGTTTGTGAGGTTGCAATCCCACTGTGCGAGGCCCCTTGTGCTAGGCCTTGGGCTTTCGCCAAAACCAGACAAGCGAACAGAAACCAAACATGTTTGCGGAAACCCACCATACTACAAAGGTAATCTTAAAAGTTAGTCTTGCCTAACTTTTCTTGTAGAGTGGGTTAACGAGGGTGGTTTTCGGTCGATCGTGGAGCGGTCAGACTACAAGCGCAGCGGCAGGGCGACATAAATTCTAGAGAAGGATCCTTTGCGCTGGTTAAGCTTCCTTACATTGGCGCCATGGCCTCTCAAACCGTCGAAAATTACCTCAAAGCACTACTTGCCCTTGGCAAGAACGGTAAGGAGGTCAACGTCTCGGCGCTGAGCAGTTATCTCGAGGTGAGCAAGCCTTCAGCGAGTGCGATGGTGAAAAGCCTGCACGCGCAAGGCTTGGTCAATTACCAGCGGTATAAGCCCTTGTCGCTCACCGATTCAGGTTCGAAAGCAGCGGCTCTCGTCGTACGCAAGCATCGCCTCACTGAGATGTACTTGGTCGAGAAGATGGGCTTTGGCTGGGAGGAAGTGCATGACATTGCCGAGCAGATCGAGCACATCGATTCGAGCAAGTTCTTTGAGCGAATGGACGAGTTGTTGGGTCACCCTACATCTGATCCGCACGGTTCTCCTATTCCGACTGCTGAAGGTGTGATTACCCGCAAGAATTACGCAACGCTTGCCGATGCTTCTGCTGGGGATGCGTTGCGCCTAAAAGCGGTTTCGCATGAAACGAGCAATCTCCTTTCTTTCCTCAACCGGAAGGGCATCGCCCTCGGTACGGCTTTCGAAGTCCAAAACGTAGAGCCGTTTGACGGGAGTGTCGATGTTATTTATGGAACGGATAAAAAGCGCGAGACGTTGAGTCGGGAGGTGAGTCAGTGTTTGTTGGTGGAGTAATTGAGGGCAGTTAAGAATATAAATGTCAGACATCAGACATTTGTAAGTTGATTAGTTTTGTATATTTGAGTATGATTAGAAATATATCTTATAAACAGCATTTATACTTATTAGTATGGCTATTTGTGTGATGAGCTGCACAGATCCAAACGCTCCGATTCCTGGCATTACAAATTCTAATGGGAATACAGATCCTGAGATTCTTCTTGTTAGATTTTCTGGAGGAGATATACGAAGTGGTATTGAATTTAATTTTGGTACGCTTTCTTGTAGGATTCCAGGCACTCTAGAAGGACGTGTTAATGCAAATGCCTATCCGGTTGATGCCTCTGGGGTGACTGGAACAGTGCCAATTGAAACAAGTCTTCCATTCAACATTAATACTAATAGGGACATAGATGAGCGATATGAAATTAATGTACCTGAAGGTGATTACTTTCTCGAACTTCAAATTTCAGTTAATGGTTGTCGCGATTGTTGTGATTCATTTAGGGGGAGTGCTCAAGCTGGCAGTGAAATAATTTGTCCATTTGGAAATCCTTATACTGATCCTAATGATCCACGAAGCGAATTTAATGCAACACAAGGAATTGTCAATATTGAGCATAGATATATGTCCATGGGGGCGTTTGTTCTGCCTTTTGATCGAGATTATTTGCCGGTGACATGGACTGCGTTGCCTTGTACAGATTGCTACGAAGTAGATTGTGCGTATAGTCTGTCTCCTAACCCAGTTAACGGTGATGATACTCCTCCTGTGGAGCATTTGAAAATTATGAGAATCCTTTAGTTAAGAATTGTAAATCCTTAAAAATAATTACTATGAATTTCCATGCTGCTTTTTTTCAATTTAGAAAGCTATCATTTGTTTTCATCGCTGTAATCCTTGCAGCTTGCCAGACCGACAAGGTCGATATTGAAAATTCTTTGAACTCTTTGTCGTTAATAAAATCTATCTCAAGTGAGATTGCTATGTTGGACATTGGAGATGCTTATATTATTTCGCACACGGATATTGGAAGTGTCTCAACTAAAACTATATTAAGTAGTAGTGGTTTATCTGAAGCTCAGCGCTTGTCTTTAAAGGCAGATAGAGCTGATTTCGGTGAAGAGAGACTAATGTCGAAAGTTGAAGATGGTCATTTTGCTAATCCCCTTCGATTTCTAGAGAGAAACTCTTTGTCAGCTAGAACGGGAGGTGACGATGAGCAAACTTCTACTATAACTGAGCTGTCTCAGCCATCTATTTCGGCAGTAGCTAGACAAGTTATAGAGGGACTTCCTTTAACTTATACCTTCGATGCTACAGGAGAGGAAGTAGATGGCGCATATATTTCCTTGTGTGCAGTTGGGACTCCTTGCATCGTTAGAAGCGTAGAAGGTTTAACTGAATATCAGTTGTCGTGGCAAGAACTAGATGACTTGCCATCAAATACCAAGGTGTTTCCGGCTTATGTAGAGTATTCTGTATCTGAGATTGAAGTAGACTCTGAGCCTATTAGTGTAGTTAACGTCAGACAGCGTATTTGGCCTGCTATCTTTACTCAGTATGACTAGAATTAATTTAGGATATGTTGTTCTTGTTTTAACTTCCTTACTAAACTTTGGCTGTGAGAAGAATTCTGATCTGATAATTATATCAGATCAGATTCTAACTCCTTATATTGATTCTTTTCTCATAGACGCGAGTAGGTATGGGATTGCGGTCAAGTATGAAGGGTCAATTGTGTTTGTCGATTCGCTTGATGGCAGACTAGATGGGAATTGTATTTACCGTGAAACAGGGGAAGGTCGTAGTGAGATTACTATAGATAGAGGTGATTGGGATAAGGCAACTCCTGCATATAGAAAGTTTTTAATATATCATGAGCTTGGTCACTGCGCATTAGGTTTAGCCCATAGATGTAATGATACTCCACTTGGGCAATGTTCTTCGATAATGCTATCCAGTGATTTAAACTGTAAGTATTGTTTCAGAGATTGGCAGTCTGATTACATGTGGGAACAATATTTGAAAGAGCTTTTTACAGAAGAAGAGATTGTTCTACCTCAATTCCTGGTACCTAGTTACTTGGTGTTGCGTGATAGTGTGGTCTATGGGTCTCGCAGTTTGGACACTTTTTATATGAAAATTCCAACTCAGATTGGGGAAGAGTTGCTTACTATTAATTGGACTGCTTTAGATACTGTTTTTACGAGTGGGCCACTTATAGCAGTTGGAGATCTCGAGATCATTATGCGTAACTCAGGGTTTCAACTGTCTCGGTATATAGATGTTGATAGACGCGCAACTAATCGTAGGATACTATACAGTTATTCAGAACCAAATCATGAAGGTCTAGAAAATAGGATTTCCTTTCAAATAGAGTCTGATCAAGTTTATATTTGGTTCTATGACAAAATTGTACATGTTACAACTATAAATTCATTGTCTGGAATTGATGTTCGAAACGTATATGTCAATTCATCTTTTGCTCCTTGGTCATCTTTTGCTCATTATACACGCTAGAGTAAAATCTTTATTTCTGCAGCTCATTTATGTGGAAATACTTAGTAATATCTACTCCGCCTCCCGCACCTCCGCCCAAATCCCCACCGACATGAAAAACGGTGCTTTTCTCCATTTGCCCGCGCCGCTTTTATAGCGGGATAATCCTTTTTTCATATTGGCAGGAAAGGAAACGTAATCGGTTGAATTAATATCGTCGAGTAGCTCTAGTGTGACGAGGAAGTCACCCTTGCCATAGATGTTCTGATTTGAGAAGTCGACCATGATCGGTTCCGTTAGCATGGTGGAGTCAACTGTAAGGAAAATACGCTTGCGGTTGATCGGCTCGGCGTCAGGGAATCCTTTGCGCGCATTGTAGACATTTACCTCGAATTTCATCGAGTCACGTCCAATGCCCCTGATGTGAAAACCTGCTTTGTCGAGCATCCAATTGCGCTTGGTCTTCATGAGGTTTCCAAGCTCCATACCTGCAGATGCAGTTGAGTCTTGGGTGTATCCGCCTGTGACACTCTTGTTGCGCTTGGGGTTGCCCAGCGTTGTTGGGCTGTTGTAGTCTAAGTTGGATCCAACCACAGTTGCTTGCGCGAGCTCATAGTTGGCCGCTTCTAATGCTATGCTGGTTATTGTCCCGTTGAGGAGGCCTCGCAAGGCGAGCTTCTTGGTCTCGTACCCAATACAACTGATCGTTACGATCGAGTCGGCTGCGGCTTGTTTTAGCGAAAGCGAGAAGACCCCGTTCATATTCGATACCGTTCCTTTCGAAGCGCTTGGCACATAGACGTTGGCGAAAGGAACTCCTTCACCCGTTGCGTCAGTGAGTGAACACGTGATGTCCTGTGCATGAACCGTTGAGCTCAAGCAGAGGATTGTGAAAACGAGTAACGCGAATGAGGAACGGATAGGATGCATGCAAGTGAGGCTTATAGTAGAGAGACGCTTCAATTTACGAGTTGTTACATGAAGTGCTGTAGTCCTGCTGATTGACGACAACGTCCTGCGAATTGCCAATTCGCAGGACTGTGCGTCACTAGAGTTCGTAGTTGCTATCATTCTTCACGAAGAGCAAATTATCACGTGTGTTCTTCTGCACGGTGATCGCTCCGAAGGTGCCAAGGAGGTAGGCAAAGGCGTAGAATCCTTTTTCGCTCAAGAGCAAGTCGGCCGAGATTAATCCGGCGGTGAGAAGCGTGAGGGAGATCAAGGTTCCAAACCAGCAGATACCGTAGTAGATGTCGGTGACATTGATGCCTTCGAGGCGATCACGCACACTTTTTTGAAGTGAAACGACGGCGAAAAGACCGAAGAGAAGCACCGTCACGTAGTAGTATTTCTCCGTTAGAAGCATGTCAGATTGCCATAATCCGATGGTGAATCCTAAGACGCCAGTGGCGACGGCGATCCAAGAAGCAAAGACGAACGCATGGGTAGGTTTTTGTAGGCTAGGCATACACATTGAGTGTTGGTTAGCAAGGGAAACCGTGCTGTCATGCGCTGAATTGCCTCTCTTTCGACGGAGGTGGGAATTTCAGAGAGCAACGTCAGGATGATATCCGACCAAGGTTGCCGTCAACTTTCGCTAGTCCAAGGATGCTTTTACCGCTTTCGCCAAAACCTCCGTCACGCGGCTGCGCACAAAATCATTGCGCATCACGAGGCTTACCGTACGCTTGGGGGTAGGCGGCGCGAAAGGGCGAGTATGACTCAATTCTTTCTTGCTGAGGCTCCGTAAAGCAAGCTCAGGTAGAACGGTGATGCCACCTTGCGCTTCGACGAGTCTTTTGAGGGTGTCAATGCTACCGCTCACGTATTGAAGCGTATGGCTTGAGCGCGAGAGTGCGCAGAGGTCGAGCACTTGATCCCCGAAACAATGGCCTTCTTCCAAAACCCAAAGTTCGTCGGGGTCGATGTCTTCTGCTAAGACGTATTCCTTCGTGGGTGGGGTTTTGGCGTAAGCGTAAAAAGACTCCTCAAAAAGTGGTTCTATGGTCAACCCTTGGACCTTCTCATGCGGAGTAGCAAGTATGCCTATGTCGAGTCTTCCGTCGTGCAGTCGACTCGCAATTTCGCCTGTTTTCAATTCTTGGATAACGAGTTCGAGTTCCGGGTAGGCCTTGACGAATGTCCCTAGAAACAGCGGCAACAAATAAGGAGCGATCGTAGGTAGGATACCCAGACGAAGAGGGCCCGAAAGGGAATCTTGTGCCTCTGCGATGGCTTGGGTGATGCTTCCTGCTTGCGCCAAAACCTGCCGAGCGCGAGGGATAACGATGTTACCGACCTCGGTAATGGTAACAGGTTTGGTGCTGCGATCGAATAGGGTAGTGCCGAGCTCTAACTCAAGCTTTCGCACCATAGCGCTAAGCGTAGGCTGTGTAACGCCACTGGCCTCTGCAGCTTGCGCAAAACTTGCAGTGTCGGCGATGGCCACGATGTAGCGAAGTTGTTGGAGAGTCACGGTGTGAAAGTACGTGGCCGCGTCGAATGTCCTTTTGATCTTTAGATCGACAGGATAGGTCGGAGAAGGTTGTTATATTGCGCTAACAATCAAGTCTTTACCATGGAAAATCTCTTCACGCAAGCGGGCGTCTCAAACATGAAGATGCGCATTGATGCACTTACACCGGCTACCCAACCACAGTGGGGCAAAATGAACGTGTCACAGATGCTTGCGCATTGCTGCGTAGCGTACGAAATAGAGTACACCGATAAGCATCCAAAACCGGGAGCATTTGGTCGGTTTATGATTAAGCTGTTTGCGAAGAGTCAAGTTGTCGGTCCGAAGCCGTATCCTAAAAATGGCAGAACTGCGCCCATGTTTATCATTGCAGATGAGCGGGAATTTGAAGTCGAAAAGCAGCGCCTTCTAGAATTCATGGACAGGACTTGTGAGCTCGGGCCTGCGTATTTTGACGGGAAGGCAAATCAAGGTTTTGGTGTGCTAACCGAGACGGAATGGAACACCATGTATTCAAAGCACTTGGATCATCACTTGACGCAATTTGGCGTCTGATAGGATCTTTAGATAGGCGCAGGGTCATGTCATGAAAATAGGAAAGGGATAGACATTTAGTTGTCTATCCCTTTTCTGTTTTTGAGTGCGATGTCGTGAAGTTAGGGACGCATCGTGCGGCTAATCCTCCGTTGGTCATGCTGTTTCGTAGACCAGTACTTGGAAGCGGTGACGTTGGTGACGTGGACACCATTCCTTTTGTTGGCGTGAATCATGACGAGCGAGTCTTGGTTTGACGAGACCACAATTCCAGCATGAAAGACCCGTGTTTTTTCTGCTGAGGTGCGCGCAAAAAGTACAATGTCGCCTGGCTTCACATCTTCTTTTGGAATTGAATACCCTTCGCGTGCTTGGTCGCGTGAAGAGCGACCAACACGGATCCCGAAGTGGTTGAAGGTGAACTTTACCAAACCTGAGCAGTCGAATCCGCTCTCTTCAGAGTAACCGCCAGCTTGGTATGGCAGTCCCTCGAGGGTTTTGGCGAAAGCGACTAGGCTATCACCTAGGGTTTTGACATGGACTGCTGGAATGTGTGCAACGGCGCTTTTCCCTTGGTTATAACTGTAGCCATTACTGAGGTAGAATATGTACCCCAGTGCAGCAAGTGTGCTGATGAAAACGTTTGGCCGAAGATTGGAGATCGAAAGCAAGGTGGGGTTTTAAGGGGAGGATGATGGTCGCCTCAAAAGGAACCAACAGCTCAAATGTTCAGTGCTTACAACGCAGCTTTTTGTGCTGTATTCTGTTACCTTATCGCTCTATCTAATGAAACGGAGAGGGCTCAGACATGGAACCATCAATGAATAAGAAAGCTGCTACGACCATCCGACTTGGCGGAGTTCCAGAGCATTTTAACCTCCCGATTCATCTCGCGATTGAAAATGGAAGTTTTGCTTCTAGGGGCGTCAACATTGAATGGATCACGTTTCACGGAGGGACGGGGCAAATGACGAAAGCGCTTCGCGCAGGCGAGGTTGACGCTTGTATTTTATTGACTGAAGGCATTGTCAAGGATGTCATTGCTGGAAATAAGAGCAAGATTGTCTCGGGGTACATCAATACGCCGCTGGTCTGGGGTGTTCATACGGGGGCGGCAAATTCGCTTCAGCACCACAGCGAGATTTACGACAAGCGCTACGCGATCAGCCGGTTCGGTTCGGGGTCGCACCTGATTGCGGCTGTGGATGCGAATATGAATGAGCGCACCTTGAAGACCGAGCAGTTTAGAGTGATTAAGAACTTAGACGGTGCGCTGGCTTCTCTGGAAAAGCAGGAATCTGATGTGTTTTATTGGGAGAAATTTACGACCAAGCCTTACGTAGATAGTGGTCAGCTGCGACGTATTGGTGACTTCACTACGCCATGGCCTTGCTTTATGATTGCAGCGACGGAAGATGTCCTAGCCCGTGAGCCAGATTCTATTGTTCGAATGCTGAGGACGATTCACGACAGCGCGGATTCGTTCATGCAAACCGATGAAAGTATTTCGTTGGTCGCCAAGCGCTACGAGCAAAAACTGAAGGATGTTGAACGCTGGTATCACTCTACAGAGTGGGCGATTCACGGCTGGGTTAGTGATAAAATGCTGCGCAGCGTGATTCATAACTTAAAAGTTGCTGGGCTTGTAGAGCAAGATGTAGAGATGCCGGAGTTGGTGTGGAAGCGTTGATTTTTGTCCTAAAATTGAAGCATGTCAAGCTTTAAAATTCTTCTCGCGCCTGATAAATTTAAAGGCACGATCTCGGCTCATGAGGTCTGTAATGCGTTAGCGCAAGGACTGAAAGAAAGCCATCCTGAGGCCGAAATTCGTTCGGTCCCTTTGGCAGATGGGGGAGATGGAACACTTGCTGTGCTGCATGCTCACATGACGCTAGAGCGGATTGATTGTGAGACCGTAGATCCACTTGGTCGCCCTATGCAAGCGTCTTATTTAGTTGACGAACAACGGGCTTTTATAGAGCTTGCATCGGCAAGTGGTCTGGTTTTACTGACAAGTGAGGAGCGAAATCCTCTACACACATCGACGTTTGGGACGGGCTTGCTCGTCAAGGATGCGATTGCTCGCGGCAAGCGCCAAATCTACCTTTTGCTCGGAGGTAGCGCGACCAATGACATGGGCTTTGGAATAGCCTCTGCGCTCGGTGTTGCGTTTTCTGGTCCGCAATTGCCAGCTATAACGGGTGGTGATTTAGGAAAGTTGATTAGCATTCGCCTTCCGGCAAAACCAATGTGGTCTGGTATTGAGTTTGTGCTCCTCTGCGACGTTGCAAATCCGCTGTTTGGACCCAATGGAGCTGCTCGGGTCTATGGAAAGCAAAAAGGTGCGAATCTGGAGGAGATTGAGGCACTAGATGCTGGAATGCGACACGCTTCAGCTTTATTGACTTCCTCAGTTGGTCGAGATTCTTCCATGCTTCCTGGCACAGGCGCTGCAGGTGGAATTGGAGGAGGCTTGGTCCCGCTGTTAGGCGCTCAAATGCAATCTGGATTTGCTGCTATTGCCCATCTTACTGAGCTTGAGAAGCAGATTAAGTGGGCGGATGTTGTCTTCACTGGAGAAGGTCAGTTAGATAGCCAGTCATTCCAGGGAAAAGTAGTTGGGAATATTCTGGAGTTGTGCGCCAAGTATGCGAAGCCTTGTCATGTCATCGTAGGGCGCAACACGCTTGGTGAAGAGCAAGAATTGCCGAGTGCTTTACAATCTATCATAACCTTGACAGAGATTGCTTCGAGTATGAAGCAGGCCATGGAAGAAGCACCTCAACTTTTGGAGGGAATTGGGCGCGCTCAGAAGCTAGTGATATAGAGTTTCATAGAGCTGTTGAGTATTTTCCCTTGGGATTTCGATCTTTTTTCTTTAGTCCTTGGAAATTGTAAGTCGAATAGACCTTTTTTTTCGCCGAATAGTAAATTTAAGGTCGTTTTTGAAGTTCATCTAATTTTTATAACAAGTTGATTGTCAGTTGTCTATGATTATATGGATGCGTCTGGTGTTTGTATACTACGGACTAGCACAATTATTGCATTTATAAACGCTAGACTACTAGTGTTCTATGAGACGTCCAGACAAAAAACTATCAAAATTGGTTTTGCTCTTGCATCCATTTTTGATTTTAGTTTTCCTTTTTTCTTTTGTCGATGTAGCCAGTGCTCAGGTGAATTTGCAGCTAACAGCGAGTGCTCCTGCTACGCCTGTACCGACTGGGAAGGACTTCAGTGTGAAGTTTCAATATCGTTGTGCCAGTACAACCAAGTCTGCTGCCAAAGCTAGGTTAGAAATCCCGCTACCTGCTTATATCGATTTTGAAGGGATTCTTAATTCGCCACATATCGAAAATTCTGGTTACGATTCAGGTACCAATACGGTATGGTTTGAGTTCGTTCATCCCCTTGCTGCTGGAACGACTGGAGAGGTTGCAATTCGTGTAGCAAATGAGAATGGAATTACACCTAATGGTACTTCATCGTCTTTCGTTGGCAGTTTCTCTGCCAATAATGCTGCTGCTACAGCTACTGCAACAGCGACAACAACGGCCTCTGCAATATCTCGACTGTCTCTTTTAAAGTATACTAACGGAAAAACGGCGCTTAATGAGAAAATGGCATATTCTTTCAAGATTTGTAATGGTGCAGGTTCCTCAGAAGAGGACGGTTCACTGAATTTACAAAATGTTATTATGGAGGATGTATTGCCAGCTGGAGCGACATTTATCCAATTTGACTTGGCTTCTGGTGGTTTTAAAAGCAAGAGTTATGACGCAGGGACAAGGACAGCGAAATGGGAGCTTTTCGATTTGGAACCTGGGGAGTGTAAGTATGATCGTTTAATCGTACAGTACGACAGCCCTACTAATTTTGTTGGTGAAACCATATCGAATACCGCTACCGTTACTGCAACTCCTATCGGTGAATCTTTAGTATCTGTGAGTGATACGAAGGTGCATAATTTGCTTGGTCCATATATCGATATTGACATTGATAAAGATTTCAATGGTTCAACGATTTATCCTTCTGGTTACTCCTCTTACGATATCGATTTAGATAATGACGGGACCGTATCGTTAGATGCACTGACCTTGACAGATGTTCTTCCTCCAGAAATTGAAGTACATCGAATTGATATGGGCGCTTTTTCTGATGCTGCTGCTATAGATCATGCTTTTGTAACATTTAAGTATAAAACAAATCTTAACTCTTCTTGGCAAACATATGCTGCAAGCCCAATGGGTGCTTGGGAGGACGAAGAGATCGATGTGTGGGATTTAGGTTTATCATTTGGTGGACCTGAATATCTCACAGAACTGAGATGGGAATTTGGAGGTCGAAGTGTTGCTTTTAGTACTTATCGTGACATAGAAATTCACTTTCAGGTTAGAAGTACTGCGACGCCTGGCATTATCACAAATTGCGCTGAGGTAACGTCAACCACAACAGGCGTAACTACTGCTTCTTCTTGTGCAGACTTTACGCTATCAGCACCGATTGTTGGACCAGTAGTATATATGGCTTCAAAAATAGACTATGGATTCAGTAATCCATTTGGAGTTGGGGATGTTGTAGGGATAGAAAGTTATTATCATAACCACACCTGTCCAAAACAATGATTTGACTGAGCGTATTTGAAAGATGAGCGCGAGTAGAAGTTCCCTAAGTTTAGGGTGCTATCACCTCACACCTCGCGCTCACCATGAAAGTAAGTCTTCTTTGCCAATTACTTGGCGTAA
>JBGCGF010000006.1:0-34688 GCA_045110575.1 Saprospiraceae bacterium
GTCCTTGTCGATCGGTTTTAGCATCGGTAAAGGCGCCTGCCTTGTGTCCGAAGAGTTCGCTTTCGAAGAGTGACTCAGGAACGCCACCGAGGTTAACGGCGATGAATGCTTTGTCTTTTCGGCCACTTGCTGCGTGTATAGATTTCGCCAAAACCTCCTGACCGGTTCCGCTTTCCCCTGTGATAAGTACGTTCGCATCGGTAGGTGCGATTTGCTTGGCCAGTGCAATACATCGATCCATCGCAGGCGAGTCTCCGATGACTGCATCAAAGCCTTTCAATTCTTTGTGTGCATTGAGCGGCGTGCCGAGCGATAGCTGCGTTTGGACGCTGGTCATCAACGCTTTGTTGTCCCACGGTTTGGCGATAAAATCGGCTGCGCCTAGCTTCATCCCTTCGACCGCGAGCTGCACTGTAGCCCAACCCGTAATTAGGATCACCGGTAGTTTTGGCGCAAGCTGCTTGATGTCCTTCAATGCTTCCAAGCCAGCCTTTCCCGTTGTTGTGATCGAGAAATTCATGTCCAGAAAAGCAAGGTCATATGGAAAAGTCTGTTTTGAACCTGTCGAGTGGAACGCAGACTCAAGATCACGTGGATGATGAATCATGCTTACGCGAAAACCCTTCCTCGTCAACAGAAGCTTGAGCGAAGTACAAACGCCGCGGTCGTCGTCTATGATGAGGATGTGTTGCAAAAGAGATGTGGGATTTGAGACGTGAGACTTGGGATGTGGGACTTGGGATGTGGGACTTGGGAACTTTCAGCCCGCAGCAGGGCTTAAAATGCAAGTTAACTTAAAGAGAAACCCAGACTTAATGAATGCGCTGAATCGACAGTTCGAAATGCTTACACACACAAATAGACCTGCCCTACTAACGCTAAGTTGCACCACTTTAAATGGAAAGCCTTAAACTCGCTAATCCTTTAGCAAAACCCGTACACCAAGTGATCCTCCATACGTGGCTAAAATAGCGCTTGCCCCAGGATCTAATACAGGCTGCTGCAAGCGCTGTCTCCTGTCAAGCGTAGCACGCAAGGCAATTCTCGGAGTCAATTGGACTTCTGTACCTGCACGCACAGACCACCACCAGTTGCGACTACTGTTGAGTTGAAGGTTGTCGTACAAACTTCCGGGGTCATTTAGCTGATCTGCGAAGAGCGTACCGTTGACGTGCGCCAAGCGCCCTCTGTGCACATTGCCTAGCACCATTAACTTCCATCGGCCAAGTTCGTAGCGGTAGCCCAAACCGGCGTATCCACTAAAATAAGCTGCCTTCGTACTGCGTCGTAACTCGTAGCTCGTCGTAGTAACCATCGTATCAAATCGAGTAGGCTGTCCTGTAAAGAGGTCCTCTACTGCGACTGGTTCTTGTGTTTGTTGGTCTGGCTGGGCAAGCGCAGCTGTCCAAGCCAGCTGCGTACGATCAATACCAAGCGCGACAACTAAGCCATTTTTAAAACAAGCTTCTATACCTAATCCGTAAGTCGTGTTTACAAGTGAAGACTGTGCGGCAAGTGCACTGACGGGGAAGCCAACGGCTTCAATTCCAATAGCAGCCTGCTCTACCTGGTGACTACCCAATCCTGCATTTAATACGAGTGATATTTCAGGAAGCGCGACATGACGCACCTTCTTGTGAGGCACCGCTGATAGGATTGATGAAGTTTGAAGATTGAGTTCAACTTCTGCTTCGACGGGTGCCATAGATAACAAATCAAGCAGTGCGAACGGAGACTGGAGTTCGAGCGCTTTTTCCTGAGCTTGCCCCCCTATTGAAGTCTCTGCAGACAGGTCTATTTCTTGCGATATCAAAGCAGTTGAAATCGCATTCGCAAATGGAGCTTGAATTTCTAATGAGCTATCATTTCTCTTTTCACCTCGGACAAAGCGTCGATCGTTATTCAAAGAACTCGCTTGTCCGACATCCTCAATTACGGCGCTCACACTATTGGCAGTTCCCAATACTTCGTTAACAAAAACCTCATCAACTAACTGACCATTCAGTGCGACATCAATAGAACCTACTATTGATTTTTTACTATTTATGAGTTTTGTCGAAAGCTCAACATCTGCATTGGATTCTGCTGGCAGTATTGAGCCAACGAGTTGATCGATATTGCTTGCACTCACAGACTCTTCCCCTTTTACGCGCGTCTGATCTAAGTTGTGTGAATTTTCGACGAATGTGCTATCGCTGTTAAACGATGATACGCCTAGGTATCCAAAACCAAGCGCGACTCCTCCCAGCAACCACAACCAAATAAAGATTCTTCGCTTCCGCCTAGGCTCGACCAAGCGCTCTTGAATGAGCTCCCAACTCTCGTCTTTGGGATGAGGCGCATAGGCACGTGCACGTTTGGCAATGTCGTCTTGTAGTTTTTGTTCTAGAGACATAATGTAGAAATTGAAGCGAGACGATTAATGAGCCATTTTCGAGCTCGCGTAAGTTGAGATCTTGAGGTACTTTCAGAAATACCGAGCAGCTTGGCAGCTTCTGAATGGCTGTATCCCTCGACAGCTACGAGGTTAAATACGAATCGAAAACCTTCAGGGAGCTTGTTGATGAGGGCGACAATTTCTTCAACCGCCATGTTTTCAAGTACGGTAGGTTCAACGCGCATTTGAAGAGGAAGTGGTTCGCTTCCTTTGGCAAAGGCATCCATTACGTACTTATCAAGTTGTAGTCTGCCGCGTTTTCGAACGTGGTCAATCGAAGTAGTCACGGCAATACGGCGCAACCATGCACCGAAGTCACCTAGGCCTTGAAAAGTGTCAAGCTTTCGAAAAGCTTTGACGAAAACTTCCTGCATCACATCTTCGGCATCGGCGATATTCTCACAGTAGCGCCGACAGGTACCGAGTACCATTGGAGCGTACTGCTCGTACAGTTGCCGTTGGGCAGCAGGGTCTTTAGCTTTCGCTAAAATTAACCCGTCCGATTCTAATTCTATGGGTATCATAATATGGAATAGCATTAGAATCGAAATAATACTTCAACTTCAACTTGCCCATCACTGACATCGTCAAAGATCATGGTTGGAGGTATTCTCCCTTCTAAATGTTTATATCGCTGAGGTGTGGCGGAATTAAGATCCACTATTGAAAATTCTACCTGAACGTTTTCTAAATCAATGTTCAACTTATTAGCACCGTTTCCGCTAGTGTTATATTCGCTAATAACAAGATGACTATTTTCTTTCATCTCAATTTGCCCAACTTCAAAATACCCTGTCCTACCATTCTTTAAAGAGAGTGTTATTGGACCAGGGAATGGTCCCGCCACTGTGAAAAATGATATCCAAGAAGTATCCCTAATAGGATTAAATACGCTGGTAAATAGTAGTGTAAAGTCATCTGTTGCGTATAAAACTTCTCCATTTACTCGCGCCACTACGTAACGGTCAAGAGATACTGTTCCACAAACTTCAACAGTATCTAAGTTTAGAGGATATCTACGATCATAGATATAGGTTGATCGCTCAAGCTGGTCAAAATCAACGACTTCAATAACAGCTTGCCCATCACGTGTACAGTAGTCAAGTGTTGCGTCTACTGGTGATCCGTCAAGTGCTCTTCTTTCTAGTACTTCACCTTCTTGGATAACTTGGATGTAGCCGTTGGTAATGGCTTGACCACTGCACGAAGGTGTCCCTGATATACGAGCTACACCTTCGTTGTCGGCATCGATGGTAATATCCGGCAACAGTTCATCAGTTGAAAATGGTCCGATCGATTGCCTAAACAAGTCCCCGTCACAAACCCCTTCAATGGCGAAGGTCATGATTTCATTTGCGGGTACATAACCGCAAAATGTTCCGTCTTCTCCAACGGCCGCATACCGTGTTCCTAAGGTCGGTGATGTAAGTCGAGCTCGCAGCGTACCTGTGAATTCTTGATTCGCTGCATCAAGTGAACTTGCTTTAAAAAGTACTCGCCCACACATCGTAACTACATCAACAGGGATATCACAATTCCAAAACGTAAAGTGCGTGACTTGGCCTTCGTAACGGTTGCCATCTATAAGTGTAGCGCTACCCTCTTCTACCCAAACCGCTTCTGCTTCATCATAAAACCAGAGAGGAATTTCGCTCGGTGCTTGATCACGCAATTCAAACGGCACAGGAAAACTAAGGGTAGCAAATTCGCCATCGGCCAAGACAAGCGTTTCGCCGCCTGGACCGTAGAGCTCTACTGCCAGCATTCCGTAGGTGATGAGCGCTCGTCGATCGTTGATGTTCGATGCATCTTGAGGTCTTCCGAGAAGTCGACCTGGCATTTGGAGAAAGGTAGCCGGGTTGGTAGGATCAAGGTAATGAGCTACCACAGTAGCCGAGCTAGAAGGAAATGATGTACCGTCGGTTTTAGCGAAAGCTAATGGCCCAAACGTAAGCGTAGCTTCACTATTTGCTACCTGAACGACTCCTCCAGAAACAGCGCTTACTTGCTGGCCTATTGACCGAGATAATAGCTGGGCATCAACTTCGTACGTGTTAGCGTCACGAGTATACACGGTGCGTGAACTTGTGACATAAGCCGGATGAGAAAAGATGACATGCCCCTTGGTTTGCACCACATCTGCAGCCAGCGTCCAAAGCCCTTTGGTATCTGTAAGCGTACTGCTTGCTCCTGCACGGACAGTGACCCCAGAAATCGGATCACCGGCCGGATCGGTAATAGCTCCGAAAAACCGCACACTTGCATCGCCAGTTTGTGCACCTGTTACAACATTCGTCTGAGAACCAACTTCAACGAGCTCATCCTGAGGCTCAATGCAGCTGATTTGAGTCAGTGTTACTAGCGTTAGCAGTAATCCTAAAAATTTCCAATAAGGGAGGTATCGCAATATCATATCGCCGAGATTTACTTGGCTGACGATGGTTGACGCGAAAACGCTGCACAGCTTCATATTTTTCCAAAAAAACTAATCCTCCCTTAACGCCACTGAAGGGTGTATTTGCGACGCCTGTCCACTAGGAATGAGCGCGCACAAGAATACGATGACTAGGATCAACCCAGCGGCTCCGAGACCACCCCACCAAAAGAACTTCGTGTCTAATTCGATTAACTCAAACAGTGGGATTTGAACAGCGATGATGCTACCGAGCAACAGTCCGATTATCGTGATGAAGATAACTTCAGTCGTTAACTGACTCGTAATGTTCATCGACGTTGCACCCATTGCTTTTCGGAGTCCAATTTCGCCTTTGCGCTTGGCAATTGCATTGATTAAGATGCCGAACAATCCTAAGGCTACGTTGGCGATCAAGAAGGCGCAAATGCTCAAGAGTGCGATAATTGGAACCCAAGAGTCACGGCTTGTACTTTCTCTTCGCTTTTCCATTGAATAGACCGCTGATTCACGAGACTTAGTCACTTCCGAAACACGATCATAAATAGCCTCTTGAATTTCAACTCCTGCACCAGGATCAACGGTCACCATAAGGTTAGTGAGTGAAAAATCATCAGTCCAAGGGTTCAACGGCACAAAAGTGAGCGCTTCTTCCGTAAAGAACTCTCCTCGGTATTTGAAATTTTCGACGACGCCTACAATCTTCGTCTGTCGGCCTTCGGCAACATCATTGAACCAATTCATGAGAGAATCTATCGGTCTACTATGCGGGAAATTCCTCGTCATAAAAGCCTCGTTCACAACCACCGCCCAATTACCTCCAATGGTGTCGTCGGGAGTGAACCACCTTCCTTCCGTCATGTTTACACCCATGACTCCTCCAAAATGCTCGTCTGCCATAAACACGCGGGTCCACATATAGGTACCGTCCAAATCCGATCCGTAACCCCAATTGGAATTGGAGAATACTTCGATTGGACCGGCCATGGAGACTTCCCTCACCCCTTCAAGGCTAAGTACTTCTTTTCGTGCGCGGCGATGAATCTCAGGAACTGCTGCCGTGTCTACTCCGTCAGGAAGATCTACTCGGACGAGATACGTATCACTTACGTTAAAACCCAAAGGCGTAGCATACTTTTCAAAGTATGACCCCGTAAAACTAAAGACCCCGAAGAGGACGAGGAATGCAAGAAAAATCTGAAGCGTGAGCAGGGTTCCTGATCGGCGCGTATTCCAAAGGAGAGTGGCGATATGCTTGAACATGACAGAGATATTAGAGGTGAGGTGTAAGAAGTAAGACAGTCCTGCGAATTGGCAATTCGCAGGATCATAGCCCTTACCTCAACGACGTTGCGATTTTGGTTTTGGCCATGCGCCACGCAGGGAGCACACCGGTAATAAGGGCGAAGACGAAGACGATGGCGAGCGTCCACATGGCGACTTCTGGTGTAAACGAAAGTGTGAAACCACCAAGCCAATCTTCAGTGTTGATGATTGAAATCAAGCCTAGTGCGAGTAGCACTCCAATCACTCCACCGATAAAGGTGAGCACAATGGTTTCGGTAATGAACTGGCGGAGGATGTCACCATCGGTTGCACCAAAGCTCTTGCGTACGGCTATCTCAGCCGATCGCTCATAAACACGACTAACGTTGATGTTCATCAAGTTGAGCGCTGGTAACATGACAAGCATGAGAACCAAGACGATGATCGGCGGTATGAAACGCCCGAAGCTTTTCTCGCGATCAATTCCTTCACCTACAAAATTGTCGGCGAACTCCTGCCCGAAGGTGAGTCCTTCTAAATGGAATCGATTTCGATCCATTTCTGGTAAGGGCTCCAAGTTTTCAGCGATCCGATCCAATTCGTCAATTATGATTTGACGGCCAGCCTTGGTTTCTGCCTTAAACACAGCATATCCCGGCCCGTGAAAATCATGCTGATGAAAATTCTGTGGAGCAACGGTATACGGCACAAACACATCTGATCTAAACCCTGCAAAAGAAGCCCTTGGTTTAGCAACAATACCTACAATTGTAAAGGTCTGATCAGCAAGAGGAAGCTTTTTTCCGATTAATGTCCCGTCTGCTATTCCGAAGTATTCAATTGCAGCATCTTCCGTCATTACAGCTTTTAGTGCTCCTGCTTTTACATCTTCTTCCGAGTACGGCTGTCCAAAAAGATATTCATAATCAAACACATCCCAATAATCACTTGTGGTGAAGTTACCACCAAAGGAAACCTTGCGACCATCGAGGTATGTATCAAATCTTGCTGCTGGCGCATTATACGTTTGACTAACCGCACCAGGCATGTCCAGAAGATGTGTATTGTACAAATGAATAGCTAACTGCGAATTATTATCAGACTGCACGTCTTCTCCAATTTGCATGGTAGAATCGTACAGCATAACCTGATCGGCAGACAACGTAGAATCAATAATGTAATTGGTGTCTGGCACTACACGTTCTGAACGAAAGTGTGTCGCAAACACAAGTAAATCGCGATCGCTAAGCGGCGGGTTATTTCCTGCAGCAGCATCGCCAAGTGCAGAAATAACCACCAATGCCATGATCGTAAAGCTGATACCAAAGAGGCTGATGAAAGTGAAAAATTTGCGGCGGCGTAAAATGCGGATCGCTAATTTTAGTTGAGTAAACATGTTGGTCGTCATTGCAAGATTGACACAGCAATCTTTATTTATATCGAAGTTGATTTCTTTCCTGCGAACCAGTGGTTCGCAGGACTGCTAGCCGCAAATCGGCTAGGAAACTTGCCCCCCATCATATAAACGCACAAGCCTGTTCGTCTTTTTTGCCATTCGTTCGTCGTGCGTCACCATCACGATGGTCGTACCACGTTCACGATTAAGACCTAAAAGAATTTCCATTACCTCATCACCCATGTGGCTGTCGAGGTTACCGGTTGGCTCATCGGCGAGAATGACTTCGGGCTTGCCGACGATCGCTCGTGCAATGGCAACGCGTTGCTTCTGTCCACCTGAAAGTTGACTCGGGAAGTGACGCTCACGGTTACTCAATCCAACACTAGCAAGGGCTTCACTTGCAAGGGCACGGCGTTCCTTTCCACTTATACCTTTCCGATATAAAAGTGGAAGTTCTACATTATCGATCACGTTAAGATCTGGGATCAAATGGAAACTCTGAAAGATGAATCCCAAGTGCTCATTACGAAACTTAGCAATGTCTTTTCCATTATAGCTCGTCACTTGTTTTCCCGCAAGGGAGATATTTCCACCAGAAGGCTCATCGAGAAGGCCGACAATGTTGAGCAACGTTGACTTGCCACAACCTGACGGCCCCATGATGCTCAAGAATTCACCCTGAGGAACTTCAAGGTTGATGTTATCGAGGGCTACAGTTTCGACAGTGTCGGTGCGGTAGGTCTTAGAGATTTTTTGAAGACTAATCATGATTAGAAATTGTAAAGTGTGAGGGCGTTGAGTTGCGCGTGTGCGGTCCAAGCGTTTTCTAGTCCGCTGAGATAATCGCGTAAGCGTTGATCTCGGGCTTGCTGCGCGAAAGTGAGTTGAGTGAGTGGTACGGCTCCGAGGAGGTAGCTTTCTCTTGTTATGCGGTAGCGTTCTACAGCGAGGTCTCTGACCGTGAGCAAGAGATCAAGTTCTTGTTGTGCTTGATTGTATTGTTGCACAGCGAGGCGTACTTGCGTCGAAAGGCTTTGCTGTTCGCGTTGGCCGATCGTACGAGCGAGATCGAGTTCTGCTTCCGCCTGCTTGACGATTGTTTTTCGGCGGCCCCAATCCATAAGCGGAACGGATAGTCGCAATTCGGCTACCTGTTCGATTTGTGGATCGCGGTATACCTCTGTTAATTTTGGGTCAGAACGGATAAGTCCGACAGAAGCGCTCAAGTTGGCTTGAAAGCCGTTTTCACGTTTGTTCTGCTCCAGGCTGCTTTCAGCTTGGAGTAATCTTCTGGCGTTAGCGATGGCTTCTGGTCGGTTACTCTGAGCTGCAGAGAGAGCAAGTGCTTCGTCTATGGGTTCACCTTGCGGCAAAACAGGCGTTACGGTACTCAATGACTCCCCTTCGTAGGGTTGCCCGATCAAGTCGAGAATGAGTGTAGTAGCAGCTAGACGCTGACGAGATGCACGAAGTCGATTTTGCTGAGCAGCAGCGAGTTCAAGTTCGAGCTGAACCAAATCGCCCTTGCTGATCTTTCCAAGCACGAAACGCTCGTTCGCAATAGTGAGTAAACGATCACTCGCAAAAGCGTTACTATCTGCAGTGGTGTATGCTAGTTCTGCGGCGGCGAGGTTAAAAAACAACACGGTCGCATCGGCTGCCGCTTGAAGCCGTGCCGCCTTGAGGCGAGCATCGTTTTCATCTGCCAACATCGGCACAAGCTTCTTGCGCCACTTGAGGCTGTTATAGCCCCAAAGCGGTTGGGAATACCCTAGACGAATCACTGATCCGTTATAAATGTTGAAGTCTTGCTCCAAATCATCGAAGCGCTGCAAACTCGTTGACAGCTGGAACGCTCCACCTGTTTGGGCGACAGCTTGAGTAGCTGAAAGCCCAACCGAGGAGTTGTTGATGTTCACCGGCTGAAAGCGAACGGTTCCGTCTGGCTGTATCGTCTCTCTAAACGAAGAGAAGTAGCTCGGGATCGTAGCATCAAGCCTGACTTGCGGCTTCAATTCTGCTTGCAAACGTGAGACCTCAAGCTGAGAAACGCGGTTATCACGCTGTGCAATCAATACGTCGACAGCCTGCTGTGAGGCCAGTGATTGCAGCTGTTCAAGACTCACGGGAGATGTGAGTTGGGCTGTGGCTTGGAATGGCATTCCGTACCACAGGGCGATGAGTATTAGGTATGCAGCACTTCTCATCGTTTCTCCGTTTTGAGGATGATTGTTTCGCGACTCATGTAGTCTTCCATGTCACCGATAATGACGCGCTCGCGCTCAGAAAGGCCGCTTGTTACTTCGACGTGGTCACCACCACGCTGTCCTAATGTGACAGGAACTTTGACCGCCTGGTCGCCACGTACAACGAAGAGTTGCTGTCTCTTTCCTCCACGAATTGCAGGACCGTTACGGAGGCGAAGCACATCTGCACTTTCGCCAGTGATGACGACAAGCTCGGTGCGCATGTTCGGGCGAAGACCTTCAAAGGCTTCGTTGTCGAGTTGCACTAAAAAGCGAAGCGTGTTATTCGTCACTTCTGGAAGGATGCGGCTGATGGTGCCTCGAGTCGTGCCTTTTGGAAGTCGTACTTCGACGGGCATTCCGATTTCAAGTTGGCCGGCATATCGATCGGAACAAGAACCTTCGATGCGGAAAGCGCCGAGGTCTGCGATGCGTACTAATGGCGCGCCTTCACTTACAAGCTGACCGATTGACTCTTCTACCCAAGTGATGACTCCGTTGCGTGGAGCGCGGACGGCCGTTTCGCGAAGCTTACGAGCAAGTTGTGACACTTCCTTCTCTTCCATGGAAACTTCGAGCTGCAGTTGACGGCGCTTGCCGGCATCGCTTGACTTACGGTAAGCGAGTTGATTCGCGAGTTTCTCACGAGACAGTCGAGCCATTTGAACGGCGAGTTCGGCGCGCTCAACGTCTTCCTGCGTAGCTCCACCAATCTTGAGGAGGCGCTCAGCATCCTTCAATTGCGCTTCTGCAGAAGACAGTTCGAGGTTGGCTACTTCGGTATCAATTTCGAGGTCACGCAAGTCGCGGTCATACTCAAGCTTGAGGAGGTCGACGTTGTTTTGTTTTAGCGTAAGCTGATCCTTACGACCATCTACTTGCAGAGCAACGTACTCGCGATCGAGTTCCATAATCAGGTCGCCCTTCTTCACGGTAGCGCCCGACTTGAGCAGCACTTTCTGTACAGTAGTCGCTACGGGTGCATTGAGTTGCTCTTCAAATGCGGGGACGACAAGTCCGGCGGCGTTGATCGTACTCTTTACCGTTCCGCGATCTACAGTTGCGAATCGGAAGTCGCTCGTTGAAGACTGTGGGCGAAGGGCACGGAGGCCGTAAAATGCGATTGCCGCTACTGCTAGTGCAATCAAGATCCACTTAAAGGTCTTGTTGCGTTTAGCGGAGCGTTGCTCGTTTTGGGGTATGACTCTATCCATGATTGCCGTTGTTCTATTAGGCTAGAAGCTGAGGTCGTGCCAAAAAACTAGTTTGCTGTTTTTCAGCGACTTACGTCAAAACAAAACCTGAACGTGTTCGGAATCGGACAGGTTGGATTTGCGAAAGCGGACGCTTTTGCCAGCGGCTTCCGTCCCGTAGTGCTGCGGGACGGGCTGGCTAAAGAATTTTGAATTGGTGATTTTGAATTTTGAATGCCGAGAGGTTGCTCGCTTCGCTCGTGCACGGGGTACGCACGTTGGGTACGTAAATCTGTGGAACTTGCTCAAGATTACTTTTAAGCCTAGGGAGTCACTTCCCAGAAGCTTTACGCGTTCGACCCCACGTCTAACTTGTTCGGCTATCTAGATCCTTGCACATGCGCGGGACTTTAAAGTCGTGAGAAGGGGCGGGGTATTAATCCTGTCGTGAAAATCAGAGAGGTTCCGCTGCTGTGAGCAGAGTGCGTGGCGCATCTACAACTTCACTACTTCCAGGTCTCACGCAATTTCCGAATCAGAACCGAACGTGCACGCTGGAGCTCAGAAAGGACGGCTTCAAGGTCTTGCAAAAGTGGCTCTGCTTGAAGCTTCGAGACTTGCTGCATGCGCTCAAACAAGATTGAATAGAAGGCTTTCGATTCTAGCTGACCAAATGAGGGCGCGAGACGTAGCATGGTTGGTCGAACGAGGGAGAGGTATCTCGAATGGTGGGTAGGATCAAACGTGTAGAGCGCTTGTTGGACAGTTTCTTCATCCGAACGAGTCAGCCTGTCGATTAGGAATACAGTATCCTGTTGATCTCCAAATTCCATGAGGCGCTCAAAGGCATCGTTTTCATCCGTCATTTGGTACATGCGGCGGATACGATCGGCAGCGGCACTCGTATCCGTTCCGTACATTTTGATAAGCTGAAGTAGCTGATAAGATCCTGAAATTCGAGACGCATTGAATAAGATACTATCTCGGCGCAGCTCTCTTTTTTGGGTAGCCACTTCAGGAACAACGGCATCGGCAAACAACTCAAGCGTACGGAGATAGGCGAAATCGCCGAGGCTCACACCGTTGAACTCGTTCTCTTGGGCAACCCAAAGTCTTGCGGTATCGCCGAGTGTTTTGGCGTAAGCTGAAAAGTACTGCTCCTTGTTATTTGGGTCAAGGCAAATCAACGTTACCGCTCGTGTCGTTGGCCGAGGACTAGCAAGCGAATCGATGTGGAACCACGCTGCCCTCCGCTCAATCAACGTGTCTAGCCACAAACTTCGCGTTGTGATGTACGCTCCGTATTCTCCGATGGGTCCTCGATGTAGGTGCGCTTCTGTAGCCATGGAATCGAAGAGCGTTGCTATCGAGCTCCCGCCAACCTGAGCATCTGTCTGGACTGCGCTGATGAGGCAAAATGCGCTAAACGAACAGAGATGGAGTAGCTTCATGTATTGGTAACGGTGCTTGGAGAGCGTTGGTGTGGATCTGCTTGAGATTCGGGACTCATTTCCAAAGCCTTGAAGGCTTAACGGATTGTCTCAATTAATGCTAAGATGCACCTTCCCACCCTCTACATTTTACTTGTCCTTTTTGGCCCGCCAAAAAGAACGAAAAGCTCGTCCGAAACTAAAATGCCGCAGCGAGCTGCGAGCATCCTCGTCAAGCTTTGCAGGAGCGGGACTCGCACCGTTTCGCAGTTTCCGAGTGTTACTGGTTGCTCGGACAGTAGTTCCGGACTTTCCTGGCCGCTGAAAGCGGAATGGACTGTTTCAGGTTAAGGTCTGGCCGGGGCTGGCCTAATTAAATGAGGGATCTCATTCCCATTCTTCGCAACACGACCTACTGAAAGTTGCAATATTCAGCTCAATGGGGTCCTTCTGAAGGTCCACATTTGGGATATGAAAATGATTACTCGACTCCTGTTGCTTGTAGTGCTTTTAGGCGGAGCTCCCACGATCACACCTTCAAGTTTTGCAATTTCAAGTGTAAAGGTTGAGCCGTCAACAGCAGACCTTCATGCACGGAAATCTCCAAAAGCGCAGAAGCTCAAGAAGCGTCGAAAACGCAGGGTAAGGCAATCAAGGAGCCGGCTTTCGACTAGTTATGGTCCTAAAAAATTATTTGTAGGTGGCTTACTCACTGCGGCAGTAGGTATTGCTTTATTGCTAGCTTCAAAAAATGACCAACCTGAAGGTTTTGAAGGGATCATCGGAGCGATCATCCTAAGGCTAGGAGCGACCCTAGCCGTCATTGGTGGTGGGGTGATGGCACTCATCGGTGGAATCTGGTGGATTTTTGAATGATGGACGTACCACCACTACTTAAACAACCCAATCGTATAGTCCAGCAGCGAGGAATCGCCTGGGGCGCCGTGCCCTGGAATGACGACCTCGACATCACCGTACTTGGCTTTGACGGCACTCACAGTGGCAGACCATGCATCCACATTGGCGTCGCCTACGTAGCCTTTACTCGCGTCGAGCTTCTTGATGAGGCAACCTCCAAAGAGGACTTTTTCAGCGGGGAAGTAGCTGACAATGTTGTCGACGGTGTGGCCTTCGCCGAGAAACTCATTGATTACGACTTGCTTGCCAACCTTGAGTTCGATGGACTTATCAAAACCAATCATTGGAAGGACAACGCTATCGGCCTTGGCCAAGGCTATGGTTTTCAATGAGGCATAGGAAAGGATCCCTCGGTCGTTGAAGGTGGCTAATCCGCCTAGACAATCTTCGTGGAAATGGGTCACCATAACGCCAACGACTTTACAGCTGTAAGTGCTTTCGAGCCAGTCGATTAGTTCTTCTGAATCAGCGTTATTGGTGGGAGTATCGAAGATGAGGGCTTCGCCGTTGTCAATGACGATCATCCCGTTGCAGGCGACTTTCCCATAGCTCTCGGTTGCGAGGTAGGTGATGTGCCTGAAGGTGTTTGCCGTGAGTCGCTCCACTTTCAGGTTCTCGCTTTCGTAGCCAGAAAGTGGCTTTGTGGTGCTGCAGCTGGTGAGCACGAGCGCCAAGCATAAAAACAGATAAACCTTCAGTTCCAAAGCTTCGATTTTAAAGGGGATCCGTGTTTAGTGATCACGCATCTACCGGTCATTGGACTGATGTTCGGCATCGGGAATATACGCCGCTGAAGTAAAGCCACAGTGGTTAACGAAAGTGATGATGCACCAGAGGGCTTGGGAATGTTCTGAATTGCGGTTGAACAAGGAGGCGAATCGGTTAAACCCGTCATTGCGAAACGACGTGAGGAACGAGCTGGCTGGCGCGGCAGTCACCTCGACTAAGTGAACTGGCGAAGCCGAGAACGCACGAAGAGGTCTGTTGTCGCGTAAGCGAGCCCAAATCTTATCTGATAGCCGAACGAAGTGAAGGCCTTTGTGTGGGCACGGGGGCGCTGCGGTCCGACCTCCGACATCTGACATCCGAAATCCGAAATCCGAAATCCGAAGTACCCGCTCTCTCTACCTCCCCATCCTCGTCGAGTGCATCATCTTCAATTTCCAACCTTCTTCCGTACGGACAGCTACCCCACTTTCTAGCCAGCTAAAGTTATTGACGGTGTCTCCTTTGGCGTCGACCCAATGGGCGTTGTTTTGATAGGCGCACCAGGCGTTGTCTCCGATGATTTCGTTGCGGAAAAATTCGAAGCTGTTGAGTCGAGTTGGCGACTCATCGGGCATGCTTGCCATTTGTCTGAGTTGCCAAAGACGGATGGTGTCGTTGGTCCACACTTCACCGTGTTCGAGGATGACGAAGTCTTCGGTTTGGTAGCGGCGCACCTGTGCGGTATCCGTTCCTGACCATATGTTGTCAAAGACGTCTTGGACGAGTTGTTGGACGGCGTTTTGGTCTTGGGCGAGGGTTGGACCAGCAATCATAGGTGATTGAGCAGGAGGCTGGGCGTCACCGCAAGCGAGAAATAGGAGCGTGACGAGGATTGCGCTAAAAGACTTCATGAGACAGGGCTTTGTACTGGGTAAGGTAATTGTTGCCAGTGGCTTCCGTGCTCCGCGCGGGCTGGCTATTTGAGATCTTGTAGCGTAGTTTTCACTATTGAGGAGCGCTATATGAGAGCCTTCAGCTTAGCCGAGCTACCTGCACCTATTCGAAGTAGCAACATCCTCATGTTTATGAAAACCCCTTTTCGTGTACATATCCCCAAAACATGTACACTCAATCGACATGTTGACATTATATGTCGATGAAAGCTACCTTTGATCGACATGTCTATAGCCAAGTTTGCAGCTGACCAACCTTTTAATGCCTTACCCCCACTTCCACCTATGGATGAAAAAGGAGCTGCATTAGCATTCTTTACGCCTGCTCTTTTACATGCTCATCGTGCGCTAGGCGAGTTAAAAGGAATCTGTCATAGCCTACCAAATCCCGAAATTCTTCTAGACTTAGTCGCCTTACGTGAAGGTCAAGCAAGTAGTGCTATTGAAAATCTGGTAACGACACAAGACGAGCTTTTCCGAGCACTCGCAGATGGCAAGCTCTTTTCTGATGCACCTTCTACTCATGAAGGCAGCCCAGTGAAAGAGGTACTTCGTTACCGGAAAGCTATGTATGCAGGAGAAAAGTTAATGCGAGAAAAGGGAGGCATCAATACTAATACTTGCATAGAATTGGTCCGCGAAATCAAAGCCAACTCTTTATCTATTAGGACGCTACCGGGAACGCGAATCGGGAACGATTCAGGCCATACAGTTTATACACCACCTGAAGGAGAAAACCGATTGCGAACAAAGCTTCGCGACTGGGAGCAATACCTTAATGGAGGATACGAAGATCATGGGCATGACCCAATTGTTGCCATGGCGCTCGGTCACTATCAGTTTGAAGCAATCCACCCATTTCCTGATGGCAATGGGCGAACCGGAAGAATAGTAAACGTACTTCATCTTGTAAATGCAGGACTTCTTGACAGTCCGATCTTGTACTTGAGTCGTTATATTAATCAGCACCGAGACAGCTACTATAAAGGATTAAGAGGCGTCACCGAAAGAGCTGATTGGGCATTTTGGGTTCGCTTCATCATAGAGGCTACACGTGTAACTGCAGAAGAAACTACTGCAGAAATCAAGGCTATCAGAGAGTTAATGGACGATTCATTGCTACAAATCAGAGCCACTTTAGGCGACGGTGTTCCAGCTGAGCGTATCCGCAACCTCATGTTTGAGCATGCTTACGTGAAAATTGCGATGCTCGAGCAAGAGGGTGTTGCGAAACGACAAACAGGTTCGAAGTATCTCAAAGCCTTGACAAGCGAAGGCGGAGGCCCAGATTTACTGCGTGCTGAGCGAAAAGGGCGAGACATCTACTACCGCAATCACCGTTTGCTAGAAATTCTGAGCAGGGGAGAGTAAGCCATTTCACATCCCCATGTTTATGAAAATCCCTTTTCGTGTACATATCCACAAAACATGTACACTCAATCGACATGTAGTGGCAACGTGTCGATGAAAGTGGGTTTTGATCGACATGTTTAGGCTAGAGCAAACCTCCTGACACCTCCTCACTTATCTAAAAACAACCACGGAGGAAAGCACGGAGCTAAATGCCGTCCTGCTCTGTGACATTTTCTCCGTGGAACTCCGTAGTTGAAAGCGATACGATTCACATCGATCCCATCTGATTCAGCATGCGGCGGCCCTCGCACTTATGCAGGGCTCCGCGCGGGCTGGCCGTTGATGGGATGACATCGGAGCGCTGAAAGCACTCGCTCACAAAGAGAGGTACCTATCGGCACCACGACACAACGAAGCCATGTCTATACGAAGAAGATTTTTTGCTTTAAAACTAATTCGGACTTCTCAGATTATTCACCTTTACTTGTAAGGGTCTCGCATCTCCTCTAGTAACGCGGTCTCCTCTACTTTAATCCACGCAATTTTAGAATCATCATATTCGAAAGGCCTGTTTAGCGGAAGTATTGATGGCAAATCTACTTTTTCAGATTGATCACCCTTCATCTTTGTAATAATTTCATTATACCGCACCTCTCGTTTTACAACTTCGTTGGAATGTGACAACAATTCCTGATAGTCCTTTAGTTGAGTAACGTTTCCGATTTTAGCTACTAGTTCATAAGTGGTGTTGAGTCCAGGTGTTGAGTAATTATCAATATCTTCTGACTCGGCTTTCCATATCGTAAACAGTTCTCCTTCAATTTCTTTGATCTCAATTGTAATATTGCGTAGGTAGATTACCCAATCTACGCACAATTGTACAAGTCCCTGATCCTCATTACTTCCATCTATAATTTCCAACTTAACACCATTCAAATCCAACGTTGGAATAATCCCGCATATTAATCGAAGAACTACGTTTGAAAAAGGATTTTCAAGAGTACTCGAAACATCTCGTCGAAAGACCGCCTTTTGCGCGTCAGTATAGGCTCCGTCAAAAGTTGCTACATCAATATCGATCCGATAACCTTCTTCGAACCAAGGAAATATAGTAAGCTCTACTGATCGGAATTCAGGATAATACATAACCTTACCACTCGAGTAAATTTTGAGATATTGCTTCATACTATTTGTCTGGTAATGCTTTACTCAAAAGTAACCATTAGCTACCGCAACTCCAACGTCACATGATCATGTCTCTCAAAGATTTCGACGATCGTATCAAATACGAACTCACCCTTTCTATTATTTAACTCTTTGAATTCCTTCCTTACCTTTTCCCGCTTACTAGGGTGACACTGAGAAATTTTTTCTTGTAGATCTTCCACCGATCCCTTTGACCCTAAACAACGCTTGCTTCTTTTAGCATTTAGCCAGATTATTTTGATAGGCTCCCCGTCTACGTGAGGCCCATATCCTCCCACAAGGACATCATCGAAAATATCTAAATTTCGACCGAGAGTCCAAGTCGCGTCATAGGTGAGACAATTCGCTACTTCATCGTAAAAACCGTTTAGGTTATTAAAATTAGATCCGTCTAGATATACTGTTTCCACTGGTTTGGTTTCAAAATTTTAAATATAAATTACATCATGACCTCAATCCCCAAAAAACCAGGGAAGAGGCCCCATTGCCCCTCCCCACCGCTTTACCCGCTATAACACACGAGCATAATGCTCGAAATACACTTTTGAGTATTAGATCCAGCGTAGCTGGGAGCACTCCCAGAGATTGCCGCGCCAGCCCCGCAACCTTGCGGGACGTCTCGCAATGACGGAGCGTCCAGATCCCAGATCTCACGTCCCAAGCGAAGCGATCTCACATCTCACTCAGTCCCGCTCTCGAAAACTCTTCTCACCACACATCCGCACAATCTTCGGCTGAAACGTGCCGAGCACATCGACCAAATCAACCTGTGCGGCCATGACCTCGTGGATGTCCTTATATGCCTGCGGCGCCTCATCCAAACCTGCCCCGATGAGGGTGACACCAGCTGAAGTCAACTCGGCATCCCAATCGGATTTTTCGATTGTTTTCTTCGCTACCGTACGGGACATCTGCCGACCAGCACCGTGGGCAGCAGAATTCAAAGACATGGTCGTGCCTCGACCACGGACGATGAAGCCCGGGGCTGTCATCGAACCTGGAATGATGCCTAAGACACCCTTACCCGCAGGAGTCGCTCCTTTACGGTGGACGATGCGCTCGACCCCATCGGAATCCAACTCTTTCCACGCAAAATTGTGGTGGTTCTCAATGCGGACCAAAGCGTTGGAGCGCAAACCAATCGACATGCGATCGTGAATCACGTGGTGACACGCCGAAGCATAATCGCCCGCCAAGTTCATGGCCTCCCAGTACTCCAAGCCGAGCTCGGTATCCAAGCCCAACCACGCCAAGTGACGCGCCTCTTCGGGAAGCTTGGTCACCTCCATCGCACGCTTGGTATAGTAATCCGCAATCGCAGCCCCCATACCTCGTGACCCCGAGTGACTCAATAATCCCAAGTACTCGCCAGGTGCCAAACCAACCTGCTCATCTGACTCCATAATCTCAACGATGCCCCACTCCACGAAGTGGTTGCCACCGCCCGAACTACCCAACTGTCGCTGCGCACGCTCTCGAAGATTACGTACCAAATCCGTGGACTGAAACCGTGGATCATCTGTGATCGCATGCTCGGCATAGCGGTTGTTGGTCGCTCGACCGAAGTACGCATTGCGCTGCAAAAGCTTCACGAGTTGGGTTTTGGCGGAAGCTAAAACACCAATCGGCTCAGGAAACACACTCAAGCACATGCGGCACCCGATATCGACGCCGACGCCATACGGAATCACGGCATTGTTAACCGCCAACACACCTCCAATCGGAAGTCCGTAACCGTGGTGCGCATCCGGCATCACAGCTCCTGCAGTCGCAATCGGCAAACGCATCGCTGTCTTCATTTGATCCATCGCTCCAGCTTCAATTCCCTTTGCCCCGTAAGACTCAAACGGCATCGGCTGCGCTCGGAGTGGAATAGGTTTTGGCGTAAGCTGACGCTCTATCTCGTCCTTCCAAATCGTGGCTACTTCTCCTATCACTTCGTGGTCGAGAAACAAGCTCGGATCGTTTTGTGCGTCAAGCAACCAAGCCCGAAGCGTCGCCTCGTCATTGGTCTTAGTCCACTCGTCAAAACGGGCCAAAATGATTTTAAATGCGGGGCCAGGGTTCAATCCCCAACCGCTAAGTGTCGCTCCAGTGAAAGTCATTTTATCTTTTGTCATGGCATTCCTTGTTTTCGCTAGGATGTCCTCGAGAAGCAAATTCTTCCCGAGGTTCGATACGCCTTTCGTATCGACAATGCAAAAGTGAAAGCCTACTGCGCAATCTTTTTGCGTAGTAGATTTACATTTGAAAATAATTTCAAATTTCTTTCGCTATCCCGCAATTCTACGGGACCTGCGGCGCTAAAACAGGTCCCGTGCCAGCCAATAGAAACGCCCTGCTTCGCTACCGAACTATTGACCGTTGCCTACAGAATACGGGGCGACGCTGGACGCTCGACGATTTGATCGAAGCCGTATCTGATGCGCTCTATGAGTATGAAGGACGGCAGGTAGACATCGCTCGCCGTACGATTCAGCTCGACATCCAGATGATGCGCTCGGATCGGCTCGGATATAATGCGCCTATAGAGGTGTACGAACGGAAATACTACAAGTACGCCGAGCTGGGCTTCACGATCACCGAATCTCCGTTGAGTGAACAGGACGTCAGTCGATTGCGAGAAGTCGTAGACATGCTCAAGCAATTTTCAGGCTTTCGCCAAATGGAGGAGTTCGGTGGACTGATCGGAAAGCTGCGCGATCAACTTGGTACTGGGCGGACTGACGGTCGGCGCATCATCGACATCGAGTACAATGAAAACCTGCGCGGCTTGCACTGGATCGACTCCCTCTATGAGATCATTGCCAAGGAGCATCGAGCGTACATCACGTACCAGAGTTTTACCGCAAGGGAAGCACGCCCCATCCTCTTCGAGCCCTATTTCCTCAAGGAGGCGCGTAACCGTTACTTCGTGCTTGGCCGTGAGCGAGGCAGTCAACGCACCTTGACCTTGGCGCTCGATCGTATCCAAGAAGTGAAGGACACTGGCGACAAATTTGAGCTGCAGCCGGGCCTTGACATCGAAACGTTTTTCAAGCATACGGTCGGTGTCAGCGTCAGCGACAAGGATCCGGAAGAAGTCGTGCTGCACGTATCTCGCTACCGTGCGCCTTACATCTTGACCAAGCCGATTCACCACTCGCAAACTCAAACCGCCATCGGCGATCGCTACGTGGAGTTGACCTTGTATGTGCAGCTCTCGTTCGAATTGGAATCCGAGATTCTGAGTTTTGGTAGCGATGTACAAGTGGTCAAGCCGATGCACCTGCGTCGACGTATCCGCAAGATTTTAGAAGCAAGCGCGGCTTCTTATGACAAGCCTTTAGATCCTGAAGAGTGGGGAATTTTACAGAAGCGCTTTGATAAGATGGGCTTCTTGGACTTAGGTCAGTTGTTCAGCTTACGCCAAAACAAGCGTCTCGGTAAAGCCGTCCACCAGGTGCTGAAACAGAAGGACGTATTTCCTGACCATTCCCTCGATGCGAGCTATGACATCACGTCACTCTTGCCTGAAAGCAGAATGGAAATCGTCCGTAAAATCGTCGCTGAACTTGGAGCAAAGCTTAACGTCCCTGCACCTGAGCATCCACAGCTTTTCATACGTCAGGTCCCGTATTCGGCATCTACACTAAAGGCTCTGCTAACTCACTCCAAGCTCTTCATTGCGATTCACAAATGGAGAGAAGGACGTACCGGTCCGCATGTACTCCCGGCGAGTCACCGCCATGCTGCCAGTATTGAAGTCGCCAAGGCGTTGAGTGAGGTTGAGTACTCGCGCGGCTTCCATGGAGACTCGATGCATGTGCTATTGGTGAAAGAGGGCTTGTTGATGGGGGTGAAGGCGCAGCAGCATGGGACGTTGCTGTTGGAGGTAAGCTTCGGGTAAAACGTTTGCTAATTTTCAATTGGAGCACATCCTTGTGTACTGCGGCACGTCATTTTTGAATGGCGAGATGATTCGCGCACGAAACGATATTTTAGATAAATTTCGACAAACAGTAATTTTATTTGGCGCCCCGTGCAGCGTTCTTCCGTTCCTCGGCATCTGAGGAGCACGTCTTTCTCTCAAGTGCACCCCCGAATGTGCTAAGAGGTATGCGTTACTCCTCAAAATGCTTGCTTGGGCAAGCAGCAAACGATCAGCTCGATGATTAGAAATATTACCCTCTTAGTATTCACCTTTTTCCTCGAGACCATGGCCTTTGCGCAGAATCCATGCGGCACGACGATCGTTTTTGAAAATCCTCCACAAACACTCTGCTCCTCCCTCGTACGACTAGACCCGATCGGCGCCGTTCCTAGAGGAGGCGTATTCTCTGGACCTATTGTTTCGGCCAACGGCATGCTATCCTATGCAGGAATGCCTGCTGGAACGTACACGGTCTACTACACGGCTCCAGACACCTGCGGAACACTGGATTCGCTCGACATTCAACTTGAAGATATCGTATCTGATGCGACCATTTTCAACGCCTTTGATTGTTCAACCACCGCTGGAACAGAGTTATTCTTAAACGCTGGCCAAAACGAATCCGTTTATCTTCAGCAAGGCAATGACCAATTAGGCTTTATTAATCAAGGCCGTAGTGAAATGCTTACTGTTACCTCTGGGGCACGAATTGATGTTATAGTAACCAACAACACTGGAGACTGTAATGGAGAAATCGAAATACCAACGATTAATGAGCCAAGCGTACAGGCTGACTTAGATTTTGATTGCACGCAAAACCGCACCTTCCTAAATTATGTAGGTCCGAATAATATAGAAAACGTTGTATGGCAACGTTATGACCAACAACCTGGCGACTTACCAGAACTCTTCACATCTGGTACAGTGTCCGTTCCACTTAGCGGAATCGGCAATTATTCCATGCGAGCCATCTTTGACAACGGTTGTGAAAACGTAGCAACAGTCAATGTCCCAATTGCAGTTAGCATTACACCAACTGCCAGTACTGGATCTAGAAGCCTCGTAGACTGTACAGCCACAGCTACAGACAGCATCAGCCTCCTGGGCAATAGTGCAGGTACAACGATTGGCTGGTCATGGTCCAATGCTGATGGAACACCGTTCCCAAGCGATTCGACGGTCCAACGGCCAAGGATTCCGGGTATACCGGCAACCTATGTCCTACGTACTATCAACCCACTCAGCAACTGCTTCAGCGAACCAGACACTGCATTCATCACACGAAGTATTCCGGATACAAGCGACGTTTCAGTTACCATCTGCGAAGGCGAAACGTACACCGTTAACAACGATGATTTCTCTTTTGCTGGTAACTATCAATCTATCGAAACAGGAACAAATGGATGTGACAACCTCACGAATTTAGAACTTACTGTAGAGCCAGCGCCAGACGTCAATTTCAATATTACCGGTCCAGATTCTACTGGTGGATATGAGATACAAATCTTCAGCGCGAGTAGTACCGCACTTTATGATTATGCTTGGTGCAACGGAGAAATTGGAACCAGCATCATTGTTTACCAATCTCAGCAATGCGCTGTCACGATCACAGACTCTCAAACGGGTTGCTCAACTACCGAGGTGATCAGCATAACCACCAGTTCAACCCAACAAGTAATTCCGGGCAACTTCACGTTAGCACCAAATCCAGTGACCGATTTTGTCAACTGGTCGTATAGCGGTTCTGCTACCCTGCTGACTACTGAAGTGCATTCTTCTATGGGTCAGCTTATCGCCAAAACCTCTGTTCCCGATGCAGGTAATGCGCGTATTGACTTATCGAATACACCTGCCGGGATGTACACGATCACCTGGACGGATAGCGACGGTCGAAGGACGAGTAAACGTATCGTTCGACAATAATTAAAAAGCCAGTAGGTCTCATGATCTACTGACATCTAGGCTGCACATTGCTGTCTCAAAAGCACGTCCAAGTGCGCCCGCGCTACTCCTCAATTCGCTTACTTCTGTAAGCAGCAAACTATAAGCTCGATGATAAAAAATATTACCCTCCTAGCATACACACTTTTCATCGGGACCATGGCCTTTGCACAAAACCCATGTGGCACGACGATCAATTTCGAGAACACTCCCGATAGGCTTTGCTCCTCCTTCGTACGACTAGATCCGATAGGCGCCACACCAAGGGGTGGAATTTTTTCCGGACCTATTATTTCGGCCAATGGTATGCTTTCCTATGCGGGAGTGCCGGCAGGAACGTACACGGTATACTACACAGCACCTGACTCCTGCGCGACCTTGGATTCCACACAGGTTGAAATTATAAGCACAGAGGCGAATGCACTCTTTCTAAATTCTTTCGATTGCTCAACCACAATTGGAACAGAGTTTTTCTTAGACGCTGGCCAAAATGAATCCGTCGATGTACGTCAAGGCAGTGACCAACTAGGTTTTGTCAATCAAGGACGTAGCGAAATGATATCGCTTACTTCTGGTGCAAACATTCAAGTCGAAGTCATTCTCAATTCAACCGGTTGCTCTGGAGATATCGAAACACCTACCATTAATGCACCGAGCGTACAGGCTGAGTTAGACTACGATTGCGCGCAAAACCGAGTCTTCCTCAACTATGTTGGCCCAAGCAGCATTCAAGGTGTCACGTGGCGAATGTTCGACCAAACACCTGGCGACTTACCAGCATTTTTCACAGCCGGCACAGTATCCAGTCCAATCAGCGGAGTCGGCAACTATTACATGCAGGCTACTTTTGACAATGGCTGTCAAAATGTAGCGGCAGTTAATGTCCCAATCGTCAGCGGTATAACACCTGGCGTCAGCGCTGGCGTTACAAGTGCGTTGAGTTGTACGCATGCCCCTACTGACAGTTTCCGTCTCCTCGGCAACAGTTCACCATCGTCCATTAGCTGGTCTTGGTCTACCGTTGACGGAACACCTTTCCCAAGCGATTCGACCGTCCAACGACCACTCGTTCCCGGCGTACCAGCAACCTATGTTCTGCGCACTGTCAATACGTTTAGCGGTTGCTTTAGTGAACGCGACAGTACGACCATAAGACAAAGCGTCCCTGACACAACCAACCTTACGGTTAGCATCTGCGAAGGCGAAGTATTCTCCCTCAATAACCAAGACTTCTCTGTGGCGGGCAATTATCAATCTGTCGAAACAGGAACAAATGGCTGCGAGGACCTCACGAATCTTGAGCTCGTCGTAAATCCACTTCCAGACGTCAATTTCAACATTACTGGTCCAGACCCTAGCGGTGGATATGAAGTCCAAATTTCCGGCTCGAATAGCTTTGCACCTTACGATTACACTTGGTGTAATGGAGTGGTAGGGAATAGCATTATCGTTTTCCAATCTCAGGCCTGCGATGTTACTGTGACGGACTCACTAACAGGATGTTCAATTATTGAGACAATCAATATAACGACCAGTTCAACCCAGCAGGCAATACCTGGCAGCTTCACGTTAGCACCAAATCCAGTGACCGATTTTGTCAACTGGTCGTATAGCGGTTCTGCTACCTTATTGACTACTGAGGTACATTCATCTACAGGTCAGCTTATCGCCAAAACCTCTGTTCGCGATGCAGGCAATGCGCGTATTGACTTATCGAATACACCTACCGGAATGTACACCATCACCTGGATGGATAGCGATGGTCGAAGGACGAGTAAACGTGTCGTTCGGCAATAATTAAAAAACCAGTAGGTCTCGCGATCTACTGGCTTTTTTTTTGGTTTCCGTCATTACGGCTCGCCCCGAGGAACGAACGGGATGGGATGACAATCTCTTGTGTATCACGCCACGTCTTTTGGTTTTCTGAAGTTGTTGAAGGGGATGAGGAATGGCCAATGCCGCCCGCTATAGCGACTGTATCACTTGGTTGTGCCGCAAGCACAGCAACACCCACCTTACAGACAGGCTAATCTTCTTCCGTAACGTTTGACCCTAACACTTCCATCATTATTTTCTTATACAAATCAATCTCTCTATGTAACTGCTTCTTCTGTATGTATCCTTTTCTTGGAATTTTATTCAGGTTAACTTTTGGCGTTGCTGTATACCCAATTCCATATGCCCAATTCCGCGGCATAACTAGTTTGCTTTCGATCTTTTCATATTGCCCTTCGAATTGGAATCCAAAAATGTCAACGGTAACTCCCTGGTGATCTTCATAATACCTTTCTGCTGCTTCCGTGGATGGAAAATACGAAATCGTCTCTAGGACATATGAGGCACGGGTTGGATTAAGTAAATACGAACTATCTGCATCTAAGTGGATTTCAACCTGCTCTTCATTATTGATTCTAAATTTTCTTGAACCAGATCTTACACTGATTTCTTGCGTCTCTCCAGGCGCTAACGACAACTCTGGCCCATCATCAAAAGAGACGGTAACGACCTCCTCTCCTGGATTATCAATTCTCACGAACTTCACAAGCTCAGGAGATTGGTTACAAGAAAAGAGAAGCAAACAAAGGAGGATAGAAACAAATAATTTCATATGTAGACTTTAATTTTTCGCAAACTAAGCGAAACATTAAACCTACTCCCATTCTTCACGCAAACTTGATAGCCACGAAAACTGCGATCGCTGCTCTTGTGTGAAAGCAGGCTCCAATTGCGCAAGTATTTCCTCCCCTTCTTTCTGCGGGGTCCTTTTCAGAGCACCGTAGAGAGCTCGCTTAAAGTCTCCTTGGGCAAATGCTCCAAACTGTGGCGCCAATTGAATGGCAAGCGGCAATACGGCCTTCAAGTGTCGAGCGTCCCCACCAGTATACAAACGCAGTGCTTCGGCGACTTCACGCACGTTTGTGCGAGAGAGGCGTTCGAAAAGTAAACTTGAGTCAGCAGCATATTCATATCCTCTAATCAGCATTAAAGCCTCAGCCTCATCGGTATTAGAATAGACACGTCGTAGCTGAGCCACTGCACCAAGTGAATCGGTACCGTGTAGTTTTTGCAGACGTGATAGCTCAGCCCGGCCGGCAATACAATCCGACGTCAACAGGATGCTATCCATCCGTAGTCTTAGCCGGGCGTGTTCTTCGCGTCCAAATTCGTTGACTGTAGCTAACGCTTCTGAGATCTTACCTCCCACAAGTTCACTCACCATCAGTTCCGTGTAGACACAGCCTCTCCCAATCTTGAGAACAGCCGTGTCGCAGAGTGTTTTGGCGAAAGCTGAAAAGAGCTGCTGCTCATCATTCATGTCCAAACTCAGTACCGCTACTGCGCGAGTCGTCGATCGATTGCTGGATAACGAATCCAGGTGAAACCACTCGGATCGACGCCCAACTAATTCTTCAAGCCACAGCCCCCTTGGAGACGTCTTAGCGCTGAAGCCAAATATGCCTTGATAAATAACAGCCTCCGTCGCCATGGAATCCAACAGCGCACTTATCGTCATGCTGCTGTTCTGTGCTTCAGCTTTCGCCAAAACCAGCAACAACATTGCGCCAGCTAGTAGGAAAGACAAAAGCTTCATGGTGATGTAACGTATGTGTTAGAGCCCATGGTACAGCTATATGGTCCCAATCCATGTAGCGACAATTATCCATAATTGTCCAATTAGAGTGGGAAAGGCTACTTTTGGTTAAAATTGGACAGTTATGGATAGGCTTCTTCGCTTTAATGAGATCACTCAAATGATGGTTGAAAAGCGCATCGGTGACATCACCGCCTATAAAGAAACTTGGTCAGCAGAACATGACTTGGAGGAAGATCTACTACTCCAGTTACGCGAGCTGGCAACGGTTCAGAGTATTGGTTCCTCTACTCGAATAGAAGGCTCCTCTCTGACAGACGATGAAGTGAAAAACTTGCTCCAAGGAATGGAGATCCAGAAATTAAAGTCTCGGGACGAGGAGGAAATCGCAGGTTACTTCGAGACCTTAAAACTTATACTCGAAGACCCTGGAAGCATCCCAGTTCGAACCAGCATGATTCAAGGTCTGCATAAACAGCTCTTGCAGTTTAGTAGTAAGGATCAGCATCATTTGGGCAAGTACAAGCAACTCACTAACCGAGTTGTTGCGACATTGAATGATGGCACCCATCGTACGATCTTCAAAACAACTGAGCCCATATTTGTCGAGCGCGAAATGACGACGCTTGTAGAATGGTTTCACGAACACATTGAAGGCAAAACACACCACCCTCTGATCGTCATCGGTACCTTCATTTATGAGTTTCTAACGATTCACCCTTTTCAAGATGGGAACGGTAGGCTTTCCAGACTACTTACGACCTTACTCTTACTTCAGAACGGCTATAGTTTTGTGCAGTATGCTTCTTTCGAACGCGTCATTGAGCGGCGCAAAAGTGACTACTATGCAGCCCTCATGGAAGCACAGCGTAGCCGTGGTGAAGAGCAGGAAGTTATAGGACGTTGGATGGTTTTCTTTTTACGCTCACTCGCTGAGTTAACCGAGGATCTCGATCGCTTAATTAAACTCAAATCTGCTGGCGACGAAGTGGTTCCAGGCATGCTCAAGGAACCATACAGGCTCCCATACTTAAGCTTACGCGAGGAGCGTGTTCTGCGCTATTTCGACAAGCATGTTTCCCTTTCGGTAAAACAGGTTGACGAGCGCGTACGCGAAGTGAGTCGCTCGACTATAAAAAATGACCTAAAGAAACTGACCGAGCATGGCTTGATTGAGCGGCGCGGTCAGGGAAGAGGGACAGTGTATGTGAAGAAGCGCCAGCTGTGATTCTATGACATAGAATCACAGCTGGCGCAATTTTGAATTCGTGTTTCCAGCTACGCTGGAACAATTTTGAATTTTGAATACCGATATGCTACTCGCTGAAGCTCGTGCGTCTTAAGCTCGGTAAACGCCAAGTTGAGTAGCTTCCCTACCTACTATGGAGCACGCTACCCAACTTTCGCACCGTTCAGCAATATTCACGATCTCGGCTTCGCGCCTATTCGAACGAGCAGCATATTATGGGTTAAGAGCAATTGTAGTGCTCTACATGATTACTGAAGCATTTGATTCAGGCACCTTTTCCAGAGGAGAGGCAATACAGATCTACGGGATCTTTACCGGCACGTTGATTTTCACGCAAATCGTTGGTGCACTTGAAAACTGCTAGCTCAGTGGTTGAGACAGAATCATTTCGAATTACTTAATCATGTATAAGCTATCATAATCAGCTTCGATTCGATCTGGTTCAGCGTGCTTTAGCGCGCCAGTCAAGAGAACGCGCTAAAGCACGTCGAACCGGATCGTGTATTACCTGGGGTTCTAATGATTCATTCTTCATTTCCTGATAAAAGAAGAAGGATAATCTTCCACTTACTTCACTCGCCCCGTGAACCCGTCCATCGTTTTATAAATACCAAGTACGCTTCCCGTAAACCAATCAAATACACGTATCGGTAAGATCGCTTGCGCAAAACGAGTAACGCGATAGACATACCCCGGCAGAGTTACCATGACCTTATTCTTTTCGATCGCTTTAACGATCGTCAAACAAGCAGCCTCAGCATCGAGAATTGGAATCAAAGACTTTACGCCATCGAACATGCCCGTGTTGATATAGTATGGCATAATGGTCGTCACGTTGACGTTCTTGCCCGACTGTTGAAGCTCAATACGTAGACTGTCAGACCACCCAACGAGTGACCATTTACTTGCTGCGTATACGGACATTTTGGGGTTGCCCAACAATCCCCCAGAAGAGGCGATGTTGCAAATGTGACCCACATTTTTCGCCAGCATTCCCGCTAAGAACTCATGCGCGACCAACATCGGCGCAGTTGAATTAACCTCCATCGTTTTAATGATGTCGCCCGCGGTGTGTTCACTGAACAGCTTATTGCCGACGACAATGCCTGCGTTATTTATGAGGACATCAATACCACCAACCGCTTGCTTGAGGGTTTTGGCGGAAGCTGAAATTTGCGCTGGAGAAGAGACGTCGACTTGATAACCTGTGATGTCACCTTTTGAACCCAGATCTGCGAGCGTAGCATCGATGTTGACCTGGCTTATGTCCCAGATCACCACCCTGGCCTCACGCTCCAAGAACAGCCGAGACATGATCTTACCAATGCCTGATCCACCACCTGTGATGAGGACAATTTTACTTGCAAAATTTTTCATGTTTCGACTGTTTCTTCTTCCCGCGGTAGTGCCAAACGAACATACGTCCTAGTTCACCGTCAAAGTACCCCGAAGTCGGATATCGTTGGAAGAAGCTCCAATCATAATTCGAAAATCGCCGGACTCTACAACACGCTCCATTTGCTCGTTGAGCATCTTCAACGCACTTGGCGAAAGGGTGAACATCACCTCCTTTGATTCTCCCTTCTTAAGGTGAATTCGCTCGAAGCCTTTCAACTCCATGACTGGTCGTGCAACAGACGCGAACAGGTCTTTGATGTAAAGTTGCACTACCTCGTCGCCATCATAGTCACCGGTGTTCGTGATCGTACATGCAATCGTCGCCGTTTCAGATGCCGCAATCATCTCTTTAGAGATACGCAGATTGCTATATCCAAACGTTGAATAACTCAAGCCGTAGCCGAAGGGAAAAAGAGGTTTCCCCGAAAGGTTGACGTAATCGTCTCCCCTACCAGTAGGCTTGTGGTTGTAGTACAGCGGCAATTGCGCTTCGTGAATGGGGAACGTAATCGGCAAGCGTCCAGCTGGATTGTAGTCTCCAAAAAGAACATCGGCCACGGCATGGCCGCCTTCGTCACCTGGATACCATACGTCAACGATCGCAGGCGCATTTTCGATCCAGTTGTTCATCACAATGGCGCTTCCTCCGACGAGCACCACTATGAAAGGTTTGCCCGTCTCAGCAATACGATTGATCAATTCTTCTTGATGCCCCGGCAAGGTCAATTGTGCGCGATCTCGAAACTCTCCTTCTTCAATTCCGACACATAGTATGGTGAGGTCTTGTTTTAGCGAAAGCTGAACAGCCTCCTCAATTTCGCTTTTCCAAGTATTATTTACACCAACGTTCCAAACGAGTTTAAGACGGACATTTCCAGTCGTTTCGTAAAATTCAATTTTAACATCGTAAGTTTTTCCTTTTTCGAATGAATAAGGAACTGTCAGTGTGCGATTCGTTTGTTTTTGCCAATTGTCGAGGATCAACTTACCGTCAATATAAATGCGATACCCGTCATCGCCTTTGATTCCAATATCGAAGGTTCCGGTTTCAGGTGATGTCAATTTCCCCGTCCAACGCACTGAATAGAAATCATAGTTAACCTTCTCTTGGTCTGGCGAAAATAGCGTCCAACCGAAATCAACCTTTCCATCAACTCTTGAAAGCGCTGGCTGGCCTTCCATCGTGATGTTGTTCCAGTAATTTGCTTGCAAGCCAGCAAGCTGCTTTCCGTCCACGAGGTGATGAAATTGCATTTCAGGCACAGTAACAAACTCCTCACTAATCCGGCCACATCCTTTTGCAAACTTGACGTCTACTTGCTTTCCGACCTTTTCGGAAATCCCTTTTAAGATGCTCACGGGATTATTTCCTGGACCGGAATACCCACCCAATCGTGCTTCTGTTGCATCAAGCCCGATGATCGCAAGCGAAGTGATGTCCTTTGCGATCGGCAAGATTTGTTCTTCGTTTTTCAACAAAACAATCGACTCCTTCGCAGCTTGACGCGCAAGCGGTTTATTGACAGCGACACTGTTCATTGCCTTTAGTGCCTCGAGATCAACAAATGGATTCTCGAACAATCCCAGCTTGAATTTAGCATACAGGACGCGACGCACCGCCTCGTCAATCGCTTTTTCATCGATCATACCTTTTTCAAATGCTTCGTAGAACAGTGGATAATGATCGTACGAGGTTTGGAAGATAACGTCGAGTCCATTTTCAATTACTTGTTGCGTTGATTCTGCATAATCTTTCGCCGTAAAGTGCAATACATTTGCGCCTCCAGTTGCACTTGCATCGGTAATCACGAATCCATCAAAGCCCCACTCTTTTTTGAGTTTCTCGTTGAGCAACCAATTGCTCGCGGTTGCTGGCCGACCGTCTACAGAGTTGTATGCCGTCATAACCGACCAGGCATTTCCTTCCTGAAAACACGCTTTGAATGCAGGGAAATAAATCTCTTCCAACAAACGCTCACTGTGGTGAATCGGGTAACTATCTCGCCCACCATCACCTACGTTCACGACGAAGTGTTTGGGTGTAGTGACGACGCCGATACGCTCGAAGGCGCTTACGTACGAGACGCCCATACGTGACGTGAGATATGGGTCTTCTCCATACGTCTCCTCGGTCCTACCCCAACGGACATCACGCGCGATGTTGATGACTGGAGACAGGTTCTGTCGAATACCGCGCCCTTTCACTTCTTTGGCGATCGCTGTTGCGACTTCGTCCATAAGGTTCGTATTCCAAGAAGCGGCCAACCCGATCGCCTGCGGAAATGCCGTTGCCTCGTCTCGGATCAATCCGTGAAGTGCTTCATCGAACGGAATGATCGGAATTCCGAGTCGCGTCTCTTCGGTGAAATACTTCTGCATCTTGTTGATGAGTACTGCGGTCTCCATCGCTTGCCCTCCCGCTGAATAGTCGAGGAGTTGTTCCGCTTCTCCGCCAGACTTGCCTTTGGTCGCTGGTTGAAACCCGAAGATGCCGTGCTTGTATCGCTCTTTTCCATCAGATAGGTCGCCCGGAATCATGAACAGTTGCCAGAATTTTTCTTCTAGCGTCATACGGCCTAGCAAATCAGCGGTTCGCGCATCGATTGTAGCTGTGGCGTCTTTGTAAACTTCTTGGGCTGCGAGGTTTGTGCTAAGCATGAAAAAACTGGCAACAATCAGGCTGAAGGATAGGAAAGACTTCATGTATTGGGCTTAGCGTGCTAGAAAGGATGAGGGGAATATAGGGCATGCGACTGCATCGACGACGCATACACGACGCGAATGGGGCTGCGTACACGACGTGAGTGAGGCTGCACACCAGTGGTTCTCAGCACAGGGCCATGTGCTACATGGCCGGCCGTGCCCAGTCCATCAGCACCACCATGGCCATGGTATCCTGCTCGCAGTATTCCAATAGCTCCTTTCGCAAGGTTTCGACTTTGTCGGCCTCTATCTTCCCTGTCGAGAGCAAGTGCCACATGTAGCTTGCCGTGCCGCCTTCTCCGATTGCCAAGTCATTGTAATTGAACTCAGGTTTGAGGGCAGGTAGCACTTTTTTGATGCTTGCACTTCCGTAAAACTTAGGGTGCTCTACCCAAGAACCTTTGAAGACGTCCATCAAATCCCAGACGCGATCATTGAGTCCGTTGAGATAGGTCGCGTATGCGGGATACGTTTCGGCCATGTCTTTATTCACAGACTTCTCGAATCCCTTGTTCCAAACGATGACCGTACCGCCAGTATCGTGCGGGATGTCGTTCTTGAGTTGCTTGAGCAACGGCAGCATTCCATCTTGCCGATTTGTGAGTAAGCACTCACGATGCAAAAGTCCGCCGCCAGGCTCGCTTTGAATGTGCAGCGAGTACTGAAACGCCAGGCGTTGATACGGCCACATGCCTTCAACGTCAGGAACGGCGACCGATACCGTCTCATAATCTAAGAAGTAGTGCGGGTAGGGAAGCTTCGCCAATTCAGCATTGATCGCTGCTTGGTCTTTGTGATGAATATCGTGTTGCGCAACCTCAACTTGACGGATCATGTTTTTGAATAGGTCTGCATTTTCGGGGACATCTTGAATGTCCAATACGCGCTGATCCAACAAGCCTTGAAGGTGCTTGATTCGGGCACCATTCAAACTAAATATGCTGTATGCAGGCAACTCTGTAGTGCGGAGCATCCACTTACATTTCCCTTTGTTTGCGCAGACGGTATAGTCCCACGCAGCTGGTTCTGGTCCTTGCAAAAAGGCGAGCGCTTGTGGTGCGAGCTCTGCAATTTCAGCATGTAACGCCGTGGTGTGCTTTGTTACCTCACCATAGCGAAAAAGGCCTTCCAGGCTTATTCCAGACGCAGCATAGCGATAGTCCCTTGAAAGGAGAAGCAATCCTGTTCGCCCTACCTCAACACCTTTAGCTTCGAGTACAAACTGCTGAAAAGCGAGGTCTGTAATGTGCTTTGCCTCAGGTTTGAGTTGATCATTCTTGTCGTACTTGGCCGTAGTGCCTTTTACCTCTACTAAGGTTAATGGCCCGCCAGAAGCTGGGTAAAAGACAACGTCAGTAATGACCTTGTACTTTCCTTCAACCTCAAAAGTCTCTTGCAAGGAAACCGTACCTGGTGCTCCAAACACTTGCTCGACAAGGCCTGGAATTTCGAAGTACTCCTTGGCCAGTTGATCGACTCGCCGACCGTCCTCAATCGCGAGTTGCAGCAGCGGGTCTAACTCCTGACGAGGCATGTCCATGTTGCGCGACATCCACGTCTCTTCTTTGCAATCTAAGTAGGATAGAAACTGAGTTTTAGTTACCGGGGCATTTGTTGTGATATCCATATGCCCTCAAGGTAAGCGTTAGCAGCAAGGCAATCACGGACTTTCCATATCTTTCTCCCATGACGCTCCAAGAAGTAATGACCCAGTTAGAAGCATTTGGCAATCCTAGCACCAAAAGGACACTCGAAAAGCATGGCGCCAAGGAGCCACACTTCGGGGTCAAAGTAGCCGACTTGAAGAAGATCGTAAAGAAGGTCAAAAAGGACCATAAGCTTTCGCTAAAACTTTACGCGACAGGCAACAGCGACGCCATGTACCTCGCAGGTCTCATCGCAGACGAAACCCAGATCACAGCGAAGATTCTAGATGAGTGGGCCGACCAGGCGTACTGGTATTACCTCAATGAATTTACCGTGCCTTGGGTTGCGGCTGAGACGTCGTTCGGTTGGAAACTCGGCAACAAGTGGATCAAATCTAAGAAGCCACATATCGCTGCAGCAGGCTGGGCAACGCTCGCCAATTATGCTACCGTTACTGCGGATGAAGACCTCGACATCCCTGCATATCGCGCTCTACTCGAAAGCATTCCTGCACAGATTCACAATGCACCAAATCGCGTCGGCTACGTAATGAACGGATTCGTCATTGCTGTCGGCAGCTATATCGCCGAACTGACTGAAGAGGCTAAAACCATCGGTGCCGAAATCGGAAAGGTGAAGGTTGAAATGAATGGTACCGCCTGTAAGGTTCCACTCATTGTTCCGTATATCCAGAAGGTGATCGACAAGGATAACGTGGGGAAG